>CACIUX010000001.1 GCA_902589965.1 uncultured SAR86 cluster bacterium
ATCAAAATAAAAACTTAAAAACTGAAAAGAATGCAATAGATAACTCTATTTATCTTAAAAAATTAGCTGAAGATTTTAATCCTGAGAAATTAAAGAAAAATACAGATTATCTTGGAGAGCTTTTAAATGAAAACTGGAATTTTAAGAAAAATATGAGTAACAAGATTTCTTCTGAAACAATTGATCAATTTTATGAAGATGCGAGATCAGCCGGAGCAATTGGTGGAAAGCTCTTAGGCGCAGGTGGTGCCGGGTTCTTTTTGTTGTATGTCAGGGAAAAAGATCAAAGGAAAGTAAGAGAACAATTAAGTAATTTTTATCAAGAAGATTTTAAGCTTGAGAAATATGGATCAATCCTACAAAAATTATAGGAATTTTAAATATTTGAAAATTTTTTTCTTGCTATTTTTAGATTGAATGTCAAAAAAAATAATTCCTGAGTTTTTAGCTAAATTTTTATCTGCATTACTATCCCCAACAAACACAGATTTTTTTAGTAGTAAATTGTATTTATTTACAAGATTATCAACTAAAAGAGTTTTCGGCTTTCTACAATTACACTTTTCAGATGGCATATGAGGACAAAACACAGAATCGGTTATGTAGGCACCTTTGCTTCTGAAGTCATCAATTAAAAAGTTATTAAATTTTTCTACTTTTCTTAGGTTATTAATTTTTCTGTTTATAGAGGATTGATTAGAAACAATAAAAACTTGATAGCCAAGACTTTGGAAAAGTTTTACAAAGAGATATGAATTTTGCATGACAAGGTAATTTGTAAGATCAGCGTTATACCCATCGTCATGCACCAATGTATTGTCTCTATCAAAAAAAACTCCAGGTCTTTTGCTTAGAGTTAAAAAATTTTTTTTCGCAATTTCAAGTTTTTCAGGCGTACCAATATCAAAAAATAAATCAAAATCTGTTAACTCAAAATATGCCAATGATTTTTTTTTGATATATTCAGGTAAAAATTCTTCCTCAAAACTAAATTTTTTTGGATATTTACCTAATACCTTCTTGAGAGGGCTTGATTTAAAAAAATACACACCGGTGCTAACTAAAGCATTACTTATTTCATTTTTTTCTCTAAAACTTATTACTTTGCTTCCTTCAACATTATAAGTTCCATAATCCGAACAATCACCTTTAACTCTTTTTAGCAAAACTAAAGAATTTACTGAATAATTATCTTTAACTCTTTTCCATTCATAAGCAAAAAACCCTAAATCAAAATTAATTAAAGTATCACCATTTAAAAGACAAAACTCTCTTATTTGAAAATTCTCTAAAAAAAATTTTATAGCACCGCCCGTTCCTAGTTTTTCAGGCTCATTTACTATATGTACATATTTTTCATCTTTAAAAAATTCTCTTATTTCCTCACCTTTGTAGAACGTAGAAATATATATATTTGCTTTATTGTCATAAAGGAGAATATGATCAACTATTCTTTGAATTGCTGGCTTTCCCGATATGTTAATCATGGGCTTTGGCAAATTAAAATTTAACGACTCAAGTCTAGTACCAGTGCCTCCAGCTAATATGAGATAATTCATTTTAAAGAAAGTTGCGAGACATTATTATAATTTATCCGCAACCTATATGTAGAATTAAAATGACAATAGCAATCATAGGGGGGTCTGGTTTTTTAGGAACAAGCTTATGCAGGATTCTAAAAGACAATGACAAATCATTTATTAATCATGATATTGAGGAAAGCTTAAATTTTCCGAATAATTATGAGTATTTTTCAGTGCATGATAAAGCTTCAAATCTTTCAGATAAATTCGATACCATTATTAATTTAGCGGCAGTTCATAGAGATGATGAAAAAAAAGAGGACTATAAAAAAGTTAATGTTGAAGGCGCAAGGAATATTTGTAATTTAGCATCTGAGAAATCCATTAATAAGATTATATTCACTAGCACCGTTGCAATCTATGGGTTCTCTAATGATCCTATAGATGAAGATTTTGATCCAAATCCGTTCAATGAATATGGAAGATCTAAGCTTCAAGCTGAGGAAATATATAAAGAATGGCAAAGAGAGGATCCAATTAATAGGTCTCTCGTCATCATTCGACCCACAGTGATTTTTGGCGAAAAGAATAGAGGCAATGTTTTTAATTTGATAAAGCAAATTAAAAGTAAATTTTTCGTAATGATTGGCGATGGCAATAATATTAAATCAATGTCATATGTGGAGAATGTTGCTCAATTTTTGTATCAATGTCTTGAATTGAAAGAGGGTCTTTACATAAAAAATTATGTAGATAAGCCTGATCTAAGGACTAAAGATATAGTGAAAATTGTTCAAAAAAGTTTATCCATAAAGGGATTCAAAAAATTTTATCTTCCGGTTACATTAGGATTGTTTGCGGGTATTTTGGTGGATTTGTTTTCACTCTTAACTGGTAAAAAATTTCCTATAAGCTTGATTAGAATAAAAAAATTTACATCTAATACAATAATAAATTCTAATAATAATTTTTTTGATTTCAAACCTCCAGTGAATCTTGAAACTGCTTTAAAAAAGACAATAACTTATGAATTTAAATCAAGTAATGAGACCTTCAAATAATGTAAATACTGTTGTTATTCCTGTAGCTGGTCTCGGTACAAGATTGCTTCCTGCAACAAAAGCTGTTCCAAAAGAAATGCTTCCAATAGTTAATAAGCCAATTATTCAGATAATAATGGAAGAAATTGAAGATGCGGGCTTTAAAAATGTTTTATTTATTACGCATTCGAGCAAAAACTCTATTGAAAATCATTTTGATAAAAGTTTTGAGTTAGAAGCCACTTTAGAAAAAAGAATAAAAAGAGGTCTCCTAAAAGAAATTCGTTCAGTATCAAGACTCAAGGTATCTATACAAAGTATCAGACAAGGAGAAACATTAGGATTGGGCCATGCGGTTTTATGTGCCAAGCCCATGCTAGAAAATATGCCTTTCGCCGTGGTTCTGCCAGATATGTTAATCAAAGATGATCTGAATAAAGGCATTAACAATCTCAAAAAAATGAGAGATGATTATTCAAAATCTGGAGATAGCTCAATTCTTTTATCTAGGGCGAGCAAAAAGGATATTTCTAAATATGGAATTGTTAAATTTAAAAATTCATCAAAGGCAAAAGGTTTTTTACATCTTACTGGCATGGTGGAGAAACCAGTTTTGAATAAAGCCCCTTCTAATCTATTTGCAACTGGCAGGTATATATTTAATGAGAAATTTATGAATTATCTTGAAAAGACCCCAATTGATAAAAATGGAGAGATTCAATTAACTAATGCAATAAATTCTTTTGTAGAAAGCAAGAACATTCTTAAAGGATTCTTACTTGAAGGTAAATTATTTGATTGTGGTGATAAACTTGGTTATGCAATTGCTAACCTTGAATATGCTAAGACTGATAAGGATATTTCAAAAGACTTTATCAGATATCTAAAGAAGAAGACTAAATGAAAATATCTGTAGTAAGTGGAGGATTTGATCCTATTCATAGTGGGCATATTTCTTATCTGAAGGATGCTAAATCATACGGGGAAATTCTTATTGTTGCCCTGAATAGTGATAACTGGCTGATCAATAAGAAAGGTCAAAACTTTCTTACATTTAAGGAGAGAAGAATAATACTTGAATCTTTAGAGTTTGTAGATGAAGTCATCGATTTCGTTGACGACGAGATGGGAAGTTGTATTAATGCCCTAAAAGATTTAAAAAATCGCTATCCTTCAGATGAAATAATTTTTTGCAATGGAGGAGACAGAACAGATGAAAATATTCCAGAAATGGAAATTGAGGGAATATCATTTCAGTTTAGAGTTGGAGGTGATGATAAATTGAATTCTTCGAGCATGATTTTAAAAAATTGGAAGTATCTTAAGGAAAAAAGAAGCTGGGGAACTTTTTATGAACTATTTCAGGATAAAAATATAAAACTTAAAGAACTAATAGTTGAACCTAAACAAGGTATGAGTTTTCAAAGGCACTTCCATAGAAATGAGCTCTGGTTCGTAAGTGAGGGTTCTTGTGAAGTAAATCATAGCAAATCTCTTGAAGATGAAACTCAAACCATCGTATTAAATAAAAATGATTTCTTTCATATTGATGTTGAAGATTGGCACCAAATTACAAATCCAAATGATGTTGAGTGCAAAATTATAGAAATTCAATACGGTGAAAAAACTGAGGAAGAGGACATTGAGAGACTATTTTATTATGAGCAAAAAGACTGATTATGTCGCTGTCAGCTTTTATAAGAAAATTAACAAAAAAAAATAAAAAAATTTTTTTCATCACAGATAATTTGGATTTTCAATTACTTGATAAGAGTCTTAACGAAAATAGAATCTTATCGATAGATACTGAATTTGATTGGAGAAATACATACTTTCCAAATTTATCTTTGCTACAAATTGGATTCTCTGATGAAATTTATATTCTTGATTGTTTGACATGTGATCCCACAAAACTTCTTAAAAACGTTCTTGAAAGTACGTCTTATTTAAAAGTTTTTCATTCCTCAAGGAGTGATGCAACTATTTTAAGTAAATGTCTCGGCATTAAAACTTTAAATTGCTTTGATATTCAACAAGGAGAAAAAATAATTAGAGGGACTGAAATTGAGGGATATGCATCTATAGTTAAACGTTATTTCCTTACCAATCTTGATAAAAGTCAAACTAAATCTAATTGGCTAAAGAGACCTTTATCTGCAGAGCAAATTGAATATGCATCAAATGATGTTGATTATTTGCTAGAAATATATCATGTACAAAAGAATCTTCTTGATAAAAAAAATAAGCTTAAGGAGGTTATATATTTAACAGAAAAAGAGGTTAATCTTGGTAATGAGGACTTATTAGATTCGAGAATTAGGAGAATTAAAAAAAAATACTCAAAAGAGTACCTTTCAATATTTTTGTGGAGGGAAAAAATTGCTATACAAGAAAATGTTCCACCAAAGAAAATTTTGAAAGACGAAAATATAAAAAAGCTCATTCAAATTATTGACAATGATAAAGTGAAGGAGTGTGATTGGATAATTAAAGAAGACAAACATAGAATTGACTTTTTAAAGAAATTTAAATGATTTATTTTTTTTGGTCTCTTTATTTTATCTTATCCATACTCATTTCTTATTTCATAAGAAAACTTTTTAGTAAGAGATTCTATAGAACTATCTTTTTTTCAGTTTCGCTCGGATTCTTTTTAACGATTTGGTTTTCTTATCCAGGTTCAAAAAATTTATCACCAGCCTTTTCAATTTTTTTGATTGATCTCATGCAAGGGGATACAGATGGAATAAACAGGTTATTGAGGCCTTTTATTTCATGTGTTTTTGTAATATCAATTTCAGATCTTATATTCTCTAGATTTAAAAGTTAATAACATCCATTGACGGTAAAGCTGTATTAACTACTCCTATGCTGTTCTTTCCTTTCATAAATCCAGCACATTCACCAGGATTGAAAATATGGGTACCATTTATTACTTCATCTCTAAATCTATGAGTATGACCATGAACAATAATATTTCCTTCGCCATAAAATGATTCTTCTATGTCTAGAGGGTCATGAACAACAAAAATATTGGAGTTATTTTGCTTAATTACCTTCGGATAAGCATCAAAATCAAAGTTATATTTTACACAGACTTCTAGCAATTCTGTCTTATCGCCTTGATCATTATTACCAAAAACTCCCATAAAGGGCATTTTAAGTTTGTTAAATTTTTCCAATGCTTTTGGTAGGGTAATGTCACCAGTATGGACTACAAAATCTAAATCAGATTCATTGAATATATTACAAATAATCTCAATATTTTTAAGATTATTATGGGTATCTCCAGTTAAACCGAATTTCAAGAATTGAGAAATTAATTTTCAGTTCGTTTTCTCTAGAATATGGATACCACATGCTGTTCCTAAACCAATAACATGTGTCATTCCAATCTTGGCTCCTTCAACTTGCCTTTTTCCTGCTTCTCCTCTGAGATGTGTACAAACTTCATAAATATTAGCAATACCAGTAGCTCCAAGAGGATGACCTTTAGAAAGTAATCCTCCAGAAACATTCACTGGGACCTTCCCTCCAAGTTCTACATGTCCCTCATCAATCATTCTTCCTGCTTCTCCATCATTACAAAGCCCAAGATTTTCGTAATGGAGCATTTCTGCAGTTGCAAAACAATCATGAAGCTCTACAAGATTAACATCTTCTGGACCGATTCCTGCTTGTTCATATGCATCTTTTGCTGCAAGTCTTGTGCATGCATTAACATCAGGCATTACCAGATCCCTGTCAGTATAAGGATCACTTGCCATAGCCGATGCTCTGACTTTAACTGCCCTAGACATTCCCAATTCTTTTGCTTTTTTCTCAGATACTAAAACAGCGGCAGCAGATCCATCAACATTCACTGAGCACATTAGTTTAGTATTCGGATAAGAAATCATCTCAGCATTCATTACCTCATCAAGAGGAGTTTCAATCTGGTACATTGCTTTTGGATTCATGGTTGAATGATGATGATTTTTAACTGAAATTTTTGCGAATTGCTCAAAAGTGGTGCCATACTCTTTAGCATGCTCCATTCCGGCTTCCGCAAAGACACAAGGCATAGTTCCAGAACCTAAAAGACCTTCCTTGGGAATACCATCACCACCTCCAGCTCCACCTAGAAGACCTTTACCCATTTGTTCAACACCAACAGCTAAAACAACATCGTACATACCAGCTTTTATAGACATCCAGGCCTCTCTGAAAGCGGTTGCTCCTGTAGCGCAAGCATTTGCAACATTCACAACAGGCATTCCAGTTTGACCAATTTCTTGCAATATCCTCTGACCCACCATCGCGTTGGCTTGTCCTAGATTTCCACAGTATAAAGCTTGCATATCTTGTATGCCTAAACCGGCATCATCTAGTGCCATTAATGCAGCTTCTGCACCTATATTTGGAACACTTCTGTCAGGAAATCTTCCAAACTTAATCATGTCAACACCCATTACATAAACATCACTCATAATTTCACCTCAATTAAGCTGGTTCAAAAAAATAACTAAGATAAGAATTTCCGTCCTTATCTTTTCTGCCTAAAGCATCACCATAAGTTATTTTCACTGGCATATTAAATTCTATTTTATCAGGATCTGGTTCAATATTAATCAAATTTCCTTTAATAGTTCCCCCTCCATCAAGATCTACAATTGCAGAAATATAAGGAACATCGATTCCAGGAAAAGACCTAAAAACAATTGCATAACTATGCAAAATTCCTGTTTCGGAAAGTTTGATAACTTCCATTTCGTCTCTAGCAAAACACTTTGAGCAAACATTTCTCTCTCCTAAATAAATAGATCCACATTTCTTGCATCTATATCCTTCAAGATAAGGATCTCCATCCTCTGGAATTTTAAGGAAATCAACTACAGGCAAAGGTTTTGATTCAGACATGTTTCCCCCAATAAAACTTAACCATGTACAATCATTAAACCATAGCAATGCATAAAAATTAAGAAAAAATGAGTTTAATTGGCGGAATAGTAGGTGGAATGATTGGATTCACTTTACTTGGACCTATCGGTGCTCTTGTTGGAAGCGTAATGGGTTCAAGAATGACAAGGCAGGCTAAATCTAGAAGAAATCCAAATAATTTAGATCATCAAGTAGCTTTTTTTACAGCTTTATTTGCATGCCTAGCAAAAATAGCAAAAGCAGATGGAAGAGTAAGCGAAGAAGAAGTTTCCAAAATAGAAAGTTTTATTTCTAACAAATTTAATTTTAGTGAGGATGAAAGAAATTTTGCTATAAACATTTTTCAAAAAGCTAAATCAGATAGCATTTCTTTTGACGCATATGCAAAACAGCTTTATCAACTTTTAGGCTCTAGTCCAAATTCACTTTTGGTTTTTTATGAGCTTTTATTTGAGTTAGCCATGGCTGATGGAGAAATGCATGAAAATGAAGAGAGATTGTTAAGAAAAATCCCTAACATCTTTGGGTTTGATAAAAATGTTTATAAAGATTTATACAACAAATATGTTGGAAAAATTTCAAATTCTTATGAAATTCTGGGTGTTACTAAAAGCATGACTTTAGAAGAAATAAAAAAAGTCTATAGAGTAAAGAGGAAAGAATTTCATCCAGATGCACTGATTTCTAAAGGTCTCCCAGAGGAATTAATTGAAAAAGCTAAAGAAAAATTTATAGAAATACAAACAGCATTTGAGATAATAGAAAAGGAAAAAAAATGATTAGATTTATTTTAAAAATAGATAATTTTTTAGTTAACCTAAAAGCCTTTGATTTCATTGGTCTATTCTTTTTGAGAGTCTACTTATTCTTCATATTTTGGAACGCTGGGGTCAGAAAAATAGCATGGGAAGATGGCATACCAAATGTTGATAGATTTTCAGAGTTTTTGAGTCCAGGAGGAGAAGATAACCTCAATTTAATTCTACCCGACCTCTTTGCTTGGCTAACAGTTATTGCTGAAGCAGGAGGGGCTGTCCTTTTGTTAATAGGCCTTTTTTCGAGATGGGCGACCGTACCTATTTTAGTCTGTATGGTTGTAGCTACTTATTATCATTCTCCTAATGGATGGAATGCAGATGCTGGAGGCTATGAGATGTCAGTTACTTATCTCTTAATGACGTCAATCATTTTATTATTTGGTCCAGGCAAATATTTATCGCTAGATTTTTGGGTTCAAAGAAAATAAATGAATTTTGATTCAATTTCTCAAGAACCCCTTCTTGAAGTCAAATATTTTCTTGAGCAGGCTAGAGATAAAAATTTGAGAGACTGGAATGGTATGACCCTTTCAACCGTCGATGAAGATCAAAGACCTTCTTCCAGAGTCGTGTTATTAAAAAAATTTAATGATGATGGTTTATTTTTTTATACCAACTACAAAAGCAAAAAAGGTCAAGAGATTTCAAAAAATAATAATGTTTCAGTAAATTTTTGGTGGAGAGAGCTACAAGTACAAATTAGAATTAGTGGGTCAATATCAGAAGCTTCCAGGTCAGAATCGGAGGAATATTTTAATTCTAGATCAAAAGGCTCAAGAATATCGGCTATTGTTTCAAAACAAAGTGAAGAAATTGAATCTTTTGAAAGTTTTCAAAAAAAAGTTGAGGAAGCTATCAATTCTTTGGATGAGAAAGATATTAAACTTCCAGATCATTGTGGCATGTATAAAATAAAGCCTGAACTGATTGAAATTTGGAAAGAAGGAGAATTTCGGAGACATGAGAGGACACTTTTTAAACTAAAAGAAAAAAAGTGGATTAAATCTTACCTTTCTCCTTAAAAAATAGTGATTTTTAAGTAAAATAACTCTAAAGGCCCCTCGTATAGGTCAAAAAATGATAGAAATTACACTTCCTGACAATTCCAAAAGAAATTTTAATGAGCCTCCTAGCATATTTGAATTGGCCCAAGACATAGGTCCTGGTTTAGCTAAAGCAACTTTGGCGGGTCTTATCAATGGGGAAGAGCATGATGCTTGTGACTTAATAGATAAAAACTCAGAAGTTTCTATCCTAACAAGCAAAGATAACCAGGGTATGGAAATTATTCGACATAGTTGTGCACACCTATTTGGACATGCTATCAAACAAATTTTCCCTAAAACTAAAATGGCAATTGGACCAATCATTGAGGATGGATTTTATTACGATATCGATTTAGATCATAAACTTACCCAACAAGACCTTGCAAGGATTGAAAAACGTATGAAAGAGTTAGCCAGTTCATCTTACGAGGTTGAAAAAAAAGTAGTTCCGCACAAAGAGGCTGTAAAAGTTTTTAAAAGCAGAAAAGAGGACTATAAGCTTGAAATACTAAAAGATATCGATAAATCAGAAAAAGTTGCTCTTTATCATCATCAAGAATATGTAGATATGTGTAGGGGACCGCACATTCCTAATATGAGTTTTATTAAAGCTTTTAAACTGACCCATGTTGCTGGCGCATACTGGAGAGGTAAATCAAACAATAAAATGCTTCAAAGAGTCTATGGAACGGCATGGAATTCAAAAAAAGAGCTTGAAGATCATTTGCATATTAAAGAAGAAGCATCCAAAAGAGACCATAGGCTTCTAGGAAAAAAATATGATTTATTCCATCTACAAGAAGAAGCTCCTGGTATGGTTTTTTGGCATCCTAAAGGATGGAGCATTTATACCGCGGTTGAAAAATATATGAGAGAGAAGCAAATTAATGCAAATTACTCTGAGATAAAAACGCCACAAGTCATCGATAGAAAATTATGGGAGAAATCTGGTCACTGGGAAAAATACAAAGAAAATATGTTTATCACGGAAATTGATGAAGAGCATGCAAATGAAAAAAGAACCAATGCTCTAAAGCCTATGAATTGTCCAGGGCATGTTCAAATTTATAATCAATCTCTTAAGTCTTACAGAGACCTACCTATTAGATTTGCAGAGTTTGGAAGTTGTCATAGATACGAACCCTCAGGGACTATGCATGGACTTATGAGGGTTAGAGGCTTTACACAGGACGATGGACATATATTTTGCACTGAGGATCAAATTCAAGAAGAGACTGCTTCTTTTATTTCTCTTCTTTATGATGTTTATGAAGATTTTGGATTTAAAAAAATTGATATAAAGCTTTCAACAAGACCAATAGTAAGAGTTGGTTCTGATAAGATTTGGGATAAGGCTGAAAAAGCTCTCAAGAATGCTATAGAAGCACTGAACATTGATTATGAGATTGCAGAAGGCGATGGTGCTTTTTATGGTCCAAAAATTGATTTTGTTCTTACTGATGCATTAAAAAGAGAATGGCAGTGTGGGACTTTTCAGGCTGATTTTAATTTACCTGAAAGGCTTGATGCTTCTTATGTAGGTGAGGATGGAAAAAAACATAGGCCAGTCATGATGCACAGAGCAATTCTGGGATCGTTTGAAAGATTTATTGGAATTTTAATTGAGCAATATGATGGTTCCTTTCCTTTGTGGTTATCTCCTATTCATGCAGTAGTCATGAATGTGTCGGAGAAACATACTGATAGAGTTGTTGAGATCACCGAGATATTGAAAAAAAATGAAATAAAAGTCATTTCAGACTTGAGGAATGAGAAAATCACTTATAAAATCCGCGACCACTCTATACAAAAGATACCATATCAAATTGTGATAGGTGATAAAGAGGTTGAAGAGGGTTCTATAAGCGTTAGAGATAGAGGATCTCAAAATCAATCTTCAATGTTAGTGAGTGATTTCTCAAAAATGGTTTTGAGAAAAATAAGATCCAAGGAGGTCTGATTGTTAAAATTTTTCATTAGAGGTTTAAAATAGCTTCTCCTAAACCTAGGCAGACGTCTTTTAAAAAAAGACAACCTGTAAACCAACAAATATCCGCTTCAAAAGTAAGACTAATATCTGAATCAGGAGAACAGTTGGGAATAGTTGCGATTGAAGAAGCCATGAAAAAAGCCTCAGCCGCAAGCCTTGATTTAGTTCAGTTAGCAAATGATTCTGAACATCCTGTTTGCAAACTCATGGATTACGGTAAACACCTTTTTGACAAGAAAAAACAAAAATCTGCTTCAAAGAAAAAACAAAAAAGAACACAGGTTAAAGAAATAAAATTTAGGCCTGGAACAGAAGAAAACGATTATCAAATAAAGTTAAAAAGCATAACTAGATTTATTCAAGATGGAGATAAGGCAAAAATTACAATGAGATTTAGAGGCAGAGAAATGATGCATCAGGATTTAGGTCTTGAGCTTCTGAAAAGAATTGAAACGGACCTTTCTGATCAGGCTGTAGTAGAGCAAGAGCCTCAGTCAGAAGGAAGACAACTTGTAATGGTCATGTCACCAACAAAAAAGAAAAATTAAAAATGCCAAAAGTTAAAGTACATAAAGGAGCTGCAAAGCGCTTCAAAAAAACAGGCTCTGGACTCAAGAGGAAACAAGCTAATAAAAGACATATTCTTACTAAGATGTCGACAAAATCAAAAAGGCAACTCAGAGGCACAACTCAACTAGCTGCTGGCGATGAAAAATTGGTTAAAAGAATGTTTAGAGAAAAATCATGAGTAGAGTAAAACGGGGCGTTCAAGCCAAAAAAAGACACAAGAAAATTCTCAAATTAGCCAAAGGTTATAGAGGAGCTCGGAGTAGGACTTTCAAAGTCGCTAATCAAGCTGTATTAAAAGCTGGCCAATATGCATACAGAGATAGAAAAGTTAAGAAAAGAACTTTTAGATCGCTTTGGATCATCAGAATTAATGCAGCAGTAAGAGAGCATGGCCTTAGCTATAGTGTTTTTATGAATGGTCTAAAAAAAGCTAACATTGATTTGGATAGAAGAGTTCTAGCCAACATGGCTGTAGAAGACAAAGAGGGTTTTGCATCTCTAGTTTCAAAGGTTAAAGATATTGCTGCATAATGGGCTATGGATTTAGCCCAAGAGAAAAAATCTTTCTTAAGTAAATTTAAAGAAGCAGATTCTCAAGAATCTCTTAATACTCTAAAAATTCAATATCTTGGCAAAAAAGGTATTCTTTCGGCCTTAATGTCTCAACTTTCAAATGCTCCTGCTAAAAAGAAACCTAAGTTAGGTAAATCGATCAATGAATTTAAATATTTAATTGAGAAATCAATCAGTTCGTCCTTGGAAAAAATTGAACAATCTGCTCTGGATGAACAATTATCTAATGAAGCAATTGATGTTACTTTGCCATTAAGTCTAGACGTAGGAAGTTACCATCCTATATCTTTGATAGCTAATGAAATCTCAAATTATTTTAAAAACAAAGGTTACGTTCTTCGAGAGGGGCCTGAAATTGAATCAGAGTATTTCAATTTTTCTGCATTGAATATTCCTGAGAATCATCCTGCTAGAGATATGCATGACACCTTTTATTTTGATAATGGCAATCTTCTTAGGACGCATACCTCACCCGTTCAAATCAGGTCTATGGAATTAGAATCTCCTCCTTTAAAAATATTATGTCCTGGCAAAGTATTTAGATGCGATTCAGATCAGACCCATACTCCCATGTTTCATCAAGTGGAAGGTCTTGTTGTCGATAAAGATATAAATTTTGCCCATCTGAAAAATGAAATTTTGGAGTTTATCGAATCTTTTTTTAAAGACAATCCAAAGGTAAGATTTCGACCTTCATACTTCCCATTCACAGAGCCCTCAGTAGAAGTAGATATTCAGGGAGAGAATGGTTGGCTGGAAATAATGGGATGTGGAATGGTCCATCCAATTGTATTGAAAAACGTTGGTCTAAGCCCGGAAGTTTACTCAGGCTTTGCTTTTGGTATGGGAATTGAAAGAATGACTATGCTCAGATATCAAATATCTGATATTAGAATGTTATTTGAAAATGACTTAAGGTTTGTCATAAAAGGATAATGCAATTCTATAAATCCGATCTACTTCAATACATATCAGGATCGATTTCTGATACAAATCTCTTAGAACAGCTTACAGAGTTGGGTCTAGAAGTTGATCAATCAAAAAAAGAAAAAAATGATTTGTTAATCAAACTAGATTTAACTCCTAACAGAGGTGACTGTTTTAGCCTGATAGGTATAGCGAGAGATGTTTGTGCAGTAAATAATTTAAAATTAAAACTTCCAAAGTTTAAGAAGCAACAAGAAATTCTCGATTCAAAAAAAACTGTTTCATTAGATAAAAGCGCCTGTTCAAGCTATCTGGGTCAAATCATTAAATTAAAAAGTAAAGGCAAAACTCCGCAATACATTAAAAAAACATTAAAGGCTGCCGATATTGGCCAAGTTAATCCAATAGTTGATATTACAAACTATGTAATGCTCCACACCGGACAACCTTTACACGCTTTTGACAATAAAAAGATTGGAAAAAAAATCTATGTCAAATTCCCTTCCAAAAGAACAAAGTTGAAACTTTTGGATGGTGCTTCCCATGAGATATCTAAAGATTTCTTGACAATATCCGATGAAAAAAAAGTAATAGCTCTTGCTGGAATTATGGGATGTGCTAATTCCGAAGTGGATGGAACGACTCAAGAAATTTTTTTAGAGTCAGCTTGTTTTGAGCCTGCAAGCATCAGAGGAAATGCAAGAAAGTTAGGTTTTCAATCTGAGGCATCTTTAAGATTCGAAAGAGGGGTTGATAAAGAAATCCAAGAGTATGCAATTAATTTTGCAGCACAACTTTATGCTGAAATCTTTGGAGGAGAATTTTCAAAGATTATTAAACAATCTAAAAATCATAAAGCAAAGAAAATATCGATAAGTAAGGAATTCATTGATTCGAGGCTCGGGACAGAGATTCCTACTGCCAAGGTTATAAAACTTTTAAAGGCGCTAGAATTTAAAGTTGAATCTAAAAGAAATTTTATGGAGTGTACTTGTCCTTCTCATCGATACGATATTGAAATAAAAGAGGACATTATCGAAGAGATAGCGAGAATAATTGGATACGATAATTTACCTAGCAAAAGATTGAAATTACTAGCTTCCTCTCCTGAAGATGTTTCTATTGAAAAGGAGAAACTAAGTAAAGATATTTTTGTTAATGCTGGTTTTAATGAAGTTATTAATTACGCTTTTGTTGATTCATCTTTTGTTCAAATGCTTGGGTTAAATAACGATTCAATTAAGCTTGCCAACCCTATGTCGAGCAATCAGGACGTTATGCGTTCCTCTCTTATTCCAGGATTGTTAAGTAACTTTGAATATAATTTCAATAGAGGCGCTCAAAAATTCAGAATTTTTGAAGTCGGGAACGTCTTTACTAAAGAGAAGAGTTGGAAGAGTCTTGCTGGACTAATCTTTTTTGATAAATCTTCATCTGATTGGTCCGGTTCTTTTCAAAGCAGCTTTTATGATCTAAGAAAAAGTCTAGATATGTTTTTTTCTAGATTAAATATTGAACCTATTTATAAAAAAACTTCTGCAAGTCATTTGCATCCAGGAATATCAGCAGAAATAAAAATGAAAACTAAATCAATTGGAAATATTGGCGTTTTGCATCCAGTGATTCAAAAAAAACTTAAGTTGCCGGAAATAGTTTTGTTTGAGGTAAATTTAGATTCTATAAAATTACCGAAAATTAATGCGATAGCTCAACCACCAAAATTTCCAGGAAGCGAAAGAGATTTGTCCTTTCTTGTCTCTAAAGAAATACCTGCTAACGAATTTATAAATCAGCTTAAAAAAGCTGGAGGATCAAATCTGAGGTCTGTTTCAGTGATCGATGTTTATCAAGGCAAAGGAATAGATAAATCTTTTAAAAGCATAACTTTTCGACTCTTTTGGCAAGCGACTGGAGCTACATTGGAAGACAAAGAAGTAGATAAATTTGTTGAAAACCAAATTAATCATATGGCTAAAATTTATAATGCTAAATTAAGATCTTAACAATGGCGATAACCAAACTAGAACTAGCTGATCAATTGCACAAAAAGATGGGTCTACCAAAAAAAGACTGCCTAGATTTTGTTGATTCTTTTTTTACTGAAATCTCAAATAGTTTAGAAAAAGGTGATGAAGTGAAATTGAGTGGTTTTGGAAATTTTTCTCTATTAAAAAAGAAAGCTCGCCCAGGGAGAAATCCAAGAACCGGCAAAGAATATGTAATTTCTGCAAGAACTTCTATTTCTTTTAAGCCAGGTCGAAAATTAAGGGATAAAATTGTCTGATATTGATTTTTCAGGACTTCCAAACAAAAAGTATTATTCCATTTCAGAAGTCTCCACTTTACTTGGAATCAAGCAAACAGAAATAAGGTACTGGGAGAAATTTCAACCCAAGTTAAGATCTAAAAGTGTTAATAGAAGTTATGATTTAAAAAGAATAAAACTTCTTCTCGAATTGAAAAAACTCATTAAGGATCAAGGCATAAAACCTGGAAAAGTTGCTTCTCATTTGACTGCCAAAAAGAACTCTAAATCTCCGCAATTAGAAATAAAAAAAGAATTAATCAAAATTAAAGATAGCATTAAAAATGCTAGTAAAGTTTAGATTAAGTAGTATCATCAATATTAGATTAGGAGATATTATGAAGAGATTTGGGTCATTATTACTTATAACAACTTGTCTAATTTTTGCTTCCTGTGGTGGAGGCGGAGGAGGGAGTTCATCCTCATCTGTAAGCTCCTCTGGTTCAGCTTCAGGTTCAGGAGCTGGCTCAGGATCAAGTACAGGCTCAGGATCAAGCACAGGCTCAGGATCAAGCACAGGTACAACGGGAGGAAATTCCTCATCAACCTCTATAAATCCAGCTGATTTTGTTTTGCCAACAAAAGTTGAAGCAATAGCTGTCGAATAAAAAAAATCTAGGAGAAACATGAAGAAACTAATATTACTTTTGGTGATTTTGAGTCCCCTTGGCTACTCTCAATCCTATAACGAAGATAAAAAAGAGATTTATACGGCTAATAATGAAGTTGAGAATACTCTAGGCGAAGCCAATAATATTTTATGTACTATTTCAAAACTGAAAGTTGAGCAATTTATTGATAAAGGTCCTTACAGGGCTCAAGTTTATGATTCCAGATGTGATGTAAGTGCAGCCAGACAAGCGGCACAAAACGCTGCTCAGCAAGGAAATCAGCAACAACAAGGTGCGTCAGAAGTAGAAATACCTAGTTCATTTGTTTTAGACGTTAAGTCAGCTTTTAGTGAAGTAAGAAATAAGGATTACATAGAGGTTAGAGGTTGGTTTTTCCAACAAGGCGATTATTCAGAGGCCCAAGCAGATTATGAAGGAATGTGGGATGCAGAACCCGACATGCTCATTTATTTTCTAGCGAAAGTTCTTTCAGGTGCAACAGAAGCGGATCCTAATGGAGATATAGAGCTTGATTTCGTGGCCGAGTCGAATTGTCAGAATGCGCCCTATCAAAATGAAGAAGAAGCCAGGCAAGCTGCCTTAGACGCAGGCGTAGCAGAGGGCACCCAATCTTTTTATAGTGACTACTTGGAACATTATTATAAGTGCCCACCTGCGGGAGATCAGATGGGGGCAGGCAGATTAGATACAACCGATGCTCAAACTTTATTTCTTGGTCCAAGAGGAAGAAGTATTTTGATGAGTGATAATGCAAATGGACGAGATGGAATTTGGAAATCTTATGCTTCCGAGTGTTTCATTGATGGAAAACTTGTTGAGTGGCAAGAAAGACAGGCCGACCCTTCAATCTGTGGAGAACAAAGTGATGCAAACCCAAACTTTTGGGATGGTGAGCTGATTCTTGCATTTTCCTATGATGAGAACACCAAAGCATCTTGCACAAAATTAGTTGGTGCAAATAGAAGAACTAGACAAGATAACCAATCTGAACCTGTAATTACACCCGATCTGGAAAATTATCTATCTTATGATTTCAGAACAGATGAATTTCCCTGGTTGGCTCAACAAGGACCTGCTCAGGGCGTTCAGGAAAAATGTGAATCTACAAATGCAGCGGATGCAAAATTAGCTGTCTGGGAATACGGTCTTTATACCACAGCAGATGATCTTCGTTATGACATGAAAAATCCTGGTTTCGAGCTTAAAACAGAAGAGGAATTTACTTCACCTTACGATGATAATAGAACTGAACCAATTTATGCTTGGGCTGATTACTGGGGAACACATATTTGGGAAGAAATGAGATCTAATGTTACTGATACGACTGTCTTTAAGAAAGTAAATTCGGATGATACTTCTTCATACAATTTAAAACAGAGAAAAATGACCCTAAGAAAAATGTCTATCGATAAGGTTTCTTTGAATAGCCTTTCAGGAGTTGAATTAAACCTTCATATTGAGTGGGACAGAACTGAGACCGGAGGTAACTGTTGGTGGAATGATTACAAGGTATGGACAGGGACTACTCTTGCAGATAACGATATGGATACTAATTCAAATGGTGAAGATGATAGATGTCCTATAGAAAGATGGCGAGAATTAGGAGTTCCAACTGAGTCTGTTGATGATAACGGTAACTCTTATAACATATTCTTGGGTTATTGGGATGCAGCCTATGGTTCTGGTGGAACTGGTCCAGTAGGTGCTTTTGTCTTCGATAGAGCGGTTAAAGAAGTTAACAACAGATGGGTTGCTGAAATTGACATAACACCATTTACTTTTACGCCTGCAGAATATCTTAAAATTTGGGACGATGACAGAAATAGTGCTAATGGCTATGAAGTTTGGAGAAACTTGTGGGCACATGGTCGAGGTCAAGGTTATGAAATCAGGGGTGATGCTTTAGCTGCTCCTGCTGATGAGCTAGTGAAGAGAAGAACTGAGAAAGATATAGCTCCTTCTGAGCTTGCCGGATTGACTTTAGGATGCATCGAGAGATGTCTGTCTGGATCGAGTTTCACAGCATATTTCAATGAAGCATTAGCCTTAATTGCAACAGGCACTGAAAATTCTCCAGCTACGGGAACTTTAAGTAATAGTCCTTACTCGAGCCCAGCTTTAGCTGGTGGTGATACTTCAGCTCTTCCAACAGGACCTTATGTCCGTGCTGGAACTGATAAAGGAAATTGGACACAAGAAGGTGTGTTGTCTAATGAGGTTATGCAATATCAAGTTTCTGGAGAATCAATTGCAGATACGGTTACTAATATACCAATTGTTTTGCCTGCCGGAATGTATGAACTAAATAATCCTTGGAGTAAATTCGAAGGAAATATTTGTATTAAAGAACCCAATGGTGTTGATACAGACTGCTGGGGTATGAAGAATCACATGACACTTTTTGATATGGCAAAAGCCTCAGAAGTTGAATGTGAAAAAACTCGAGACACCAACAATGACGGTAATAAAAATGCTTATGAATATCACTCAGATTCTACTGTTCAGTCATCAGAAAATTTTAGATACTGCAATAGTAAGCTTTGGAAGATGACAGAATACTATGAGGTTTTCTGGGATCCTTGGGTAAATTATCAAGTTTATGACTCCAACGGTGCATTAGTTGAAATTTCAAGACCTGAAGCAGTCACCTTAACACTTCCCAATGATGAAAGTTTTGGCTCTGATGCTGGAAGGAAAAAGACACTTGAATATGCAGGTTTTGGAAGACTTCATGGTTTTGAATGGACTAACTTTAATATTGCAACCTGGACTGAGCTTGGTGAGTACCTTGACTGGGACTCACTCTCAGAAACCGACAGACAAAATACAAGAGGTTTCCCTACTTATGTGATTCCTGATGGCACTATAGTAATGAGTGAAGACGGAGAAACTGAGCTTAAATCAAAGTTTTTGAGAGGAGAGTATTATCTTAAACCACTACCAGGAGCTGTAGGTCAAAATATTTATACTACCTTAGTAACTGGCCTAGACGATGTTCAACCGCAAATTTATGATTCTGCCTTTATTGGAGCAGTGCCAGATGATTCAACACTACTAAATTCAGGCGAAGTATGTGTTGACCACGGAGAAATTATAGAAGTTTGTAAACAGTTTGCCATTGATGGCACAACGCCGGTCTCAAACTGATTTATTTCGGGGCGTGGCGCAGTCTGGTAGCGCACTTGACTGGGGGTCAAGTGGTCGCTGGTTCAAATCCAGCCGTCCCGACCAAATGAAATATGGATAGGGAATATCAAATAATTTTATACGGTGCCACCGGATTTACTGGAAGGCTCTGTGCAGAGTACCTAAGGGATAATTATCCCGAAATTGAATGGGCAATTGCTGGTCGCAATGAGCAAAAACTAGAAGATCTCAAAAATTCATTGAGACTGAATTGTAAAATTTTCGTTGCTGATGGAGAAGATTGTCATTCAATCGATCATTTTGTTAGTAAAACAAAAGTAGTGTTGTCTACTGCAGGTCCTTTCGTCAGATATAGTAATTTAGTAGTCAAATCTTGTGTTGAAAATAAAACACATTACACAGACATAACCGGAGAAAATCATTGGGTAAAGGACTTAATTGATGAATATCATGAAAAAGCTTCTGAAAATGGAATAAGAATAATACCCTCATGTGGTTACGATTCTATACCATCAGATATGGGTGTTTTTTATTCAGTTCAGCAAATGGCAAAACCTGTAAAGAAAATAACAGTTTTTCACTCGGGTCAAGGAGGAGTTAGCGGAGGGACGACTGAAACAATGTTTACTATTGGTCCATTACCTAAGGAAAAAAGAGATCCTTTTCTTTTAAATCCTGAGAACAGTGTTACTGAAAAACAAAGAAAGCTCAGCAAAGATGGTTTTGAAATAAAACAAATTGAAAATACAGATTCATATTCAGGAATTGGATTAATGTCTTTTGCCAATACAAGAGTCGTAAGACGTAGTTCAGCATTATATGATGCCGATCAAAGAGGTTATGGTTCTGATTTTATTTTCAAAGAGCTTGGAAGTTATCCCTCAAAAAGATCAGCAAGATTGGCCAGTTTCGGACTTATATTTGCTTTTTTAGTAATCTCAACACCCTTAAGGCACATTGTTAGGCGATTTCTACCTCAGCCTGGCGATGGTCCAGATAAGGAAACTAGAGAAAATGGTTGGTTCAAAGGATTATTTAAAGTTGAAGCTGAAGATGGTGAAATCAAATTTTTTCAAATCTATGGAGATGGAGATCCAGGTTATAAAGCAACTGCACAAATGGTTTGTGAGTCTGCTATGACACTAGCAATTTCTGATGAACTCGTTGCAGGAGGAGTTTTAACTTCAGCTTATGGGCTTGGCAATCCACTTTTAGACAGGCTAATTAATTCTGGTATAAAATTTGAAGAAGTCATTTATAACTAAAGATTAGCACTTTATAACTTCAACCTACCTTTTTTTTATATAGAATGCATTTGTTCAGGCAATCTTTCTCCCCCATAATCTCTCCTATTACCTGAACATGGCGGGTTTAATAGACCCGCCAATTTATGGTAGGTTAGTGGGTATTAATTTTAATAGGTTGGGCGAAATATTCTCGCTGATCTACCACCATTTTTATGAACCTTTTCATTTTTTCAGACGATCTAAGAATAAAAGACAATAGGGCGCTTTATGAAGCTTCTCTAGACCAAGATGGTTTGGTTGCCTTATTTATTATTGATAAAACAAAAAATAAAGCTCATGGAGATAGCTCAGCTAAGTTAAAACTAAAACTTTTAGGGCTAGAAAAAATCACTGAACCTTTGAGTTCTTTAAATATTTCATTGAAAATTTTATATTCTCATAAAATTTCAGATGAGCCTGGAGATATTGTAGATTTCTGTAAGTCGCATGGAATCAAAAAAATTTTTTTAAATTCTGAATATCCATTCAACGAAAAACAAAGAAATAAAAATTTAAAGAAAATCTGTCATCAATACCAAATATCCTACAGAGAATTTAATTCTCAACTTATTAACCCTGACGACGTTAGAAATAGTTCTGGGCTTCCTTTTAAAGTTTTTACTCCTTATTCAAAAAAAATAAGATCTTTGATGACGCCAGATATTCTCAGCGAGACTCCTGTTCCTCTGAAGCAAGAAAATAGAATAATTGTTCAAGATGAGATTCCCCAATTCCAGCATGCTTATGATCAGAATCTTAACTTTTCGTTCGATGATTTCCCATTAACAGAAGGTTCTGCAATTCAAAAGCTAGATGATTTCATAGATTCTTCAATTCAAAACTATAAAGAATTGAGGGATATTCCAAGTTTATCTGCAACAAGTAAATTATCCTCTTCATTTGCAATAGGTTTGATTTCCTCAAAACAAGCCATAAATCTAGTGCTCGAGAGGCTTCCAGATGAAATTGGGACCGGCCAATTTGCGTGGATTACAGAAATAATATGGAGAGAGTTTTATAAGTACATTACTTATCACTTCTCACATGTGTCAAAGGGGAAATGTTTTAATCCAAAATATGATCATATTTTGTGGAGAGAAGATGAAGAATCCTTCCTTAAATGGTGTGAAGGAAAAACTGGAGTGCCAATTATTGATGCAGCTATGAGACAGCTGAATGAAACTAAATGGATGCACAATCGATTAAGGATGATAACGGCCATGTTTCTTAGCAAAAACTTATTAGTAGATTGGAGAAAAGGTGAAAGGTACTTCATGGAAAACCTGATAGATGGTGATTTTTGTTCGAATAATGGTGGTTGGCAATGGAGTGCATCTACTGGAGTAGACGCATCACCTTATTTTAGAATTTTTAATCCAATTACACAGTCCGTAAAATTTGATCCTGATGGAAAATTTATTAAAGAATTTGTACCTGAATTAATTGACCTTCCATCTAATGAGATACATAACCCTTCTAAAGAAATTAGATCATCTTTAAACTATCCAGAAATGATTGTAGACTTGAAGACTTCAAGACTTAGAGCGATAGATGCATTTAAATCAATCAAATAACTCAGATAATAGACCAGTCTATCTAGATATATTCAATGCCAAGGTTGAGAAAGTAGATAAGGCTAAAGAAACTCTCTCAATGAGCTTTGAAGCTTCATCAGACTTTTGCCACACTGGAGGAAGAATCCTTCAAGGTGGTTTCGTTGCCACTATGCTTGATTGTTCAATGGCTTTTCTTGCATTTGAGTTAACGGATTATGAAAAATCTCCAATGACGATTGATATGAATATCAATTATTTATCATCAGGCGCTCCTGGCAAATATTTAGCTAGAGCAAAAGTTACTAAGATTGGAAAATCAATTGGATTTCTTTCTTCAGAATTATTTCAAGACGATAAATTAATTGCCTCAGCTACTTGCACAGCAAAAATGGCAGATATTAATAAAAAATACCTGAAGCAGATGAAAGATACTGTAAGAAAATAATTTAAAAACCAAAGTCCCAAGAAAGACCTTCGTGATATTTTTTTAAAATTTCCTTAGCGATTAATACTCTGTGAACTTCATCAGGTCCATCGGCTAGTCTCAATGTCCTTGCTCCCTGATACATACCCGCTAGAGGAAGGTCAGATGAAACTCCTTTCCAACCATATACTTGAATAGCTCTGTCTACGACCTTGTGCATAGCATTTGGGACGTATACTTTCAGAGCAGAGATATCAACTCTGGGGTTACCTTCAGCCTCCATAACTTCGGCACAATGAATAGTCATTAGCCTAGCCGTTTGAATATCTATATATGAGTCAGCAATAAAACCCTGAATAAGTTGTTTAGTTTCTAATTTTCCACCATGAACTTCTCTCTCAATAGTTCTCTTAAGCATTAGATCAAAAGCTCGCCACATTTGTCCTATAGAATTCATACAATGAAAAACTCTGCCTGCTCCCAATCTATCCTGAGCAGCTTGATGACCTGATCCTCTCGCTCCAAGAGTATTCTCTAAGGGAACCCTGACATTTTCGTATTTAATTTCTACATGATCTCCTCCGGTATGTCCCCATATCGGTACTGATCTAACTATATTGAATCCTTCTGAGTCTGTGGGGACAATAATTTGAGACATTCTTGAATTCACTCCTCCAGATCCATCTTCTTCTTCTGTTCTGCACATGACAATTGCGAAATCAGCCCTAATACCGTTAGATGTCATTACTTTATGACCATTTATGACCCAGTGATCTCCATCTTTTTTTGCAGTAGTTTTTATTGATCTTGGATCTGATCCAGCATTATCAGGCTCAGTCATAGAAAAGCATGATTCCATTTCTCCCTCTATTAATGGAAGCAGCCATTTTTTCTTTTGTTCTTCAGAACCGTATTTAAGGAGAACTTTTTGGTTACCTGAATTAGGAGCTATTACTCCAAAAAGTCTGTTGGAAAGAGGAGACCAAGCTAAAATTTCATTCATATAAGCATGAGCTATAAAGCCTATTCCCATTCCTCCATATTCTTCTGGCAAATGAGGTGCCCATAGTTTTTCCTTTTTAACTTCTTGTCTAATATCATCTCTAAGAGACTTTGATTTATCTCCACCTGAATAAATGTCTTTTTCATTGGGAATAATATGTTCAGCAACAATATTTGCTGTTCTAGTTCTTATGTCATTAACTTCTTCTGAAAGTGTAGGTATTGGTTTTATATCCATAATTCATCTCCTATAAATGATTTTATCATTGCCCTTGCAAGCTTCAAGAATTGAAAGAATAATAAGTAAAAAGGAGTTTTTATGAAGGAAGTAGATTTTTACTTTGATTTTGCAAGCCCAAATGCTTATCTTTCGTTAATGGCCGGCAAGGAGCTAGAGGATAAGTTAGGTTTTAAATTCAATATTAAATTAGCTTTGCTTGGAGGAATATTCAAATTGACTAATAATCAACCTCCGATGGTAGCTTTTGCAGGGATCAAAAATAAACTTGATTATGATGGCGTAGAAATGCAGAGATTCATTAATAAGCATAATCTTTCAGACTTTAAAATGAATCCAAATTTTCCTGTGATTACACTTCAAATTATGAGAGCAGCTGTTGTTGCCGAAAAAGAAGGCTTCCTTATGGACTATGTTCAAAAAATTACGAGATCCATGTGGGAAAGAGAAAAGAAAATGGATGATCCTGAGGTTATCAAGGCAGAATACGACCATTGGGGTTTTGATTCTTCACTTCTAATGGACGGCATGAATGATCCTGATGTTAAATCTTCTTTGATGGATAAAACTTCTGAAGCTGTAGAAAGAGGTGTTTTTGGGATTCCAACTTTCTTTGTTGGCAGTGAAATGTTCTTTGGAAAAGACAGGTTAGGACAAGTCGAGGAAGAGATCTTAAAGTAAATCTTGTGGATTTTGATCTCCTAGAATTATTTAACTCTCTGAGAGGTCAAAGCAATCTTTTAGAGGGTCTAATGCAAATCCTAAGCAATAATTTGTTTGGATTATTTTTAGCTTTTTTTGTTATCCCGTATTTTTTTTACAAATCTCAAGAGAAATTGTTTTGGGCTTTTATAGCTTGGATTTTGACCATTGGAATAACTGACTTCAGTGCAAATCTTTTAAAAAGTTACTTTTTAGACTTTAGGCCATGTTTTTCTGACTATTCATATCTTTTAGACAGTAAAGGTCAACTTTTGAATCAATGTTCTGCAACTCTGACAGGCATGCCTTCAAATCATTCAGCTAATTTTTTTGCAGGTGCATTATTTTTATTAGTTATTTTTAAATTTAATAGATATTCTCTAACTTTTCTTTTAATTTCTTGCTCTGTAGCTTTATCTAGAATCTACCTTGGAAAACACTTTCCTCATCAGGTTTTTGCTGGTGCGTGTTACGGAGCTGTTCTTGGTTGTTTAGGAGGATATCTGTATTTAAAAAATTTTAGGAATTCTCTAAATTAAACCTATATCTCAGAAATACCAAGCTTACAAAAACTAAAAGAAGCATGGAAACTAACTCTGATACACCCATTAATTCAAGAGTTACACCTGTTAGCGCAAGCAAAGATGAGATTATTAAAACAACGAAAGAAACTCTTATACCTTTGAGGCCAAGTCTATCTAGCGCATGATGAATATGACTTCTATCAGATGTTAGCGGAGATCTTTTATTGACAAGTCTAATAATTATTGTAGATATCGCATTAAATAAAACAAAACCAACGATCCAAACAGCAGTTATAGGATTCATATAGTCAGCCCTTTCCATTGCAAAATAAATTAAGCACCATGCCACAATGTATCCACAAAACATTGAGCCATGATCTCCCATAAAAATGACAAATCTTTTACCTATGACTTTCAGATTCATAAGTGCGTAAGGTAGAAAACAAATAACAAGAAATAAATATATTTGCTCAATGAAAAGCGAATTGTTTGTTGATAGAAGTATTAAAGGAGCCGTGATACCTACAAGAAATTGGCTACTCAAACCTCCATTAAAACCATCAATCCAATTGAAAGCATTAAGAATTCCTATTACACAAAAAATTGTGAATAAAACTCCTAAGGCTGGATAGAGTTCAATAGAACCTAAACCAAATAAATTTCCTAAATTATCTATATATAAACCAGACTGAGTAATAAGAATTAAACAAGCTATGGCTTGGGATAGGAATCTTGTTGGGACGCTTAATCCCCATAAATCATCAATTAAAGTTATAAAAGCAAGAATGATTCCTGTTATTAGCATCCATATAAAAAAAGGAGGAACATTTACATTAATTTTTTGATAGTAAGTTGACTCATTGCCATTGATATTTACAGTAACTTTTGGAGGTAACAGTGCGTCTTGAACGTAATTTGAGTTGGCCTCGAAACCATTGCCTTTTATTTGGAAAGAGCCAGATTCATCCTTATGTATTTCCATCAACTCCGTTTCAAAAGTTTTCTTGTTTATAACCACGACAGCTTGAGAATTTTCATTAATATCAATAACTTCGATGTCAAAAGAGTCATTGCCAATAAGATCAATCTTTTTATCAAGATTTTCATTTAATGAATTATCTTCTTTAATAGAATTGCCAACAAAAAAGCCATTCCAAGACAAATTGAAATTTACCCCCGCAAAGAAATCAAAGATTAGAACTGCAAAAATTAATGATATTATGAATGACACGCCTCCAGAAAGAGGTATATCATTCTTGTGAAGTTTCTTTATTCCGTCGGGCTTATCTACCCAGCTTAAAGATTTAAAGATTTTCCTAAATGCAAAATTTGCAAGAAAGGAAAAAAAAAGAACTACCCCAAGCAGGTAAATAAGAAACATTGCTTAATTTAAGAAACTTGGATCTTTTTCAAGCATTAAGTCATATAAAGGCTGATAACTTGCCCACATTGCCATATCCGAACCAACCTGGGATTTTGTTAGTTTAGCTACATCATCTGGAATTCTTTCCATTTGCCCAACAGACTCGGCCAAAATTTGTGATTGACAGCATCTATCCATTGACAAGAAAGCCCAAAGTGCTTCATCAACCGTACCACCTGTAGTTAGGAGGCCATGATTCTTGAGAATAGCAGCCTTTTTATCGCCTAAGGCTGCAGCAATTCTCTTGCCTTCATCTCCTTCTAAAACAACGCCTGTGTAATCATCAAATAGAACATGATTATCAAAAAAAGCGCAGGAATCTTGAGTTATTGGTTCAAGAAGCCTGCCAAAAGTTGAAAAAGTCTTACCGTACATAGAATGAGAGTGAGCTGCAGCATTTACATCTGGCCTAGCATCATGAAGAGATGAATGAATTGCAAATGCAGCCGTATTTACTGGCTTATCTCCTAATACTACTTCACCGTCCTTGTTTACTAGTATTAAATCAGAGACACAAATCTGATTGAAATGCATTCCAAAAGGGTTTACCCAAAAATGATCTTCGTGCTCAGGGTCTCTGTATGTAATGTGACCAGCGATACCTTCATCAAAACCAAAATGAGCAAACATTCTAAATCCTGAAGCCAATCTTTCTAAGTTATATCTTCTTGTTTCCTCAATCGTTTTACATTCTATTGGAAGCAAAGAACCTTTTTCTTTTTGATCTAATTTTCCTTTTGAGACATCGATATTTAGATTGTTTGACATATATTTCTCCTACCTACTTAATTTCCATATTACAATTTTACTAGTTTAAACTAATCAATAAAATATACATAAGTCCTATGGCAAAAAAAGGTTACAGAGAAGAGTCAGACAGCATTGGGATAGTTTACGTTCCACGAAATGCTCTATACGGCGCACAAACACAGAGAGCCATAGACAACTTTCCTATAAGTGGAATTAAAATGGATTTTCCATTTACCAAATCTTTTGTTAGCTCATTAGGATTAATCAAAGATGCTGCAGCTAAAGCTAATAATAAATTGAAGCTTCTTTCCAATAAGAAGGCCAGAGCAATATCCAAGGCTTCCAAAGAGGTATGGCAAGAAAAACATCATAAAGAGTTTCCTATCGATGTATTTCAAACAGGATCTGGAACTAGTTCAAATATGAATGCAAACGAGGTAATAGCTAATTTAGCATCAGAATTTTCTGGCGAAGAGGTTAGCCCGAATGATGACGTGAATATGTCACAAAGTAGCAATGATGTAATACCAACTGCGATAAAAATCAGTGCACACATGGATTTATCTAAAAAGTTATATCCCAACTTAGAAAACCTTATTAATGCAATTGATAAAAAAGCAGCTTCTGTCAAAGGAACAATAAAAACAGGAAGAACTCATCTTATGGATGCAATGCCTATAGATTTTGCGGATGAATTATCTGCATGGTCCAGTCAATTAAAGAATTCTCTAAAAAGTCTTAGACTTATTGAGGCTAGGCTTTTAGAGCTACCTCAAGGTGGAACTGCTGTTGGAACAGGAATTAATGCTCACAAAAGATTTGCCAAAGTCTTTGCTCAAGAAATCACTAAGTTATCTGGTAACAAATATAAAAGTGTTGCGAGTAACAACTTCTTTCATGAGTTAAGTTCTCAAGATACCGCAGTACAACTATCTGGCGAACTAAAAAACTTAGCAGTTAGTTTGATGAAGATTTCAAATGATTTGCGATGGATGAACAGCGGACCTTTAGCTGGACTATCAGAGATAGAGTTACAGGCTTTACAACCAGGAAGCAGCATTATGCCAGGTAAGGTAAATCCAGTAATTCCAGAAGCTGTAACCATGGTCTCTGCCGATGTTATAGGAAATGATGTAAGTATTACTGTTGCAGCACAAGCAGGAAACTATCAGTTAAATGTGATGCTCCCCGTTATAGCTTATAACTTGCTTAAAAGCATTAATTTACTATCTGGTGCTTGCGATGTTCTTGCAAATAAAGCAATTAAATCCTTCAAGGTGAACAAAAAGAATTTGGAATCGTCCTTGGCAAAAAATCCAATACTTGTAACTGCCCTTAATCCAATTATTGGTTACAAAAAAGCTGCTGCAATCGCTAAAAAAGCGTACAAAGAGAATAGACCAATCATTGATGTTGCTGCTGAAGAGACAAATCTCTCCGTAGCAAGATTAAAGAAATTATTAGATCCTGCTAAGCTGGCAAAGGGCGGAATTCAATGAAAGTTGACTCTCTTTTAGATTCTAATTGCGAAGCTTGTAGGGCAGATGCTCCTAAAGTTACCAAAAATGAATTAAAAGAACTTAAGCCTTTAGTCCCTTCTTGGGAAATTATTGAAGTAAATCGATTGAAAAAACTGGTTTGCTCTTTTGCCTTCTCTAACTATAAAGAATGCGTTAATTTTGCAAACAAAATTGCTGATCTAGCTGAAAAAGAAGATCATCACCCAGAAATTTTAATTGAATGGGGAAAAGTCACCGTGACTTGGTGGTCACATAAGATCAAAGGTTTGCACAAAAATGATTTTATAGCTGCCGCAAAGACGGATCAGATTTTTTCAGGTTCTTGAATTTGACTTGCTAAAAAGACTGCAACTAGAGCAACACAACCCATAATATTGAAAGCAACGAAGTAGGTATCTTGGAAGCCTATTAAGATGCTTGTTATCAAGATTCCAATTGGTTGAAGCGGAGAGACTATCGGAGAAGAAATACCTCTGGCTTTGCCAAGATTATGTGCTCCAAAAGTTCTTAAGTAGCATGCAGTCATAAGGGGCATAGCAGCACCAAAACCCAAACCAAAGATGAATGCACTTAAAAGAAATATGCTCGGTTCATTGATATAAGTAATTCCAAAGATTCCAAGCGCTTGAAGAAACATTGCCATCATTGAAGGATAAGCTGCCTTCATTATATCCATGAGATATCCGAATATAATTTTCCCTAACACTCCACCAAAAGCAGACAGAGCATAAGCAAAAACATATTGTTTCACTGGCAGACCTAAAAGATTCCAAGTTTCATCTAATCCCATTTTGCTTGCGTGTATAGGCAAAAAAGAAAGCACACCCATCATGGAGAGAAATTGAAAAGCAAAAGCCAAGGAAATTATCCAAAAAACTTTTTTGGACAATAGATCTTTTGCAGTCATCTCTTGAGGTAAGGATTCTTCTTCATTTTCTCTCTTTATTCCATCTTTAGATTGATTGACACTCTTTGGATCATCAATCACGGTAAAAAAGATAAGAGGTAAAATAATAAATAGAATTACTGAGGCAAAGATTACGTAAACATTTCTCCAACCTACTAAGTCAAGGAGCGGATCAACAACCAAAGGAAGCACAACGCCTGAGAAAGAAATACCAACTGCAGCAATTCCCAGAGCTCTACCCGCATTTTTATCAAACCAATTCGAGATTAATTTAGCTACTGCTAAATTTCCCATCATGATTGACCCCAACGCAAGGACAGTAAGATAAATTGTCAGAAGCGACCAATAAGAATTTATGAAACTTAGCGAGAAAAGTCCTATGGCATAAATGACAGCTCCAATCATCATAAAATTTTTAACTGAATACTTATCAAGAGCTCGACCGATAACTATTGCTAATATTGCCACAGGCATAAAATAAAAAGCGGAAACCATTCCAAGCTGACTTTCGGTCATGCCGAGCTCTGATATAAGGTATGGCCAAATCACTGGAAAGCTATAAAAAAGGAAACCTATCACAGTAAATTCAACGGTAAGACCCGTAAAAACCATTCTCCAACCAAAAAACTTCATTTTTCTGTATTTTTTAGAAATTTATTAAAATTCTGGCAATCCTGTATAATCTATAAATGTTGCGGCTTAAAGAAACAGCTCTTACCTTTGACGACATCTTATTGCTCCCTGACTATTCAGAAGTCTTGCCCAATGATGTTGATTTAACCACACGTCTGACAAAAAACCTAAGCATAAACATTCCTATAATTTCTTCTGCTATGGATACCGTCACTGAATCCAGAATGGCTATTGCTTTGGCAGAGCTTGGAGGTATTGGAATTATTCATAGGAACTTAAGCATTGTAGATCAAGCTAATGAAGTTCGGGCAGTGAAAAAATTTGAGAGCGGTATTGTAAGAGATCCAACAACTATCTCATCAAGTAGCACAGTTGGCGACCTTATTCAGCTAACTAAAGAATTAAACATCTCTGGTATGCCTGTGGTAGACGATGACAATCTGGTTGGAATTGTGACTTCCAGGGATTTTCGGAATGAATCCAACATGACCGCCACCGTAAGTTCGATTATGACCCCGAAAGAAAAACTTATTACGGCTAAAGAGAATGAAAGTATCGATAATATAAAAACTCTACTTTATAGAAATAGAATAGAAAAAATATTGCTCGTGGATGACGCTTTTGGTCTGAAAGGTCTAATCACTCTGAAAGATATAAATAAATCAAAAGATTATCCATCTGCAACTAAGGACTCAGAAGGAAGACTTCTTGTTGGCGCAGCAATAGGTAATGGACCCGATACAGATGAAAGAACTGAAAAACTTGTTCAAGCCGGAGTCGATGTTCTCGTTGTCGATAGCGCCCACGGACACTCTCAAGGCATTTTAGATAGAGTTAAAAAAGTAAAAAAAGATTATCCAAATATAGATGTCATTGGAGGAAATGTTGCTACTGCGGAAGGAGCTACAGCATTAATGAAGGCTGGGGCTGATGGAGTGAAAGTTGGTATTGGACCAGGTTCCATCTGCACTACGAGAATTGTGACAGGAGTTGGTGTTCCCCAAATTACAGCAATTGCAGATGTGGTTTCAAGCATGAAGAAAAAAGGAATTCCAGTCATTGCAGATGGCGGAATTAGATTCTCTGGTGATTTTGCTAAAGCAATTGCAGCAGGCGCAGATAGTGTCATGCTCGGCAGTATCTTGGCAGGAACAGAGGAAGCTCCTGGTCAGGTAGAACTCTTTCAAGGCAGAAGCTATAAAGCTTATAGAGGAATGGGATCTGTTGGAGCAATGTCAGGTGAATCCTCCTCAGGGGATAGATATTTTCAGGAAAATGAACAAACCGATAAACTGGTACCCGAAGGTATAGAGGGAAGAGTTCCTTATAAGGGTTGGGTAGAAACTACCATTCATCAAATGTTGGGCGGCTTAAGACAAAGCATGGGTTACACCGGATGCAAAGACATTGATACGATGAAGACTAAACCTAAGTTTGTTCAAATCACTACTTCTGGAATGAGCGAGAGTCATGTACATGATGTCAGCGTCACTAAAGAAGCGCCAAATTACCGAATTACTTAATTTAAATGCAGAAAATTGATCAAGATAAGATAGTTATCCTTGATTTTGGTTCGCAATATACTCAGCTGATTGCTAGAAGGATAAGAGAAATAGGAGTTTTATCTGAAATTGTCTCATGCGAAATATCCCCAAAAGAACTTTTAAAATTAAATCCAAGAGGCATTATTTTTTCTGGCGGTCCAGAATCGGTTAATTCCAAGTTTAAACCTAAATTTAATTCTAAGATTCTTAAAATAAACCAACCTATTTTAGGGATTTGCTATGGAATGCAATTATTAGCGAACCAATATAAAGGAAAAGTAGATTTGTCGGCGAAAAGAGAGTTCGGTCACTCAGGATTAGCATTTAACAAAAACATTCTTTTCAAAGGAGTAAATGGGAAAAAAACAAAAATTGATGTATGGATGAGTCATGGCGATAAAGTTGTAAAGCTTCCGAAACAATTTAAAAGGATTGCCTCGTCGACAAATTCTAAAATTGCAGCATTCGCTTCGAATGACAAAAAACGCTTCGGTGTGCAATTTCACCCCGAGGTGTCTCACACCGATCAAGGGCAAAAAATATTAAGTAACTTTGCTTTGGATATCTGTGGCTGTAAGAAAAATTGGACTTCAAAAAATATTATTGATGATTTGGTTCAGAACATTAAAAATCAGGTTGGTAATAAACATGTTCTCTTAGGAATTTCTGGCGGTGTGGATTCCAGTGTCGTAGCTGCTCTGATTTCAAAAGCTATCGGTAAAAGATTGCATTGTATTTTTGTCGATAACGGACTTTTAAGGAAAGATGAATCTATCCAAGTTAATCGTGATTTAAAAAAAGGTCTTGGCTTGAAGATTGCGACGGTAAATGCCGAAGATATATTCCTGAAAAAACTCAAAGGAATGACAGATCCTGAGGAAAAAAGAAAAATAATAGGCAGAACTTTCATAGATGTATTTTCAAAAGAGGCAAAAAAAATAAAAAATATAGATTTTTTAGCCCAAGGAACTATCTATCCAGATTATATTGAATCAGCAGGAAAAAAGGGCGGTAAAGCGCATGTCATAAAATCGCATCATAACGTTGGAGGATTACCTGAAAAATTAAAGTTTCCCCTTGTTGAGCCGCTAAAATTTCTATTTAAAGATGAGGTTAGAAAGATAGGAAGAAAATTAGGATTGCCACCTTATCTAATCGAAAGGCATCCTTTTCCAGGTCCAGGATTAGGCGTTCGATTATTGGGTGCGATAGACAAAAGTAAGTTAGAGATTTTAAGAGAAGCTGATGCAATTTTCATGGAAGAATTAATCAAGCAAAAGCTTTACAACAAAATCAGTCAAGCTTACGCAGCTTTTCTGCCGGTAAAATCAGTTGGTGTTGTTGGAGATGCAAGAAGATATGAATACGTAATTGCTCTTAGAGCGGTTGTAACTCTAGATTTCATGACAGCTAATGTATTTCCTTTCAAACAAGAATTTCTTAATCATGTTTCAACAAGAATAATGAATGAAATAGATAAAGTTTCTCGAGTTGTTTATGATATTTCAAGCAAACCTCCTGCAACTATTGAGTGGGAGTAAAGAAATCGAACTTAACCAGAATTTTTGAATAGGAAGAGAAATGACAAATGTAGAACACGTGGTTCTGAGTGACGGACGAAAACTGGCCTATGAGCAATTTGGCGCAGAGAATGGTGTGCCGGTTATCTACAACCACGGTTGGCCTTCATCCCGTTTAGAATGTCGCCATTTAGTACCAATTGCTGAAAAAACTGGTGTTAAATTGATCTCAGTTGACCGGCCAGGGATGGGCGGGTCAGATTTCCAGCCGAATCGTGCCCTTCTGGATTGGCCGAATGATATTTCTCAACTCGCTGATCACCTGTGCCTCGACAAATTTCATATCTTGGGTGTATCAGGTGGGGGTCCTTACGTATCAGTCTGCGCTTACAAGATTCCAGAACGTTTGTTAGGCGCAGCGATAATTGCTGGTGTTACTCCGATGACTAACCCTCGCACAAAACACGGAATGAGGATGATGAACCGCATTTTACTGAATGTGGGGAAACCGGCGCCCTGGTTGCTCAATTGGTTTATGAAATACATGCAAAATGTGGCCAACGACACTGAAAAGTTAAAGAGAGCGTTAAGTGATCTTCCAGAGGTAGACAAGCAGATGATGACAGGAGATACAATCGATGAGTTAGCCGAGTCGGCGCAAGAATGTCTCCGACAAGGGACCGCAGGAGCGACGCAAGACGGTCGCATCTATGCCCTACCATGGGGGTTCGAGCTCAATCAAATCGACATACCCGTTTCCGTCTGGCAAGGCTCGCTGGACGTCAATGTCCCGCTGTCCAACGGCCAGATCCTGGCAGAGTCCATTCCTAACGTATCTTCCAATTTTATAGATGGAGAAGGACATTTTTCTATACTGATTAACCATGGCGAAACGATGTTGACCGAGTTAATCGGTTGACGCCACTATAATGACAAATATCATATACAAAGTTAATACAAACTTTTTTGAAACCCCCTTTATTAAAGGATTTCAGAGGGTATTACTCATTGAGTGGGAGTAATTTTGTGAAAAAAAATACTAAAATAAAAAATATAAAATTTTTATCATTAGTTTCAATTGTCCTTTTTTTCCTTGGATGCTCTAATGATAATAAACCTGAGTCATCAGAGATATCTGAAACTGAAGAGATCCTCTTATCTTATGAGCTTAGCGTTGAAGAAAAGTCTTTAAAGCATCCTATCATCCTTCCTGGCGCCCCTGGAGAAGATTCAAAGTTAATTGATCCAGAAGTAGCTACAAATATTGCAATTTCCACCTATGTGGATGCGGATGTAAATTTCCTTCAGGGAATGATAATCCATCATCAACAAGCCATAGTTATGTCCAATATGGCAGATAAAAGAACTAACAATAAAACGATAGTTGATCTGGCAAATAGAATCGATGCTTCTCAAGAAGATGAAATTAGTTTCATGGAAAACTGGCTTAATTCTAGAGATGAAGATACATCAGTTAACCATGATGGTCATCACATGCAGATCGGTATGGCTGGAATGGCTAGTGAAGCTGAAATAAAGGAACTTGAAAATTCTGAAAGTACGGATTTTGACAAGTTATTCTTACAACTGATGATCTCCCATCATGATGGCGCTTTAAAAATGGTCAAGGACTTAAAAGAATACCCAGGCGCAGCTTACGATCCCATCTTGAATGAATTTATCTCTGATCTCGTGAATGATCAAAGTATTGAAATTGAGAGAATGAATACTATTGCAGTGAATTTATCCGACGATCCAAGATCCAAATTAAGCGCTGGTCATCATGATGCAGAAGAAGCTATATTAAATTTAGAGAAAGTTGCATCCCTTAAAAAGCCTATTGGATTCTACAATCCAAATAATCCCAAATCAAAAGGTATAAAAAATCCCGAAGAAGAGGATAAAAATAACAATACGGATAAAACAATTGAAGATAAATCACGATCACTTAGGTCACCTATTTTGAGTTTTGCAAATACTGATATGGCTTTCAGAGATAATGTTCTTGTAGCTGGTAATTATCATGGCTTTAATATTTATGAGATTGATCAATTGGGGGTTCCAAAGCTTCTTTCGTCTGTAGTTTGTCCAGGCGGACAAGGTGATGTATCGATTGTAGATAATTTATTAATTATGTCAGTAGAACAAACTAGAAGTCGGATAGACTGTGGATTACAAGGTGTTTCTAAAGAAGCAAGCCCTAATAGATTTAGAGGAATAAGAATATTTGATATCTCAAATTTATATGAACCTAAACAAGTTGGAGCTGTTCAAACTTGCAGAGGCTCTCACACTCACTCAGTAGTTTCAGGTCCAGATCAAAATGGAAAGATTATTGTGTACAACTCTGGCACTCAAGGAGTAAGAGATGAAGAGGAAATGGAGGAATGCATAGGGAATATACCAGGCGATAATAGGACAGCACTTTTCAGAATAGATGTTATTGAAATTCCTCTAGCAGATCCTTCTAAGTCGAAAATAGTAAGTAGTCCAACTGTATTTGCTGATCCTGAAACAGGAGCTTTAGGCGGTCTTTGGACTGGCGGGGATCATGGAGATGATACCCAAGAGACAAGTCGAACCGATCAATGTCATGACATAACTGTATTTCCATCGAAAAATTTAGCTGCTGGTGCTTGCTCAGGAAATGGAATTCTCTTTGATATTTCAGATCCCTATAACCCACAAAGAATTGATGTCGTCACTGATGTAGGTTTTGCCTATTGGCATTCTGCTACCTTTAATAACGAAGGAACTAAGGTAATTTTTACTGATGAATGGGGCGGTGGCGGAAGGGCCCGCTGCAGGGCTTGGGATCCACTTGATTGGGGCGCTAATGCAATTTATGACATTGTAGATAATAAATTGGAATTTAAGAGTCATTACAAAATGCCAGCGCCACAGCTAGAAACGGAAAACTGTGTTGCACATAATGGGTCTTTAATTCCAATTCCTGAAAAAGATATTTTTGTTCAAGCATGGTACCAGGGAGGAATATCTATAATGGATTTTACTGATTCTGCGGATCCAAAAGAAATAGCTTTTTTTGACAGAGGCCCTGTAGATGATGAGCTACTCGTAATGGGTGGTTATTGGTCGGCTTATTACTATGATGGTTATATTTACGGAACAGAAATATCTAGAGGTCTGGATGTATTTAGGTTATCTCCGAGTAAGTATCTATCTGAGCAAGAGATATTTGAGGCCTCTAAAGCTCAACCATTGTATGGACCAAAAGTATTTAATCCTCAGCAACAGGTACCTCTTGGATGGTTCATCGAGAATTAGGTACACAATAGTATCTTTTTAGTGATGATTTAAGAAGGTTTTTAGATGATGTAAATATTGGAATGTTATGAAATTATGAAAAGTTTAAAAGATGAAATTAAGTTTCCTTGTGGCTTATCTATGAAAAATAGATTTATGCTTGCTCCATTAACTAATACTCAGAGTCACGAAGATGGAGTTCTTTCTGACGATGAGTTTAATTGGTTAACCATGAGAGCCAAAGGAGGTTTTGGACTCACCATGTCTTGTGCCTCCCACGTTCAGGCAGTCGGTAAAGGTTTTCCTGGCCAATTGGGAATTTTTGGTGATGAACACATAGAAGGATTAAAAAGACTAACCGATGAAATTAAATCTCACGAAAGTTTAGCCGTTGCCCAATTGCACCATGCTGGAATGAGATCGCCCGAGGATATTATTGGAAAGCAACCTGTTTGCCCTTCAGATGATGAGGAGACAAACTCAAGAGCATTGACTCTTGATGAGGTCAAAAGATTAAGAGATAACTTTATTGAAGCTGGAGTCAGAGCTAAAAAGGCAGGTTATGAAGGGGCTGAAATTCACGGAGCTCATGGCTATATTTTGTGTCAATTTTTAAGTTCTGATATTAACAAAAGACATGATGAATACGGAGGAACTTTAGAAAACAGATCCAGAATCATTTTTGAGATCGTTGACGGCATTAGAAATGAATGCGGTCCTGAGTTTCTATTGGGAGTTAGATTATCTGCAGAAAGATTTGGGATTAAATTGGGAGAAACTAAAGAGGTTTGTAAAAAACTTATTGATACCGAAAAAATAGATTTCTTAGATATGTCACTTTGGGACTCTTTTAAAGAGCCGGTGGAAGAAGAGCACAAGGGTAAAAACCTGTTAGAACATTTTACAGAACTTGATTTCAAAGATGTTCAGTTGACAGTAGCGGGAAACATAAGAACAGGTGAAAACGTTCATGAAATCCTTAATAATGAGGTAGATTTTGTAACTGTAGGGAGAGCGGCTATTCTCCATCATGATTTTCCTCTCAAAGTTATAGAAAATTCAGACTTTGAGCCCATAGAGCTTCCAGCTCCAAGATCTCACTTAATTAAAGAAGGGCTGAGCGATAAATTTATAAAATACATGGGGGCTTGGCCTGGTTTTGTGGGTGAATAAAGAAGTTGAATTAACTTTTAAAATCATCTGAATTTTTGAGCATGTGAGCAGGACCATGATTGAGATAGATGACTGCATTTTCACCAAATAACATTTCTTTTTGATAGCCAAAGTTTTTTCTATCGGCTGCCAACGGTGCCAATTCTTCAGCTTTCTTTACGGCCAATTCAGGTAACTCTTCAAACGAGCCTATTGCTTGGATAATCCCAGCATCAAGCGCATCAGTTCCAGTCCATCTTTTTGATAATTGAACAGTTTCATAGAAGGCATTTGCTGGAATTTTATGCTTGAATAAAGATAACTCAGGTCTTGGAATAGATAAGCCTAGTTGCATTTCATTAGCGCATAAAAATCCTCTATCTTCTCTCATAATCCTTACATCATGAGTTAGAGCAAGCATAAATCCGGCTCCAAAAGCATGGCCGTTAATCGCACAAACTGTAGGAATTGGCAATGTTATAAAACGGCCCATCAGAAGCATAAATTCTTTTCCAAAAACATCTCTATCGCCTCCATCAGGATTACTTTTAGGATCTTGCATCCAATCAAGATCTAAACCATTTGAAAAGAACTTAGGATTCTCAGATGAGGTGATTAATGCTCCAGGACCTTCATCTTTTTCAATTTCATCAAGGACTTTGGCTATTTCTCTTACAAAAGTAGTGTTCCAACGATTTTCATTGGCAGCTAAGTTTAAAAAATAGATTGATTCTTTTTTCTCTAGTTTTATCACAATGTTTTTTAATGGATTTACCGTTAAAAACATCATACATAAAAATAATACAAATTAGATACAAACTTTCTTTAGATGCTTTAATATCTCGCCCTAAGAAAATATAGGAGAAGGAAATGAGCGATCCATTAAATTTGAAAAAACACATTAGAGAGGTTAAAGATTTCCCAATTGAAGGGATTAATTTTAGAGACATAACAAGCCTCTTAGAAAATCCTGAAGCCTTTCAAACTTCCTGCAAGGAATTAATAAAAGTTTCTAAAAATTTTAATGCTTCGGTCATCGCAAGCATCGAGAGCAGAGGTTTTATTTTTGCAGGCTCAATTTCTTTTGAGCTAGGGCTTCCTTTTGTCTTAGCAAGAAAACCAGGAAAACTTCCTAACAAAACATTTAAAAAAGACTTTGATTTAGAATATGGGAGCACTTCTATTGAGATTCAAAAAAATACAACCTTTAAGAGGTCTGATAGGGTTGTCATTGTTGATGACTTGGTCGCAACTGGTGGTACAGCAATTGCTTGCGCAGAACTATTAACTGAAAACTTTAAAATTAAGAAATCAAATATTCTTATTTTAGGCGTTATAGATTTGCCTAAATTAGGCGGCAGCGATCTAATTGTTAAAGAGGGATACAATATTCAGACTCTTGTTTCTTACTAGTTGGGATAAGAAAAAATACCTGCTAATCTTTATTTATTCAAACAGGAGAGAGAAATGAAAATCTTTTTATCAATACTATTAGTTTTTTCAATTCACATTTTTTCAGATGATCATAAAAAGCTTGATCCAATTATATTCATGCTAGATTTGTCAGTTAACGATGGAAAAATAAAAAAGGCAGAAAAATTTACATACGACATTACAAAAAATGTCATGAAAATGGAGCCAGATACGGTCATTTATCAATACTATTTTGACTCAGAAGAAAAAGTCTTTTTATACGAAGTTTATAAAAGTAACGAAGCTGCCATCGAGCACGTCAAAAATTTTCGTGGTAGCAAATGGGAAAGTAAATTTGGAGAGTTATTTTCTATCGAAAATTTTGCTGTTCTAGGAGAAGCATCCAAAGATTTGAAGAAGTCTCTTGAGGGTTACACAACCGATTTTAGGTATTTAAAAGGAGGATTTCACAAGCCTGCGAAAAAGTTATCTAAAGAAATTATGAATCTTTAAATCTCCCGTGAGCAATTCAGAAATTGGAGTGGATAGAGATCAAGATATAATTTTGTGGGGATCTGGAACAGCCAGAACTTTTCGTCCTATATGGATGGCAGAAGAATTAGGTTTAAGCTATGTGCTAAAGACTATTGGTCCAAGAACTGGCGAAACTCAGACAAAGGAATTTACTAGTTTAAACAGGAAACAAAAAATTCCATTAATGCAAATAGGAGAGTTTTATTTATCCGAGAGTCTCGCAATTTGTAAATATTTGCAAAGAGCGTTCCCTTCAAAAAGATTATTTATTCCAAATACAGATGCCCAACTGGCTAAAGAAGATGAATGGTGTTGTTTTATTTTAGGCGAGATTGACGAGACATCGCTTTATGTCATGAGAAGACATTATGATCTAAAAGAAATTTACGGTGGATCAAAGATGGTTACAAATGCATGTAGAGATTACTTGAAAAGACAATTTGAGGTTATTGAGGAATATTTAGAAGATAAAAACTACATCATGAAAGAAGGCTTTGGAATTTGTGATATTTTCTTAATTTCATGTTTAGATTGGGCTATATTTTATGAGTTCGAATTGACTAAAAATATTACAAAATACAGAGACGATATTATTAATAGGCCAGCATATTCAAAAGCCATGAATATAAACTATTCTACATAAAAGTAATGGGACCACTGCAAGGAGTAAAAGTTCTCGATCTTACCAGCATGGTTTCAGGGCCCATGGGAGCAATGATTTTATCCGATCAAGGTGCAGAGGTAATCAAAGTTGAGCCATTAAATGGAGAATTAGTTCGACATATGGCTGCAGATCATAATGGACTCAATCCAGTTTTTTATTCGTGTAATAGAGGTAAAAAGTCTATTGCTATAGATCTGAAAACTAAACAAGGTAAAGAGATACTATTTAAGCTTGCTTCTGAAGCAGATGTACTTATGCAAAATTTTCGTCCAGGCGCTATTGAAAGAATGGGTTTCGGCGAGAAAGAAATAAGAAAAATTAATAAAGATATTATTTATGTCTCGATAAGTGGATTTGGTAAAAACGGTCCTTACTCTGCATCAAGAGTTTATGATCCAGTTATTCAAGCTCTTTCCGGCGCAACAGACATACAAGCCGATAGAGACACCGGTAGACCCAAGATGTTCAGAATTATCATTGCTGACAAAGTTACCTCATTGACTACAGCACAGGCAGTATCATCTGCTTTGTATGTAAGAGAAAAAAAAGGAATTGCTCAACACATTGAACTCTCGATGTTGGATTGCATGCTTTCCTTTTTCTGGCCAGAGGGAATGGCAGGAATTGTTTTTGCTGATAAAGAAACTGATGTTAGGAAATTACAGGGCTCTCAAGATTTAATTTATAAAGCAAAAGATAGATACATAACAGCAGGAGCTGTCTCTGATGCTGAATGGAAGGGAATGTGCACAGCCTTAAACAGGGAAGATCTAATTGAAGACGAAAGATTTTCGACCCCTTCAGGAAGAGTCATTAATTCACAAATTAGAAAAGAAATTACTGGAGAAGAAATTGCTAAATGGGAAAGTGAAGAGATCCTAGCTTTGTTTCAAAAAGAGGGTGTGCCCTGTGCTCCTTTGCTGGATCGAATGGAACTTCTTGAAAATGAACAAATACTAGCTAATGATTCAATTCTGAGAACAAAATATGAATCTTTAGGAGAAGTAAGACAAGCGAGACCTGCAGCTCAATTTACAAAAACGCCCAGCGAAATAGTTAGGCCTGCACCAAGACTTGGTGAGCACACAGAAGATATTTTATTCAAAGCAGGCTACAAAAAGAATGAAATCCAAACTTTTTTGAAAGAAAAAATTGTTAAAACATAATCAAAATAGTCTTTTTATTGCCATGGAAAAAAGATTCATTTATCTAATTAACCCTATAAACTAATCAATCAAACAAGAGGATATATGCACCCGATAGAAAAATGGCACAAACTGATTAAATCAAATGATCCTAATAAATTTGATGAATTATTGGATGAAAATTGTACTTTTTACTCTCCAGTTGTTTTCACTCCAATTAAAGGCAGAGAGATGACAAAAATGTATTTAATGGCTGCCGGTGGTGTTTTTGGAGAAGGGCCCACCAAAGGAGAAGAAAGCAAATCTAAGCCTTTTAAATACATTAAAGAAGTTATTGATAAAAATTCAGCAGTTTTAGAATTTGAGTCAACAATTGATGGAATCTACATAAATGGAATTGACTTAGTTTCTTGGAATGATGAGGGAAAAATTACTGAATTCAAAGTAATCGTTAGACCTCTTCAAGCAGTTAATAAGCTTCATGAGCAAATGCAAAACATGCTTGAACAAATGAAAACTGCATAACAAGCTTGTCACAAAAAGTTTCAATTGTCGGAGCGGGTATATCTGGCCTAACTGCGGGGATTTGCCTTTCAAAAAAAAATATTCCCTCAGTCATTTATGAGAGAAACTCAGCGATATCAGAGGTCTCAGCTGGGATAAATTTGTCTCCAAACGCTACAAATCTATTGCAAAAAATTGGAGTTCTTGAAGATTTAATTTCCTTAAGTCATCAGCCATCTAAAGTGGTTTTTAGAGATCACAAAGGTAAAAAGATCAGCTCTTATACGGTGAATAAAGGCGATGAAAAGTATCTGACTCTAAACCGAAAAAGACTTGTTGGCGTGCTTTATAACAAATATCTAGAGCATGGCGGTGAAGTTGTTTTCGATAATAAGATAGAGGATTTTAAAAATAATGATATTACATCTAAAGATAAATCTTTGGACGGAGAGATGATGTTTGGTTGCGATGGAATTAATTCTTCATTACGAACAAAAAAATTTAAATCTGCTTCCCCTTTATTTTCTGGTTTTGTAGCATGGAGAAGCATCAAGGAATCTTCATATCCATTTGAAAAAAATAACGGAGAAGATATAAATTTCTATTTAGGTCCAAATTCACACATTGTTACATATCCAATTGGAGAACGAACCTACAGCGCAACATGCATCATTAAATCTAGTGATTGGACTGAAGAATCTTGGATATTGAGAGGCTCTAAAGGTGAGTTCAAATCTGACTTTAAAGATTGGAATGATGATTTATTATCTTATCTTTCAGATTCTGAACTCTACAAATGGGGAATTTTTCAAAGGCCTCCATTGGAAAGCTTTTCTTATAATAACTTATTTCTTTTAGGGGACAGTGCTCATGCAATGGTTCCTTTTTTAGGTCAAGGTTCCTGCTTGGCAATAGAGGATAGTTATTGTCTTGCTGAAATTTTAGAAAAAAAAGAACTTTCGGTTGAAGTCAAAAAAATATTTGATGATTTGAGGCTATCGAGATGCAAAAACATCTATAAGAGATCACTTAGACAAGCTAAGTTTAATCATATTTCCAATCCGCTATTAACTCTTTTTAGAAATAAACTTTTGAGTTTCCTGCCTTTAGCAGATTTTATGATCCGAGATATCCATAGCTATGATCTTGATGCAGAGCTAAAAAAAATTATCTAGTTACCTGGAACCTTGACCATCATCTATTTTGATACATGTACCTGTTACACATTCTGATGATGGAGATACCAAAAAAAGTAGGGTCGAATCCATTTGCTCAGGAAGTCCAATCCTCTTCCGAGGAAACGCCTGACTAATATCACCAACCCTTTCGATCATCCCATCCATCATTTCGGATGAAAAAGCTCCGGGTGCAATTGCATTGACATTGATATTTTTTGCAGACCATTCAACTGCCAAAGCTTCTGACATCCTAACAACAGCTCTTTTAGTTATGGAATATAATGATGCTGCAGATTGGGGTGTTGTGTTGTAGGCAGCTATTGATGCAATATTCACCATCCTTCCAGGCATGTTTTTTTCAATTAATCTTTTTGCTACTTCTATAGAGAGCAGATAAGGTCCTGTTAAATTGGTGCCTATGACATTATCTATTAATTCGTCTGATTGTTTTATGGCCCATTGAGCGTCAGGAATGCCAGCATTGTTAATCAAAGTATCGATGGTTCCAAACTCATTTTCAACCGATTGAACTGCAGCTCTGATGCTTTCTCTATCAACCATATCAATCGGAACAACTGTACATTCCCCGCCATCATTTCTTATTTCCTCAGCTAAAGCTTCTAATTTTTCAATCCTTCTAGCAGAAATTGCTACTTTCGCTCCGCATTTTGCTAATACTTTTGCAAATCTATATCCCAAACCTGAAGAAGCTCCTGTCACGAAAGCTACCTGGCCTGTTAGATCAATTGAAAAATTTGGTACCGTATTCTCCATCATTTACTCTTTTTTTTTCTTTATACTATATTAAATTACAATTCATAAAGATGGGGGATCTTTTATGCTTTGGTTGAAAACTTTATTAGGAATCACTGTCCAAGCTTTTTTTCTAGGAGCTATTATTTATTTGCCTGCATGGACTTGGTATTGGGAAGATGCAATTACTTGGTTTAGCATTTTTTATTTCATGACGTTTTTTTCATGTATTTATTTGCTGATTTATAAGCCTGAAAGCTTAGAGGCAAGATTAAATGTGCAACCCAGCAGTCAGCCAAGAGAAGATAAAATTGCGACTTCTTTAATGGTTACTGCTATCGCGTTAGGACTAATTCTTTCTCCTTTAGATGCGTTTCATTTTCAAGTTACACCATCCTTCGAGGGCATTTTGAAAATATCAGGGCTAGGAATTTATGTAACAGGTTATCTCTTCATACTAGCTTCGATGCTTGCTAACGAATTTGCAGAAATGACAGTAAATATCCAAGATGACAGAGGACAAAAGGTCATTGATACCGGAGTTTATGCTTATGTGCGCCATCCAATGTACACAGGGTTTATTTTTTTTATTCTAGGTACAAATCTTTGGTTAGGAACTTACCTTTCATTTGGTATCTCAGTAATAGCTCTGGCTATTGGTCTTTATTTCAGAATTCGGATAGAGGAAAAAACACTGATAAATGAATTGGACGGCTATCAAGATTATTTAAAAAAGGTAAAATTCAAAGTAATCCCATACATCATATGATTTCAAAATTAGAACATCCTTTAGAAATGCTATCAACAGAGGAAATTTCTCTGGCATATGAAATATATAAAACATCAGAGGGATATGATGAAGCAACTCATTTTAGTCAGATCTCATTAGTGGAGCCTTCAAAAGAGTTTTTAAAAGATTTTAAGCTAGGCGATCCTTTTGAGAGGCAAGTCAAACTCGTTGGCAGAGATTCAGCTTTTGATGGAGGTTTTGTAGCAACGATTAACTTGTCAAACAAAACTCTCAATCTCGAGAGAGTCCCAGATTCAGCACAAGTTCAATATACCGTGCAAGATATTTTTACAGCCATGACTCTTTTAAAAGAACATCCAGATTATCAGGCAGCTATGAAAAAAAGAGGCATTGCCGATATGGAAAAGGTGCAAATTGATCCCTGGCCAGCCGGAGGAATTGTTCATGAAAAAATCAAACAAGGGCATAGAGCTCTTAAAGGCATATCCTTTTTTAAGGAAGAAGCTGGAGATAATCCATATGCAAAACCCATTAATGGCGTAATCGGACACGTTGATTTAACTCTCGGAGAAGTTGTCTGCGTAGAAGATCATGGAGTCGATCCTATCCCTCATGCTAAATCAAATTATGATGCAGCATCACAAAAAATCTTGCGAGATGAACCAAAAGAAATAAAAATCACTCAACCTTATGGAGTTGGTTTCAGCGTTGATAGAAATAAAATATCTTGGGAAGGCTGGGATGTAAGAGTTTCTTTAACTCCCGATGAAGGAGTAGTGCTTCACGAGCTTTCTCTTAATGATAGACCTATCTTATTCAGGGCTGCGATGTCAGACATGGTTGTACCTTATGGATCAGCTGATCCTATGCACTCGTGGAAAGCAGTCCATGACGGAACTGAATACGGTTTCGGCAGGCTTTCAAATTCTCTTTCGTTAGGTTGTGATTGTCTTGGAGAGATTCATTATTTCAACGCTAGCGGTATATCTTTTGATGGATCAGTAGAAGTCATAGAAAACGCGATTTGCCTGCACGAAGAGGATTATGGGATTCAATGGAAACACAATGATGGAATGGGAGCACCTAACGAGGTGCGAAGGTCCAGAAGGCTCGTAATCAGTTCGATATCAACAATAGGTAACTATGATTACGGTTTATTTTGGTACTTATATTTAGATGGCACCATTGAAGCCGAAGTTAAACTGACTGGAATTGTTGGTATCAGCGCTTACAACGAAGAGAAACATAATCCCAATCAAGATTTAAGAATTTCAAAGGAATTGGTTTCGCCAGTTCATCAACATCTTTTCTGTATGCGATTAGATTGGAATTTAGACGGAGGTAATAACCAATTATTTGAGAGCGAAATTGAGTTGATGCCTGATGATGGTAATAACTCTCATGGAATGCAATTTCAATCCGTTTCTACACATTTAAAAACAGAGCATGAAGCTAAAAGAGATATTTCCCCTGCAACAAGCAGAGTATGGAAAGTAGTTAACCCGCAGAAAAAAAACGGCATGGGTCTGCCGGTAGCATATAAATTACTGCCAGGAAATACACCTAAAATGCTTGCACGGGATGATTCTCCGCCAGCTAAAAGAGCCTCCTTTGGAAAACATAATCTTTGGGGGACGCCATTTAACGATGGTGAGTATGCTGCGGGAGGAGCAAATTCAGTGATGCACTCTGGAGAAGGCGGCTTGGAGGATATTACTTCTGGGGACAGAGACATAAGTAACTGTGATTTAGTGACTTGGTATACATTTGGAGTAACGCATGTACCAAGACCGGAGGATTGGCCTGTCATGCCTGTTGAGTACTGCGGTTTTCATTTGATTCCTGTTGGTTTTTTTGATGAAAATCCAACTATAAATTTGCCTCCTAAATGCTTAAAGGATAAAAATAAATAATAAAGAATGGAGGAACCTTGTTGGATTTAAACTTAGAAGGAAAAAGAGCTGTTGTAACAGGAGCTAGTCTAGGTATCGGAGAAGCTGTTGTGAAGATGCTCAGCGATCACGGAGCTTCAGTTACTTTTTGTGCTAGGAACAAAGATGCTATTGATTCTTTATCAAAATACAAGTCTGAAAATGCAACTTCCTCAATTAAAGGTCATATAGCTGATATGTCGAATGGGGAATCTACCGAGAATTTTATACAGGAAACTCTTAAGGAAGGGCCTATTGATATCCTTGTAAACAATGTAGGTGCATCTCCATCCAGAAATTTTTTATATATGTCGGATGAAGATTGGCGGGATTTACATGAGCTTAACTTGCTATCTGCTGTAAGGTGCACAAGGTCATTTCTCCCCCACATGAGGGAGCAAAAATGGGGAAGGGTGATAATGATATCAAGCTCGGCAGGAAAATACCCAAGTGCTGCATTAATAGATTACGGAGCAACTAAATCAGCAATGATTTCTATTAGCAAATCTTTAGCAAAAAAATATGGAAGAGATGGAGTTTTAGTCAATTCAGTCTTACCTGGTCTTATTCATACAGCAATGTGGGAGAGAGCAGCTGGTGAGATTGCTGAGTCAACTGGAAGCAGTGCTGAAGAGGTCATCAAGAAAAATGGATTTTCTGTGCCGGTAGGCAGGTATGGAACATCTGAGGAAGTGGCTGCCTTGGTAGTTTTTTTGTGCTCAAATGCAGCTTCATATATAAATGGATCAGCAATCGAAGTGGATGGTGGACAAGCGGGGCATATTTAAATGAGTGAACTAAACGATGATCAAAAAAGACTGGCGGATGCTCTTGAAGAGTTAAAAGAACATAAATTTATGAAAATACATGAGTCCGCTTGGAAATTTTTGTATTACAACTTGCTGAGGGGTTTGGCTATTGGGCTAGGATCTGTTGTAGGAGCAACTTTACTAGTGACTATTTTCATACAAATCCTTGCTCAAATAGAATTTGTTCCTATTTTAGGCAACTATGCTCACCAGATTATTGAAATAATCGAGAGACTAGATAAGAAAGGTTAATTACTTTCCTTCAAAAACAGGTTCTTTCTTTTCCACGAATGCTTTGACAGCATTTTTGTGATCATGAGTTTGACCGCAATGAATATGATGAGTTGCCTCTAAATCCAGACAATCATCTACATCACCATGCATAGCTCTATTAAGGTTTTCTTTCATGTATCTGAATGCAACAGCAGGCCCAGAGGCAAGTTTTTCTGCAATTTCTTTTGTTTTGAGTTCAAGATCATCTGGCTCAACTACCCAATTAGTTAAGCCAAGCTCAAGAGCCTGATCAGCAGAAATCCTATCTGACAGAAAATATAATTCCCTTGCTTTTGCAGATCCAATAAGTTGGGTCATGAAATAGCTTCCTCCGTAATCGCCTGAAAAACCAACTTTCGCAAAAGCTGTTGTCATGAAAGCTTCAGAGGACATTATTCTTAGGTCACAAGACAAAGCATATGATAGTCCTGCTCCCGCTGCAGCTCCTGATAAAGAAGCGATAGTAGGCTTAGGCATCTTAAAAAGCTTTCCTGAGGTACCTCTTTGGTGATCTCGTTGTTTATGGATTGCTGCATCTATGGTGTTATCACCGACAGTTCCATCACCTCTTGAAGCCATTCCTTTAACATCTCCTCCTGCGCAAAAGCCTTTACCTGAACCTGTCAAAACAATGCATCTGATTTCATTATCCAGTTCAAAAGCGGCAATAGTATCTTGCATGGCTTTGTTCATTTCTTGAGACATTGCATTTCTTGCCTCGGGACGATTCATAACGAGATATCCAACTCCATTTTCTTTTCTTGCTAATAAATCTTCTGTACCAGTATCAATTGTTGTCATTTATTCCTCACTCCATTTTTATTTGTTATTCTACAAATATTATGAGGATAAGACAGTTAGTTTTTGTAGCAAAGGAAAGAGATGAATTAGCCCAACAAATTTGCGATCTTTTTGAATTAAATGAAACATTCAATGACCCTGGAATTATTCATTTTGGGTTAGAAAATGTTCTCATCCCTTTAAATGACACTTTTATAGAAATCGTTACGCCAGTTCAAGAAAATACTACCGCAGAAAGATTTCTTGATAAAAGAGGAGGGGATGGAGGCTATATGGTTATTTTGGATGTAGATGATTTTGAGGCCGAGAAGAAAAGAGTTGAGGATGAAAATATATCTATTGTGTGGAATGCCGATAGAAAAGAAGAAGATATACATGCTAAAGCAATTCACCTTCATCCTAAAGAGACTGGTGGCGCTATTTTATCCTTAGATAAAATGATCCCAGAAAATGCATGGTTATGGGCAGGAACAAATTGGAGGAAAGATATTAGCAAATCCCTAGTCGACTGCCTCACCGGCGTTATCCTTCAGTCAGATGATCCTGATAATCTATGTTCTAAATGGGAAAAAGCACTGGGCAAAACAAAATCTTCAAATGAAGTAGCCATCGAACTTAATAGTTCTAAAATATCTTTTATAAAAAGTACCGATGGTAGAGGCGAAGGAGTAAACGCTTTTGTTATCAAAACTTCTGATAAAGATGAAGTATTAAAGAGAGCTGATGAAATGAATCTTCTTACTGAAGATGAAATTATGTTAGGTGGAGTAAAAATGATTCTAGAGGATTAAGGATAAATGGAATTAGATTACAGAGACCATTCATTGGTTGAACTTGCAAAAAAAGTTAATTCAAGAGAATTGAGTGCAGAAGAACTTATAAAAGCTTCCCTTAAAAATATTGAAGATGTGGATAAAGAGATTAATGCTTTTTGTTCTATAAATCCTGAACTTTCCATTAAGGAAGCAAAAAAAGTAGACGAAAAGATTTCTAAAGGTGAGAACTTACCTCTTGGAGGTTTGGCCTTAGGGGTAAAAGATTTAGAAGATGCAGAAGGTTACGTTACTGCTTATGGTTCTGACTTCCATACAAATGATCAACCAGCAAAAACTGATTCAATTCTTGTAAAAAGGCTTCGTGCAGCAGGAGCAATTGTTGTAGGAAAAACTAATACTCCTGAATTCGGTTACAAAGGAGTTACCGATAATGTTCCCTTTGGAGCTTCGAAAAATCCTTGGAATAAAGAATTTACCCCTGGAGGGTCATCTGGTGGATCATCGGCCGCTTTAGCTGCAGGCATGGTGCCAATTACTACTGGATCAGACGGAGGGGGGTCAATTAGAATCCCAGCAGCGTTATGCGGGTTAAGCGCAATAAAAACTTCGCAAGGTAGAGTTCCTAATGGTGGTCCAACACCTCCTGGTTCTGGCATTCTAACTGTTAAAGGTCCGATGACTAATAAAATAGATGAAGCAGCCTACTCATTGGATAACTGTATTGGTCCTGAGTCTTCTGATATTTTTTCATTACCTAAACCTAAAGAAAGTTGGTATGAAAATTTAAATGCCGATCTTCCAGAAAGGATTATTTGGACTTCTACTTTTGGTTTCGCAGATGTTGATAAAGAAATTAAAGAAAAATCTGAAGAAGCAATTTCCAAAATAGAATCAGCAGGTTGTGAAGTCATTCGGGATGAAGAAATATGGAAGGAAGATCCCGTTAGTTCTTGGTTAGTTTTCTGGACTGGGGCAAGAGGAAGGGCTCAAGGGCATCTCAGAGGAACTTCAGACTGGGAAAGAATTGATGCAGATCTAAGACCACAAATTGAATGGGGCATGGATAATTTTAGTGCTGCAGATTATGCAGCTGCTTTCGACCAATGTCATTATCTGAGTCTAAAACTTGAGGAAAGATTTCAAAAAGCTCCCCTAATTCTTTCACCAGCTACATGCGGGTTAACACCAAAAATATACGAACAAGGAATTGTTAATGGCGAAGAAACACCTGCCTGGGTTGCTTTTACTTACGGAATTAATATGACTAGAAATCCAGCTGGAACCTTTCCAATCGGTTTAAGTACTCAAGGTTTACCCATTGGTATACAAGTCATAGGTTCTCAGCAAGATGATTTGGGAGTTCTTCAAGGCATTAAGAATTTTGAAAATATAATGAACTTTAATATTAAGGCTTCATAAAAATGTCAAACCATTCTGCTTACAGAACATTTGTAGATAGGCTATCGAAGACTAAAGACTCTGCAAGAGAAAAATCTACAAAGAAGAGAAAAAGTTTAGGTCTTCGAACTGCCAGAGAGAATCTTGATGATCTAGTAGATCCCGGGAGCTTTCTAGAATTTGGAGCTTTTGCGGTTGCCGCTCAAAGAAATAGAAGAGATTATGAAGAGTTACAACTTGAGACGTCTGCTGATGGCATACTGACAGGATTTTGTAATATAAATGAAGATGAGGTGGGAGAAGATAACTCTCACGCAGCAGCAATAATTTATGATTATTCTGTCTTAGCAGGCTCCCAAGGTTTTTTTCATCATCAAAAACTAGATAGGATTTGTGAAAAAGCTGAAGAATTCTCTTTGCCTGTCGTAATTTTTACAGAAGGTGGAGGAGGTAGACCTGGAGATACAGATGTCACTACCCAGATAGCTGGGCTTCATATTCCTTCATTTTCTACTTGGGCAAGACTAACTGGAAAATGTTTAAAAATTGCAGTCAATAATGGTTATTGCTTTGCAGGAAATGCAGTCCTTTTTGGATGTTCGGACTTTATGATTGCAACCAAACAATCCTGGATTGGTATGGCTGGACCAGCAATGATTGAAGGAGGAGGACTAGGAGTCTATGATCCCAAAGAAATAGGTCCTGCTGAAGAACAATACAAAAATGGAGTTCTAGATTATCTAGCTGAAGATGAGAAAGAAGCAACTTTTATTGCAAAAAAACTTCTTTCTTATTTTCAAGGTAATTTATCTGATTGGTCTATTGATGACCAAACCAAACTAAGAGACATAATTCCTGAAGATCGACGATGGGCATATCCTGTTAGAGATGTAATAGAAATTCTTTCAGATAGAGACTCTTTTTTGGAGCTTAGAAAAGTTTATGGGAGAAGTGTTATCACTGGGTTCATAAGAATTGAAGGCAAACCATTTGGCCTTGTAGCCAGCGATTGCCAGCAACTTGGAGGAGCAGTAGATTCCGAGGCAGCTGAAAAAGCAGCTGCATTCATTGAAATATGCAATGCACATAATTTACCAATTTTATCTTTGGTTGATACCCCAGGATTTATGGTAGGCCCTGATAGTGAGCTTGAAGGTTCTGTGAGGAGAATGGCAACGCTATTAGTATCCGGGGCAAAAATAACTTCTCCACATATAGCAATTTTCTTAAGAAAAGGTTATGGGTTAGGAGCACAGGCAATGGTTGGGGGCAGCTTTCATGATCCCATTTACACTGCTTCTTGGCCTACTGGAGAATTCGGCGGAATGGGGCTAGAAGGAGCTGTAAAGCTAGGATTTAGAAAAGAACTCGAAGCAGAAACAGATCCAAAGAAAAAAGAAGATCTCTATAATAAATTAGTTGAGAGATCTTACGAGAAAGGTAAGGCTATAGAAGCTGCTGCACATTTAGAAATTGATGCTGTAATAGATCCTGCTGATACTAGGAAGGTGATATTGAAGGCCCTAAAGACTAATTTTATTTAACCTTATCTTCGGTATGCCTTTCTCCGTTGAACACAGCCGCAAATTCTAGAAGTTCATCAGATTCATTGAAAACTCTATGGAATGCTCCATCCGGAACAGGAATTACATCGCCTTTTTTAACTTCAAATTTATGATCATTTATTTGCATGATCCCAGTCCCAGAAGTAAAAACATATACTTCTTCTTGACCATCATGACTATGACCACTAGTGGCTTTATGCGGATTTAATTTGGTAATGCTTGGAACAAGTTTATTTAATTCCTTGTTATCCAAAACGACGTATCTGTCATCTTCTTTTACTACATACCAATTACTTTTATTCATAAACTCATTATACTAAATTTATAAAACATAATAGAAAACTAAATTGAATGTCAGATAATTTATTATTAAAAGGCTTAAAAGTCATTGATGCTGGAAGCTTTATTGCCGGACCAGTTTCAACAACCATTCTTTCTGATTTTGGAGCTGAGGTAATTAAAATTGAGCCGCCCATAACAGGAGATAGCCTTAGACACCTCATAGAGAGAACAAAAAGAGTAAATCCTAGTGCCGAAGAAGATTATTGCTGGCAACTCACTTCTAGAAATAAGAAAAGTTTAGCCTTAGATTTAGGCTCAGAGAAAGGCCAAGAAATACTTCATAAACTCATCAAAGAAGCAGATGTATTTGTAACTAATATGCCTCAAAGGATCAGAGAGAAATTAAAAATCAACTCCTCTGATTTATTGCCATTAAACGAAAGATTAATATATGGATCTCTTACAGGTTACGGCGAAAAAGGCCCTGATTCACACAGGACTGCTTTTGACACAATGGCTTGGTGGGCAAGAAGCGGTTTAATGGATATAGTTAGACCTTCGGAGAATTCTGCACCTGCAAATCCTCCCATTGGAATGGGCGATCAACCTACGGGAGTAGCTCTATTTGCCAGCATAATGACGGCACTCTACCGAAGAGAAATGACTGGGAAAGGAGGCGAAGTGAATACTTCTTTGATGGCAAATGGAGCATGGTCCAACGGATCATTTATCCAAGCTGGACTATTTGGAGCACAGTTTCCTGAGAGAAAAGAACCATCTCCACTTCATCCTTTTGGTGGCAGATACAAAACAAAAGATAATAGGTATTTGATTCTTGCTATTATCGATGCAAATAAAGAATGGCCGAAATTATTAAAAGCTCTTGATATTGAATATTTAAACGAAGATCCTAGATTTTCATCCTTCAAAAAAATGAATGAAAACTTTACCATTTTATATGAGGAGCTCGAAAAGATATTCATACAATATTCATTAAAAGAAATTACTGAAAAATTAAGGTTCTCAGAAGTTACTTTTGGCATCCTAAGTCATTCAAATGACCACTCGAAAGATCAACAATTCATCGAAAGTGAAGTATTGGTAAAATTTGATAAAGGAAGTTTTGATGAGGATTTCTTGACAGTAAACAGTCCTATTTTTTTAGAAAATGAACCAAAAAAAATTCCTACAAAAGCTCCAAAGTTGGGAGAACACACGAAAGAAATACTTTCTTCTTTAGGTCAAGATGAAGACGAGATAGCTCAGCTTAAACAAGATGGTATCATTGATTTTTAATTCTTTGATTTTAAAAAAAAATGCGCTTCATTCTTTTTTTTCTTCCCTTAATTAGCATCTCAGTTTATTCCTTGGATATTAAAATTTCTAAAAATATCTGGGAATTTACACCTGATGGTGTGATGGGAGGTAAATCTAAAGGTTCAATTCAATTTCTAAATACGGAAGGTTTTGACTACATTTCTTTCAGAGGAAATGTCAATACAGATGGCGGCGGATTTCTTATGTTCAGATCTGAAATAGATAAAAAGGATTTAAAAGTATTTTCAAAGATAAGTTTTTTGGCTAGAGGAAATGATGAAAAATACTATTTTCATATAAAGTCGAGGGGCCAAGTTTTACCATGGGTTAGACATCTTAAAGAATTCAAAGTTGGAAAAGATTGGAAAGAATACGTTTTAAATATTGAAGACTTTGTTGGGTATAGTAATAGTAGGACTTTCAATAAATCCATAAATCCAAAAAAAATAAAACTTCTTGGGATTGAAGCTTATGGAAGAGATCACGAAGTAGAGCTAGATATAGCAAAAATAAAAATTTTCTAATTATGATTACAAAAGCCGACGATTTTCCAATCCATCAGATTTCAAAACCAGTAGCTGAAACAGGAACCGAAAGAAATTTTTATGATAGATATTTTTTTAATGGGTATTCAAAAGATGAGGACATATACTTCGGTGCTGTTTTATGTGTATATCCAAATCTTAATATTATGGATGGCTCATTTACTCTTGCATATGAAGGTAAACAATATAATTCGAGGGTATCTAGGTATCTGAACTTAGAACGTCTTGACACCAAGGTAGGTCCTCTAAGCGTGGAGGTAATAGAGCCACTTAATAAACTCAAAGTCACACTCGCTGACGTAGAAAACGACCTAGACGTTTCCATAGAATTTACAAGTAGATTTGCTCCTATGAGAGAACCCCAAATGCAACTTTTCAATGGACCAAGAATGATTATGGATACATGCAGAATGACGCAGCAAGGATCATGGTCTGGAAAAATTGTTCATAATAAAAAAGAGATTAGTCTCGATAATGATTCTTTTATAGGAACAAGGGATAGATCTTGGGGCGTCAGACCCGTTGGAGCTTACGATAGTCAACCAATGGTTCCTTTTTCAATGCCACAGTTTTATTGGTTATGGGCTCCAATTCACTTTAATGATTCAGCAGCACATATTTATTTTGTCGAAGACGAGAAGGGTAATGCCAGCTCAACAATTGCTATTGCACAAGGCCCTGAGTATGAAGATGAATTCATAATTCAAGATATTAAAAAATCTGTTTCTTATCATCCTGGTACCAGAAGAGTAAAGAAAATGGAGATATCTGGAACAGATGATCATGCTAGATCCATAACAATTTCAATTGATTGTGGTATGCAGGTTTTTATGTGTGGCTTAGGTTATATGCACCCTGAGTGGGGTCACGGACATGATAAAGGAGAATTAGCCTCTTATTTTGATGATTATGATTTAAATGATGACCCTGGAGATCCACCCTTTCTGCATGTGCAATCTGTTTCAAATGTGACGATGAAGATAGGAGATAAAAGTAAGATAGGTCGGGGTGTTTTAGAGCAACTCATATTGGGTCCCCACGAACCGAGTGGCTTTAAAGATCTCTTTGATAAACCCTAATGCCAGTCTCAACTGAGAAGGATTTTCAATCTAAGATTGAAAAACTCGAAAATTGGCTTGCCTCTAAAGAAGGCCCCCTCAAATTAACTCCTCATGAGTCCTCGATGGCTTCAGGTTTTTCCAATGAAACTTTTGTTTTTGATTTAGAAAAGGAGGATTCAGAGGAGACCCTGGTTTTAAGACTCGAACCAACGGAATATCAAGTTTTTCCAAATTACGACTTGCCCATGCAAGCATCAATAATGAAGGTTTTGAGAGGAAAGAATATGCTCACTCCTGAAGTTATTTATGAAAATTATGACGATAATATTTTAGGTTCTGGTTTTTATATTATGAAAAGCATCAATGGCTCTGCTCCTAGTGATAATCCTCCGTATCATATGGATATGGAAGGAATGATGGGAAGGGCTACTCCAACTGAAAGACATAAGGTGTGGTTGGAATGGCTTGATCATTTATCGCATTTCCATAATTTAGAATTTTCGAGTGATGAATTGAGGGATTGCAAAATTAACACAGAGGAAGATCCTTTGGGAATGCATTTAGACTATTATAAAAGTTTTTTGAATTGGGGCATGGAAGGCGAACCTCATGAAATTTGTCTAAATGCTCTAGATTGGCTTGTTAAAAATAAACCGCCTCTTCAAAAACAAACTTTGTGTTGGGGCGATGCTAGACCTGGAAATGTACTTTATGAAAATTTTTCAGCAAAAGCCTTACTTGATTGGGAAATGGCTAATTTTGGTGATCCTTTAATGGATTTAGCATGGGGATTTGCAATAGATGATGCAAATAGTCTGGCGTTGAATGTTCCAAAATTAGAAGGAACTATGGATGAAGAAGAGGGTAGGACAATCTGGGAAAATAAAACAGGGTTATCATCCGAATTTTTTGCTTACTATCGGATATTAGCTTTATTTAAGTTTTCAGTAATTATGGTAAGAGTTGCAAAACGACTAATATTTAATGAGATAATGCCATTAGATTCTGATTTTCATGTAAATAATCACGTTGTGGCTTTTTTAGATAAGGAATTAAATGAAAACAATTAAAGAAAAAGAGATTTTTCCAGTCAATGCACAAGCGATATGGGATATTGTTTCTGATCCAACAAATTCAAGTTGGGTGCCTACCGTTGAAGAGATTTCTTTAGATGGGGACGTCAGATCCTTCTCTATGGAGGGCATGGGAGAGCTAAAAGAAAAAATTTTAAAAATTGATCACGATAATAAAATTTTTCAGTACTCTGCTATTCAAACTCCTGCTCCAATCGAGCATCATTTAGCAACCATACAGATAAGTCCTTTGGATAATGATAATTGTGAATTCTCTTGGACAACAGAAATTGAACCTGAGATCTTCGCCGAAGGAATTCATCAAGGGATGCTTATTTCTCTCAAAGAGCTTAAAAAAATATTTCCTTGATGGCAGGCTTTTCGGATGCATTTTTTATGCAAAAAGCCCTTGAACAAGCTAATTTAGCTTATGAAAAAGATGAAGTGCCAGTTGGGGCAATATTAGTTAAAAATAATGAAGTTTTATCTGAAGCGCATAATTTATCAATAACAAAAAATGATCCATCTGCTCACGCAGAAATTTTATGTTTGAAAGAGGCAGGAAAGGTTCTTAATAATTACCGTCTTTTAGGGACAACATTGTATGTGACTCTTGAGCCTTGCATGATGTGTGCCGGCGCAATTATCCATGCAAGAATTAGTAGGTTGGTGTACGCAACCTCAGATGAAAAAACAGGATTCATAAATTCAAGAAATAATTTAGATGAAAATGGATGGTTGAACCATAAGTTAGATATCAGCTCCGGGATACTTGATAGAGAGTGCTCAAAGCTAATTAAAAACTTTTTTAAAGATAAAAGATCTAAATATTAAACTTTGTCCAAACTGGTGCGTGATCAGAAGGTTTTTCCATTCCCCTAATTTCATAATCTATTTCAGAAGAACTAATTAAATCTTTTAAGCTTTTAGTAACCCATAAGTGATCAATTCTTAGACCCCTTTTTGGATTGTCATCGAAACCCCTGCTCCTGTAATCAAACCAACTAAAAGTGTTTTTTTCCTCAGGGTAGAGGCATCTGTAGGAGTCATATAAGCCAAAATTTTTCAAATTTTCTAGCCATTCTCTTTCTTCAGGAAGAAAACTGCACTTACCAGTCTGCAGCCATCTTTTTCTATTATTTTCTCCGATCCCAATATCAATATCTTCAGGTGAAATATTAAGATCTCCCATAACAATTAAATGACTTTCAGGATCAAAATCTTTTTTAAGATAAGTTATGAGATCTTTATAAAATTTTTCTTTGTAGGGGAATTTAATCGGATGATCTCTGCTTTCTCCTTGGGGAAAATATCCATTAATTACAAACAGGGGACCTTTTTTTGTTTTATATTCCAGCCATACAAGTCTGCATTGAGCATCCTCAGGATCTGTTGGCATTCCAATGCCATGATTTATAGGTTTATTTTTGGACATCAAGCAAACTCCGTAATGACCTTTTTGACCATTAATAATCACTTCATAGCCTAATTTTTTAATAGTCTCAAGAGGAAAATTTTCATTATCAACTTTGGTTTCTTGGAGACCAATAATATCTGGAGAGTGCTTATCTATTAATTTTTCCAGTTGATGAATTCTGGCTCTAATTCCATTGACGTTAAAAGATACTATTTTCAATTTAGTTAGAATTTACTGTTAATAAGTTAGTGCTTTGATCAGCATTAAACTCTATTTGGTCTATTAAAATCTTTGCTGCCTCCTTAAGAACTAGATCATTAAACTTCTTATTTCTCTCTTCATCATCTGCATCTAAATATTCATCAAAATTTTTAAATGGCTGTAAGTCCAAATTTCTTCTTAACTCATTTTCTAGAGATAATAAATTACTTTCGTATTCATTTTGCTCATCAATTCTCTTAGCCAGATCAAGATCAATATATTCTCTAGAATCTCTATCCTCAGAAAGACTGTTTTTCTTCTCAATGTAAGAAGTCAAAAAATTAGCGTTATTCCTATTTTTTGAATTTGTATCTGTTCTTTTAATGTTTTTAACTTGCCTAAAGTCTGTCACCCTAAGAGGTTTTATGAAATCTTCTTCAAGAGAATTATCATAAGAACTTTCCCCAACTTCTTGGCTATTAAAAACAAAGGGCAATTCAATATCAGGAGTGACTCCTTTATTCTGAGTACTTTCCCCAGTAACTCGATAGAATTTTTGCTCAGTATACTTAAGTTGTCCATAAGGCAGTTCTCTCAATCTTTGCACTGTACCTTTGCCAAATGTCTGACTTCCAACAACCAAACCTCTTCCGTAATCTTGAATTGCTCCCGCTAATATCTCTGATGCTGAAGCAGACATTTTATCAACCAATATTAACACTGGCCCAGAGTAGTTTTGGATACCAATAGAGTGACCTAGAGGGTAAATGGAGCCATTTGAAGTCATCACCTGAAGTACATTGCCTCTTCCAAGAAATATTTTTGCAAGGCTGTAGGCCTCATATAAAGATCCTCCTCCATTACCTCTTAAGTCTAGAATCACACCATCAGAATTTTCATTATCAATTTCCTTAATAAGTTTTTTAACATCTCTTGTTGCGCTACGATAATTAAATCTATTTTTCTGATATCCCTCAAAGTCCATATAGAATGCTGGCAAGTCGATAACTCCAAACTTATAGGATTTTTCAATATCATTGACCTCAATAATTTGTTTTTTAGCAGCTTGATCTTCTAATTTCACAAGATCTCTTTTTATTTCAATAACTTTCCCATCCGCTTCAGCAGGAGAAGATGACGGAAGAATTTCTAATTTTACTATCGTTCCTTTAGGCCCTCTTATAAGTTTTACTACTTCATCTACTCTCCAATCTCTTACATCAACTATTTGACTGTCTTCTCTTGTGCCAACTCCCACAATTTGATCATTATTCTTTATTAATCCTGACTTGATTGCAGGACCTCCTTTTATAAGTTTTGTGATTTTGGTAATTCCATCATCTGAGGTAAGCATCGCACCAATGCCTTCTAGAGATAAACTCATGTTGATCTCAAAATCTTCTGTCACCCTTGGAGACATATAATTTGAATGCGGATCATATAAGGAAGTTTTTGAATTCATTATCCAAGAAAATAAATCATCTTCAGTCAGCTGCTCTAGATTTTTTAATCTTCTATTTAATCTTTTCTTAAGTTTATTGACTGATTTTTCAAATTCTTCTTCCTTAATCATTATTGAGATTAATTCACTCTTAGCCAAAGATTCATAATAATTTTTTATCATCGAAAGAGCATTAAATCTTTCTTGATCCTTCCTATTTATGTGAATTCTTTCCGAGCTAAATAAATCAATCTCACTAAGCTTATTGATATATTGACTTTTATGGGCAAGAAGAGCTTCATAGCGTTTTTTGTAATCATTGAGAACATCAAAACCGATCTCTAATAATTCTTCATCACCGAGATCAAAATTTTTTTTGGACAAGGAAATGTAGTTATCTACCTCCTCATTGGTAAAAATCAAATTTTGTTGGTCTATATTTGAAATTAATTCCTCTATGACGTCAGAATTTTCAAAAGTGGTATTTTTAAAAAAATGATGTTCGCCAAGGATCTTGTCAACTTCGTTTAAAGTATCTATGTAAAGGGAAGATTTTTCCTGTGCAGATACTGGCAGTATCGCAGTGAGAAAAAAGACAGCAAAAACTAATAAACGCTCAAGACCCATATCTAAAATTTATTTTCATTTATTAGTTTATCTTTTTTGTGCCAAATTTCATTGAGCCAATCTTTAAATTCTTTTCTTAGTCCATCATCTTCATGAAGTTGGTCATTTTTGAATTTATCAGGAATGTCCAATGACTGCACAAATATTCGTACATTGTTCATATTTCCCCTCAAGAAATCCCAAAAGCTCCTCTTTTTTGATTCGTAAATAATTGTGAAGTCAATAATCTTATCGAGTCTTGGCATTGTTGATATTGCTGCAGCCAATCCTCCTTCTTTGGGTTTAAGCAGATTATTGAAGGGACTATTCTGATCTTTATGCTTTTGTTCTGTAAATCTTGTACCTTCTGTAAAACTAAATACAGAGATCGGATAAAGACTATACTTTTTAAAAGATCTTTTCATGGATGCAAAATCTTTGCCTCTAAGAGAAGGGTCTCTTTCTAGCTGATCTCTTGTATATCTTTTTAGAAATGGCATATCCAATGCCCACCAACATATTCCGATAACAGGGACATAAATAAGGATAAATTTCATAAAAAATTTAAGCATAGGAACTTTTCTATTTGTAATCATTTGGACAATAAATATATCAGCCCAAGATTGATGATTAGATAACGATAGATACCAGGATTTTTTATCCATTTCCTCAAAGCCTTCAACGGTCCATCTAGGTTTTAGAATAAACTGGATCCAAAGGTTATTTATATCTATCCATAATTCACCAACTCTGATTATAAAACGCGTCAGAAGAAGCTTTAAGGATTGAATTGGGAGAATAATCTTAATAATTCCCGCAAAGATTAAGAAAATTGAGAGAGTAGCTGTGTTAATGCATAAAAGAAGAAAACAAAATGCGGCTTTAATATGTGAAATCTTACCCTCCCTTTTCTTCCCTCTTAATTTTTTCCCAAATAGCCGTCTGTTCCTCTTTGGTATGTTTTTTACTCTTATCAAAAACGTAAGGATGCCTCCTAATTAACTTTTCTTTTAAATTCTCAACCACATCAAAGAAGTCAAATTCCTTATTTTCCAGTGCTATCTGAGAATGGAAAACTACTTGAAGAAGGACGTCACCAAGTTCTTCCTTAATATTATCTGAGTTTCTCGACTCGATAGCTTCTATTAATTCCTGTGATTCTTCTTCAAGGTATGGAATAAGAGAGGTATGATTTTGTTCAAGATCCCAAGCACATCCCTCAACAGGATCTCTAAGTTGTTTCATGACTTCCAAGAGATGACTTACATCTTCTATGTTTGCCATCAATAACCTGTCAATTCAGCGTATCTATCTTTATGAAATTGAACGTTACCAAATATCTGCTCTGCTACTCTGGCTCTCTTGAGATAAAAACCAATATCGTATTCATCCGTTACACCTATACCGCCATGCATTTGCACGGCTTCATTAGATACTAAATGGAATACCTCACCTATTTTTGCCTTAGCCAAACTAGCTAATCTAGGTATATCGTTTGAACCTTCATCAAATGACGTTAAGGATTCCAGTACACATGATTTACATAGCTCAATTTCACTGAACATTATCGCAGCTCTGTGCTGCAATGCTTGAAAGGATCCTATCTTTGCCCCGAATTGATCTCTTTCTTTTAAGTAATTCAACGTTACGTCAAAAGCCTCTTGAATTCCTCCAAACATCTCTGCAGAAATCACCGATCTTGAGATATCTAATACTTCTTCGATAATTTGATCTGAGCCATTTTCTTCGCCAATAAGTTCAGATGAAGAGAGCTTTAAGTCTTTGAAAGAAATATTGGCAGCATTTCTTGAGTCCACCATGGGGGTTACTTTAATATCAATGCCCTTAGCGTCTTTATTGGTAATAAAAAGAGAGGTACCTTTACCAGTATCAGCAGCAATTATTAAAAAGTCAGCAAAACCGCCATCAAGAACAAATGTTTTTTGTCCATTTATAATGAATGAATCCCCATCTTTTTTTGCAGTTGTTTCAATATTCATAGGAGAGTGTCTGCTTGATTCTTCAAGAGCAAAAGCAAGCGTTATATCTCCAGATGCTATTTTAGTTAGATACTCTTTTTTTTGATCATCATTCCCAGCTTTTTTAATTAAGCCTGCACAAACAACAGCAGTAGAAAACATTGGAGATGGAGTCAAAGTTCTACCAAGTTCTTCAAAAATAACTCCTATTCCAGCAACTCCAAAATCTGAACCGCCATATTCTTCTGGAATTAGTATTCCCGACCACCCTAGACTGGCCATTTCCTTCCAAATTTCACGATCAAAGCACTCAGGATTTTCTGAGTCTCTAACACCTCTGAAGTGACTAACCGGAGTTTTGTTCTTTGCAAAATCTCTAGCGGTATCTTTTAAATATGATTGTTCCTCATTAAGTACAAGTGACATTTTTCCCCCTAAAAAGCGTCTTATTGCGGAAGCTCTAGAACTCTCTTAGAAATGACGTTTAATTGCACTTCTGAGGTTCCGCCTTCTATAGAGTTAGCTTTAGTTCTTAGCCATTCTCTAGTAATTGCAAGTTCTTCAGGACCAAACTCAGCACCATCCCAACCTAAAGCCTTAGTTCCCATAGCTTCAAGCATAATCTCATATCTAAGCTTGTTATGCTCAGTACCATAATATTTGAAAATCGATGAAGCTGCACTAGGACCCTGGTTAGATTTTTTTGATTCTTCAGCCGCTCTTCTTAAAGTAAGTGCAAATGCTTGAGAATTCATGTCATGATCAATAATTTTATTTCTGAGGCCTGAGTCATTAAGCTTATCTTCCTTTTCACCAACATACCTCTTAGCCATCGTGGCTAAGCCAGAAGTTGGTTTCACATCTGATTTTTTAGAAGATCCAGAAGCTGCAGAACCGAAACCCATGCCTGCGATCATATTTCTTTCAAACTGAAGTAATCTTTTAGCAACAGACCATCCTTTATTTAAACCTCCTACAAGGTTTTCTTTTGGAGCAGTAGCATTATCAAAGAAAGTTTCACAAAAAGGGGATTTTCCAGAAATTAGTTTGATTGGTTTTGTAGTTACCCCTTCCTGATCCATATCTATGAGAAGAAAACTTATTCCCTCATGTTTGGGCTCTAATGGACCCGTTCTAACAAGAGTAAAAATCATATCGCATTCATCTGCATATGAAGTCCAAACTTTTTGACCATTGATCAAGTATTCCTTGCCTTGGTCTTCAGCTTTTGTTTTAAGACTAGCTAAGTCAGAACCACTGCCTGGCTCACTATATCCTTGGCACCACCTTATTTCTCCTCTTACTATTTTTGGGATATGTTCCATTTTTTGTTCTTCTGTTCCATATTCCAGAAGAGCTGGACCTAACATCCAGATACCAAAACTGTTAAGGGCAGGCCTAGCTTTAATTCTCATCAATTCCTCTTGAAGAACTTTATTTTCTTCAAAATTTAGTCCGCCACCGCCATATTCCTTTGGCCAAGTAGGGCAGGTCCATCCTTTTTCACCCATTCTATCCATCCAAATTTTTTGATCTGGATCTTTGAATTCAACTTTTCGTCCGCCCCAAACTACATCACCTTGAGACATTGGAGTTCTCATTGATTGAGGGCAGTTTGCTTCTAACCAATCCCTTGTTTCATTTCTAAAAGCATTTAATTCTGTCATCGGTACCTCTTTTTCTATGTACAAATACTAAGAATAATCTATGCTACGCAACCTAACAATAATAAGTTTATGAATTTTTTGTCTTTCCTAAGTGAAAATCCAGAGTTTTTATGGATTTTCACAGTTTTCTATGACCTTACAATATCAATTCTTCTTTTTAGATATTTTGGTCTTAAGGGTTTATTTATTGCTGTAACACTTGGGATCATGCTTGCTAATTTACAAGGTGGTAAAGTTAGCGATCTAAACCTATTTGGTCAAACTTTTACAGTAAGCATGGGAGCTATAATGTATTCTGGAATATATTTTGCGACTGATCTCATATCAGAAAAATATGGCAGAAAGGAAGCAAACAAAGCGGTGATCTTAGGGGCAATATCGAATATCGTGATAATGTTTACATTGGTTTTAAGTACATATTATTTGCCTTCTGAAATAGCCTCATCTTCAAATTCAGTTCATTCTGCTATAAGCACTTTAGCTCTCTATTCCCCAATCTTTGTAATAGGATCTATAACTGCATATTTGATAAGTCAAACTTTTGATGTATGGATATTTCATAAAATAAAAAAAATGACTAATGGTAAGTACTTATGGCTCAGAAATAATGTCTCAACCTTATCTTCACAAGCTTTAGATACATTTATTTATACTTTTGTATGGGTTTTGGCTGGGGAATTAAGTTTCTTAACAGCATTATCAATTGCCCTTACAAAATATATTTTTAAGTTCATAATTGCCATAATAGACACCATATTTATTTATCTTGTTAGGAATTGGGATGTATAAATGAAGCCTTTAAAAAATATTACGATAATTTATTCATCTTCACGGCAAACATCAGAAGTTTTGGATTTGTGTGAAAATTTTTTACTTTCTTCCGGAGTCAGGCTAGTTGATTCAATTTCAATTAAAGATCTCGCAAGAAAAAAAAGTAAAATTCTAAAAAAATCCGACTTATTTCTTGTCATTGGAGGAGATGGAACAATGATTGCCTCTATAAGGGAGCTGCATGACTACGAAATACCTTTTTTGGGTATTAACCTTGGAAGAGTTGGATTTTTGACAGATATTTATTTAAAAAGCATTGAAAGCTTGTCCAACATATTTAAAGGCAAATACCTTAAAGAAAGAAGACCTATATACAAAGCAAGTTTTTCAGAAAGAAATCAAGATATTTTTGTCAATGAAGTTGTTATTCACTCTGGTTCTGTTGCAAAAATGGCTAATCTCGAGTTGAGCTCGAATTCACAAAGAATTTATAATCTAAAAGCTGATGGAATGATTATTTCATCTAGCACTGGGTCGACAGCATATTCATATTCAGGAGGTGGTCCGATAATTTCACCAAAAGTTGATGCTATCTGTCTTCTTCCTATGTTCTCACATAGTTCTTCATCTCATAGTCTAATTCTACCAAATAAACAAAACATAAACGTTAAGATTAAAAATAAAGATATAGATGTTGACATAGTTGTAGATGGAAAAAAGAAACTAAAATATTCAAAGAACGGCTTAGAAGTATCAAATACCAAAAAATATTTTCAACTTTATCATCCCAAAGACTATAATTACTTCGACGCATGCAGGTCAAAACTTGGTTGGGCATTACCAATAGAGAATTTAAGAAATGATTAATCTTACAAACAAAGGAAAGAATCTTTGTTTCATTGGTTTAACACTGGTATTTATTTCTAACAGCATGCTATCTCAGACAGATGATCTTGACGATCTAAAGTTTTTAGAATTACTGCCAGAAAGCCAGGTTGCCTCGATTTCAGAAAAACTTGGAATTCAAACTGGAAAACCTATAAAAGATGAAATTAGAATGGAAACAATAGATGACCCTTCTTTTTCAAATTCATTTCCAAAGAAAAATAATTTATCTGATGAAAATTTCTCTCAAAATGCCACTGAAAGATTAGGAACCTTTGGTTTAAACCTATTCAAAGATGCTCCTTCTACTTTTGCTCCTATTGATCTAGCTCCCGCTCCTCTTGAATATATCTTGGGTCCTGGAGATGAGATATCAGTCCAACTTTTTGGAAGCCTTTCGGTCAACAGACTAATTCCAATTAATAGAGAAGGTAATCTAGTTTTACCTGAAATAGGGATTATTCAAGTCTCGGGTTTATCGTTTAAGGAAGCAAAAGATAAGATCCTATCTACTGTAAACGCAAATCTTATTGGTGTTTCTGCAGAAATCTCTCTTGCAAAAATAAGATCAATACAAGTTTTCGTTCTTGGTAACGCATATCGTCCTGGGGCTTATACTGTCAGTTCATTATCGAATATTTCAAATATATTATTTTTTTCTGGTGGTCCCTCATCTAATGGGTCTCTCAGAGATATCTCGGTAAAAAGAAATGGAAAGGAAGTTGGAAATTTTGATTTATATAGCCTTCTAATTTATGGAAATACAAATTCTGACATTAAACTTCAATCGAACGATGCAATTGTAATTAATCCCACTGGCAAAACTGTAAAGATTTCTGGAGAAGTAAAAAATCAAGCTATTTTTGAATTAAAAGATGAAGAGGATTTTTCTGACCTTCTAACTTTTGCCTCTGGATTTTCAAATTTAGCTGACTTGAAAAGAATAACCCTCAGTTCAATTGCAGAAAATGGCGAAAGAATTTATAAAAACTATGGATCATCAGAATTAGAATCAATTCCACTCAAAGATGGCGATGAAATTTTTGTAAATAAACTTTCAAACACACCTAGAAATATAATTAAAGTCATCGGTGAGATAGCGTCTCCTGGCTTTGTTGCTTTTGAGCAAGACATAACATTGGAAAAACTCATTAAAAGAGAGTCTTTTTTAGAATCAACTTATACACCTTTTGCTATCATTGAAAGAGAAAATAAATTTGGTTCAAAAAAGCTGATAAGAGCCAATCTTATAAATAATAATACTTCAACTAAATTAGAACCTAATGATCTCGTCTATATTCTTTCAAAACAAGATATTAGCTTTTTAAATTCTATTCTTGTTGCAGATGCTTTAAATCTATTAAGCAGAAAAAATTCTGAACTTTTATCAAGCTACTTTTCGAATAGAAATCTTGATAGATATCAATGTAAGTCTCTTCAAATTTTAGCTAAGCAATCAGCCTCATCATCAATCAAATTTGTAAAATCTAAATATTTACCAAATCCAAATCTTAATCCTATTGATCAACTAGAGTTTGTTGATAGATGTCCTGATATTTTTGAAAATAAGCCCTACTTGATAATTTTTGCTCTAGAAAATTCATCAGTTATATCTGGTGAGGTAAGAAATCCTGGGATATATCCAGCATATAATGTATTTTCAGCAATGGATTTATTATCTTATGCTGGTGGTCCAACAGAAAAGTCATCTGGCGAAATTGATATATATTCTGATGAGGGAATAGCATTAAAGATAAACATTTTAGATGAACAAAGTATTTCTTCTTTGGGAGTTAAATCTAGTTTCTATGCCAACCTTTCATCTAAGTCTAATGACGATATTTTTTCTGTTTCTGTTGAAGGAGCTTTCGTTAGCCCTGGAATTTATGGAGCCAAACAAGGAGAAAGACTTTCTGATTTACTTAAAAGAGCAGGAGGGTATAAACAAAATGCCTATCCATATGCTGGTGTACTTGCAAGAAAATCTGTTGCGGAAAAAGAAAGATTAGCTTTCTTAAGATCTGCTGATCAATTAGAACAATCCATTGCAACTGCTATATCCAGTGGAAGAATTTCATCAGTAGGAGGTGATCCTACATTAGCTTTAACTTCAATCTCACGATTAATAACTAACCTCGAAAATATTGAACCTATTGGACGAGTAGTTACGGAATTTGATTTAGATTTACTAGAAAGATCTCCTGAAAAGGATCTCTTACTTGAGCCAGGGGATAGAATATTCGTTCCTGAAAGATCATCCACAGTTACTGTATCTGGACAAGTTTTATCTCCAACTAGTTTTAACTTTAATCCAGTATTCAAAGTTAATGATTATATTCAACTTGCTGGAGGTTATTCTGAAGAAGCAGATAAGAATCGAACGCTTGTCATTTATCCAAATGGGATGGCTTCAAGAGTAAAAAATTGGCCAAATTCTCCTAATTTATCTCCAGGAACGACTTTAGTAGTCCCTAGAGATCCAAATCCATTCGATTGGCTTGTATTCTCTCAAGTTTTATTCCCTATAATATCTAATTTTGCTACTAGTGCAGCAGCAATCGCAGCTTTGGGTAATAACAATTAGAACATTATTTTTCTTCCTTTTAATTTTTAATTCTTTAGCTATATATAGCTCATTAGAGGATTATTTATATTCTGACATCGGGGATACATCAAATATTCATGGAGAGGTAGGACTAATAAATATCCCATCCTCAAGAATACTAGATGAAGGAAATTTGAAACTCCATTTAGTAAATGCTGATCCAATAAATTCTCTATTGATATCAACGAATCCATTTGATTGGATGGAAGTTTCTTTAAGATATGCAGATATCAATACAGAAAAATATAGTCCTTATCCTCAATTCTCTGGAAAGCAAACATACAAAGATAAAAGTTTCAATTTAAAGGTTAGATTAATTAAAGAATCTGATAATTTTCCTGAACTTAGTATTGGCTTTAGAGATTTCATAGGCACCGGAAAATTTGCTGGTGAGTATATTGTTTCTTCTAAAAGAATTGGCGACTTTGATTTTACAGTTGGACTGGGCTGGGGTTCTTTATCTAATTCTGATGGTATTCATAATCCTTTTATTGATATAGACGATCATTTTAAATCTAGATTTAAACCTTATGGAAGAGGTGGAGATCTTGAGTTTGACAGATGGTTCACAGGAGAAAAAGTTTCATCATTCTATGGAGTAGAATATATAAATAAATATTCAGGAATTAGATTCAAATTAGATTATGATTCATCAAATGCATTCAACTTACCAAAAAATTCGGATTTTGCATTTGGTTTATCAATACCAGCATCTAAATTTATAGATATAAATCTTTTTAGGCACAGAGGGAATAGTTTAGGTTTTGGAATTTCTTATAAGGCAAATTACGCGAATCAGATTGTCAAAAAGAATGAATTTGTGAACCAAATAATCTTCAATAAATCAGATAAATTACTTTTATCTGAGAATGATGCGATATTTTCTGGAACTATTAATGTGATCCTAAGAGAATACGGAATTTTTACTCAAGAGATTTTTTTATCTGCTAATAAAGTAAATTTGATAGTGGATCAGTCAAGATATAGAAACTTGAATACAGCAACGAAAAGAATCGTTGAACTTATCAGATCAGTACTTCAGACAAGAGATATTAAAAAATTATCAATCACGTATAAAACAGGTAATGTAAATATAGGTCAGGTGAATTTTTCACTGAACAAATTTGAAAAGTTCATTGACAATTCCCTTTCGCTATCAGAATTAAATAATTTTCTTGAGTATTCTAATTACAAAAATATTGATGAAAAAAATAGAATTTTTCAAGGGGTAGTTAAATATCCTTCTTTCTATTGGGGAATTAAACCAGATTTAAAAAATCATGTAGGAGCTCCGGAGGCTTTTTACTCTGGTCAAATAGGAATTTTAGCTGGAGGAGGAATAAATATAGATAAGAATTCAAATATCGATACTTCAATATCCCTGAGTATTTATCAGAATCTTGATCAGCTTAGACTGAAATCATATTCTAGATTACCTAAAGTAAGGTCAGATATTAGAGAATACCTTCAGGAAAAATACGCTTTAAGAGACTTAACTTACACTTATATATCTGATCCAAAATATTCAGAGAACTTTCTATTTTTTGGCGGGCTTAAAGTTGGATTATTTGAGGAGATGTTTGGGGGCGTTGGAGGAGAGATTGCACTGAGAGACATAACTCAGCCTTGGTATATCACGGCTAATTATTATTGGGTTAAACAAAGAAATTTTAATCAGAGATTATCTTTTAGGAATTATGAAACTTTTACTGGCCACCTCAACTTTACTTGGGAGACACCAATTGAAGGAGTTAAATTAGTATTGTCTGGGGGAAGATATTTAGCTAGAGATTCAGGAATTACTGTCAATATGTCAAAGACTTTTAAAACAGGCTTCACAGTTGGTTTTTTTGCCACAAAAACTGATATTTCTACTTTAGAATTTGGAGAGGGTAGTTTTGATAAAGGGATTTATTTCTCTATACCATTAGACATAGTTTCTAGTAGCTATAGAAAAGATAACGCACGATTTGTTTGGAGAAACCTTACTAGAGATGGCGGGTCTATGTTGTCCGGCGGGCTTGGTTTGGATGGCTATATAGAAAATACCTCTTCTAATTTTTTAAATTACTTAAGCAATGGATTTTATGAATGAAAATTAGGCATTTTCTAATTTGTATGATTTTTTTATGCGGATGCGCAAATGATTCAATCTACACAGAACTTTTAAAAAACTTTACCATTCTAGTTAATGGTCCTGAAGATATATCTCAAGATTTAGTTGACAAGGTTCCTTATGCTTCAATGCAAGCTAGATTAGGCAATTCTGAAAATTCACTTATTGTTTTAGAGGAAGATAGAAATAATATCTTGAAATGGACAACATCTAATTATGTAAAAATATTTACTCAAAACGGTTTTGTAATAAGACTTACGGGCTTAGGTAATGAATTGCAAAAGATCGATCTAGATAAAAATCACCCTGCAAATTTAATTCAATTCCCTGAGGATAAAATTGTTATGACATCTTTTTATTCTTTTGAAAATCCTCAATTAATTAGGCTGCCTGTAAAAACTATTTTCTCTTTCGTAAAAGATGAAACGATAATTGTCTTAGGAAAAGAGATTGAAACTAAAGTTTTCAAGGAGGAAAGTTTAAATAATTTAATTTCTTGGAGATTTGAAAATAAATACTGGGTTAATGAGAACAAAGAAATTGTTAAATCGATCCAACATTTTTCTCCAAAAAACCCACCAATTCATCTACTTACCACAAAAAAATACTCAAAGCCTTAGTCAGACCTTAAGTATTTTAGGTAAATTTATATATTTTAAGAAGTTGCTGTTGCTGAAGTAGTACTAGTAGTTGTTGTAGTTGTTGTAGTACTTGTACTTGTACTTGTGCTTGTGCTGGTATCAGTAGAAGTGGTGTCTTCTTCTTCCTCTTCAGTAGTTTCTTCTTCCGTAGTCTCTTCTTCCTCTTCAACAGCAGGCGGAATAGGAGCCGGGGCTGTAACCTTCTCTCCATCTTGTGCATCAACAATAGCCGCTACTGCTAAGACAGCTGCAGCTATAGCAGCAATAACTCCACTAGATAGTGATCCAGCAGAACCAGCAGCACTTGAACCTCCAGCACTTTGACTAAAGCTGATAGGGCTAAAAGCTAGAGCAAAAGTTAATAAAATAATTCTAATCGATTTCATAATCTACCTCGAAATGTGCGTCTGTTTAGACTCTCATTGCTAATGATATATATCTATTTAAGATATGCAAACCCTTTTTATGCATTTTTATGTTACTTTCTGCAATGTTTTTGACCACAAACCAGTTTTTTTTAATAATGCAACGCTTAAAGTCAATTATCATTAGATTTTTAATATCAATTTTGAGACTGTTCCCTCCAGAAGCCTCAAGTCTGATAAGCCTCAAATCAATAAATTTTTTATACTCTTTAAATGAAAACATCCTTAAATCCAATATCAACAAGAGGAAGAAAAAAGGTATAACTTTTAGAGGTTTAAATTTCTCTCATCCTTTAGGCCTGGCAGCTGGATTTGATAAGGAGGGCAAATATTTTCATGCTTTAGGTTCAATTGGATTTAGCTTTGTAGAAGTCGGAACCTTCACTCCTAAACCGCAAAAAGGAAATGATAAGCCAAGAATAAAAAGAATTTTGGAGCATAATTCTTTAATAAACAGACTTGGCTTTAATAATCCCGGTATAGATGCAGGATTGACAAATATAAAATATTTGAAAAAAAATTATGCTGGTGTACTGGGCATAAGTATAGGTAAGAATAAATTTACTTCCCTGGATGAGGCTCATAGAGATTATGTTTTTTGCCTAAGAAAATCTTATGAATTGGCTGATTATATAGCCATTAATATTTCATCTCCTAATACTATAGATCTGAGGCAATTATCATCAAAAGATTACATAGATAACCTTTTAGAAAATCTTTTTGAAGAGTTAGAAAAATTAGTAAAAACCCATAAAAAAATAGTTCCAATTTTTTTGAAACTATCTCCTGATGAAAATAGTGCTGAATTGAAAAGAATAATCAACGTCTCAATAGAAAGAGGAGTTGCTGGATTTATAATTTCTAATTCAATGGCAGGGAATTATCAAAATATTCAAGGTGGTATTTCTGGGGAATTATTAAGGGAAAGATCTATTGAAGCTTTAAAAATAGCCAATAGCATTATTACTAAAAAGCATCTGTTGATATCCTCTGGCGGAATTTCAAGAAAATCTGATCTTGAAGAAAGATTAGATAATGGAGCAAGTCTTGCGCAAATTTATACCGGATTTGTTTACAAGGGACCAAGCATTCTTGAAGAATTATTAAATTAGATTGACAAAAAATAATTTTTACAACAATACTAAAAAAGATGAAAAATTTAGTAATAGTAGAATCTCAAGCAAAAGCAAAAAAAATACAAGGATTTCTTGAAAAAGGTTTTCCTTCAGTTTCTTGGAAAGTTCATGCTTGTTTGGGGCATGTAAGAGACCTAAAAGATGACGAATCTGCAGTAGATCCAAAAGATTGGAATAATTTAAAATGGGAATCAACCTCCAAAGGAAAGAAAACATTAAAGGAGATAAGAGAGCTTTCAAAAGATTCAGAAGGCATATATCTTGCTTCTGATCCAGATAGGGAAGGAGAAGCAATTGCATGGCATATTTTAGATCATCTAAAAGATAAAAAACTAATCAATGGTAAGCAAATTTATCGAATTTCATTTAATGAAATAACTCCTACTGCAATAAAGCTTGCAGTAGAGAATCCAAGAGATATAGATCAATTCCTCGTGGAAGCTTATTTGGCTAGGAGAGTCTTAGATCATTTAATTGGATTCAAAGTCAGCCCTCTATTATGGAGGCATGTCCCTAGAGCAAAATCAGCAGGAAGAGTTCAATCTCCTACATTGAGGATGATCTGTTCTCGAGAAGATGAAATTGATGCTTTTTGTCCAGAGGAATTTTGGCCTCTTAAGGTAGATTTCAAGACTGAAGATTGTTCTTTCAGCTCCGACTTAATAAAACATAACGGAGAAGATTTAAAAAAAGTACCCATAACTACTGAGATCGAAGCTTTAAATCTAAAGTATGAGATAGAGAATACAAAATTTGCTATCAAAGAAATAAAAGAAAAGGAAGTTTCATATTCTCCTAAGGCTCCATTTAGAACATCAACACTTCAACAGGCAGCATCAAGCAAATTATTTTTTAATCCAGAGAGAACAATGCAAGTTGCTCAATCATTATATGAGTCTGGCTTGATTACATACATGAGAACAGATGGGATTGGAATAAGCGCTGAAATTGTAAATGAAATAAGAGGCTTAATATTGGCAGATTTTGGAGAAGATTATCTTCCAGAGAGTCCAAAGATTTATAAATCAAAGGCTGCTAATGCTCAAGAAGCACACGAACCAATAAGACCAACCGACATAAGAAATAAACCTGAAAATACTGATGGATTAAATCAAGATCAACAGAATCTATACAATTTAATTTGGCAAAGAACAGTAGCTAGCCAATTGCAAAACTCTAAATATCTCAGAAAGACCATTTTGATTGAGGATCAAGACAAAAAGTTTCAACTAAGGACAAGTGGGAGAGAAATGATATTTGATGGTTTTGAGAAAGTATTGAAAGATGATGCTGATTCAGAGGAATCTCAAAAATTAAAAGGAATCAATGATGATTCAGATTTAGGCATAACTGAAATTATCACTGAACAAAAATTTACTTCTCCTCCAAGAAGATTTTCAGAAGCATCATTAATTAAAAATATGGAAGATGAAGGTATTGGAAGACCCTCGACTTATGCAAACACTGTAAAAAATCTTAGAGACAGAAAATATACTTTTGGCGCAAAAAGCATTAATCCCTCTGATTTGGGAAGGATTTTGATATCTTACTTATCAAAAGCATATGAGTCCTTCTTTATAGAAATAGACTTTACTGCAGAATTGGAGAAAAGCCTGGACCAAGTATCTTCAGGTTCAATGCTTTGGACAGATGTGCTTGATGATTTTTTTGCCAAACTTATGCAACATATTTCTAGAATAGAAGAATTTAGGACTAGAGAAGTTTTAGATATGCTGAATGAGCAAATTGGGTATAGGGCTTTTCCAAAAAATGCTAAAGGAGAGGTTAAAGATAATTGTCCTAAATGTTCAAATGAAATAAGTATTAAACATGGCAGATGGGGGTTCTTTGTTGGTTGTGGGGAATGTCAATGGACAAAGCCAGTATTTGAGAAATCAATAAAATTTGAGACATACGCTCAGCTTCCAAAAGATCTTGGAGTTCATCCTGATACAAATGAGCCTGTTTATGCAGATATAAGCATAAATGGTCCATGCATATGGACATTAAAAGAAGATAAAAAAATTTTTGGCACTCCTGATGAGGATGAAGATATTCTCAACATCGGACTTAATAGAGCACTTGAGCTGATTGATAGATCAAATAAAGAAAATGTTTTATTTATTGAACCAAATAGTGGTATTCCAGTGACTTTGAAAAATGGAAGATTTGGAGAGTATACAGAATTTAATGGATTTAATAAGGCTACCAAACTCAAGGGAAGAGTCACTTACGACCCTGATGCTTTCAATTATCAGGATGAAGGTGATCGAATCAAGGTTTTGAAATCTCTGAGAATCTTAGGTTTTGAAGAAGAATCTAGGATACCGATTGGAGTAAAAATTAAAAAATTGGGAAAAGCGTTTAAATTCAAAAAAGTCTTTAAATTTGGCGAAGATGAATTTGAATGTCCAGATAATTTTTATAAGCTTGATGAGGATGAACAAAGAGAATTGGTAATAGAAGCTATTAAGCCAAAGAAAGTATTTTTTCTAGAATAAAGCTAATTATAATTTCTTAGAACACCGAGACATTTTCCTTCTATGTCAAAGCTTTCAATAGAAGGATTGATTTCAATATCTTTGTAGTTTTTATTTTCAGGCCTCAAAATAACTTTTCTTTTATCTAAGTGAAAGAGTGTCTTAACTGTTACATCATCATTTATCCTAGCAACAACAATATCGCCAGGTTTAACGTCTTTCCTCTTATTTATTGCAATAAGATCACCTTCAACAATGCCTACTTCATTCATGCTATCGCCTTTTACTCTCAAAAAATAGTCAACAGAATCAGAAAAGATATTACCGTTAAATTCAATTCTTTCTTCAACGTTTTCAACTGCTAATAAAGGAGAACCTGCCGCAACAGAACCAACTATGGGGATTCCTAGGAAAGATTTATTTATAGATATCCCTCGGGAAGTGCCACCTTGAAGATCAATATACCCCTTTTTATCAAGAGCTTTGAGATGCTCTTCAGCTGAATTGGCTGATTTGAAGCCAAATTTCAAAGCTATTTCTTTTCTTGTTGGAGGCATACCTTCATTAGAAATTACCTCTGAGATAAAGGTTAAAATTTCAGATTGTCTCTTTGTTAAGCTTTTCATACTGTGTATTTATACAGTATAAATTGGAAAAATCAAAAAAACTATATATAATTTTTTTACAAATTTACTTTTTTTTATAATTTTAGGTTATATAATAAAAACATGAAATTTCAACAATTACTATATGTGCGTGAAGTAGCTAGAAGTAATTTAAATGTTTCTCAGGCTTCAAAAAATCTCTACACCTCTCAACCTGGAATTAGTAAGCAAATAAAACTGCTTGAGGAAGAATTAGGAATTGAGTTATTCGAGAGATCCGGAAAGCATTTGGTCGCCATAACCCCCATTGGCAAAAGAATACTGGAACAGATTGAAGAAATCCTTGCTCTTGTAGATGGAATAAAACATGCTGCAACAGAGTTTTCTAACGAGGATTATGGTTCTTTGGCTATTGCAACAACGCATACTCAAGCTAAATTTACCCTGCCACCTGTGGTTGATAAATTTGTTAAAAAATATCCAAATGTCTCATTTCAAATGAATCAATGTACTCCAGATGAATCAGTAGAGATGGCAGCCAAAGGCGAAGTAGATCTAGCAATTTGGACTGAAACATCTGAAAAAGGTGAAACATTAATTAAACTACCTGCCTACAAATGGTCCAGGAGCTTAATAGTACCCAAAGGTCATCCTCTAGCTGAAGTAACTAAACCAAAACTTAAACATTTAGCTGAATTTCCCATAGTTACATATGTTTTTGGATTTACAGGTAGCAATGACCTAGACAGAGCTTTTTTTGAAAGGGGTTTGAAAGCAAATGTAGTCTTTACAGCTACGGATGCCGATGTAATTAAGACATACGTCAAACAAGGAATTGGAGTTGGAATAATTGCCTCTATGGCTTTTAACGAACTTGAAGACAAAGACCTTGTAGCAATTAACGCTAATCACCTGTTTGATTCAGGGACTACTTACATTGGCTTTAGAAGGGGCACGTATCTCAGGAGTCATTTATATGAGTTTATTCAGATGTTTGCTCCTCATCTTAAAACAGAATTAATTGCAAAAGCTTGCGCAACCAAATCAAAAAAGGAATTAGACAAAATATTCGAATCCATAAAACTCATCAGGAGATAATTTGGATTATTTGTGCCTGGATTTTGAAGGAGTTTTAATTCCTGAAATATGGCAAGAAGTCTCTAAAGTAACTGGTATTAAAGATCTTATGCTAACTACACAAGATCTTGAAAGCTACGAAGAACTGATGGACATTCGCCTAAAGTTAGTTTCCGATAACAATATTACTTTTCATGACATCATGGAAATTGTTGAAGAGATGGAACCTATGGAAGGTGCTGCTGATTTTTTGTCTTGGGCCAGACAAAATTTTCAAGTATCCATTATTTCAGATACCTTCTATGAATTATGTTGGCCATTAGTAAGAAAATTAAACTATCCTCATGTGATTTGTCATCATCTAGAGCTCAATGGTTCAAAAATTACTGGCTATAAACTGAAACAAGATAACAATAAACAAAAGGTCATTGAAGCAATCAAAGAAACTATGAAATTCAAAGTTTTTGCTGCAGGAGATTCTTACAACGACATTAATATGTTGAATACTGCAGATCATGGTTTCTTTTTTCAAGCTCCTTCACACATTAAAGAAAAATATCCACACTTAGAAACTATAAAAGATCATAACGAACTTAAGAGTAAGTTAGAGAACTACTTATGAGCTGGGAAAAATTAATAAAAGAAAACAAACCTCTTGTTATAACAGGCACAATAAATGCTTATTCCGCTCTTTTAGCTGAAAGGGCAGGCATTAAAGCTATTTATCTTTCAGGAGGCGGAGTTGCTAATGCCAGTTACGGACTTCCTGACTTGGCTATGACCTCAAGAGAAGATGTATTAGAAGATGTCAGAAGAATAAGATCTGCCTCGGAACTTCCCATGTTAGTGGATATTGATACAGGTTGGGGTTCTGCATTGAGTATTTCTAGGACTATCAAAGAGATGATATCCGCGGGAGCATCAGGTGTTCACATTGAAGATCAAGTTAGTGAAAAAAGGTGCGGTCACAGACCTAATAAAGAAATAGTTAGTTCAGAAGAAATGGTCGATAGAATCAAATCAGCAAAGGACGCGCAGACAGATGACAATTTTTTGCTTATGGCAAGAACAGATGCGTTTGCCAAAGGCGGATTACAAGAAGTTATTGATAGATCAAATGCTTTTATCGAGGCGGGAGCGGGAGCTATATTTCCAGAGGCAATTTCAACGCTCAAAGATTATGAGGAGATCTCAAAAAATGTTTCCAAGCCCATATTGGCTAATATTACTGAGTTTGGTATGACTCCTCTTTTTTCACATGATGATCTTGCTGATGCAGGTGTAAAGATTGTTCTGCATCCTTTATCCGCTTTCAGAGCTATGTCCAAAGCTGCAGAAAAAGTATATGCTACTCTTGCTTCTGGTGGGGACCATGAAGGTTTGCTGGATAAAATGCAAACAAGAGATGAATTGTATGATGTCCTGGACTATCATATGTACGAAGAGAAAATTGATAAACTTTTCGAAAAAAAATAAATAACAATGGCTGAAAAGAAACTAGAGGGTGCTGGCCTTCGTGGACAGGTAGCTGGACAAACAGCTCTCTCAACCGTAGGAAAAGAAGGAAAAGGTCTTACTTATAGAGGTTACGCAATTGAGGAACTTTCTGAGAAAGCTTCATTTGAAGAGGTTGCCTATATGCTTCTGTATGGGAATTTGCCTAACCAATCAGAGCTTAGCAATTACAAGAAAAAACTAAAAAAATACAGAGAGCTTCCGTCAGAATTAAAAAAAGTACTTGAACTGATTCCAGCATCTGCTCATCCAATGGATGTTCTTAGAACAGGTTGTTCTTTTCTGGGAAACATAGAACCAGAAGGAGACTTTTCAAATCAAACCGATATTGCCGATAGATTAATATCTATATTTCCATCAGTTGTCTGTTATTGGTATCGCTATTCGCACGATGGAGCCTCTATAGAAACCGCTACAGATCATGACTCCATAGGAGGCCATTTTCTCTCAATGCTTACGGGGAAAGAACCAAGTGAAGATGACGCAAGATGTTTAGATGTTTCTTTAATTCTCTACGCTGAACACGGTTTCAATGCCTCGACCTTTACTGCAAGAACTTGTGCCTCAACTTTATCCGATCTTCATTCATGCATTACTGGCGCTATTGGTACTCTTAGAGGACCTTTGCATGGAGGGGCTAACGAAGCTGCAATGGAAATGATTGAGAAATTTTCTTCTAGAGAAGAGGCTAATGCTGGCGTGAAAAAGATGCTTGAGGCTAAAGAGAAAATAATGGGATTCGGTCACGCGGTATATTCAACTGAAGATCCAAGAAGCGATATTATCAAGTCTTGGGCAAAAAAATTAAGCAAGCAGAATGGCGATGATACTCTTTACCAAGTTTCCGAAGAGATTGATAAGGTCATGGATGAAGAAAAAAATCTTTTTCCAAATACTGATTTTTATATGGCTTCTGCCTACTCGTATTTAGGCATTCCTACAAAAATTTTTACTCCCTTATTTGTCATAGGCAGAACCTCTGGTTGGTCTGCAAACGTCATAGAGCAAAGAGCTGATAATAGGATTATCCGACCTAGCGAAGAATACATTGGCCCTGAAAAATCTGATTGGGTCGATATAGAAAATAGATAAACTTCTTATGTCTTCAAACGTAGATCAAAATGTACGTCCAGATTTTGATGAATTAATTCAAAAGATTTCTGACTACTCGCAAAGCGATACTGAGTTTAATGACCTTGCCATGGAAACAGCAAGACATTGCTTGATGGATACATTGGGTTGTGGTCTTCTTGCGCTTACTTTTGATGACTGTAAAAAAATGCTTGGTCCTTTTGCAGATGATGTAAAAGTTAAAAATGGCGTGAGAGTTCCTGGAACAAGTTTTATTCTTGATCCCGTTAAAGGTGCTTGGGATATCGGGGCGATTATAAGGTGGTTAGATTTCAACGATACATGGCTAGCTGCTGAATGGGGCCATCCATCAGATAATTTAGGTGGAATTTTGGCTGGAGCTGACTATATCTCTCAGCAAAATAGAGAAAAAAATAAAGAACCTCTCAAGATGAAGGCTGTTTTAGAAAGCATGATTAAGGCGCATGAAATTCAAGGAGTTTTAGCAATAAAAAATAGCTTTAATCGAGTGGGTCTTGATCACGTTCTACTAGTCAAACTAGCCTCCACATCTGTGATAGCAAAATTATTTGGACTCACTAAAGAACAATCTTTAGATGCAATTTCACAAGTTTTTGTTGATGGTCAAAGTTTAAGAACTTATCGTCACGCACCTAACGCCGGCCCAAGGAAATCTTGGGCAGCCGGAGATGCTACCAGCAGAGCAATGCAATTAGTTTTGTTTACCATGAGAGGTCAAATCGGGTATCCAAGTGCCATTACAGCAAAGACATGGGGTTTCCAAGATGTCTTATTTGAAGGTAAAGATTTGATTATCGAACAAGACCTTAATTCTTACGTAATGGAAAACGTTTTATTTAAAATTTCATTTCCAGCTGAATTTCATGCTCAGACTGCAGTTGAAGCGGCCGTAAAACTTCATCCAGAAATCATTGATAAATTGGATGAAATTGAACAAATCAAAATCACGACTCATGAGTCAGCAATTCGAATTATCAGCAAAGAAGGTAAATTGAATAATCCAGCTGATAGAGATCATTGTCTCCAATATATGACAGCTATTGGATTATTGAAGGGAGATCTAGTTGCTGAGGATTATGAAGATGATGTTGCCAGCGATCCTAGAATTGATGAGTTGAGAAAGAAAATGCTGATTGAAGAGGATGAAAGATATTCAGCTGAGTATCATGAACCCGATAAAAGATCTATTTCTAATGCATTGCAAATCATTTTTAAAGACGGAAGTTCAACAGATAAGATTGAGGTTGAATATCCAATTGGCCATAAATTCAGGCGAGAAGAGGGTATTCCAATTCTCTTAGAAAAATTCAAAAGAAATCTGTTAACTCAGTTTGATGAAGAAAAATCAAACCAGATATTTGAGTTATGTCAGGATAAAGAGAAGCTTCTGGATACTCCTGTAGATGAATTCATGAAGATGTTAGCTAAATAATTTTTTCGCTACTAATCTCTAAATATTCACAAAGTTTTTTAATCGATTCAATATGATCAACAACTTTTATGGTGGTCATCCCTAAAGCTTTTGCTGGTTTGAGATTAATTCCCAGATCGTCAAGAAAAATTACCTCTGCAGGGTCACATCCTGTTGTCGTAAGAGCGATTTCATAAAATTTATCCTCTGGTTTTCTGACTCCAACTTCTCTTGATTCAATTATGTAGTCAAACAATCCAAGGATTCTTTTCCTCTCTTGATTGTTGTTATCAAGGGCTGACTTATCTTCGTTTGCATTAAAATTATTTGTCAAACAAGCCAACAAAAACGACTCTTCCTTAAGTATTTCAAGCATCTTTACCATTTCAGGAACAACACTACCTTGCAAAAGCTCAAGAATTTTGGATCCCTTAATTTTAAAGCCTAGATTTTCGCTTTCTAAGGCAAATAATTTATCAAACTCTTCCAAAGATATTTTTGAGGACTCTAGTTTTGCCCATGCATTTTCGTAAGGATTTGTTGAATTAACTCTTCTGATAAAATCTTTTGGCAAATTATTTTCTTTCTCAAAGCTAGAAAAAGCTTGGAAAGGACTTGAAGTTATTACTCCACCAAAATCCCAAAATACAGCCTTAAATTTTTTGTCTATCATTTCAGTTTTTAAAGGGTATAAGCGTATAATCGTGCAGTTTATTTTAAGCAATGAGTGGAAATAGTATAGGTAAATCTTTCACCGTAACTACTTTTGGTGAAAGTCATGGAAAAGCACTGGGGTGTATCATAGATGGATGCCCTCCAGGGATTACTATTTCTGAACAAGATATTCAAGTTGAACTAGATAAAAGAAGGCCAGGCTCGAATGCATTTACAACTCAAAGAAGTGAAAAAGATAAGGTTCAAATACTCTCAGGTATTTTTGAAGGGAAAACTACAGGCACCCCGATTGGAATGATTATTTTCAATGAGGATCAAAAAAGTGAAGACTACGATAATTTGAAAGATGTTTTTCGTCCATCTCATGCTGACTACACTTATTTAAAAAAATATGGATTGAGAGATCACCGAGGCAGCGGTAGAGCTTCTGCAAGAGAAACCGTGATGAGAGTTGCGGCCGGAGCCATTGCAAAAAAATATTTGAAAGATCATCTAGCAGTTGAAATAACTGGTTATGTCGAACAAGTAGGAGAAATAATTGCAAATCAAATTGATCTTAAAGAGATCAATAACAATGCTTTCTTTTTTCCTGACAAAACAAAATTGAAATCTTTAGAAGATCTTATTGCCTCTTTGAGAGAAGCAGGAGATTCTGTCGGTGCAAAAATAAAAATTAATGTGAATAACGTTCCAGCAGGTTTGGGAGAACCAGTATTTGATAAGTTGGATGCTGATTTGGCTCACGGGTTAATGAGTATTAATGCAGTTAAAGGAGTTGAATTAGGGCTAGGATTTGATGTCGTTTCAAAAAAAGGAAGCGAACATAGAGATGAGATAGATCGAGATGGATTTGCTTCTAACAACGCAGGCGGAATTTTGGGCGGCATTTCTTCAGGCCAGCCAATAGATATTGCAATTGCTTTAAAACCTACATCGAGTATCAGCACCGAAGGTAAAACTGTCGATAAATCTGGAAAAGAAACAAATGTTCAATCAATTGGTCGTCACGATCCATGTGTTGGCCTGAGAGCTGTCCCAATAGCTGAGTCCATGGTTGCAATAATTTTATTGGATCACTATCTGAGAAATCGTGCTCAAAATAATGACGTAGAAAACTCATCTTTTACGATTCCTACAAGTGAATAATCCTAATCCTAAAACCCTATACGATAAGTTATGGGATACTCATTTTGTCGGTAGTAGATCTGATAAAGGTGATTTGCTCTACATCGATCTTCACATGGTTCATGAAGTTACTTCGCCGCAAGCGTTTGAAGGGTTGAAGATCAAAGGTATTAGTCCAAGAAGAGTAGATTCTATTGTTGCGACAGTTGATCACAATGTACCCACAACAGACAGATCTGAAGGATTAAGAGGAATAAAAGATACCATTAGTAGGGATCAAATTCAGGCACTGCAGATTAATTGTCATGATTTTGGAATAGATTTAATCGACCTAAATGATTTGAATCAAGGAATTGTTCATGTTGTCGGCCCAGAGCAAGGTTTTACGCAACCAGGCATGACAATAGTTTGTGGTGATTCACATACTTCAACTCATGGTGCATTTGGATGTCTTGCAATGGGAATCGGAACAACCGAAGTTGAGCACGTTCTTGCAACACAATGCTTAGTCATGAGCAAACAAAAAAACATGAGAATCTCTATCAATGGGCCTTTGAAAAAAAATGTTTTTGCTAAAGATTTAACAATGTTTTTAATTGGAAAGATTGGTACAGCAGGAGGTACAGGTCACGTTATTGAATATGATGGATCTACAATAGAGAGTCTCTCTATGGAAGGACGCATGACTGTTTGTAATATGGCTATAGAAGCAGGTGCAAGAGCTGGGATGATCGCTCCAGATCAAAAAACATTTGATTACCTCAAAAGTAAACCTCATACACCGAAAGGCAATGAATATGAAACAGCTCTTGAATACTGGAAAACATTTCATTCTGATGAAAACTCCAATTTTGATACTGTTCATAACTTTTTTGCTGAAGAAATTGAACCGCAAGTTACTTGGGGAACTTCACCTGAAATGGTGATAGGAGTAAAAGATCGAATACCATCTAAGGAGGATTACACCTCACAAACTGAAAGAAATAACTTTGAGGCAGCTTTGGACTACATGGGCTTAAGTGCTGGAGACTCTCTAGAGAATTACTCTCTTGATCAAATTTTTATAGGCTCATGTACTAATTCAAGAATTGAGGATTTAAGGGAAGCAGCAGAAATTTTAGATGGCAATGTGATTTCTAAGAAGATAAAAAGAGCTATGATTGTTCCAGGCTCAGGATTAGTTAAAAAACAGGCCGAAGAAGAAGGTCTGCATGAAACTTTTATCTCTAGTGGATTTGAGTGGAGGGAGCCTGGATGTTCTATGTGTTTAGGAATGAATCCAGATCAATTAGGAGAAAAAGAAAGATGCGCCTCTACTTCTAATAGAAATTTTGAGGGCAGGCAGGGCCACTTAGGTAGAACTCATCTTGTAAGCCCAGCTATGGCAGCAGCTGCAGCTTTAGCTGGAAATTTTATTGATATCTCGTCATGAATAAATCTATTTCAAATATTTTTTCTGGAGAGGCAGTGTTCTTGGATAAAGCCAATGTGGATACAGATCAAATAATCCCTAAGCAATTTTTAAAATCTATAAAGCGAACTGGCTTTGGTCCAAATTTATTCGATGCCTGGAGATATCTTGATAAAGGTGATTTGAATTCAGATAACTCAAAAAGAAAATTAAATCCTGATTTTATTCTTAATCATGATCTTTATAAATCTTGCAATATTTTAATAACCAGAGAAAATTTTGGTTGCGGATCAAGTCGGGAGCATGCTGTTTGGGCTTTAACTGATTACGGCTTTACAACTATCATTGCTCCATCTTTTGCTGATATTTTCAAAAATAATTCCTATAAAAATGGTCTCTTACTCATTGAAATAGATAAAGAAAAAATTGATGAAATTTTTAAACAAATAACAGAGAAAAAAACAATTAACATAGAAGTAGATGTTCATAATCAATTTATTTACCTAGAGAAAAAGAAATTCCCGTTTGAATTGGATGACTTTAAGAAAAAGTTTCTTTTAGATGGAATTGATGAAGTAGGTTTTACACTCCAACATCAGAATAAAATAGAGGATTTTGAGAAAAATTATAAAAAAACTGTACCTTGGTTGTTTAAATGAAAGACATTGATTTACTTCTTTTAAGCGGTGATGGCGTGGGTCCAGAAATTATGGAAAGTGCGATTTCTTTGCTTGAAAAAATTCAATCAAGTTTCAAGATTAACTTCAATTTGATCGAAGGTCTTATCGGTGGAGCTTCAATTGATGCTCATGGACTACCGATATCAGATGAAACTTTGAATCAAGCATCTCAAGCAGACTCAATCTTATTTGGTGCAGTGGGAGGTCCTAAATGGGATTCACTTCCTCCTAATGAAAAACCTGAAAAAGGGTTGTTAGAACTAAGATCTTCATTAGGCCTGTTTGCAAATCTAAGGCCTGCAATTTTATTTGATAGTTCCTTGGAAGCATCATCCTTAAAGCCCGATATCATAAAAGATCTTGATATGCTTATCGTAAGAGAACTCACAGGCGGTATATATTTTGGTGAGCCTAGAGAAAAAAAATCATCTTCTGCTTTTAATACAATGATTTATGAAAGGCATGAAGTTGAAAGAATCGCCAGAGTTGCTTTTGATTCTGCATCCTTAAGAAACAAAAAAGTTTGTTCAGTTGATAAATCAAACGTCCTTGAAGTGTCAGAATTTTGGAGGGAAGTTGTAATAGATGTATCAAAAGATTATCCAGATATAGAATTAAGTCATATGCTTGTCGACAACGCTGCTATGCAGCTTGTGAAAAATCCTAAACAATTTGATGTCATTCTTTCAAGTAACTTATTTGGAGATATCCTCTCCGATATTTCTGCAATGCTTACTGGATCTATTGGGATGCTTCCTTCTGCTTCTTTGGATAATAAAAATAAAGGGTTGTATGAACCAGTTCATGGCAGTGCTCCTGATATTGCAGGACAAGGAACAGTAAACCCGATTGCGATGATTCTTTCGGTTGGGATGATGTTTAGGTATTCACTTAATGAATTAGAGATATCAGAAAAGATTAAAAGTGCAGTCTCAAATACTCTAAATGATGGATATGCTACTAAAGATATTGCTGATAAGAATAGTAAAATTTGTTCAACTAAAGAATTAACAAAAGTAATTATCGATCATGTCTAATATTAAGTTAGCAATAGTAGGCGCCACGGGTGCGGTTGGAAGAGAATTTTTGAGAATTCTTGCAGAACAGCAGTTTCCCGCTGAGAATCTTTTTTTGGTTGCTTCATCTAAATCTGCAGGTAAGGCAATTAAATATTTTGAAAAAATTATAGAAATTGAAGATCTTCAACTTTTCGATTTTGGTAAAGCTAGCGTGGCATTTTTTTCAGCCGGATCATCAGTTGCTGAATCTCACGCATCTCAAGCTATCGAGAAAGGTTGCACTGTCATAGATAATTCATCTTTTTTTAGAAACAGAGACGATCTTGAACTCATTGTTCCTGAAGTAAATGGATCTAGACTAGAAGATCTTAATTTGCCTGCAATAATTGCTAACCCGAATTGTTCCACTGCCCAAATGGTAGTTGCTCTAAAGCCTTTCCATGATCTATTTAAGATAAAAAGAGTAGACGTTGCTACTTATCAATCAGTATCTGGAACGGGACAATCAGCCTCTGAAGAACTTAAAGAACAATCTCGAAAAATTCTCGATGGTGAAGAACATTCTAATAATGTTTACCCAGTGCAAATAGCTTTCAATGCATTGCCTCTTGCTGGCGATATCTTAGAAAATAATTATTCAGAAGAAGAAATGAAACTTACGATCGAGACAAAGAAGATATTTTCTGACGACATTGAGGTATCAGCAACATGCGTAAGAGTTCCAGTTCAAAGAGGTCATGGAGAGGTCATACACTTGGAAACAGAAAAAGAAATTAATTTAGAAGAAGTTAAAGATTCAATTAATAATCAAAATGGACTCATACTGTGTGATTCCGATGAAGATTTTTTCCCAACTCCAGTTACTCATGCTGAAAAATCCAATGAAGTTTTTATTGGCAGATTAAGAAAGGATTTATGGAAAGATAATAGAGCAAATTTTTGGATTGTCTCTGATAATTTAAGAAAAGGAGCAGCTTGGAATAGTTACCAAATCCTTTCTTCGCTCATTAAAAATAAGTCGCATGAATTGCTCAATGACGAGTATGCAGAGGTTGGAGATCCTATTGATGCAAGATTAAATCTAGCCGTTAGTTATATCGAAATGGGGAAAGCATACGATGCAAAAGCTATCATTTATGAGGTTTTTGATTTAAGTCCTAATTTTGAACAAAAAAATAAAGCCGACTCTCTTCTTCAAAAGATAAATGATCAAGGAAGTTAAGAAGTACGCGCTTGGGTTAGAGTACATAGGTACAAATTTAAAAGGCTGGCAAAGACAAAAAAAGGGTCACACAACCGTACAAGATATCGTTGAAAAATCACTATCAAAATTTCTTGATCAGAAAATATCAACAATTTGCTCAGGAAGGACTGATTCCGGCGTCCACGCGCTGAATCAAACTGTACATTTTGAGACAAGCAAAAGTAGAACTGATGAATCTTTCCTCAAGGGGCTTAATTCCTTAATGGGTCCTCAAGTTAAAGCAATTTGGATAAAAAAAGTTGATAAAGATTTCAGTGCAAGATTTTCAGCCATTAAAAGAAGGTATAGGTACGTCATTGAAGAAAGATCAACTGGTTCTGTTTTTTCGAGTAATTATTCTTTATCTGTTCAAAAGAAAATTAATGTTAGTAAGTTAAAAAAAGCTTCTAAATTTTTGATTGGAGAAAATAATTTTAGTTCTTTTCGTTCATCTTCATGTCAATCTCACAGTCCTTTTAGAAATATTGAATCAATTAAAATTTCAAGGAAGGGAGAATTTATTTTTTTTGATATTACCGGGAATGCATTTTTACATAATATGATAAGAATTATTATGGGTACCCTGATTATGATATCCGATGATAATTTAAATCCAGATATCATGAAAAAAATCCTAGCTGCTAAAGACAGAAACTTAGCAGGTAAAACAATTACTTCTAAAGGTTTATTTTATTTTGGCCCCGAATATCCTAAAGCAATGAAGATACCCTGTATTAATTTTGAACATAGTTCATTTATCTTTTGAAAACATGAGCATCTATACAAAAATTTGCGGAATAAATGACAAAGAATCTGGATTGCTTTGTTCAAATTTAGGAGCCGATGCACTGGGGTTTATTAGATATGAAAAATCACCCAGGTTTGTTGAATTGGATGTGCCACTCAAAATTCAAGAAAGTTTAGATAAGGAACTTGATATAGTTTTTGTATTTGTTAATCCCAGCGAGAAAGAGGTTAAAACAGTTATTGAAAAATTTCCTAATTCAATAATTCAATTTCACGGAGAGGAGCCGGCTGGGTTTTGTGAATCATTTGGTAGGAAATACATTAAAGCATTTCATGCTTATAACTTAAGGTATTGGAAAAACTATATGGATTTGTACTCTAGTGCGCATGCTTTTTTAATTGATTCGGGTAATTCAGTTCAAAAGGGTGGAACAGGGATTGCTTTTGATTGGAAGCTTATTCCAAAAACAGAAAAAGAAAAAATAATCATTGCAGGAGGCATTAATTCTAGTAACGTTTCTGATTTGTTAAGTAAAAAGCATAATATTTTTGGAATTGATGTAAATTCTGGACTAGAGTCCAAGGAAGCAATAAAAGATATAGAAAAAATTGAGACTTTTTTTAAGGTTTTGAAAAAAAATGGCAAATAAAACTAATAATTACAACTATCCTGACAAAAACGGACGATTTGGTTCATTTGGAGGCAGGTACGTTTCTGAAACCTTAATTTCTGCATTAGAAGAACTAGAATCTTTATATAAAAAGATTAAAAACGATAAAAAATTTCAGGAAGAGTTAACCAATGACCTGCAAACATTTGTTGGGAGGCCTTCGCCTCTATATTTTGCAAAGAGATGGACCGATAAACTTAATGGAGCCAAAGTCTTCCTTAAGAGGGAAGATTTAAATCATACTGGGGCTCACAAAATTAATAATACTGTTGGCCAAGTTCTTTTAGCAAAGAAAATGGGCAAGAAAAGGATTATTGCAGAGACCGGAGCTGGACAACATGGCGTTGCAACTGCTGCTGTGTGCGCGCGTCATGGAATAGAATGCATAATTTTTATGGGATCTGAAGATATCCAAAGACAGGCCCAGAATGTCTATAGAATGAAATTAATGGGAGCAGAAGTATGTCCGGTTTCTTCAGGGACATCGACATTAAAAGATGCAATGAATGAAGCTATGAGAGATTGGGTTTCCTACATAGACGACACTCATTATATTATTGGCAGTGTAGCCGGCCCTCACCCATATCCAATGATTGTTAGGGATTTTAATTCAATCGTTGGAACAGAACTAAAAAAACAATCAAAAATCCTTTTTGGAAAGTATCCAGATAAAATAGTCGCTTGCGTTGGAGGGGGTTCTAATGCCATGGGAATTTTTTACCCTTTTATTAAGGACAAAGAGGTAGATTTAATTGGAGTCGAGGCCGCAGGATCTGGACTAAGTTCAGGCAAGCATGCTGCACCCTTGAGCGATGGATCTCCTGGAGTTCTGCATGGAATGAAAACTTATTTAATGCAAAACTCAGATGGTCAAATTTTGGGGACTCATTCAGTTTCAGCTGGGCTAGATTATCCTGGAGTAGGTCCTGAACATTCTTTCTTGAAAGATATGGGCAGAGTGCATTATGAAGCAGCTACAGACAAAGAGGCTCTTAAAGCTTTCCACGATTTAAGTCGAATCGAAGGAATAATGCCAGCGTTAGAGACTTCACATGCCTTAGCTTGGGTATCCAAGAATGCTAAGAAATTGAAAAAATCAGACATCGTGGTTGTCAATTTATCTGGTAGAGGAGATAAAGACATGCAATCAGTGGCCAAAGCTGATGGAATTAATTTTTGATCTAAAATGGGAAGAATCAAAGACTCTTTTGAAAGGGCAAGAAATCAAGAGTCAAAAACACTAATCACCTACTATGTAGCTGGCGATAATAATATAAACTTTTCAAAAAAAGTTTTTCTTAAACTATTATCTCATGCAGATATCATCGAAATAGGAGTTCCTTTTTCAGATCCTATGGCTGAAGGATCTGTTATTCAGCGTTCTCACGAGAGAGCATTAAGCTCCGATATTACCTTCAGCAAAATATTATCTTTAGTTAAGGAGTTGAGAATCCATAATCAAGATAAGCCAATTGTGCTCATGGGTTATATGAATAATTTTCTCTCACAAGGAGAGAACCTGTTCAAAAAAATAAAAAAGGCAGGAGTTGATGGACTGATAATTGTGGATCTACCCTACGAAGAAAGTGAATTTTTTTATAATAAACTTAAAGACATTGATTTGGATTTAATCAGGCTAATTTCTCCCACAACTCCAAAAAAAACAATCGAAAAAATAGTTAAATTTTCTAGTGGCTTTCTCTATTATGTTTCTTTTAGAGGAGTAACAGGCGCCAAACTTTCAAATTTTAAAGAAGTGCAAGATAAGGTTAAATACATCAAATCAAAAACAAAAATTCCGGTTGTGGTAGGATTCGGAATAAAGGAAGGGGAGATCGCTCAAAAAATGTCAAAAATATCTGATGGCGTAGTTGTTGGTAGTAGATTAATTGATATTATTCAACAAAAGAATTTTAGATTGAATGACTCACTTAAGTTTTTAGAAAAGTCTCTGAAAACATTTAAAAGAGATGTTAGAAAAAAATGAAAAAATGGTTTGATAAAATTCTTCCTTCTTTTATAAGACAAAATCCTGAAGAGAGACCTAGTCCAATCCCACAAGGTCTCTGGCAGAGTTGCCCAAACTGCAATGAAATAATCTATGGGCCGGACCTAGAGGAAAATCATTATGTTTGCACTAACTGTGGGCATCACATAAGAATAGGTGCAAGACATAGAATGAGCTATTTCTTTGATAATAATGAGTATCAAGAAATCTCAGAAAGCATTGAAACTAAAGACTGGCTTGATTTTAAAGATACTAAAAAATATAAAGATCGAATCTCAGAATCTATTAATAAAATAAATGAGAAAGAAGCCATCATTTCCGCTTACGGTAAAGTCAAAGATAGAGAAATGGTCGCCGCAGCATTCGAATTCAGATTCATGGGCGGATCGATGGGTTCAGTGGTAGGTCAAAAATTTACTGATGCAGTATATTATGCTGTTGATAAGAAACTGCCTTTTGTTTGTTTTTCTACTAGCGGAGGAGCAAGAATGCAAGAATCATTAGTTTCTCTCTTTCAAATGGCAAAAACAGCAGCAGCTCTCAATGATCTCAAGCAAGCAAAGCTGCCTTTCATATCAGTACTAACCGATCCAATTTATGGAGGCGTTGCCGCGAGTCTCGCCATGTTGGGAGATGTAAATATAGCGGAACCTAAAGCTCAGGTCGGATTCACTGGACCTAGAGTCATTGAGCAAACTGTAAGAGTTAAACTGCCTGATGGTTTTCAAAAAAGTGAATTTCTTTTAAAGCATGGAATGATCGATATGATAGTGCCTAGGACTGAACTAAAAGAAAAAATATTTAATTTAGTATCAAAATTATCACCAAAGATTGACGAAGCTTGAAGCTTGGATAAGCAAATTCCTTTTTTCTGAGGATAACTCTGAAAAGGGTCTTAAAAATCCTCAGAAGGTCTATGATCTTCTCAACATCCAACCCAGAGGAAAGATTATTCTCATATCAGGCACCAATGGAAAAGGAACTACAGGTGAAATATTAACTCAACTTGGTTTACAGAAAGGTTTAAAAGTCGGTACTTTTTCCTCGCCTCATTTAATTCGAATTAACGAAAGAATAAAAATAAATGGTGAGTCAATATCGGATGACTTATTTTTGAACTCCCTGGAAGCTGTGAAAGAAGCCAAAGGAGATATCCCACTTAATTTTTTCCAGTATCTAGCATTAGCTATGATTAAAATTTTCAATGATGAGAATATTGATCTCTGGATTGTAGAAATTGGCATTGGAGGAAGGTTAGATCCAACAAATATTTTAAATGCAGATCTATCTATCATTACAAACGTTCAACTTGATCATGAAGAAATTTTAGGGAGAGGAATAGAAAATATTGCAAAAGAAAAGGCTGGAATCATTAAAGAAAATAAAAATTTTATTTTTGGCCATTCTCGCGTACCGAATTCTTTAAAAAAAGAAATCAAAATTAAAAATGCTAACTCATCTTTTTTAAAAAAAGATTTCGAAGTAAAGAAGAACAAAGAAAGCATTTTATATTTTGATAAGAAGAACCAATTCAAACTTGAAGATAAACGAAATATAGATTCATCATCTATAGCGGTCGCTATAAGGTCATTCATAAGTCTAGGATTCAAGATTTCGGAAAACCAAGTTCAAAAAGCTTTGGATTCATTTTCTATTAAAGGAAGATGCGAAGTTATTTCAGAAGATCCTTATATCTTGTTAGATGTTTGCCACAACTTGTCTGCATTAGAGAAATTAAAAAAAGAACTCCTTAAAAAAATTGAAGGTAAAAAAACTGCTGCAATTTTCGCATCATCAAAGAATAGTTATGATCTTATTTCTCCTCTTAAGGAAATGATTGACTGTTGGCATTTTCCTAGATGTAAAGAAAGAAGATTGATGGATCCAGAGCAATTCTTAACTTCAGTAAATAATGAAAGTATCGGTTCTCACGGTGAAAGTTTAGAAGTTACTTATAAGAAATTAAAAAATAAAAATGAATTCGATGCGATAATTATCTATGGATCATTCTATTTAGTGGGAGAGTTTCTAGAATCAAATTTAGTATGATGTAGAATCAATCATGGATATTCTTGAAGGAAATATTTCTTTAAATTGGATTGATTTTTTATTGGCAGGAATATTTATTTTTTCTCTTGTTGTAGGAACCTTTAAAGGTTTAATAAAAGAAATATTTTCTGTAGTTGAGTGGGTAGGTTCAATTTTTCTTGCATATTTCTTTAGACTAAATTTATCTTCGGCATTGCCTTTAGATAATCTTAATGAATTCACTAAAGAAATTTTAAGTTCAATCATTATTTTTGTTTGTGCTTTCATTATATTCAGACTTGTTGGGAATATTATTTCAAAAGGAATGAGGCTTATCGGCCTTTCATTTTTTGATAGGTTTTTAGGATCAGCTTTCGGAGCTTTGAGAGCCTTGGTTGTTTTAGTATTTATTTTTTTGATTTCAAAGGAAGAGTTAGCAAATAAAGAATGGTGGGAGGAGAGTTATTTTTCTTACCATATCATCGAAATTTCAAAATTAATTGAAGAATATGATGTCCCTGAAAAAATTAAAGGGGTAAAATTTCCACTTCAAGAAAATCTAGATTCTATAAACAAAAAGATTCAATAAAAATGTGCGGTGTAGTAGGGATTGTCTCAAAAAATGAGGTTGCTTCAGATCTTTATGAGGCTCTCACAGTAATTCAGCATCGAGGGCAAGATGCAGCTGGTATAGCTACTTCAGAGGAAAAAAGATTAAATTCAAGAAAACAACTTGGCCTAGTTAGAGAGGTTTTTAGAGAGCATCATATTCAGTCACTCACTGGGAAAATTGGTATTGCACATGTTAGGTACCCCACTGCCGGTGGGGCTTCAAGGGAGTTAGCTCAACCTATGTATGTAAATTCACCATACGGTATAAGTATTGTTCATAATGGTAATTTAGTGAATACAGATTCTCTATGTGAAGAACTTGCTGAGACAGATAGAAGGCACTTAAACACAAATTCAGATTCAGAAGTAATCCTTAATATTTTTGCTCATGAGCTGCAACAGATTGGAGGTGTTCAACCTTCTAAAGAAGAAATTTTCGAGGCTGTTACAAGGATGCAATCAAGATTATCTGGAGCATACTCAATAATAATTATGATCAACAATGTTGGATTAGTAGCAGTTAGAGACCCCCACGGAATAAGACCTTTAATCATAGGTAAGAGGGATGAGGATCTTATGGGGGCAGAATATATGATTGCCTCCGAAAGCGCAGCAATTGACGCACTTGATTTTAAAATCATTGATGACATTGCGGCTGGTGAAACAATTTTTATTTCAAAAGAAGGAAAAATGAGCAGATCCAAAAGTCAAAAGGCAGCAAAGCATAGCCCGTGTATTTTTGAATACGTTTATTTAGCTAGACCTGATTCAGTTATTGATAAAGTATCTGTTCATAAAGCTAGACAAAGAATGGGCACTTACCTTGGCGAAAAAATACTTGGTCTGTATCCTGAACACGAAATAGATGTGGTTATACCTATTCCTGAAAGCAGCACAACATCAGCAAACGAAGTAGCAAAGAAACTTGGTTTACCTTACAGAGAGGGTTTTGTGAAGAATAGATATATCGGAAGGACGTTTATCATGCCCAAACAAGAGATGCGAAGAAAATCTGTTAAGAGAAAACTTAATCCAATTACTATGGAATTTGAAGGCAAAAATGTTCTTCTTGTAGATGATTCAATTGTTAGAGGAACTACAAGTAAGCAAATAGTGGAAATGGCTAGAGAAGCTGGAGCAAAAAAAGTTTTTTTTGCATCCGCAGCACCTCCAATTAGATTTCAAAATGTTTATGGAATTGATATGGCTGCAACTACCGAGTTGATTGCTCATCAAAAAGATGAAGATCAAATTGCAGAATATATAGGAGCCGATTGGCTGGTTTATCAAAATTTAGAAGATCTTATTAGAAGCGCTAAAGAAGGAAATAAAGAGATAGAAAATTTTGAAACCTCTATCTTTGATGGTGAATATTTAGATGATCAAGTTTCTTCTGATTACTTGAAAAATCTTGAGGTCTTGAGATCTGATTCAAATAAAATCTAGTTAGATTCAATAGTCACAGCTGGAAGTTTTGCATTATCAGCTGCATCTTTATAGCTCTTGATTTCGTTAAAGTTCATGTATCGAAAAATGTCAGCTGACATAGTATTTATTTCAGACATAAAACTCTGATATTCATCATTAGTGGGAAGTTTTCCAAGAATAGATGAAATCGCTGCAAGTTCCGCCGAAGCGAGATATACATCAGCGCCATCACCCAGTCTGTTTGGAAAGTTCCTTGTTGAGGTTGATACAACGGTTGCATTAGGTTCAACTCTTGCTTGATTACCCATACATAAAGAACATCCAGGAACTTCAGTTCTTACCCCAGCTTTTTTGAAAATATCATAGAAGCCTTCCTGTTCAAGTTGAAACTTATCCATTCTGGTGGGAGGAGAAATCCATAATCTTGTTGGAAGCGAAGAGGTATCCTTTAAAAGTTTTCCAGCAGCTCTGAAATGGCCAATATTTGTCATACAAGAACCGATGAATACCTCATCAATTTTATCTTCTCCAATTTCAGAAAGTGTTTTTATATCGTCTGGATCATTTGGACAAGCTAAAAGAGGTTCTTTTATTTCATTTAGATCAATTTCAATTGTGGCTGCATACTTGGCATTATTATCCGGTTTAAGTAAGACAGGATTTTGAATCCATTGTTCCATTTTTTGAGCTCTTCTTTCCAAGGTCCTTGCATCTCCATATCCCTCAGAGATCAGCCACCTCAAAAGAACTATATTTGATTTTAGATATTCTAAAATTGGTTCTTCATCTAAAAGAACAGTACATCCAGATGCAGATCTTTCTGCAGAAGCATCGGACAACTCAAAAGCTTGTTCAATTTTTAAATTTGGTAATCCTTCAATTTCAAGACATCTACCAGAGAAAATATTTTTCTTTCCTTCTTTCTCAACAGTGAGAAGACCTTTTTGAATAGCTGCATAAGGAATAGCGTTTACAAGGTCTCTAAGAGTTATTCCAGGTTGCATTTCTCCAGAAAACCTTACCAAGACAGATTCAGGCATATCTAAAGGAATCACGCCTAAAGCTGCTCCAAATGCTACAAGTCCAGATCCAGCTGGAAAACTAATTCCTATTGGGAATCTAGTATGGGAATCTCCCCCAGTTCCAACAGTATCTGGAAGTAACATTCTATTTAACCAAGAATGAATGATCCCGTCTCCGGGTTGCAAAGCAACTCCACCACGCGTTTTAATAAATTCTGGCAAAGTGTGCTGTGTTTCTATATCAACAGGCTTAGGATATGCAGCGGTATGACAAAAAGACTGCATAACTAAATCAGATGTGAAACCCAAACAAGCTAGTTCCTTAAGTTCATCTCTAGTCATTGGTCCAGTGGTATCTTGAGAACCAACTGTAGTCATAATTGGTTCACAATAGGTGCCAGGTCTGATGCCTTCAACACCACAAGCTTTACCAACAATTTTTTGCGCAAGAGTATAGCCGTCGTTTGATTCATCTGCTTTCCCCGGTCTCACAAATACATCTGTTGCTGGCAAGTTCAAAAAGTCCCTGGCTTTATCAGTCAAGCTTCTACCAATTATCAGCGGTATTCTTCCGCCAGCTCTAACTTCATCTAGAAAAGTTTCTGACTTAAGTTCAAAAGACGAAATGTTTTCAGAGCTCTCATTTTCAATTTTTCCTTCGTGAGGAAATATTGTTATCACATCACCAGATTCCATTTTTTCAACATCTGCTTCGAAAACAAGAGTACCGGCATCTTCCATTGTATTAAAGAAAATAGGAGCTATTTTGGTTCCTATGCATATGCCTCCTGTTCTTTTATTTGGGATGAAAGGAATATCATCTCCCATATGCCACAAGACTGAATTTGTAGCCGATTTTCTAGAAGATCCAGTACCAACGACATCACCTACCAGACATACAGGATGACCTTTTTCTTTTAATTTTTTTATTTCTCCAAGAGGATCATTAGATAAACCTTGTCTTGGCATTTTGTACATCGCCAAAGCATGCAATGGAATATCTGGTCTTGACCAAGCATCCGGTGCAGGAGAAAGATCGTCAGTGTTTGTTTCGCCAGGAACTTTAAAAACAGTCGTAGTTATTGATTGCGGTACTTCGGGTTTGGATGTAAACCATTCTGCTTCTGCCCAAGATTTTAAAACTTTTGCTGCATTCGAAGAATCTTTTGATTTTTCTGCTACGTCATTGAATGCATCGAAAACCAATAAAGTCTGTGAAAGTGCTTTAACAGCCTCATTTCCACATTCGTCATCATCTAGAAGATTAATAAGAGGTTCAACATTGTAACCACCGAGCATAGTTCCTAAGTAAAAAGTAGCTTTTGTGGGATCAATCAAATCACATGTGATCTTTTTTGTGGCGATATCATTAAGAAATGCTGCTTTTACATAGGCAGCATCGTCTACTCCAGCAGGAACTCTATTGATTAATAGATCTAGTAATAATTCTCCGTCATCAGAGTTCCCTTTTATTAGCTCAACAAGATCAGCAGTTTGTTCAGCATCGAGTGGTTCTGGCGGAATTCCAAGTTCGGCTCTTTCTTTTTCAATTTTTTTATATGCTTCTAACATAAACCCCTAAAAAAGTTGCTAGTATACCCTTTATGCAGAAGAAGACTAGAACTCCATGCGTTGGAATATGTTCTACGACATATGGAGACGAAGTTTGTAGGGGGTGCAAAAGGTTTTACTTCGAGGTAATCAACTGGAATAAATATGACGAAGATGAAAAAGATGCAATTTGGATGAGATTGGAATCTTTAAAAACTCAAATTATTTATTCAAAAATAAAAAAAATAGATTCAAAAAAACTATCTACAAAAATCATCGAATTAGATTTAAAAATAAAAACAGATCTTAATGAGTACTGCCAAATTTTCGATTTAATTAAACTTGTAAGTGAAAGTTTTGAAGATCTGAGTGATTTTGGAATAACTTTTCATGATGAAAGCATGAACCTAGAAATACTTAAGAGAGATTTAGAAGAAGAACTTTTAGCTTTATCTGATGCTCATTATTCAAAGTACTTTAAAGATCCTCTCGAGCAGAAAAAAGCTTAAAAAGTTTCTAAAGAAATCTCTCCATCAATTACCGTTGCATAGTTAACCTCATTTTCCCAATCACTTAAGACCACTCTTACAAGGTTTTCATCTTTATGAATGAAGGGTCTATGAGTATGTCCATGAATCATTTTGTCTATGCTAAATTCACTGCTTATTTTTAAGACAGATTCACGATTAACATCCATAATTTCATTTTTTTTATTACCAGTTTCTTCGTTGCTCATTTCTCTTAAACCAGATGCAATATCAAATCTTTCTTGTAAAGATTTAGATAAAAAGTCATCTCGCCAACTCTTATCCCTAACAAGTTTTCTAAATTCCTGATATCTAACGTCATCTGTGCAAAGGGTATCTCCATGAAGAAGGAGTATCTTAGAAGCTCCATCTTCATAAATATAATAATCAGATAGAAGTTTCGCTTTTATAGATGAGCAAAAATTTTCTCCAATTAAAAAGTCTCTATTACCGCGCATTAGAAAAACTTTTATTCCATCAGTCGATACTTTTTTTAAAATTTCAATGACATTTTTATTAAACTCGGATTCATTATCATCACCAATCCAAGTTTCGAACAAATCACCCAAGATAAATAAATTATTAAATCCATTAACTTTTGAGGATAAAAACTTCTCAAACTTGTTATACAAAGCAAGGTCTGACTCATGTAAATGTAAATCAGATATTAGAACCGCACTCATGAATGAGTTATTGTTTTAGAGACGCACTCAGAATTTTTATATCTTCTCTTGGCACGTCCTGATAAGGCCCAAAGCTTCCTGTTTGCACTGTTGCCATTTCATCGACAACTTCTTGACCCTTTACGACTTTTCCAAAGACAGCGTATCCCCATCCCATTGGAGTTTCAGAGGAAAAATCTAGACTAATGTTATCTTGAAGATTAATGAAAAACTGTGAAGTTGCTGAGTGAGGATCATTGGTTCGGGCCATTGATAACGTATACCTATCATTTTTTAAACCATTATTGGCTTCATTTTGTATTGGTTCCTGAGTTTCTTTTTGTTCCATTCCAGAAATATGACCGCCTCCTTGGACAACAAAACCTGGAATTATTCTATGAAAAATTGTTTCCTCAAAAAAACCGCTTTCAACGTAAGACACAAAGTTCTTAACCGTTATCGGCGCATCATCTTCGTAAAGTTCAATTTCCAAAGTGCCCATTGTCGTGACTAGAACTACAATAATATTATTCATAATTTCCTCTTTAGATATCATTCTAATCTATAATTGATCTTCTCTGAAATGAAGATATTTGATTCAAAAAGCTCTAAAAAGATAAGTTTTAATCCATTAAAAGAAGGAAAAGTATCACTTTATGTCTGTGGAATGACAGTTTATGACTCTTGCCACATCGGACATCTTAGAACTTTTTTATCCTTTGATTTTATAGTTAAGTCCTTTAAGGCTCTGAACTATGATGTCCATTATGTAAGAAATATTACTGATGTAGATGACAAAATAATTGCTAAAGCAAAATCTGAAAATACCTCTCCTTCAGCTATTTCAGAAAAGTATATTCAGGAAATGCATGATGATTTCTCCTCTATGTCTATGCTGTCACCAGACGTTGAGCCAAAAGTTACTGAACACATGGATTCCATAATTTCCTTCATAGATGATTTAATCTCTAAAAATTTTGCTTATACAACCAAACACGGAGATGTTTTTTTTGACGTAGAGTCTTTTGAAAATTATGGAGAGTTATCGAATAGAAATCTTGAAGATATGGTTTCTGGATCAAGAATTGATATAGATGATACTAAAAAAAATCCAGCTGACTTTGCGCTTTGGAAAATCTCCTCTGATGAAGCTTCTTGGAACTCACCTTGGGGGAAAGGAAGACCTGGCTGGCATATTGAGTGTTCGGCTATGAGTAGAGATTATTTGGGAAAAAATTTTGATATTCATGGAGGAGGTTTAGACCTTAAATTTCCTCATCATGAAAACGAAAATGCTCAATCTAAATGCAACCATGATGGATTATTTGCTAACTTCTGGTTGCACACTGGACCTTTAACTATAGAGGAAGAGAAGATGTCAAAGTCTCTAGGAAATTTCGTTACAATCAAAGACATCTTGAAAAAATATCACCCGGAGGTGATTAGATTTTTTCTTTTTTCTACTCACTATAGGAATCCTTTGAATTTTTCTTTTCATGGACTTGATGAAAGTAAAAAAACACTCGATAAATTTTACGATGCTTTAAGAAAAGTAGATTTATCTGATACTAAAAATATTCCTCTCGATGAGGGAGTCATTGAAAGTTTGAAAGATGATTTCAACTCTCCCAAATTGATCTCTTTTCTGCATAAGATATTAGATAAATTAAATAAGTCATTTCTTAATAATAAAAATGAATCTAAATCTATAGCTGATCTTCTTATTTCATCGGGGAGTGTAATGGGATTATTTCAATCAAAGCCAGACGAGTATTTTAAATTTATTTCATCTGAAGTACTTATAACGGAGGAAGAAATAGAAGATTTAATAACTGAAAGAAATCTTGCAAGAAATCAAAAAGACTTTATTAAGTCAGACAAGATTAGAGATGATTTAAAAGCTAAGGGAATTAATCTTGAAGATATTGGAGAAAAAACTATCTGGAAAAGGGTGACTTTAGATGAATAAATTAAGCAAATAAATTAAATACCCTAAAATAAAAATTAATCCAAAGCCGTAAAAAAGAATTCTGGAAAGATCATCTTTTTGTCTACCAACCACAAGAGCAAGAATAAACAACGCGCTAAAAACGCTCATAATCAAGAAATCTCTCGTGAAAATTACACCATCAAATACTTCATTGCTGCCAAATGCAATGATTGGAAACACCACCACAATATTTAAAAAATTAGATCCAAGAACATTTCCTATGACTATCAAAGATTTGTCTTGTCTTATTGCAGCAACGGTTGCCGCAAGTTCGGGGAGACTTGTGCCCACAGCTATGATGCTTAGTCCAATGATTACCTCAGATAATCCAAAATAAATTGCTATCGATTCAGCTCCAGTCACAGTGAGTTCCGAACCAATTATTAGTACCAAAAGGCTCAAAGTGGTAAAGAAAATTACTTTCATTAACCCTGAATCTTGATTACTGACCTCAATATCAGCCTCTTCAGATCTTAATAAATTCAATACAAATAAAATTATTAGACAAATACATAAAATTCCATCCCCTATGCTCAGCCTTAAGTCAAAAAGACAATAACCTGCAATGAGGGTGCATAAAATGAATAGAAAAATATTTCTTAAATCAAGAGGTATAGCTTTGGAGGCTAAAGCAAAACAACTCAATCCAAATATAAGACCTATATTGCTGATATTTGATCCAATTGAATTTCCTAATGCAATCTCAGGAGTATCGTTAAGCACAGATGAAATGCTTACAAATATTTCGGGTGCTGACGTTCCAAGAGCAATTAAAGTTAAACCAATAATTAAATCACTAATGCCAATTTTTCTGGCCAATATCGAAGAATTTGATATGAATTTGTCAGCACCCCAAATGAGACCTACTAGCCCAATAGAAAGAAAGATAAATGATATTAATATTGACATTAACCAAATAATTTAATTTTTCTGTTATAAGCGCAATAGTCACATCTATCTGACTCTTCTGGAAGTTCGTCGCTATTCAAACAATTTTTTATTTCCTTCAAAGCAGGAGTTACCCATGAATCATTAGCTTTGTATGGCAAAATTTTAACTTCAAAATTTAAGCAATTATCAAAAACCTTTGAATCTTTTATACCATTGCAGTAAACAAAATAAGACATATCGTCTACATCGAAGCCATTTTGCCTGAATAGCCACTGATAAATTTCAATTTGTCTTTTATATGAAATTTGCCAGGGAGCATCTATAGTTACATCCCCTTTTTTTGAAGTCGCTTTATAGTCAGCAATTATCAATTTATCATTTTTAGTATTAATCCAAACGTCATCAACGAGCCCATAAATGTATAGATTCAGCTCTTTTAATTCGATGCCAATCCCTTGATTTCTTGTTCTCCAAATTTCAATATCAGGATGATCGTAAGGTTTAGCATCTATAGAAGATTCAATTAGATATGGATGATTATTTTCTGTACCTCGGTAAGAATCAAATTCATCTTTCAAGAGTTGATCAACTGCATTATTTAAATTGAATGGAAAAGAATCTGGCTTTTTTACTCCTAATTTTTCTTCTAAGTAAAAACATCTTTTACACTTTGAAAAATTCTCAATTCTGCTACGACTTAATTTATAAGGTTTGTCAGATCTGGGATCGTATAATGGCATAAAATTATGGCTCCGCGAGCAGGGCTCGAACCTGCGACCCAGTGATTAACAGTCACTTGCTCTACCAACTGAGCTATCGCGGAAAAGAGGGTATTATAAGCAAAAACATCTAATATGAGTAAACCATTTGAAATAGTTTCAGCATTTAAGCCTACTGGAGATCAACCAGTGGCTATTCAAAAAGTGGTTGAAGGAATTAATTCGGGTCTATTAAATCAAACACTAAAGGGAGTAACTGGCTCAGGAAAAACATTCGCTATGGCGAACGTTATTCAAAATCTTCAAAGACCCGCCATCGTCATGGCTCATAATAAAACTTTAGCTGCACAGCTTTATGGCGAGTTTAAAGAATTTTTTCCAAACAATGCAGTTGAATATTTTGTCTCTTACTACGATTATTATCAGCCTGAAGCTTACGTCCCAGTGTCAGATACCTTTATAGAAAAAGATGCCTCTATAAATGAACACATTGAACAAATGCGACTTTCAGCAACAAAAGCTGTAATGGAGAGACGGGATGTTGTAATTGTCGCCACAGTCTCAGCTATCTATGGATTGGGTGACCCAAAATCATATTTGCAAATGGTTCTTCATTTAGATGTAGGAGACGAAATAGACCAAAGAATTATTCTTAGAAGACTTGCTGAGCTTCAATATTCCAGAAATGAAGTAGATTTCAAAAGAGCTACTTTTAGAGTCAGAGGCGACGTGATTGATATTTTTCCAGCAGACTCAGATAAGGAAGCCGTGAGAATTGAACTTTTTGATAGTGAAATCGAAGCCATAAAGTTTTTTGATCCTCTCACGGGAGAAATCTTTAGGGAAGTGCCTAGAGTAACAATTTTCCCAAAGACTCACTACGTAACATCAAAAGAAGTTATTGCGAATGCTATTAATAAGATAAAAAGTGAAATGAAAGAAAGGGTCAGCTATCTTGAAGCTAATCATAAACTTGTAGAAGCCCAAAGAATTGAGCAAAGAACAAAATATGACTTGGAGATGATGAGGGAATTAGGTTTTTGCAGCGGAATTGAAAATTACTCCAGATACCTTTCTGGAAGAGAGGAAGGTGAGGCTCCTCCTACGCTTTACGAATATTTGCCAGAGGATGCGCTAGTATTTATTGATGAATCTCACGTTACTTTGCCTCAACTAACCGGAATGTATAGAGGAGATAGATCAAGAAAAGAAACATTAGTTGAGTATGGTTTCAGACTTCCAAGTGCTTTAGATAACCGTCCGTTAAGATTCGATGAGTGGGAGAGTTTATCCGGTCAAAGAATATTTGTTTCAGCTACTCCTGGAAATTATGAAAATGATAATTCAGGACAAACAGTTGATCTGATTGTAAGGCCAACAGGATTGCTTGATCCAACGATAGAAATCAAACCTGCGGAAAATCAAGTAGATGATCTGCTTGACCAAATCCATCAGAGAATTAAGAAGAAGGAAAGAGTTTTAGTGACTGTTTTAACTAAGAGAATGGCAGAGGATTTAAGCAGTTACTTGTATGAACAAGACATAGATGTTCGATATTTGCATTCTGATATTGATACCGTCGAAAGGGTTGAGATATTGCGAGATCTCAGACTTGGAAAGTTTGATGTTCTGGTTGGTATAAATTTGTTGAGAGAGGGTCTTGATCTTCCAGAGGTATCTTTAGTAGCTGTTTTGGATGCTGATAAAGAAGGCTTTTTAAGATCTGAAACTTCGTTAATTCAGACTATAGGAAGAGCAGCTAGACATAAAAGCGGGCATGCAATTTTATATGCAGATCAAATGACCGGCTCAATAGAGAGGACAATAAAAGAAACAGAATACAGACGAAGCCTCCAAGAAAAATATAATAAAGAAAATAATATCAAGCCGGAAAGTATCCTTAAAAGTGTCAGTGATATTATGGAGGGAGCAAGAAATATTCCGGGTAAAAAATTTATTGAAGAAGCTCAAGAATTAATTGAGGAAGACTATTCCTCTCCTAAAGAGCTGGCTAGAAGAATTGATGAACTAGAATCTTTAATGTTAGAACACGCAAACAAGCTGGAGTTTGAAGAAGCTGCAAATATTAGAGACCAGATATCCGTATTGAAAGAAAAATTAATTGCCGCTTAATAATTGCTTTTAAAAAAAGTTATAATGAGCTTTGCAAACTTCAATGCCTTCAAAAGAAAATACTAAGCATCAAGTATTATTATTAGGAAAAAGCACTTTTTCTTCTTTTAAAACAAAGAAAATAATAAAGTTTCAGAAAACTAATTATTCTTTCAAGATAAAATCTATTACTGATCTTTTTGTCCTAGAAATCACACAAAAATCCTATCAATCCAACAAGACAAAAATTTTAAAATTATTGGACGCAAGGGAAGTTAAGGACATCGATCAGAATTCAATAATTATATGCCCTAGAAGAGGTACAGAATCTCCGTGGGCATCCAAATCAAAAGATATTTTTATTAGTTGCGGAGTTGAAGATTTATTCAATATTGAAAAATTAAGACTTTATAAAACTGAAGGCGTTAACGAACTTAATGATTCAGAACTATTTGACCCATTAACAGAAGAACAAATCAATAAAGAAAATTTAAATAGTTTATTTTATAAAAATAAAAAAAAGCTTCTTAAAGAAATAGATCTCAATCAAAACATAAATGAAATTAACGCCAAACTTGGTCTAGCACTAAACGATTTTGAGATTGAATATTTAAAACAAAACTATGAGGATCTTGGAAGAGGACCAACTGATTGTGAGTTAATGATGTTTTCGCAAATTAACTCGGAACACTGTAGACATAAAATTTTTAATTCAAAGTGGGCAATTGATGGTGAATCTGAATATGCTTCCTTGTTTAGCTTTATTAAGGATACTTTTACTAATTATTCAGATGGAGTAATTTCTGCATATAAAGATAATGCCGCAGTTATTGAGGGAATAGGTAAAAAAAGGTTTTTTGCAGACCAGAAATCTAAAAAATACTCATTTATTGATGAGCAAGTAAATTTTTGCATAAAAGTAGAAACACATAATCATCCTACAGGAATATCTCCTTTTCCAGGTGCAGCAACTGGATCAGGTGGAGAAATTAGAGATGAAGGGGCAACAGGCAGAGGTGCTAAACCTAAGGCGGGTTTAACTGGGTATTCTGTCTCTTACCTCAGGCTTGATGAAGTTGAGCCTTGGGAATTTGAAGGCAAGTCTCCAAAAAGGATCGCTTCTCCAAAACAGATAATGATAGAAGCCCCAATTGGTGCTGCTTCTTATAACAATGAGTTTGGAAGACCCAATATTGTTGGATACTTTAGGTCATTTGAAAGAAAAACTAAGAATACTCACTATGGATTTCATAAGCCTATTATGATTGCTGGCGGTCTAGGCAACATAAGGCCTATGCATTCATTTAAAAAGAATGTTTCGGTTAACTCAAAAGTTATCGTCCTTGGAGGCCCAAGTTATTTAATTGGCTTAGGAGGTGGGTCCGCATCTTCTCTTGCATCTGGACAATCTGATGATGAGCTTGATTTTGCATCTGTACAGAGAGGCAATCCTGAAATACAAAGACGATGCCAAGAAGTTATCGACACCTGCTGGGCAATGGCTGAGAAAAATCCTATATCTTTCATTCACGATGTTGGAGCAGGTGGTCTATCAAATGCAATACCAGAAATTGCAAACGATGCCGGTTATGGAGCGAAAATTGACTTATCTCAGATTCCAGTAGCTGATAAATCTCTATCCCCATTAGAGATTTGGTGTAATGAATCGCAAGAAAGATATGTAATTCTCATTGAGGAAAGTGATCTTCATGCCTTTAAAGATATATGTTTCAGAGAAAAATGTCCTTTTGCAGTAGTTGGTGAACTGACTGAGGAAAAAAAATTAACTCTTAAATCACCTGATGAAGATATTCAACCAATTGATTTGCCGATGAAACTCTTATTTGGAGCAAATGAAAATTTAAAAAGGGAATTTTCTACAGTCCCTGGCAATCAGATAAAAGATAATCTCCCAGACATTCATATCAAAAAAACATGGTTAAGTATTCTGAGTCATCCAACAGTAGGTTCTAAAAATTTTTTAATTTCCATTGCTGACAGGAACGTAGGTGGACTTACTTACAGAGATCAATTTGTTGGAAAATATCAAATGCCAGTCGCAGATAACGCTGTAACACTCTCTTCTTTTGAAGGCTTGGGCGGAGAGGCTATGGCAATGGGAGAGAAATCTCCAATCGCTGTAAAAAATGCAGAAGCTTCAGTAAGAATGGCTTTATCAGAATCAATTTTAAATATCTTATCAAGCGGAGTTAACAAATTATCTGATGTTAAAATCTCAGCAAACTGGATGGCTAACCCAAACAAAAATGAATCCAATCGTGATTTATTTAATTCAGTTAAATCTTTATCTGAGGATATTTGCCAAATTTGGAAAATCACAATTCCTGTGGGAAAGGATTCAATGTCTATGGAGACAAGATGGAATAATGAAAAAGATATCGTGGAATCGCCCCTTAGCTTAGTAGCTTCTTCCTTCTGCAAAATAAAAGATGTTACAAAAGCTATTACTCCTGAAATTAAAAATATAAATAATACTGAGTTACTTCTTTTGGATTTAAGTAATAAGAAGTCTCGATTAGGAGGATCAATTCTTGAAGAAGTATTGCAAAAGGATCTAGGAAGAACTCCGGATGTTGAGCAGATTTCAACTTTACCTCTATTTTTCAATTACATAACTTCTCTAGTTCAGAAAGATCAAATTTTAGCCTTACATGACAGATCCGATGGCGGTTTAGCAGCCTGTCTTTCAGAAATGGTTTTGTGTAGCGAAATGGGAGCAGCAATAGATATTGGATTCTTGGATGAAAAGAAGGTTACTAGTTTTTTATTTAATGAAGAACTAGGCCTTGTAATACAAGTTGAAAAAAATACTGCTGAAGAAATAAAACAAACTCTGAAGGATTCCTCTTATGGTGCAAATGTTATTGAATTAGGAAATCCTACTAAAGAAAATCAATTAATCATTTCAACTAAAAAGGAGAAAATAAAATTCTCTTATAAAGAGATGATGAAAAATTGGTGGAAGGTATCTCACAAAATACAAAAAGAAAGAGATAATCCTAAAGTTGCGGAAGAAGAGCTTCGATCAGTTCTAAACCCAAAAAAGAGGAAACTAAGTCAAGATATTAAATTTCGACAATCCTCAGATTCATATTCATCAAGACCGAAAATTGCAATTTTGAGAGAGCAAGGCATAAATGGGCAAACTGAGATGGCTGCAGCATTTCATCAAGCTTATTTTGATCCCTACGACGTTCATATGTCAGATTTAACAACGAAAGAAAAAAACTTGGAAGATTTTTCAGGGATAGTTTTTCCAGGAGGATTTTCCTATGGAGATGTCCTCGGAGCAGGAAAGGGTTGGGCTAACTCAATTCTATTTAATTCTTTTTTATATGATGAATTTTCTGAATTCTTTTCTAATAAAAATAAGATAGTTTTGGGAGTCTGTAATGGATGCCAAATACTATCAAGTTTAAAAAAAATAATTCCTGGAGCTGAAGACTGGCCAAATTTTATAAAAAATTATTCTGATCAATTTGAAGCAAGATTAACTCAAGTAAATGTTCAAAAATCATCATCTGTTTTTTTTGATGGTATGGCTGGCTCAAGACTGATTGTCCCCGTTGCTCATGGAGAGGGGAGAGCACATTTTGAATCCAATAAATCATTCGATAAATTTTCTGAAGAGAAACTTGCAGTTATAAAATATTGCGATGATGAAAGTAGTCCTACTCAAAATTATCCGCTAAATCCAAATGGTTCAAAGGATGCAATAGCTGGCTGTACTTCAAAAGATGGAAGGATCACTGCAATGATGCCTCATCCTGAAAGAGCATTTCTAAATAGACAGATCTCTTGGACAGATGTTGAAGATGAATTCAGTCCTTGGAAAATGATTTTTTTAAATGCTAGAAAGGTTATTAATTAACGTCTAATAATATCTTCTGTTCTCAAGATAAAATTACCGCTCTTTAGGTCAGCAAAAAAATTTTTTAAAGATGAATTTACCCAAGGAAATGCAAGAATGTCCCATGGAATTTCTTGTTCATCAAATAATCCAATCTCAGAGCTTTCTGAAGTTACACTGAAATCATTAGGACCTACCATAGCGAGGTATATAATATAAACTTGATTGATCTGAGGAATATTAAAAATACCATATAGTTCTCCAGCTTCAACGTCAGCATTAGTTTCTTCCTTTGTCTCTCTTAAAGCACCCTGAATCAGAGTTTCACCATTTTCGTAAAAACCTGCCGGTAGAGTCCACAGGCCCAATCTGGGTTGAATTGCTCTTTTGCACAAGAGTACTTTATTTTCGAAAAAAGGAAGAGTGCCAACAACCACTTTTGGATTTTCATAATGGATAGCTCCACAGGAATCGCAACAAAATCTCTCCCTGTTATCATCTTCTGGGATTTTTAAAACGACGGCTCCACCGCAGACACTACAATATTTCAATTTAAGTTTATTTAGTTTTGAAGGTATTTTTTATGAGATACTCAATATGTATGATACCTAAAATTAAGGAAAACTTAAGCTCATATAAGCCCTCAGGCCCCATAGCAGGATTACCACAAGCAGCAGTATTAATTCTCCTTCATGAGACAAGCGAAGATCTTAATGTAATTTACTGTTTGAGATCTAATAATCTTCCTACTCATGCTGGTGAGGTTGCTTTTCCCGGAGGGAAAAGAGAAGAAATAGATGAAACGTTGAAAGAAACAGCTTTGAGAGAGGCACAAGAAGAGGTAAATCTAGAATTAAAAGACGTGGAAGTTTTAGGAGAAATTAGTTCTGTGCAATCAAGGTTTGGATTAAGCGTAACTCCTTATATTGGCATACTCAAAAGTAACACATTAATAGCTGATGGGAAGGAAATTGCGGAAGTTTTCAGTGTGCCCTTAAATTTTATTAAAAATAATATGCAAAAAGAACAAAAATCTGAAAACTGGGATAATAAAAAAGTTTTTTTTCCTTTTTTTGAATTTGAAAATAAAATGGTATGGGGACTCACTGCTTATATGACTGTTGAGTTTTTAAAGCTTCTTGATATTGAAATAGATTTAACAAGGAAATAATGATTTATAAATTAGATGATCATAAAGTCACTACAGATGGCGACGATTTTTATGTTGCAGAGACTGCAACAGTAGTTGGAAGAGTAACCTTAAAAAAAGATGCATCGGTTTGGTTTGGTGCAGTTGTCAGGGGTGATGTTGAAGACATAGTCATAGGTCAGGGCTCAAACGTTCAAGATCTATCCGTAATACACGCAGATCCGGGCAGCCCAACTATTATTGGTGATAATGTTACTGTAGGACATAAAGTCATGTTGCATGGTTGCCAAATTGGAAATAATTCACTGATAGGTATAAATGCAGTGGTCTTAAACGGTGCGAAGATTGGAGAAAATTGTCTAATTGGAGCTAACTCGTTAGTGACCGAAAATACTGTAATTCCAGATAATTCAATGTTCTTAGGTTCTCCTGGAAAGGTTGTAAAAACTTTAGGTCCAGAAATGAAAGATTTTTTGCTTGCTTCAGCTGTTCACTACGTCGAAAATTACAAAAGATTTAAAAAAGGGATGTCGAAAGATGAAAACTGAAATTATTAATTACGATATAGATGGAAAAGATTTTTTGGGATATGCAGCTTTTCCAGATGGAGATAATTTTCCAGCAGTAATTATTGCTCATACTTGGTCTGGAAGAGATCAATTTGTGGATGAAAAGGCAGAAAAACTTGCAGAGAATGGCTACCTTGGATTTGCGCTCGATATGTACGGTGATGGTATTGTTGGAGAAACTAATGAAGAAAATGCTGCTCGCATGCAGCCACTTTTGGATGATAGAAAAGAACTTTCAAAAAGAGTTAAGGCAGCCTACGATAAAGTTTCCTCCTTGCCAGGTGTAGACAAGTCAAGGATTGCAGTTTTTGGGTATTGTTTTGGTGGGTTAGTTTCCCTAGATTTAGCCAGAACTGGTGTTGATTTGAGAGGAAGTGCAAGTTTTCATGGATTCTTAGCTGGACCTGAAGAACCGATCAATGAACAAATAAAAGCTAAAATTTTAGCTATGCACGGCATGAAGGATCCAATGGTTGGAGAAGATCAAATGCAATCTTTTTATAAAGAGATGAGTGAAAAAGATGTTGACTGGCAGCTTCATATATATGGCGACTCTATGCATTCTTTTACAAATCCAGAAGCAAATAATCCAGACTTTGGGACAGTTTATTCAAAAGAGGCTGATAGAAGGTCTTGGATGTTGTTGATGGATTTTCTTGAAGAGGTCTTCTCATAAATGCATTCCTCAGAAGTTAGAAAAAAATTTATTGATTTTTTTTCTTCTAAAGGACACCAAATAGTCGAAAGTTCTAGCGTTTTACCCTTAGATGATCAAACCCTCTTATTCACTAATTCTGGCATGAACCAGTTTAAAGATGTCTTTCTAGGTGCAGAAAAAAGAGACTACTTAACTGCAACTTCGGCCCAAAGATGCATTAGGGCTGGCGGTAAACATAACGACCTAGAAAACGTTGGGTATACCTTAAGACACCATACTTTTTTTGAAATGTTAGGAAACTTTAGTTTTGGAGACTATTTCAAAAAAGAAGCGATCAAATATGCCTGGGAACTGTTAACTGAAATTTACAAAATTTCACCTGAAAAACTATGGATAACTGTTCATATAGAAGACCAAGAATCAGAAAAGATTTGGTTAAATGAAATCGGAATCCAACCAGATCGAATTTCAAAGCTAGATGACGATAATTTCTGGTCAATGGGGGACACAGGACCCTGCGGGCCTTGCAGCGAAATATTTTATGATCATGGAGAGGCATTTTCAGGAGAGTCACCCGCAGAAGGCGTTGATACTGGAGATAGATTTGTTGAAATATACAATCTGGTCTTCATGCAGTTCAATAGGAACCCTGATGGGGAACTTTCTCCCTTGCCCAAACCATCCGTTGATACCGGCATGGGCCTTGAAAGAATCACGGCAGTGTTGCAAGGCATTAACGACAACTATGAAACTGATCTGTTCAAAGATTTAATAAAAAAAATAGCATCGAACTTGGGTGCACAAAATCTTGAAAATCCATCTCTTAGAGTTATCGCAGATCATTTAAGATCTAGTTCTTATTTGATAGCTGATGGCCTTTCCATTTCTAATGAAGGCAGGGGTTACGTCCTTAGAAGAATCATAAGAAGAGCTTTGAGGCACGCATATAAGTTGAATCCTAATTATGAAAAACCTCTTTCAGGTCTTGTGAAGGAGTTAGTATCCCAAATGGGAAAAGAGCACGCTCTTTTAAGTAAAAATAAAAAAATCATAGAAAAAACCATAGAAAAAGAAGAACAACAGTTCTCCCTAACTCTAAGAAATGGTATGCGCATTTTTGAGGATGAGACACCGAAGGATGTAAATGAAGTATCTGGTGAACTCGCTTTCAAACTTTATGATACTTTTGGATTTCCCCTAGACATGACCATAGATCTTGCAAGGGAAAAAAATATTTCAGTAAACATTAAGGAGTATGAGGAACTAATGGAACAACAGAGAGATCTTGCGAAAGCTTCATCTAATTTTGATTCTCTGATGCCATCATCAATTTCCTTAGATAAGCCAACTAACTTTATCGGATATGACAAAAGCAAATGTAAATCTAAAGTGCTAAAGATTTTTGTAAATCAAATAGAGCAAGAAACATTAGAGAGCGATTCAGATGCAATATTAATTTTAAATAAAACACCTTTTTATGCTGAGTCAGGAGGTCAAGTTGGCGATCAAGGTTGTATTTCAGGTGAAGACTTCATTTTTGAAGTAAAAGATACTCAAAAGGTAGGAGATCAATTTATTCACATTGGTAATTTGGAAAAAGGAATCCTTAAAGTTGGAAGTCAATGCGAGAGTTCTATTAACCTTGATAGAAGGAATAAAATTATTAGAAATCATTCAGCTACTCATCTGCTTCATTCTGCACTCAGAAATGTATTGGGAGAACATGTCGAGCAAAAAGGCTCCTTAGTTTCCGATAAATATTTTAGATTTGATTTTACTCACGATGCTGCTTTAAAAATTGAAGAAGTACAACAAATTGAAAATTTAGTTAATGAAACAATTAGAAATAATATCTCTACTAAAATAGAAACTATGAGCTTTAAGAAGGCTCAAGAAAAAGGAGCGCTGGCTTTTTTTGGAGACAAATATGGAGATCAAGTGCGCGTACTTTCGATTGGCGGAAACTTTTCTGTTGAACTATGCGGTGGAACTCATGTTGATTCAGCAGGGGATATTGGTTTTGTAAAAGTAACTAGTGAATCAAGTATTTCATCAGGCGTCAGAAGAATTGAAGCTTGCAGTGGAAAAGATGCGGAAGATTTCTCAAATAAATTTCAAAATTCTGGGCAAGAAGCAATGAGGCTTTTGAACGTGAATGAAGAGGGTCTTATTTCAAAAATTAAAGAGTTGATGGAAAAGAACAGTGAGTTAGAAAAATCGATTAAATCATCACAACAAAAAGAATTAGGCGAAGTAATAAAGAGCCTTGAACAGGATATTATTCAAATTAATTCTTATAAAGTTATCTTAAAGGAATTTGAAGGAATTAACTTAGGTTCAGCAAGATCTTTCATAGATGAACTAAAAAATAAAAATGAAAACTTAATTTGTGTTCTTGCTTCGAAAGATGGAGATAAATCAAGCTTATTGGTTTCATCTTCAAAATCAATTCCAAAAGATGTTTTCAGTTCAAATGATTTGTTACAATCCCTCGCTTCACTGATAGGCGGTAAAGGCGGAGGTAAACCAGATCATGCACAAGCAGGCGGTAGTCAAGTTAAAAACTTTGAAAAAGTTTTTTCTGAAGCTACAAAATATATTCAAAATCTTTAAAAGGCATGAGTAACATTATTGTCCAAAAATTTGGAGGGACATCTGTTGCTAGCCCTAAAAGAATTGAAGCAGTTGCCAAGATTGTTGGTCAGGAAATTGACTCAGGTAATCATGTCACTGTTGTTGTTTCAGCCATGGCAGGCGAAACAAATAGACTGATTGATCTGGCTAAGAAAATTCAAAAGAAACCTGATCCTCGAGAATTTGATGCTGTTGTTTCTTCTGGAGAGCAAGTTTCCGCAGCGTTGCTTGCCATGTCTCTTAAAAAGAAAGGTTATAACTCAAGATCTTACAATGCTTTTCAGATGGGGTTTAAAACGGATTCCTCCTTTGGAAGAGCAAGAATTAGAAAAGTCTCAGAGGAAATTCTTCAAGATGCATTAGAAAAAAATATTGTTCCTGTAATCACAGGATTTCAAGGGTTCGATGATGAAAATAACATTACTACCTTAGGAAGGGGCGGTTCGGACACCTCTGCAGTAGCAATTGCAGTTTCTTTAAATGCTAAGGAGTGTCAGATTTATACTGATGTAGATGGGGTATTTACAACCGATCCAAATATTTACGATAAAGCTAGGAAACTTGATCATTTAACATACGAAGAAATGTTGGAACTTTCTTCTTTAGGAGCTAAAGTTTTACAAATAAGATCTGTGGAATTTGCAAGTAAATACAAATTACCTTTGAGAGTCTTATCAAGTTTTGGGTCAAACGGAGGAACTTTGATAAATAGTAACGATAATTTAGAAGAGGCTGTAGTATCAGGAATTGCGTTTACTTCAAATGAAGCAAAAATAACCATCAGAAAAGTTCCAGACATTCCAGGAGTTGCAGCAAAAATACTTTCTCCCATAAGCGATGCTGGAATTGAGGTAGATGTAATTGTCCAAAACGTAGCATCCGATAACACAACCGACTTCACTTTCACAGTGCATAAAGACTATGCGGATGAAACTTCAAAAATTTTAGAAAAGTTACGTAAAGAGTTAGGTAGCGGTGAAATCGAAGTTGATTTAGATATTTGCAAAGTATCTGTTGTTGGAAACGGAATGAAGTCTCACGCAGGTGTAGCAAGTAAAATGTTTGGAGCCTTGGCAGATGAGGCAATAAATATCGAAATGATTTCAACCTCAGAGATCAAAATCTCAGTTGTTCTTGAAGAAAAGTATAAGGAACTTGCTGTAAGAACCCTTCACGATGCCTTTGAGTTAGATAAGAATTAATTTATTGCACAATAGAAATCATATTGATAATCTCACTCTAGAGGAGATTCACTATGGAAAATACTTTTGACTATGTTGTTGTAGGAGCTGGAAGCTCCGGCTGTGTAATGGCAAACAGATTAAGTGAGGACGGTACTAGTACCGTTCTTATTCTTGAGGCAGGAGGCAAGGACACAAATATGTTCATTCATATGCCTTCTGGATACTCGCAAATTGTTCCTACCAAGAATGATAGTAATTATGGTTTTGAGACTGAACCAGAAGCTACAACTAATAATAGGCCTTTATACTGGCCAAGAGGAAAAGGTTGGGGCGGTTCATCTTCGATAAATGCAATGATTTATATCCGAGGCCATTCTTATGATTATGACTTATGGCGACAACAAGGAAATGAAGGTTGGTCTTACGATGATGTGCTTCCTTATTTCAAAAAGGCAGAAAATTTTCATGGCGATGGCGATGAAGAGTTTCATGGATATGAAGGTCCTCTTCATGTCAAAAAATCTGATAGAGATGATGATTTATTACTAGAAAAATTCATAGAGGCTGGTCAACAAGCTGGGTTTCCCTACACAAGAGACTTCAATGGAAAGGAACAGGAGGGTGTTTCAAGATACGAACATACCATTAATGATACTTCTAGAGGGCCAAGGAGATGGAGCTCAGCTCAAGCTTATCTGCATCCCGCATTAGAAAGAGAGAATTTAAGCAACGAAATCAATGTAACAGTTGATAAGTTGATAATGGATGGAAAAAAAGTAAAAGGCATTGAGTACATAAACAAGAAAGGTGAAAGAAAATCATGTTTTGCCAACAAAGAGGTTATTTTATCTGCAGGTGCTCTCGGTTCCCCTCTTATTTTGATGAGAAGCGGGATTGGAGATCAAAACGATATAACAAAACATGGCATAGACTTAGTGCACGAATTAAAAGGGGTTGGAAAAAATATGCAAGATCACTATGGTGTGACTAGTTCATTTTATGCTATCAAACCAGTTACCCTTCATAGATCGGTATCATGGATCAAAACTCAGATAGCAGGAATTAAATACTTATTGTTTGGCACAGGTGATGCTGCTTACCCTCCTTGCAGCGGAGGAGGATTTATAAAATCAAGTCCAGAAAAAGATTTACCAGATACTCAGCTTCATTATGTTTCTATTCAAGGTGAAGATCAGCATTTTAGAACCGGGGTTACCAAAGAGCATGGTTTTTCATGCATTGCTTATATTTGTAGGCCGCAAAGCAGGGGTTATTTGACTCTGAAAAGTGCTGATCCTGAAGATGAACCTCTTTTATATCCAAATTACCTTTCTGAAGAGGAGGACGTAATTGATCTTAGAAATGCTCTGAGAGAAACAAGAAGGATATTGATGCAACCAGCATTTGATGAATTCAGAGGAGATCCTGTGAAACCAGGACCAGAAATTAATATTGATGATGATGAAGAATTAGATAACTGGATAAGAGAAAACGGAGAAACACTTTATCATCCAGTGAGTACATGCAAGATGGGTAATGATGAAATGAGCGTTGTCGATGATGATCTTAAAGTTCATGGTATTGATGGATTGAGAGTGGTAGATGCATCTATAATGCCTACGCTCATAGCTGGAAATACTAATGCTCCGGCAATTATGATCGCTGAAAAAGCTGCTGACTTAATAAGACAAGCATCTTAAAAATCCTGGAGAGGTGGCTGAGTGGTTGAAAGCGCTCCCCTGCTAAGGGAGTATGTGGTAATCCCGCATCGAGGGTTCGAATCCCTCCCTCTCCGCCACAGACTAGAAAATTACCTACTAAACAAAAATCATTTACAATAAATTTATGCATAATCCAAAGGATAAAGATTTTTTAATTCAATCTGAGTCAGAATTACTCCTTAATAGGGCAAAAGAAGTAATTCCTGGAGGAATATTCGGGCATTATAAATATGCTGTCAGGAAAGATGGACCCAAATTTTTCTCTCAAGCGGATGGAGCGTATTTTTGGGATGTTGATGGAAATGAGTACGTAGATTTGGTTTGTGCATGGGGCCCCATGATTCTCGGCTATAACAATCCCACAGTAGATGAAGCAGCTAGAAAACAATTAAATCTTGGTAATACTGTTAGTATCGCCTCACCTGTGATGATTGAATTAGCTGAAACCTTAGTTGATTTAGTATCAATTGCCGATTGGAGTTTGTTTGGTAAAAATGGGGCTGATAGTACTTCTCTTGCGGTGATGGTATCCAGACAAGAAACCGGGAGGCAAAAAATATTAAAAATAAACGATGGATATCATGGCTCAAATAGCTGGATGCAAAGACGCAACAGTCCTGGCATCATTAATTCAGATTCCGCAGAAGTTATCTCTATCGATTGGAACGACTTAGATGGATTTAATCAAGCCATCTCAGATCATGGAGATGACATAGCATGTTTTATCTCAAGTCCTTATCATCATCCAACTTTCAAAAATAATGTTTATCCGAATGAAGGATACTGGAAACACATCGAGAAAGTTTGTCGTAAAAATAACATTATTTTAATCGTCGATGACGTCAGGACTGGCTTTAGAATTGATCTAAAAGGATCAAATAATTTTTTTGGTTTTTCTCCAGATTTAATTTGTTTAGGGAAAGCCATAGCGAATGGATATCCAATATCTGCCTTGGTAGGAAAAGACTCGTTAAAAGAATCAGCTGAGAATGTTTATTTTACTGGGACTCAATTTTTAAACTCAGCCCCAATGGCTGCAGCAAAAGCAACAATCGATGAATTAGTTAAGCAGGATGCGGTTACGAAGATGAATAATTTTGGTAACTTGTTAAAAGAAAGTCTAGTCAAGATTGCGGAAGATTTTGATGTCAAGATGATTATTTCCGGAGTCCCAGCTATGCCTTACTTTCGAATTGAGGATGAAGACAAAACACTCCATTCAAGATGGGTTGATGCTTGCTTGAGCAAAGGTCTTTATCTCACTGATTATCACAATCATTTTATTTCAGTGGCTCACGAAGATGAGCATCTGAAAAAAGTTGAGGATATTGCTAGGGCAGCTTTTGAAGTTGTTAAGCTGTAGTTTCTTCCCCTTTAAATTCTCTCCAATTATTTACTAGCCCTTTGTAGTTTATGAAAACCCAAAGAGGCATTGCTGCAAGCAACCACCAAAGCTCAGTTTCAATTAGCAAATAAATACCAGGCACGAAACCAATAGTTCCAACTACAAAACCATAGAATCTTACCTTTGCGCTTAAACTTGTGAGTAAATAAACACAAACAAAGGCAAAAATTTGATCAAATATCTGCGCTGAATTAAAAAGATTAATCTCAAACATAACAATCCTCTAAAAAAAATTTTGCATAGGATAATATATTTCAATAACAATTAACGAATAATGAATCAATCTTCAAAAATTCTTTTTATTTCTTATAAAGGGTCTATGTATAGATATTTCCAAGACATTAAAAGAAACACCTTGTTTGACTCCACCGTAATGAGTTTTTTTCCTTTTATCTTTTTCAAACTTGGCCGCACTGATTTAACCCAAGCGGAAATTCAAAAAGGAATAAGTTTTGAGTTAGCAAGAAAAAAAAGAAAATACTTTTACATAAAGTATTTTTGGCCATTCTATGAAGCCTTTCTGCAAATACTTTTTGTTATTTATTACAGAAGATTTACTTATGTAATTTCAAAAAGGATGCCTGATTTGATCTGTATATGGAATGGACACAGGTTGCCTGAGTATGCAATTAAACTAATCGCCAAAAAAAATAATATTAGACTAGCTTTTTTTGAAAACGGTTTGCTTCCTGATTCCACAACTGTGGATCCTAACGGTGTAAATGATTTAAACAGCGTTCCGCGTGAAAAAGAATTTTATGAAAACTATGTTCCAAGCGGAAAAAATTTAAATTTTGAGATCCAACAAAGAGCAGCAATAAAAAGCAAAAAAAGATACAGTAAATCTCCAGAACTTTATGAAGATTTACCTGAAAAGTTCATCTATGTTCCTTTTCAAGTTAATCACGATAGTCAAGTTTTGCTAAATTCTCCGAGAGTAAATTCCATGGGAGAATTATTTCAATGGTTAGATTATTCGATTAAAAAAATTGAAGATAAAGATTTATTTTTTGTAATCAAAGAACATCCAAGTGACTCAACGAAATTTAAACATCTCCATAAAGTAAACGAGAGAATTCTTTTCAGAAATTTTGATTCAAAAGATCTTATAGAAAAATCTTTAGCCACATTAACTTTGAACTCTACTGTAGGGCTTGAATCACTTATTCTCGGGAAAAAATTAATTCTTCTCGGAGAGAGTTGTTTTAAGATCGAGGGCATAACAAGATCTCCTGAATCAAGAGACCAACTTGTGGAATGCATAAATTCAATAGACAGCTGGGAGTTAGACTTAGGTCAGATAGGAAAATATCTTGATTATTTAAATGAAATTTACTGCATCCAGCAATCTTGGAGAAATCCTTCGGAACAGCACTTCGAATCTCTAGAACAGCGATTTAAAAAGATAATATATTCTTAAGTAATTGCAGGAGCGTCGCTTCCAACAACTTCTTCCCTTAAATTTCTTTTAAGAACCTTCCCAGTAGCATTTCTGGGTAAAGCAGCTATGAAATCAACTGACGCAGGAATTTTAAATTTTGCTAGATTCTTAAGGCAGTGATTGATGATATCTTCTTCCGATAAATTACAATCTGGTTTTAAGGCAATGAATGCCTTACCTGTTTCTCCCCATTTTTTATCTGGTACACCAATAATTGCTGCTTCTGCAATTTCTGGAAGTTGATAGATAACGTTTTCAACTTCAGCAGGATATACATTTTCTCCTCCGGAGATATACATATCCTTTTGTCTATCGACTATATAAATAAAACCTTCATCATCCATTTGAGCAGCATCTCCAGTTTTGAGCCAGCCATCAACAAATGATTTTTCTGTAGCCTCTTCATTGTTCCAATACCCTGGAGTAACGTTTGGGCCTTTTATCAAAATTTCACCAACTTCACCCTGATCGACTTCATTTCCATCTTCATTCACAATTTTTACTTCAGTATGTAATAAAGGCTTACCTGCTGAACCAACTTTTCTCGCAGCATCTTCACCGGCAAGACCGATACCTCCTGGACTCGTCTCAGTCATACCCCAGCCTTGCCAAAGTTCGACACCTTTACTTTGCCATGACTTTAAAATAATCTCTGCGCACGGAGCTCCACCAACTCCGGCACCTTCAATTCTTGAAAAATCAGTTGTATCAAAATTTGGATGCTGCATCATAAATTGAAAAGGAGCAGGCACTGCAAAAAAATGTGTGATGCCATAATCCGGATCATCAATGATTTCCAATGCCTTCCCGGGGTCAAATTCTTTCATCAAAACGATCTGACCACCGTAATGAAGAATAGGATTTGCGTAACAATTCATGCCTCCGGTATGGAACAAAGGTAGAACTATAAGTTGGACTGTTTTATCGGTTACCCTGGATGATCCGGCTAGATTAACTATATTATAAAACTGCATTTCATGAGTGATCATCGCACCTTTTGGATGTCCCGTTGTGCCGGATGTATACATCAGCATAATCAGATCATCATGTGTAGTTTCAACAACATCAAAATCAATATTTTCTTTTAGTGCTTGTTCATACTCATTATTCTGATCCTCATCATCTATTTCCAATGAATTTTTAACGGAACAATCTTTTGTGAGAGCTTTCGCTGTATCTGCAAAATTCGAGCCATAAATTAAGACTTCTGGAGAACTATCATTAAGAATATATTCAAGTTCAGGTTTAGTAAGACGCCAATTGAGAGGTAATTCTATAGCACCTATTTTTGCGCAAGCGAACTCCAGCTCAAAAACTTCAGTGCAGTTATGAATTAAGATGGCAACTCTGTCACCTTTTTTGACTCCTTTATTTTGCAGCCATGAAGCAAGTCGACAAGATCTTTCCTCAAGTTGACCGTAAGTAGTTTCTCTTCCGGTAGAAACTTCTTTTACAGCAACTTTGTTCGGTCTAGTCCTAGCTTGATGGTATGACCAATCGTAGTATTTGACTGTGCTCATTTAGCTTTAAGCAGCTCCAGCACCTAAAACTGATTTAATCTCTAGGAATTCTTCAAAACCAAATTCTCCCCATTCTCTTCCGTTACCGGATTGCTTAAAACCACCGAATGGAGAAGTTAAGCCTGAAGGAGCATTATTTATGTGAACATTTCCACTTCTAATTTTTCTAGCTACTTCTACTGCATGATCTATGTTCTCTGAGGAAACATAGCCTGCTAACCCATAAGGAGTATCGTTTGCAATTTCAATAGCTTCATCTTCATCTTTATAAGGAATGATGCATAGAACAGGTCCAAAAATTTCTTCCTTGGCTATAGTCATATCATTGTTTACGTTAGCAAATACAGTTGGCTTAACGTAGAAACCTTGATTAAGACCATCAGGTTTACCTGGACCTCCGCAGACTAATTCTGCTCCTTCTTCAATTCCTTTTTCAATGAGACCTTGAATTTTATTGAACTGAACTTCGCTTACCACAGGACCAATTACAGTATCTTCAGCATTAGGATCACCCACTTTGGTCTCATCTGCAGCTTTTTTAGCAGCAGCTTTTGCTTCATCTTGCCTTGACTCAGGAACTAACATTCTCGATGGAGCGTTACACGATTGCCCACTGTTATTAAACATATGTCTGGTTCCTCTAATAACAGCATTTTCAAAATCTGCATCATCTAAAATAATATTTGGAGATTTTCCACCTAATTCTTGATGAACTCTTTTAACTGAATCAGCAGAACCTTTTGCAACTTGGATTCCAGCTCTAGTTGATCCTGTGAAAGACATCATGTCTATGTCGGGATGAGAGGACATAGCCTCACCAACCGTAGGTCCATCACCGTTGACAAGATTAAACACTCCATCAGGGATTCCCGCTTCGTGAATTATTTCAGCCATGAGCATTGCATTGAAAGGAGCAATTTCACTTGGTTTTAAAATCATTGTGCAGCCAGCAGCTAAAGCAGGCGCAACTTTGCAAGCAATTTGGTTTATTGGCCAATTCCAAGGAGTAATCATACCGACCACGCCAATTGCTTCTTTTCTAATAAACAGACCATCTTTTTGTTGTTCAAAGTCGTAATTTTTTAGAGTCTCCAGAGCCGTCATAAAATGACCTAAACCTGAGGGCGAGTGTGCTTTCGAAGCTAATGACATTGGCGCACCCATTTCAGAAGAAATAGCTTCAGCCATTTCCGAGCTTCTTTTCATGTAAATTTCTATTATTTTCTCTAAATAACCAACTCTTTCCTCTTTTTCAGACGAACTAAAGCTGGCAAAGGCATTTTTGGCAGCATCCACTGCAGCATTTACATCCTCAGAAGATCCTAAAGCGATAGAACCTATGGGTTCTTCAGTAGCTGGATTTAAAACATCAAGCTTATTAAGTCCATTTATTGGATCAACCCATGATCCATTAATATAAAACTGATGATATTCTTTCATTTTTTCCTCTCTTAAGTTTTCACTTTAAATAGTTTCTAGTTAAAAGTTGGGTCTGAATTCTTTCAGCCCACAAAGAAAGATACTTTCTTGTTTCTCTGGGGTCAATAACTTCGTGCACTGAAAAGGATTCTCCTCTAGCAAAAGGATCGCGAGCTTTTCTTAAAGAATCTTCAATTTCTTTTCTTTTAGCTTCAGGATCCTCTGCAGCAGCAATTTCTTTGGCAAACGCAACTGCAACACCTCCCTCTAATGGAAGAGCACCTGATTCTGCAGAAGGCCATGCCAACACATAAGGATCTGGTCCAAAATGAGCAGCTGCAGCAACACCAAAGGATTTCCTTATCATAACAGTTGCCCAAGGAACAGTTGTCTCTGCGGCCGTAAGAACTGTCTCAGTTCCGTAAAGTATTCCAGCATTTTTCTCAGCTTCCGGACCTATTAAAAATCCTGGCTCATCAACAAAAGTTAAAATTGGAATATTAAAATTATTACAGTTTTCTATAAATCGAGTTGTTTTTTTAGCATTATCAGCAGTCATTGATCCGGCATAAAAATTTGGATCATTAGCAAAGATACCCACAGAAAATCCGTTTAGTCTTGCAAAAGCTGTAATCATGCCTCTTCCAAAATAGGGAGTAATCTCAAAAAGGCTATCTCTATCGACCACTCCTGAAAGAATCTTTCTCATATCATAAGTTCTGGATCTGTCTTCTGGGATAGCATCTAAAAGATCTTGATCTTTTCTTTCGATATCATCCTCATTTGGAACGCGAGGCGCTATTTCGTATCGGTTTTGAGGAAAATAACTTATAAATTTCCTTATCTGATTCAATGCTTCCTTTTCAGTATCTACAACGTTATCAACAACTCCATTTGATTTATGAACTTCAGATCCTCCTAATTCTTCTTTAGTAAGCTCAGTGCCAAATGCTCTTTCAACGACCTTTGGCCCCGCAATAAGAACTTGCGCAGTTTTTTTGGTCATCACTCTAAAATGTGATGCAACGAATCTTGAAGCAGGGAGTCCTGCGACTGGACCTAAGGCAGCTGTTGCTACAGGAACTTCTCTTAATGTTTTAGCTACAGATAAGAATCTTGACTTAGAGAACACTGGATCGCCGTAAGATTTTTTTCCTGAAGATCCTTTTACTGATCCTCCTCCTCCTTCATGCAGCCTTATTAGAGGTACTTTATATTGAAGAGCTAAATCTTCTGTATAAACACTTTTTCTAAGCCCAACTGGATTTGGCGAGCCACCTTTGACGGTAAAGTCTTCTCCTCCGACTAGAACTTGCCTGCCATCAATTTTGCCAAAGCCGAGCACAAAGTTTGAGGGAGTGAAATCTGATATTTCTCCCTTTTCATCTTTTTCTGCATCCCCAGCTATTTTTCCAACTTCGTCGAAAGAACTTTTATCTAATAGGAGATCTATCCTTTCTCTTAAAGTTAATCTGCCCTTAGCATGCTGAAGATTAATAGCCTCTGTCCCACCTTGAGATTTAGCTAATTTATTTCTTAGCTTGAGTTCTTCAACATCGCTTTTCCAATTCATGTCAATTATTCAAATTCTTCTTCCTTCCACCATGGATAATATTCAGGCATATTTTTGGAAACAGTATCTGAGAATTCAGGATCTCTTTTCTCTAGAAAAGAAGAGATTCCCTCTGCAACATCATTACTTCTTCCCAAATAATACACTCCCCTTGAGTCTATTTTATGAGCTGACATAGGATGTTTTTCTCCCAACATTTTCCATACCATTTGTCTGGTTAAACTGACAGAAACTGCTGAGGTCTTATCTGAAAACTTTTGGGCTATCTCTAATGCTCTTGGCACCAGATTTTCTTGACTAGTAACTTCTCTGATTAATTTTCCTTTAAGAGCTTCTTCTGCAGAAAATACTTCTCCTGACATCATCCATTCCAATGATTGGCTAACTCCCACAATTCTAGGTAGAAACCAAGAGGAACATGCTTCTGGCACTATGCCTCTTTTTGCAAAGACAAATCCAAACTTTGCATTATCGGATGCAATTCGAACATCCATCGGGAGAGTCATAGTGACTCCTACACCAACTGCAGATCCATTAATCGCAGCAATGATGGGTTTTTTAAAATCGTATAGTTTCAAAGTGAGCATTCCGCCAGTATCTCTTGCAACTCCATTAACTTTTGAATCTCTTTTTGACCAATCGAACGTTTTTTCTCCCTGAGAAAGATCAGCACCAGCACAATAAGCTCTGCCCGAGCCGGTAAAAATAACAGAACGCACAGAATCATCAGATTCTGCTTCGTCTAAAGTTTCCATAATTTCAACCATCATTTTTCCACTGAATGTATTCATCTCGTCTGGTCTAGTGAAAGTAATTAATAATGATTTATCTATTTTTTCTGTTTTGAGTGTTTCTTTATTCATAGAATTAAATATACCTTTTATAAATAAAATTGTGTATCATCGAATTCATAGCGTTGATTTAACCGACTTGCTGACGCTTTAAAAAATTAGCTAAACAGGATTTTCAAACCTGCTTAGCAAAACAAGCAGGTTTTTTTTGGAGATAAAAATGTCATATGAAGGAAAAAATTTAGAAACCATAGCTCTTCATACTGGATGGAGAAATGATGAAAATACTGGATCAGTAGCTGTTCCAATTCATCAAACTACTAGTTATCAATTCAATGATACTGCTCACGCAGCTAGCTTATTTGGATTACAAGAGTTTGGAAATATTTATACAAGAATAATGAATCCAACTTGCGATGTTCTTGAGCAAAGAATGGCTGCTTTGGATGGTGGTGTTGCTGGTTTAGCGGTTGCTTCTGGTCAAACTGCTTCTGCATACTCAATTCAAAACGTTGCCAGAGCAGGGGATAACATTGTTTCATCTGCGCACCTATACGGTGGTACTTATAATCAATTCAAGAATAATTTAAAAGAAATGGGTATCGAAGTTCGTTTTGTTGATCCAACTGATCCAAATAACTTTGAATCAGCTACAGATGATAAGACAAGAGCTTACTTTGCTGAAACTCTACCTAATCCAAAATTGCAGGTTTTTCCGATTGCAGAAGTTGCTGATATTGGAAGAAAGCACGGTATACCTTTAATTGTTGATAACACTGCTGCGCCAGTTTTATGTAGGCCTTTTGATCACGGTGCTGCTGTAACAACTTACTCAACTACCAAATACATAGGTGGTCACGGAACTACAATTGGAGGCCTCATCCTTGATGGAGGTAATTTTGATTGGGGTGAAGCAGGAGCTGATAGACAGCCTGCACTAAATACTCCTGACCCATGTTACGGAGGAGTAGTCTGGGATCAGCAAGTTACTAAAACAATGGGACTGCCATTTGCATATCTTCTAAAACTAAGAACTACCTTGCTAAGGGATCTCGGTGGAGCTATGAGTCCTTTCAGTGCTTGGATGTTTATTCAAGGATTGGAAACCCTTCCACTAAGAATGCGTGAACACGCTAAAAATGCGCAAGCTGTCGCTGAATTCTTAGAAAATAACGATAAAGTTCAATCAGTTACTTATCCTGGGCTTTTTGAGGGCGCAGAAAGAGAAAAAGCTGACAAATACATGAAAGGCGGTTACGGAGCTTTAATTGGCTTTGAACTTCCTGGAGGCAAGGAAGCTGGAAGTAAATTTATTGATTCATTAGAGCTTTTGTACCATGTAGCTAATATTGGTGATTCTAGATCTTTAGCAATTCATCCGGCTACAACAACTCACAGTCAATTAGCCCCTGAGGAACAATTGTCTGCTGGGGTTACCCCCGGATATGTGAGGCTTTCAATTGGTATTGAACATGTAGACGATATCATTGCCGACATTTCTCAAGCTTTAGACAAAGCATCTTAAGCTGCCTAAAAAAATCCCTCTTTTTAATTAAGAGGGATTTTTTTATGGAAATCAATTGGTGCCCCTGCTAGGAATCGAACCTAGAGCTGCCACTTAGGAGGCGGCCGTTTTATCCAATTAAACTACAAGGGCTATAAAATAGTTGGGTTTTCTTCTCCTTCATAAACTTCTTCAGGATCAAAAACCTTTTCTTTTTCAATAAATTCAAGACTTAAATCTTTATCAACCTTTCTGTAAAAACAAGACTTATAGCCGACATGACAACTTGCTCCAAGACCATCTAATTCAACCTTTATTATTAAACAGTCTTGATCATCATCGATTAATATTTCTTTTATATGCTGAAATTGGCCACTAGTTTCTCCTTTTTTCCATATCTTCTTTCTGCTTCTTGACCAATAGTGAGCTAAGTTTGTATCGATACTCAAATCAAGCGATTCTTCATTCATATAACCATGCATCAGTATCAATTCTGTGCCGCTTTCTACCGTTATTACTGGTATCAAACCGTTGTCATCAAACTTAGGCATTAAAGAATTTCCTTCTTCTACCTGTTCTATACTTATTCTCTTTCCAAATTTATTTTTCATCATATGAACTAAATTTACAAAATCGTTATAATTATCAACTATTTAAGCTATTTTGGTTATAAAAAATTGATAAAAGTTGAAAATTTATCTTACTCTTTCAATGATTTTCCTCTACTTGAAAATCTTAATTTCGAAGTAAATCCCTCCGAAATTATTCATCTCAAAGGTGAAAATGGATCTGGAAAATCAACTCTTTTAAAAATCTTAAGCGGAATATTAAACAACTTTCAAGGAAAAGTCCTTTCCACAGCTAAAAATGTATTCTTCTTAGGGCACAACTTGGGCTTAAAAGATTCTTTATCAGTTAAAGATAACCTTTTATTAGACTATCGTTTTAATTCAGAAGTTGATTCATTAAGCGAAGCTTTGAAATTGTTTGAATTGAATTCAATGAAAGAAACTAAATTATTTAATCTCTCCCAAGGCCAAAGAAAAAAGGTCTCCTTAGTGCAGCTATTCTTATCCAAAAACGATCTCTTTCTTCTAGACGAACCATTTGCAAACTTAGATAAAAAAGGGATTGAATTGATTGAGAATACTATAAGAGACCATCAAAATAGAGGATCATCCGTCATTTTTACTTCTCACGAGGATCATAATATTTCAAGTAGGGAGCTAGTGCTGTGAAGAGTTTTTATTTTAAAACTTTCCAAAGGGACTCAAAAGTATATTTATCTAGATCATCATCTTTTCTTGGACCAATCGTATTTTTTTTAATTACGATTACACTTTATCCTTTAGCTTTTGGATCCGATGAAGAGAAGCTTGCAGAACTCTCAGCAGGAATAATTTGGATATCGATACTATTAGCAAATTTATTGTCTCATCAATTTATTTTTAATGAGGACTACAAAGACGGATCGCTTGATTTAGTTCTAGCATCTGGAAAATCATTATTTCTGTGGGCCAGCATTAAAATTTTTGTAAATTGGTACTTTTCATCGCTTCCTTTAATTTTTTTATCTTTACTAACTTCATTTATGCTTTATCTCCCTTTCGATGCTGCATTGATTCTGGCCTTAACGTTATTTTTAGGAACCCCAATACTATCTATGTTTGGTGCCTTAGCAGGAGCACTGACTCTTGAAAGAGGAAATATTGTGGGATCATCAATTGTTATTCCGATGTGTTTACCAGCATTAATTCTGGGAATACTTGCTATACAGTCCTTTAAAAATGAAGAATTATTTTTTTACATTTTTTTACTTGCCGCCTTTTTATTTTTTTCCATACCGATTCTTATCGCTTCCTGCCTAGGAGCCATCAGACTTCACTTTGAGTAAGATGAGACAATTATTTAATCAATTAATTTCATTCCCTTATTTTTTTAAGATCGCTCAAATAAGTTTTCCTTATTTATTTCTGTTATCTATTTTAATAATACTTCTCGGAGTTCTTTGGGGAGTTTTCTTCTCGCCAGTAGACGTTACCCAAGGCGAGGTTTACAGAATCATATACCTTCATGTTCCTGCAGCTTCAGTAGCTCAGTCTATCTATTACACAATGGTTATTGCTTCAATCACATATCTCATATGGCGAATTAAGATGGCGGGTGTGTTCATGATTTCCATGGCCCCTTTAGGAGCTATATTCACTTTTTTAGCTTTATTTACTGGGGCAGTTTGGGGTCAGCCCACTTGGGGGACTTGGTGGGTTTGGGATGCAAGATTAACTTCAACCCTAATTTTATTAATTTTATATTTAGCAATAATAAGTCTATTTTCTAGCTTCGATAGGAGAGCTTCTACTGATCAAGCTGTGTCTATTGTTGTATTGATTGGAGGAATTAATCTTCCAATTATTAAGTTGTCAGTTGAATGGTGGAATACTCTCCATCAGTCTGCCTCTATAACTTTATCGGGCTCAAGTATTGATAATGAAATGTTGATTCCATTGCTGATTTCTATATTTGGTTTTTATTTGTATGTGACGGCAATTGGAATGCGCAAAATGCAAGTAGAAATTCTTAAAAGAGAGATTTCACATAATTGGGTAAAAGAAATTTTTAAAGAAAAGAGATGATTTTCGAACTACAAATAGTCCTGATCGCGAGCTTAATTATTTTTTTGATCACTTCTTCAACCGCATTGTTTGGATTAAACAAATTTAAAGAAAAAATAAAATGAGAACAAAAAGAAGGAATAGAGTTATTTTTGTGTCCTCTTTGGTTGCTAGTTTATTTGTGGCCTTTATTTTCATAGTTTTAGCAATGAATGAAAATGTCGATTTCTATTACACGCCATCAGATCTAACAAGTTCAAAAATTATTAATAAAGATAGTCTGAGAATTGGAGGCCTTGTCCAAGAAGACTCAATAAAGATTAGTAAAGATAGTCTAAAGACGAATTTTCTTGTAACAGATTTAGAAAATTCTATAGAAGTCTATTATGAGGGCATTCTCCCTAATTTATTCAAAGAAAACTCAGGAGTAATTGCTCGAGGTTTCTATGATTATTCAGATGGAATCTTTTATGCCAAAGAAATATTAGCCAAACATGATGAAAATTACATTCCAAAAGAAGTAAAAAAGGCGCTTGTAAATGATTCCTGAGCTTGGAAATTTTCTTTTAATTTTCTCAATGATTAATAGCCTTTTATTAATCAGTATTGCCTTTATCTATCCTCCAAAAGACAAAAGATTTTTTTTATCAGCCAGCTTGGTTACTTTTTTAGCCATCTTTCTGAGCTTTATAGCTCTTGAAATATCTTTTTTGACTGATGATTTTAGTGTGCTTTATGTAGCCACTAACTCGAATCCTAATTTACCAATTTATTACAAATTTGCTGCACTGTGGGGCGGACATGAAGGATCGTTATTATTATTTCTTCTTATTTTGGCTGGATGGATCCTAGTTTTTGTTTTTTTTAATGAAGATCAAAAATATTCATCTGCTTTTATGAACATTGTTTTATTTGCGTTGCTTGCTTTCACGGTTTTTCTTTCCAATCCATTCGAAAGATTGCTGCCCATTTCTTCAATATCTGGTTCAGATCTCAACCCATTGCTTCAAGATTTCGCCTTTACAATTCATCCTCCAATGCTCTACATGGGATACGCTGGATTAGTCATTCCATTCGGCATAGCTATGAATTTTCTTTTAAACCGGGAAAAGGTTAAACAACTGGAACCAATACGCTCATGGTCTGTTGTTTCGTGGTCTTTACTCACTCTCGGAATTTCCTTAGGCAGTTGGTGGGCCTATTATGAACTTGGATGGGGAGGCTGGTGGTTTTGGGATCCGGTAGAAAACTCTGCACTAGTACCTTGGTTATTGTGCACTGCTTTAATTCATTCATCGATAGCAACCAACGCTAGACAAATTTTTATCAATTGGACTCTTGCTCTCACAATTCTCTCGCTAGCAGGCAGCCTGTTGGGGATGTTTCTTGTTAGGTCGGGCATTATTACTTCTGTTCACTCATTTGCACTGGATCCTGACAGAGGTATTTTTCTGTTATTAATTTGTTTTGTGATAGTTATTCTTGGATTTTCTTTATTTTTTTTGAAAAGTGATAGTAGAGGTTTTAAAACTGACATGGGAATTTATTCCAAAGAGTTTATGTTTTTTATAAATAATGCTTTTTTAGTGACTTTATCGGCAATAGTTCTGCTTGGCACCATTTACCCAATTATTTATGAGATTTTTTCAGGTGGAGACCAAATTACTGTTGGAGCTCCGTATTTCAATATGGTTACCGTTCCCTTTGCTTTGATCTTACTATTCTTTCAAGCAATCGGGCCTTTAACTAAGTGGGGAGGAAATAAAATAGATAATTTAAATTCAATTGGAATAATCATAATTTCAAGCATTGTCCTAAGTTATTTAGTCTCATATTTATTCTTCTCTTTTTCTTTTTACGAATTTGTCGGAAATGCAATCGTCTTGATGTTAATTCAATCGTTAGGTTTTTTAGCTTTCAAAAGCTTTCACTCTCAACGTAACATTAACTTTTCTATGATTGCAGGACATCTGGGATTAGCAATTCTTACTTTCGGTATTACTATCTCTTCTTTAAATTCTGTGGAAAAGGAATTCGTTTTACAAAAAAATGAATCAGTTTTAGTGGGTTCTTCAAAAATCACATTAGAAAATACTCAATCAGTTAAAGAAGATAACTATTACGGTGATAGAGTGACATTTTCTTTCCAAGAGGAAGATAGAATTCTGAAACTTTACCCAGAGAGGAGATTTTATCCGGCATCTAGAATGGAAACTACAGAAGCAGGAATTTATCCTTCTGTTTATAAGGACGTATATATTTCCTTGGGGCAGAAAGTTGGTGAAAATGCCTGGGCTGCCAAGGTTCAAATCAAACCTCTGGTACGTTTTATTTGGCTCGGAGCAATAATTATGTTTCTAGCAGGACTATCAGTAAGAACTAATTTTAAATTCAAATGAAAATTTATCCTCTTTTAACGATCTTATTAGCAATATCACTTTTTGGGCTTTTATTTTTTCAATTATTTTTTAATTTAGATGTTCAAGGGTTTAATCAAAAGAGTTTAGCTCCTTTTAAATCAAAGCTACTTAACGGAGATTCTTTTACAAGTGAAGAGCTTAAAAACGATTCTCTTTCGCTGCTCAATGTTTGGGCAACTTGGTGCGTGGGATGCAGATTAGAGCACTCATACTTAATGGAGTTAGAGAAAAAGGGAATATCCATTATTGGAATAAATTACAAAGATGATAAAGAAAAAGCTTTTAAATGGCTTGATCAATTTGGAGATCCTTATGTAAAAAATATATTTGATGTTCAAGGAGAGGTAGGATTTTTGTTAGGTGTATCAGGTGCTCCAGAGACATTTTTAATTAAAAATGGAGATTCTATTGTTATGCATCACGTTGGGGTTCTAGACAAAGAGGTATGGAAAAATAAATTTGCTCCTTTGATCAAGAAATGAAGGCTTTTTTACTGATTCTGCTTTTTTCTCAGTTAGTCTATGGTCAAGATGAATTTATGACTTTTTCTTTCATAAATGATTCGGATGAAAAAAGATTTTATTCCCTTCAAAAGGAGGTTAGTTGTCCATTATGTGAAGGATCTAGTATTGCTGGATCAAACGCTCCTATAGCTTCTGACATCAAAAACAAAATCTACACAGAAATATTATTAGGAAAATCTGACGAAGAAATTTTAGCTAACTTAAGAGATATTTTTGGTGAAGAAGTAACTTATAAGCCTTCTTTTGAAAATAATATTTTTCTTTGGCTTTTTCCATTAATTTTCTTTTTATTAATTGTATTTGCTGCAAGAATTTTTCTTAAAAAAAATGATAAAAAAGTATAAGGTTTTCGGATTTTCTTTAGCATTATCTGCTGCAATTTATTTTTTTCTTTTTGGCCAGGAAAATTTTCAAAAACTAAATTTCCAGAAAGATTTACAATTAAATTTTATTGATAATGCCTCTTTCGAGGAGAAAAAAAATAAAATAGATAGCATTATTAATCTCTCCAGTAACAATCCTGCCCAAGTTTACTTTTTAGCCAACTATTTATTTGATAAAACTGAGTATGCACTAGCCTCTAGGACACTTGAGCATTTCATTCTGAACTTCCCTAATGATACTGATGCTGAAGTAATAGCTTTAACAGCAGAAACTAAATATTTATCAAATAACCAAATTTTTAATGATGATATTGAAAGTTTAGTTCAACAATCCTTGAATAAAGATCCTGCAAATGTAAGAGCTCTAATTCTAAAAGGCCTTAAACAGACCTTGGATAAAAATTATGATGATGCACTTAAATCATGGTCAATTGCCTTTGAGTACTCTGAAGATGCTGATCAAAAAAGAGTAATTATGGCGGGAATGAGCTCAGCCTTAAAACAATTGAAATCCCTCGAAGACTAAATAAAACATACAATTCAGGCAATAAATTAGATAAAATATAACAACTTTTCTTTAAATAGATGAGGCTTAAACACATTAGCCTTTCTGGCTTCAAGTCTTTCGTGGATCCCACGAGAATACCTTTCCCTTCAGATATGTCAGCAGTTGTTGGCCCAAATGGGTGTGGTAAATCAAACATTATCGATGCGGTTAGATGGGTACTTGGGGAAGGCTCTGCGAAAAATCTCAGAGGAGATAGCATGTCAGATGTTATTTTTAACGGGTCCGTTGTCAGGCCTGCATCTTCCAGAGCATCCGTTGAATTGGTCTTTGATAATTCTTCAGGAAGACTCGGGGGAGAATATTCTAGCTATTCTGAAATTTCTGTTAAAAGACAGGTAGATCATGAAGGCTTATCTTCTTATTACTTGAATGGCTCTTCTTGCAGAAGAAAAGATATCACAGATATTTTCTTAGGCACTGGGCTTGGCCCCAGAAGCTATGCGGTTATTGAGCAAGAAATGGCAACAAAACTTATTAGCTCAAAACCTGAAGAATTACGCTCATATATTGAAGAAGTTGCTGGCATATCAGTCTACAAAGAAAGAAGAAAAGAAACTGAAAGTAGAATCAAAAAAACAAAAGAAAATTTAGATCGTGTTAGCGATTTAAAAAAAGAAATTGATAGGAATCTCTTAAAGCTCAAACAACAAATTAAATCAGCAGAAAAGTATGATTTAGCTAAACAAAATTTAAAAAAATTCAGATCTCTGAGACTTGCATCAAATTGGCTTGCTTCCTCAGAAAAAGTAAAAGAAATGGAATTTAATCAGAAAAGACAGGAAATTGAGATACAAAAGAAGATTTCTGAAAAAGAAAAAATAAATACTCAAATAGAAGAAACTAGAAATAATCAATCTAACCTGCTTCTACAAATTGAACAAATGCAGGAATCCTTTTATAGCAGTGGTGCCGAGATATCAAAATCTGAGCAAGAGTTAATTTCTTTGGAAGAGAAAGTTGTTTCAACCAATAATGAAATAGAATCCATCGATAAAAAAATTATTGCTTTAAATTCTGATATTAATGGAGAAAAAAACGCAATCGATCAAATCAGGACCTCTTTAGAAGGAGAAGCAAATAGTCTGGAACAGGCTAAAAACGATTTTGAAAAACTCCAGATTTCAAGTTCACCTGAAGAATTTTTGGATAAATTATTAAATGATATCGGAAGCCTGATTGTAAAAATTAAAAATTTATCATCTGAAGGCATCAATTTTGAAAATGAACTCAGAGAGGTTCTGAGTGATTCAGCAAACATTCAAAGCGGTCTTTCAAGATATAAGGCTGAATTTAAAAATATTAGCGATGCAGAGAAAGGGGCTTTAAATGAAAAAAGAGAAAAATATACAAGAGCTATTCAAGAAGTTGCTAATAAAAATCTAGAAATAAGTAAATTAGATGGAGCTATTCAATCCAAACAAAAAGAGATAGACACATTCCAAAGTAAGATAAAAGAACTCTCTCAATCTAGAGAGTCACTCATGATTCCTATAAATGAAATAAAAGAAGAAATTAAACCTCTCTTAGACAAAAGATCTGGAAACCAAAACGAATTAACTGCCTTAAGAAACAATTTTGAAAGAACAAACGAAGAAATAAGAACTCTAGAAAAAAATCTGAATACAGAGGAAATTAAGATCGAAGAACTAAAATCAATTTCAAATTCTTCTGTTGTTGAAAAACAAAAATTTATAACTGAAGCAGAAATATTACAAAAACAGATCCAATCTGAATATGGAGACTTGCAAACAGTTCTCGATAAGCTAGAACCTGAATTTGACATAGCTTTCATTGAAAATGAGATTGAAAAATTTAATAGGCAAATTGAATCAATTGGACCAATAAATCTGGCTGCGAAGGAAGAATTCAAGATCGAAGAAGAACGTAATTCAGAAATAGAAAGCCAACTAAATGAATTGAATAAAGCAATTGAAACTCTTCAAAGCGCCATCAAAAAAATTGATCAAGAATCTAGAACAAAATTCCAAGATACTTTAGATAGTGTTAATTCAGAGATTGCTAAGTTATTTCCTAAACTCTTTGGTGGAGGGCACGCAAAACTGGAGTTAACAGGAGAAGATGTCTTGGAGTCTGGAGTGGTTTTAAAAGCAATGCCCCCCGGTAAAAAAAATGTATCGGTTTCACAGCTTTCCGGAGGAGAGAAAGCTATGAGTGCTATTGCTATGGTGTTTTCTTTCTTCTCCCTCAATCCCTCGCCGTTTTGTATATTAGATGAAATTGATGCTCCTCTTGATGACCTAAATACCTTCCGTTATATATCCATGGTTGAAGAAATGTCCAAAAAGATTCAATTTATTTACATTACCCATAACAAAATCTCAATGGAGAAAAGCAAACACCTTATGGGTATAACCATGGAAGAAGCAGGGGTCTCTAGACTTGTTTCTGTAGATGTAGAGGAAGCTTTAAGCTTAGCTGTCAACGAATGAACTTAAGAGAAATATTAGTCCTACTAATTTCTTTTTTTCTTGCAGTAACAATAATCTTAACTTTTAGAAAAATAATAAACCATAGAAAGAATTCAACCAGGAAGTCAAAACAGAGTTCTATTTCAAATGATGAGGAAGTCAAAGTTGAACTCGAAAACTTTTCAGAAGAAGACTACATAGACGATGACATTCCACCTGAACCTGAGCTCTCTTCAGATGACTTGATATATTTGCACATAGAATCCGATCAAAGTAATTCAATTCAATATAAGGATCTTCTTAATTATTTTGATAGCAACGATATCAATCTTGCAGATGAAGGTGGCTGGCTTAAGATATATTTAGATAATTCAAATAATTTTTCATTGGTTAATGGATTGAAACCAGGAAAATTTCTTCCCGAGGAAGGAATAGATTCTACGTCGATTATTACTATGATCCTCATTGCAAATGAACAAAATAATTGTGTTGAAGCTTTTCAGAATATGGCGGCGATGTCCTATAAGTTAGCAGCCTACTTGTCTGCAAATGTGCTTGATTCAGATAGAAATAAGTTGACTAAGCAAATGTATGACCATTATGTGCAACAGGCCGAGGAAACAGATTTAAAAAAAATTAAACTATCCTGATGGTTTCCAAAAAGGAAATTCAAAAAAAATATACAGATTTAAAAAGTCGGATATTTGAACTTAACGAATCATACCATCGACATGACGTCTCAGAGGTTAGTGATGAAAAATACGATTCTTTATTCAAAGAATTAATTGACTTTGAAAATAATAATGATTTTCTGAATACTGAGAACTCACCTACCCAAAGAATTGGTTTTTTTCCATTAGATGAATTCCAGAAATATTCTCACAGAAAGAAAATGCTATCTTTGGATAATGCTTTTTCTATTAATGATCTTACTGATTTCAATAAAAGAATAAATCCCAAAGAAAAATTCAATAACCTTAAATTTTCTTGTGAACCAAAAATGGATGGCGTTGCCATCTCAATAAGATACAAGGATGGCCTTTTTCACTCTGCTGGGACCAGAGGAGACGGAAGCATTGGAGAAGATGTAACTCAAAACGTAAAAACTATCCAAGGAATTCCGCTTAAACTTGAAAGTTTTTCTACTAAAGATCCAAAAGACTTTGATGTTAGAGGAGAAATCTACATGGAACTTTCTTCTTTTAACGAGCTAAATAAACAACTGGCAGAAAAAAAATTCGCAAATCCTAGAAACGCTGCAGCAGGGAGCCTAAGACAATTAGATTCAAAAATCGTTGCTAGAAGACCTTTAAAAATGATTGCTCATGGCATAGGTTTTGTATCGGATGAATCTTACTTTGAGTCTCATTCATCTATGATTCAACAATTTAAAAAATGGGGCTTGCCTACCAATGATCTTGTCAAAGAATTCTCTTCAGTAAATGATTGCGAATCATATTTCAATGAAATTTCCTTGCTAAGAGATAGTTTGGATTATGAAATCGATGGCATGGTCATCAAAATTGATGACCTAAAAATTCAGGAGGAAGTAGGCCTAAATGCAAGGTCACCAAAATGGGCTATAGCGAGAAAGTTTAAAGCTTTAGAAGTTACCACTAAGGTCAAAAAAATAATTTTTAACATGGGAAGGACCGGAAAATTAACTCCTGTTGCTAAATTAGATCCAGTTCAAGTTGGAGGAGTAACAGTTTCTAATGCCACCTTGCATAATATTGACGAGATTGAGAGATTAGGAGTTCAGGAAGGGGATATAGTCAGCCTAAAAAGGGCTGGAGATGTAATTCCTAAAATTACAAAAGTCATTGAAAAAAAATCAACAAATAAAGTAAAAGTATCAGCGCCAGAATTTTGCCACAGCTGCAAGCGAGAGGTGAGTTATTTCGAAGATAAAATTATTTTCAGCATGGATGATGCAATTGATTTAAATTGTTTTTCCAGACATCAATTCCAAGAATCTATGGATCATTTTGTTTCAAAGGCTGCCTTTAATATAGATGGTCTTGGAACAAAAAATATAGAGTTGTTCATTGAAAAAGGTCTTTTAAAAGAAAATGAAGATATCTTTAGGCTTACAACAAATAATTTAGAGCCCCTGTCGGGCTTTGCGGAAAAATCTGCTAATAAATTAATTTCTTCTATAAAACGTAGTATGAATATCTCTTTGAGTAGATTCATTTATGCGCTTGGGATTAAAGAAGTAGGTGAGGTGACATCAAAGAATTTAGCTAAAGAATATAAATCAATTGAGAATCTTTTTTTTCCATCTCCTGACAGACTCATTGAGATAAATGATATTGGAGAAGTTGTTGCAAAAAATATCAGCACTTTTTTCTCTGATAAGAAAGTTATAAATAAAATTAAAACTATGCAGGATTTGGGAGTTAATATTTCTCATGAAGAGCAGATTTCATCCTCCAATGAATTCCAAGATATGAGCTTTGTAATTACCGGCAAATTTTCCAAATTTTCTCGAAACGAATTAAAAGGCATTATAGAGTCAAAGGGAGGTAAGGTATCTGGGTCTATTTCATCTAAAACAAACTATTTGGTCCTGGGAGAAGATCCTGGTAGCAAATTAGAAAAGGCTCAAAAACTTAAAATAGATATTCTTACTGAAGATGATTTTTAAAACACCAAGTTTATTATCTGGCTTTATCATAATTCTCATTTTAAGTTCTTGTGCTGTTTCTCCTCCAAAAAAACCCAACGATATATGTTCAATATTCTTAGAAAAACGCTCTTGGTATAAAGCTGCAATTAAATCTTCAAAGAGATGGAAAATCCCTCTAGAAGTTAATATGGCATTTATATTGCAAGAATCTTCATATATTCAGGGAGCAAAACCCGAAAGAACAAAATTGTTGGGTTTTATTCCTTGGAAAAGAAAAAGTTCTGCTTATGGATATGCTCAGGCTCTTGATGGAACATGGGAAAGATATAAAAAAGAAGCTAAAAAAACTTTTGCTTACAGAAGAAATTTTGATGATTCTATTGATTTCATCGCTTGGTACAACAATTTAAGCCACAAAAAAATTGGAATCCCAAGAGATAATGCAAGGCTTTTATATCTTGCTTATCATGAGGGACAAGGGGGCTACAAAAAAGGTAGCTATCGGAACAAACCCTGGCTAACTGATGTTGCAACGACTGTTCAAAACAATGCTAATAGATATAAATCGCAATTTAATAGTTGTAAGAATAAGTTAAGAAATCCTTTTTATTACTTATTCAAAAAAGCATGAAATGAGATAATATTTCGATATGATTTTTAAAAATATATTTTTAGCTTTAATAACTGTTCTCCTAACTTTTAGCTGTTCAATGACTGTTCCTGTATATTCAGATCAATTTGAGAGTTTTGATCCGAGCTCTTATGGATCTTTTAGATTTATCAAGCCTGAGCCCTTTTCAGAAACCTCTGATATTTCTGAAAATCCAGTGATACTTACTAGAATATCTAGGTCCATTCTTGGGTCATTAGAAAGCCTTTCTTTAGATGAAGATCAAGTAAATCCTGATCTTGAAATATCTTTCGCTTATGGTTCAAAGGATGATTACAGATATCGACCTACATCTTTTGGTTTCCAATACAGAAGGCATCCTTTTTACAACGATATTTTTTACAATTACGTGCCATCTAAAGAATTCAGGCTTGCTATCTATGTGAAAGAATCGAGTTCTCAGGAGGTAGTTTGGTATGGTTCAACAAGACTACCTAAATCTTATTCTTCTGATCAGGGAATGATTGACGAAGCGGTCGAAAGAATACTCAGCTCTTATCCAAAGAGCTAAGTATCTCTATTATCATCTAGTTTTTCGAACCAGACGGGATTTCATTGAATGGTACAGTCTTATCGACTCTAACATCCTGAGGCATGCCTAGAACTTGCTCAGCAATAATATTTCTGAGAATTTCATCCGTACCACCTGCAATTCTAATCAACGGAGCCCCAAGCAGACTGCCTTGAAAAAGAGCTCTAATATCATCTTTGTCATCTGATTTGATAATAGATGCGTTATCCATGAGATCCATTCCAAAATTTGCAATATCTTGAAGTTTATTTGCGCTAACGATTTTAGTTATAGAAGCATCTGGGCCAGGAGTATCACCTCTTGAGAGGGCAGAGATGTTTCTCATTTTTGTATATTTCAATCCAGCATACTCGCAGTACCAATCTGCTAGTTTTTCTCGAACTCCACCGTTACTGATGGCATTCTCACCATTAAAGTCACTTTCTTTAGTCAATTCAAAAATCTCTTGAAAATCGACACCTGACGCATCTCCAACTGCTAATCTCTCGTTCATAAGAGTTGTAAGAGCAACTTTCCATCCATCTCCAACTTCTCCTAATCTCTGAGAATCAGGAATTTTTACATCAGTGAAATAAACTTCATTGAAATTGGCTCCACCGGTTATTTGTCTTATAGGTCTCACTTCTATTCCGGGAGATTTCATATCTAAAAAGAAGTAAGTCAATCCTTTATGCTTCGGAGCATTGAAGTCACTTCTTGTGACAAGAATTGCATAATCGCTGTAATGAGCCCCTGATGTCCATACTTTTTGACCATTTATTGTCCAAGTATCACCATTCAATTCAGCTTTGGTCTTAATACCAGCAAGGTCTGAACCTGCACCTGGCTCACTAAAAAGTTGACACCATATTTCCTGACCTTTTGCCATTGGCGGAAGATATTGTTTTTTCTGCTCTTCAGTTGCATAAAGCATCATGGTAGGACCAGCCATACCTTGTCCGATTTCATGGAAACCTCCAGGAACTTTATACTTACTCTCTTCTTGAGCCCAAATTACTCTCTCGATTGCAGTAGCATCTCTACCCCCGTATTCTTTAGGCCAATGAAGACAAGCCCAGCCAGCTTCATATTTTTTGGTCATCCAATCTTTGGCATCTTGTAAGGCACTAGATTCACCACCTTCTCCAGTCATTTCTGCTGGACGGTAAACGTCACGAGAATGCTCTTTCTTTTCTGCGTTTGCACTTAGCCAATCAGAGGCTTCTTTTCTAAATTTTGCTTCTTCAGCGGTATCATTAAAATCCATTTAGTACTCCTAAATTATTGAGGTAAATTACTTCTTTCAATCGAAGAAACAAGCTTATCTTTCCATAAACTTTGTCCGCCTATATTAGCAGATAATAATCTTGCTCTTCTATAAAAGAGGTGACAATCAAATTCCCAAGTTGCACCCATTCCACCATGAGTCTGGATGTTTTCTTTGGAACATTCATAAAAAGCTTTTGTTGCACTTACTCTTGCAGTCGCAGCAGCAACAGGAAGTTCTGGTGCGTCGTTACCTAAAGCCCAGGCGCCAAAATAACAGTTTGATCTAGCCAGAGTAAGAGAAATATACATATCAGCTAGTTTATGTTTTATTGCTTGGAAAGAACCTATTTGCCTTCCGAAGGCATATCTTCCCATAGCGTATTCTTTTGCCATATTCATTGAGGCTTCTGCTCCACCAACTTGTTCAAAAGCAAATAAGACGGCTGCTTGATTTAAAAGCTTATCTATTGCTTCTGAAGACGAATCTTCAATAATTTTTGCATCTACATCTTTAAAATTGATGTTTGCATAAGAACGAGAACCATCAAAACACTCGGCTTTTGAAACTTCTACACCTTTGCTATCAGCATCTACTAGAAAAAGTCCAACCTTATCTCCGCATTTAGCTGAAACAACAAATAGATTTGCAATGTCGCCGTCTGGGACCGCTATCTTGTCTCCGCTCAACTTTCCATTTTGAAAAGTAGTTTTAGCATTATCAGATGTGGGTGTTCCTAGTTCTTCAGAGTGTGCAAATGTTCCAATCATCTCTCCCGCGGCAAGTTTTGGCAGGTATTGTTTTTTTACATCATCATTAGACGAGTTTATGATCGCAGTGGTAGCCAAATAAACACTGGAAGAATATGGAATTGGAGCTATAGCTCTTCCCATTTCCTCAGCGACCACACAAAGCTCAAGAAATCCAAGCCCAATACCGCCATGTTCTTCAGGAATTGTTATAGCTGTAAGACCCATCTCAACAACTTTATTCCATAGATCTTTATCGAAATTTTCTTCGCCTTCTAAAATATTTCTATTCCTTTTAACGGAATCTTCTTTTTCAAAAAGCTTTCTCACTTCTTCTTTCATGACCAATTGATCATCAGAAAATTCAAAATTCATATCTCCTCCATATTTCTCAAAAAAAACATTTCATTGTAACCATCTATCATTAGAATGTAATCCCATATAACTTATATATGGAAAATAATTCTAAAAATATTAGACCTTATAAAGATCTGTCTTCAAGAAAGATTTCTGCATCTTCTTCGATAAGTTTATCGAGCCTCTTAGTTCCTCTAATACTTATAGTTATAGTAATTTTTAGTACAGTTTTCATAAGCTTGAACCAAAACAAACTCCAAAAAGAAATATCTGACGTTAACTTGAGGCTTTCAACTATGGAAAAAAATCAGGCTGACCTTGGAGAAACTTCTCAGATAACATTGGAATCTCTGGAGCAAAATTTAAAAGACGCAAACTTTGAAATTAGAAAACTCTGGGATTTAAGTAATAAAAGGAACAGAAGAAACATAGAAACTACCATGAAATCCTTAGAAACACTCCAAGAACAATCAGACGATATGGTCAAAAAATCGCAATTGAATGAGGAGTCTTTGAAAAGACTTGCTTTATCTCTAGATAAAACAAGAAAACTCGTAGCAAGAATATCAGGAGCTGATAATTCCTTTGATCAAATCGAATCCAAAATAGCAGAAATTGAAGAGGTCAATAAATCTAATATGGCTTTCAGAGAGCAGATAAGCGAGGCATTAATTCGGATTCAAGCTGACCTGAGTAGTTTAGAGATTGCTTTAGAGGATAAATAATTTATATTTACTTTCTACGCGGATATGGTGGAACTGGTAGACACGCTAGATTTAGGTTCTAGTGCCGAAAGGTGTGGGGGTTCGACTCCCTCTATCCGCACCAAAGCAAATTTACTTCAGATGCTCAATTAGAAGAGTAGGTATGTTGCAAGTATGAGACTTTATAGTCGCAACGAGGGTATTTGGTTTTCTGCCATCTTTCACATCTGAAATTTCCACTCCTTCCGATACCAATCTAGCATGCGTTTTTTTTATATCTTTGGTTGTCCAAGCTAGTCCCCAGGCTTTATCAATCGGTTTATCTGCATCGTTTTTAATTCCAATGGCTTCGATCGTCGTTTGATTCGTTCTAAAAAACAGCATCCTTCCTCCCCATTTTTCAACATATTGATCCAAAGCGAGTCTGATTCCATAAGTATCTCTGTAAAGTTCTATTAATCCATCTGGATCATTGGAGTTAATAACAATATGATCAAGACGCTCAACTTGATCGTTTTCAAAAGATTCATATTTTGGAAGAATTCCTGAAGTGTGCTCAATTAAGAGAGTAAAGACTCCACGAGTAGATTCTTTTGGGAGCATAATATTTTTCCATTCTCTTTTAGCGCCTGAATCTAAATTTATTCCCTCACCAGATGTAATTTTCATATTTTGAAAATTAGAGTATTTCTTAGATTGAAGAACTTCTTCAATCTTTTCAACTTCCAATGCGATACCAAATATACTTTCCCCATTTTCCTTGATATGGTCGTTAACTTGATCTGCTAAAAATCCATCTGAAGTTCCGGCAATCAATTCTAAATAAAGATTTTCCAGAGGGAACAGGATATTTTCAGTTCCAAGACTAGGATGTTGTCCGCGCCAAGTGGGTTTGAGACCTAAAACTTTTTCATATTGAAGAGACGATTCTTCAAGATTTTTTACAGCTATTAAAATGTGATCTATCGATTTAATCATTAATTATGAGCAGTAGTCAGGATTTCAATTTTCGTATACTCTATCATTGTTAAATTTTTTATGAGGAGAAAAAAATGAACTTTGAACATTCTGACAAAGTAAAGGACTTACTAGCTAGAGTATCTAAATTTATGGATGACAATATTTATCCAGCAGAAGCTGTTTATGCAGAACAAATGCAGGCTTTTAGAGACGAAGGCAATCCTTGGCAAGTTGTTCCAATAGTTGAAGAACTTAAAAAGAAAGCTAGAGCAGAAGGGCTTTGGAACTTCTTTTTACCTGAGAGTTCTTATGGGTTTGGATTGACTAACCTTGAATATGCGCCTTTGGCTGAATTAATGGGTAGAAGCGGCATTGCTTCTGAGGTATTTAATTGCTCAGCTCCTGATACAGGAAACATGGAAGTCATAGAGAGATATGGAAATGATGAGCATAAAAAATTGTGGCTCGAGCCATTGCTTAATGGTGAGATCAGATCAGCGTTTGCCATGACTGAGCCAAATGTTGCGTCTTCAGATGCAACTAATATTTCTAGTTCTATTGTTGATGCAGGCGATCATTATGTTATCAATGGTGAAAAATGGTGGACTTCTGGTGCAGGAGATCCTCGTTGTAAGATTCTTGTCTTCATGGGCGTAACTAACCCAGACAATCCAAAACATCAGAGACAATCACAAATTCTTGTTCCTATGGATACACCGGGAATTGAAATTTTAAGAATGATGAATGTCTTTGGTTCAGATGATGCTCCACATGGACATGGTCATTTGAGATTTACAGACGTGAAAGTTCCAAAGGAAAACTTACTTTTAGGTGAAGGTAGGGGTTTTGAAATAGCTCAAGGAAGACTTGGCCCAGGAAGAATCCATCACTGTATGAGAACAATTGGTGTTGCCGAAAGAGCTTTGGACATCCTATGTGAGAGAGCTACAAATCGTGAGGCATTTGGTAAGCCTCTTGCCGAGTTAGGAGGAAACTATGATGTCATTGCCGATTGCCGTATCGAAATTGATAGCTGCAGATTACTTACTCTTAACGCCGCTCACATGATGGATACTGTCGGTAACAAAATTGCTAAGAGTGAAATTGCTCAAATCAAAGTGGCTGTTCCAAATATGGCTTTGAGAGTCATTGACAAAGCAATTCAAATTCATGGCGGAGCAGGAGTTTCTCAAGATACGCCTTTGGCTAGAATGTACGCAAGCATGAGAACCTTAAGGCTTGCAGATGGTCCTGATGAGGTTCACAGAAGAACCGTTGCTAGATTAGAACTTGGAAAACATCAAGCGCAAGCAGCTAAAGATGGTTCGCCAGACGTATACGTAGGAAGGCCTAGTTAGTCTTTTTAGTTCTTCTGCAGCGCTCGCTGCAGAAGACTACGTTATCCCAATCTCGTTCCCATTTTTTTCTCCATGAAAAAGGCTTGTTGCACCTTTTGCATATCTTTTCTGGAAGAGGTTTTTTCAAAAAACTAATATGTCGTTAAGCTGATAAAGTCTTCAGCAAGTTTAAAAATCCTTTCTTTTTTATCTTTATTCATTTTATCCAAAGATCTTGTCATCAACGATAACCTAGGATTAGATTTAAAGAATTCACTGTGTTTGGAAATAAAACTCCAATATAAACCATCCACGATTTCACACCAATCTCCTCTTTTAAAATTACTCATTTTTAAAAGATAATTTGAACCACATATGTAAGGTTTAGTTGACATTATTCCTGCATCTGCATAAGTACTCATTCCAAAAACATTTGGAACCATCACCCATTCTGATGAATCTAAATACATTTCCATAAACCAGGTGTAAATTTCTTTAGGCGATACTCCTGCAAGGTTCATGATATTGGCAATAACCATGAGTCTGTTTATGTGATGTGTGTAGCCATGATCGATAGACTCTTTAATTGCCTTATCAAGAGGATCAATTCCTGTTGAACCTTCATACCAGCAATCTTTTAATTTTTTACTATGATTAAAGAAATTAGAATTCTCTTGATCAACGCCCTTGAGATCGTAAACACCTTTTATGAATTCTCTCCAACCTATAATTTGTCTGATAAATCCTTCAAGGGAATTTAGTGGGATTTTATTTTTTTTTGCGTAACTTAAAGACTGATCTATAACCTCATCAGGAGTTATCAAGCCAATATTTAAAAGGGGGCTAAGCAGCGAATGAAACAAAAAAGTTTCGTTTGTATCTATTGCATCCTCATAATCGCCAAAAAGTGTAAACCTCTCCTCTAAAAAAGATTTCAGCCATTTTTTTGCTTCTTTTCTATTGCAGGGGATCTTCACACCATCCAGTTCTCCAGGATGATTAGAAAAATTTTCCAAGATGATATTTTTTATTTCTTCTTTATAAATTGAATCCTTTATTTTTGGAATTTTTGGAACGGATAGACCTTTAGGTAACTTTTTACGATTTTCTTCATCAAAGGACCATTTACCTCCTACAGGTTTATCTTCATTCATCAAAATATTTAGCTTTTTTCTCATTTTTTTATAAAAATCGGCCATGAAAAGTCTTTTACCATCCATGAGGTTTTCAAACTCACCTTTTTGAAGAATAAACATAGGATTATATAGTTCTTCGTAATCCAAATTATTGTTCTCTAAAAATGCATAGAGATTTTCTTTAAATGCTTTATCTGCAGGCTCAAAAAAACATAACTTTTCGATTTTATTTTTCCTGATAACATCCGCGATGTTATCGAAGTAACTTTTTTTATTATCCGTTAACTCTATGTAATGAACGGTTTTATCCAAGGATAGAAGAGAATCTCTATATTCACGCATCGAGGTTAAAAACATTAGAATTTTTGATTTATGATGTTTTACGTAAGTGCATAGATCATAGTCTTCAATCATCAATACATGATTAAAGTTATATTTCTTTAATTCTTCTAGAGGAAATAATTGATTTCCTAGCACAATTAATAGATTATTCTGCACCACGTAATATTAACGATTCATTTCTTACTAACGTAATAATTTTATGAAAGATATTTTTCCTACTCCTGGCAGTTCAGTGACTGTCACTGATGAAATGTGCGATATGAATGGACACATGAATGTAAGGTTCTATCAAACAATTCCGATGGACTACGAAGGTAATTTTTATCATAGCCTCGGATTTGGAGAAGATTATATTTCCAAAGGATATTCTTCATTTACTATCGAACAAAATATTAGTTACCTTAAAGAATGCCTCAAAGGTGAGGTGCTAACTCCTCGTTTTCGAATGCTGAACGTCAACAAAAAGCTTTATCATTATGTCTGTGCTATCTGTAAAGAGAATGATGAGGTAGCCGCTTTGGTGGAAACTGTTGAAATTCACATTGATATGTCGATTAGGAAATCATCTGAAATGTCAGACGATATCTTCAAAATTATGGCGGACATGAAAAAAGATCATGATTCAAGTGCTCCTTACCCTTTCGATATCAAACTAAAAATTAAGTCAATTATTTAGATTTAAATACAGGATCTCTTCTGTCCAGAGATGCTTTTATTCCCTCTTTGAAATCATCAGTTTCTCTTAATCTGTTTTGCTCAGATAATTCCCATTGAGTGATTTTCTCAATCTCATCAGCCAAACCTTCTTTGATTGTTGACCTTATGGCTTGAACTCCAAGCGGGCCAGCCGAATTTATTTCATGAGCTAAATTTTCTGCTGAAGACATTAACTCTTCTTTAGATACTAAATAATCGGCTAACCCAATATCAAAAGCCTTATCGCCAGTGATTCTTCTGCCGGTTAACAACATTAGAGCGGCCTTTTGGTGACCCACAACTCTTGGCAACGTAATTGTCGTCCCGAAGCCTTGATGAAAAGCTAACTTAGCAAAATTTGCGCTAAATCTTGATTCAGGACAGGCAACTCTAAAATCACATGCCAAAGAAACGCCAAGCCCACCGCCAACGGCAGCTCCTTGAATGACCCCAATGATTGGTTTCTTTGTTCTGAATAATCTCACAGCTTGTTGATACAACTTTTCGTAAGGATCTGACTCTTCTTTCATAGATGATCTAGTGAAATCTGCTCCCGCACAGAAATGTTTTCCTTCTGAATAAAGTATGATTGATCGACATTCGTCATTTTTGTCCATATCTTCGAGGACATCGGCAATTTCACCTATCAATTCTGCATCAAAAAAATTGTTTGGCGGTCTATTTATTTTTATGTAGGCAGTATGATCCTTTAACTCAAATACCAAGTCATTTAGTTTTTCTAAGTTCATAATAATTCTGTAATTTTTTATTCTAGTTCGTAACTTACAGGTAAAATAACTGCCATGTCGAGTTTATTTAGTTTCTTAAAAAAAATAGATTACCTTCTCTTTTTCATTTACGGAATTATGGGCTTTGGCAGTTTATTTTTTATTCAAGCTTTTAGAGATTTCATGACATTGAATGCTACTTTGGAATTCCTCATATGCTTTTTAATCCTCTCTCCCATCTACTATTTGGTTCGAGTACTGAAAAAAAAATTCATCAATGATTAGATTAATTCTTGGGATTGGAATCGTGTTGGTCACTTCCATGTTAGTTACTTACCTAACAAGAAAGTTTGGTAAATCTATCGCTATTGCTCTCTCAATCTCTATTGGAATTATTGTTGGAGTGATTATTTATTCTCATGAAGATGGTTGTGTCGTAGAATCTGAAGAACAAGCTGCAAAAATTTGTTGGTTCAAATGAAAAAATCATTTTTAGATATAGTGGAAGAGGCGTTAGTTAATGTTGATGAGGTGGATTGTATTCAACTAAAACATTCTAAAGATAATGAAGAAGATTTTATTCTTATTGATAGTAGAGAAAGGGAAGAATGGGATGCTTCTAGAATTCCTAATTCGGTTCATATGAGTAAAGGATTGATTGAAAAAATGGTTGAAGCAAATATCCCCGACCGAGATACAAAGCTTGTAATTTATTGCCAATCAGGTTTTCGGTCGGTTTTAGCTTGCGAAAGCATAAAACGTATGGGGTATAATCATGTTTCTTCTTTAAAAGGCGGAATTTCTGAATGGCAATCTTCAGGATTTCCTATAGAGGATTAAGTTAAAACAAAGAATATTATGATTGATGTAGCAGTTATAGGCGCAGGTATCTCTGGGATAGGTGCAGCTTCATATTTGACAATGAAATGTCCAAACAAGAGTTTCAAAATTATTGAATCAAGGAAAAATATCGGTGGAACTTGGGACTTATTCAAATACCCAGGTATTAGATCTGATTCTGATATGTACACTATGGGTTACTCCTTCAAACCATGGAAGGAAGACAAAACTCTTGCTGATGGATCTTCAATCCTAAGATATCTGGATGAAACTATCGATGAATATAATCTTAGAGACAAAATTAGCTTCAATACAAAATTGACGTCTCTACATTGGAACTCTAATGATGCATGTTGGACGCTTGATTTAGCAACCCCAGAAGGAGAAAAGCAAATTAAAGCAAGATTTGTCTTTATGGGCACTGGATATTATAACTATGACAAAGGCTATCTTCCTGATTTTAAAGGATCAGATTCTTACAAAGGGGTAAAAATTCACCCCCAACATTGGCCTGAAGATTTAGACTACCAAGGTAAAACTGTTGCTGTCATTGGAAGCGGCGCTACCGCAGCAACTGTTGTTCCAGCAGTAGCCGAGAAAGCAAAGCATGTTTATATGATTCAAAGATCACCAACTTATTATTTTCCAGTTCCTGAAGTTAATGCATTTGGTGCTTTTCTAAAAAAGATTCTGCCACATTCGTTGGCTTATAAAATTGTGAGAACTAGGAATGTTTGGCTTCAGCAAACACTGTTCAAACATAGTAGAAAAAATCCAGAGAGAGTTAAAAGTCTTCTTTTAGATGAGGTCAAGAAGCATTTACCTGAGGAATACGTTGATAAACATTTTACGCCAACTTATAACCCCTGGGATCAAAGAATATGTGCTCTTCCTGAGGGTGATTTATTCAATGCTATAAACGAAAAAAGAGCATCTGTAATCACAGGCCATATAGACTCTTTTACAGAGACAGGCATCAAGATGGAATCAGGAGAGGAAATCCAAGCTGATATTGTTGTAACTGCGACAGGCTTGCAAATGCAATTTTTAGGCGGAGCTGATGTGAAAGTTGATAATAGAGAAATTGATATGCCAAATACTGTTGCCTATAAGGGAATGATGTACACAGGAGTGCCTAACCTGATTAACTCTTTTGGATACATAAATGCATCATGGACACTAAGATCGGATTTAACGTGTGAATTCATGTGTAAGTTAATTAACTACATGGACGAAAATGACATTACTCATTCATTGCCAGATCCTGACATTAAAGTCTTAGAAGATGATTGGTTAAATGGTTTTTCTTCAGGATATTTGATGAGGTCAATGCATTTATTTCCTAAACAAGGAGAAAAATCACCTTGGAGAAATAATCAAAATTATTTTCAGGATCTCTTTGATATTAAATTTAAAAAAATTAACGATGGCGCATTAGTCTTAAGGAGCTAATGGAAGGTTTTTTTAATATCTTTAGAGAAGTTTGGGAAGAGGGCCTCTTAGGTATTGGTCTCACAGAGCTTTTTATTTCCATTGGAATTTTGGCTATCGCTTTCATACTAAGAGCGTTTATTGTTAGTAGATTTTTCAAGTGGTTGGAATCTATTGCTGATAATACAGAGACAGAAGTTGACGATGTTGTTTTTGAATCACTTAGGAAGCCAGTGGGTTATGTTCCTATAACACTTGCTCTCTACTTAATAAGTATTTATTTGCCTTTATCTGGATCTCTTGGATTGTTTATTGAAAATTTAGTCAAAGCATCGCTAGCTTTCACAATATTTAGTGTTTTTACCAACAGTGTTTCACCTCTGTTTTCGATGTTAACTGGCACTAGCTTTTTAACTGCTGCTATGACAATGTGGCTCGAGAAAGCCATAAGAGTTTTAATTTGGGTCATTGGTTTTGCAATAATTTTGGATATATTTGGAATTCAAATAGGGCCTATCATTGCAGGTTTAGGGTTATTCTCGGTTGCCGTTGCCTTGGGGGCTCAAGATCTTTTCAAAAATTTGATTTCCGGAATTTTAATAATTGCTGAAAATAGATTTCAGCCAGGGGATAGAATTGAAGTGGAGGGTCATCTTCACGGAATGGTCGATAAAATTGGATTCAGATCAACAGTCATTAGGCTTTTTAATACTTCTCCCATGATTATTCCTAATAAAGATTTATCTGATGTAAAAGTAATCAATCACGGTGAGATGTATCACAGAAGAATAGATTGGAAAATAAATCTTGTTTATTCAACTACTCTCGAGCAACTTAAAGAAATATGCACAAAAATTGATGAGTTTATAAAGGACTATGAAGGGTTAGTGGAAAACGAAAAGCAAGAATCCTTTGCAAAAACTGTTGCCTTTAATTCAAGCTCTATCGATGTCCAAATATTATGTTTTACTAATCCTTGTAATTTCACTGAGTTCTCAACCATCAAGCAAGATCTTGTCTATTCAGTAATTGATATAGTTAGATCCAGTGGAAGTGAATTTGCCTTTCCTTCAAGGTCAATATACGTTGAATCAGGCGGGTCAGACGGAATTATGGATGAAAATGACGTGCATGCTTCAGCACTAATCAATAATGAAGCTGAGGATAAAAAGTAATTTTTGTTCTCAAGTTTATTAAATTAGATATAATGTCATTTGAGGATTTATGAAAAAACCATTCCGCATTTCTTTACTTTTAATATTAACTTTTGCTGTTGGTTGTGCAAAACCTATATTTTGGTACCAAACTCCTCAACCTCTAAACCTTCACTTTGATTTTGATCCAACGCTTCTAAACTGCATAGAATTATCAGAGGAATCTGTAAGAGTATCTAACATTGTAGAGGATCTTGCAGATAAGCTAGTTAACGAAGCCGATAGAAATGTGTCATCTGTTTTTTTTGGATTTAGGACAAACAATCCTCTAACTGGAAAGAATTATTTTGGTGTTGGTTCTGAATCCGTTAACCCAGCTGTTTATGAGTTTAGAAGACTTCAATTATTACTTGAACAAATAGAAACTTTGCAGATCGATAACTGCTCTCCTACTGTAATTACAATCACAGAAGAACAAGGATAAATTTCTCTTTTTTACGAATGGTTTGCTTGCCAAATCCCTTTAAGTCCTTACTATTTTTGATAGCTATTTTTGCATCCACTACTTTTTCTTCAAAAAATATAACCATCCACGAAGACAAAGTTGTTTTTGGAGCCGGCTGTTTCTGGAGTGTTGAGAAAAAATTTGCAGAATTATCAGGAGTGATAAACGTTGAATCTGGTTACGCTGATGGTATCGGTCTTGAGCCAAAATACACCGAGATTACAAAGTTTAAAAATAAATTTAATCCTAATAATTTTGCTGAGGTTGTCCAGGTTACATACGATAGGAATTCAATTTCCTTAACTGATTTAATTAAGTTCTTCTTTGAACTGCATGATCCAACGCAAAAAAATAGACAAGGTAACGACATAGGAACTCAATACCGATCTCTAATATTATTTAATGATCAATCCGAAGAAATGTTATCCATCGAACTAAAAGATGAATATCAAATACTACTAAGAAAAGAAGGTTATGGAGATATAGTTACAGATATAAAGAAATTGAAAAAGTTTTATCCTGCAGAAGAATATCATCAAGATTACTTAGTTAAGAATCCTAATGGCTACTGTCCAGATCATTCAACCGGTATTGTTTTTAAAGAGGTTGAAAAACCTAAGATTGATAACAGTTATTTGCTTGCTGGAAAGAACATTTTAGTTTTGGATTCAGAATTTTGTCCTTACTGCACTAAGCTCAAAAATGAAGTTTTGTCTGATTATGAAGGTTCAATCCCTTTACATTATAGATATTCCTCAGAATTGCATGATCTTCAATTATCGTCTCCTACTTGGGCAACACCGACTATCTTTTTTATTGAAGATGGAGTTGAGAAATTTTCTCTTCAAGGATTTGTGCAAAGAGAAAACTTTTATAAGGCTCTTGGTATTTTTAAATTAGGAGAAAGTGAAGCCTATAGCGTTGCTTTTAATCAAGGAACGGATCCAGTCTTTTGCAAAGAATATGAGTTATTTAAAGATACTCCGGAGGGAGTTTTCATTGATAAGCTTAGCGGAGCTCCTCTTTTTGATACAAAAGACCGATTTAATTCCAGAACGGGATGGTTATCTTTTACTAAACCAGTAGATGGATCGGTTACAGAGCACATGGACTATAGTTATGGAATGACTAGGGTTGAAATTAAATCTAAATCCTCAGGAATTCATCTTGGACACGTTTTCCAGGATGGACCTAATGGACTTCCCAGATATTGCATCAATGCAACTGTGCTAGAATTCGTTCCCAGAAATATATAGACACGTAGCTCAGTTGGTTAGAGTACTACCTTGACATGGTAGGGGTCCCCGGTTCGAGTCCGGGCGTGTCTACCATTTTAGAATTATCTTATAAGACAAATTACAGATATTATTTCCCAATGAATAAATTGCTCGAATCTTTTCTTCGTTCTGATCATGCTGGCGAAGTAGGCGCTGTTTACATTTATAGAGGGATTCTCTCCATTGCCAAAGATCCGGCTTTGGTTGAGTTTTCAAAAAGACATCTAGAGACAGAAAAAGAACATTTACGAAAGATTGAAGAAGTTCTTCCGGCAAGCAAAAGAAGCAAGTTAGTTGGTACTTGGAAAGTTGCTGGCTATCTTCTTGGTTTCCTTCCTTCTCTCCTTGGACCCAGAATAGTTTTTGCAACAATCGAAGCAGTCGAGTCCTTCGTAGAAGATCATTACGAAGAACAACTCAAATACTTAAGGGCACAGGATGATCCTGACCAAGCTCTTATAAATCTTCTCCAATCTTGCCAGGATGATGAGATTGAGCATAAAAATGAGTCTGCAATTAAAAAAAGATCTACTCCTGGATTCCTTCTAAACTTCTGGATGAAAATTGTAGGGTGGGGATCTTCATCTGCAGTTAAAGTAGCAAAAATAATCTAGATAAGCCCACTTTTATTATCAAGCAATATACTGTATATTTATACAGTACTTAATTTTTTTTATTTTTGCGAATGATATCTGAAGATCAAAAGCGCAGGGTAAATCTGCCTCTTTTTAACGACAAAATTGCCGTTGGTTGGCCTAGTCCTGCAGATGATTACGTAGAGAGATCAATAGATTTAAATGAGTATCTGGTAAAGAATTCAGCTGCGACCTATTTTTTAAGAGCTGCGGGAGATTCTATGATTAATGTGGGTATACATAACGATGCAATTTTAATAGTCGACCGAAGTATCGAGCCAACTGACGGCAAGATAGTCATCGCTTCGGTCGACGGATCTTATACCTGTAAACGATTACAACTTTATCCTGAACCTAAATTGATCGCAGAAAATATTAAGTATCCGCCGATTAAAATAGATAAAAAGGAAGATTTTGAAATAATTGGCGTTGTATTGGCTGCCATCAATCAATTTTGATTAAGAGATGTTTGCTTTAGTAGATTGCAACAGCTTTTATGCGTCTTGCGAGAGAGTTTTTAGACCAGATCTAAAAAATAAACCAGTAGTCGTTTTATCAAATAATGACGGCTGTGTAGTGGCTCTCTCAAAAGAAGCTAAAAAGCTTGGCATCAAGATGTGTGATCCTTGGTATCAGATTGAGTCTGCTTATACCAAAAAAGGAGGTTATGCCTTTTCTTCTAATTATGAACTTTATGCCGATATATCGGCGCGCATAATGACAACGCTGGAACGACTATCTCCTAATATAGAAATCTATAGTATTGATGAAGCCTTTTTAGATTTAACGGGAGTTAATAATTGTCAAAATCTGCAGGATTTTGGAATGCAATGCAAAGAAACAATTAAACAATGGACGGGAATGCCCGTAAGAGTAGGTATCGCTCCAACTAAAACTTTATCTAAAATAGCAAGTTATGGAGCCAAATATTATCCAGCTACGCAAGGAGTAGTGGATTTATCTAAGCCGGAAAGGCAAAAAAAACTATTAAATTTGGTGCCTGTCCAAGAGGTCTGGGGAGTGGGTAGAAAGATTCACAAAAGACTAAACCAAATTGGTATCAGGACTGCTCTAGATCTTGCAATGATAGATACAAAATACGTAAGAAATAACTTCAACATAGTTCTGGCGAAAACAGTCAGAGAGCTTAGAGGAGAACCTTGCATTGGCCTCGAAGATCAATCATCTGCAAAAAAACAAATTGTGGTTAGTCGAACCTTTAGTAAAAAAGTAGATGATTTGAGGACATTAGAAGAGGCAGTAAGCGACTATGCGGCACGAGCAGCAGCTAAGCTTAGGAGAGAAAATAGAAGATGCCTTTATGTTTCTGTTTTTATTAGAACAAATCCTTTCAGGACGCAAGATCGGCAATATAGAAATTCAGGAACAACTAGGTTGATTGCTCCAACTAGCGATACTAGAGATATTATTCAAAATGCAAAAAAGAGTCTCAGAGCCATATATAGATCGGGTTTTAATTACATAAAGGCAGGAATATTACTTTCAGATTTTTACGACGATCAAATTCAGCAGTATGATTTTTTTTATCCTAAAGAAAGGACCTTACACAGCGATCAACTCATGAATACCATAGATAAAATAAATAAGAAGGGATTGCCGCCGGTTTATTTTTTAGCTCAGGGGATTAAGAGAAAATGGTCAATGAAGAGAGAGATCCAATCACCTAGGTACACAACTTCCTGGAATGATCTACCAAAAGTCAGTTAGATTTTTTGCTTGATACCCACGAAATATCTTCGTCATAATCCGATAGAGTTTGATCAACCCCAAGAATAAGAGAGATCAAAGCCATACGAACGAGAAGACCATTATCCGTTTGCCTGTATATGGCTAAGTTAGGATTTTCATTCATATCAGTATCAAGTTCATTAGCATCAGGACGAGAGTCTCTTGGAAGTGGATGCATGATGACTGTATTTGGCTCACAATTTTCAGTGTAAATATTTTGATTTAGTTTAAGAAGGCCTTTGTATTTATTAGCCTCTTTAGGAGAATCAAATCTTTCTTCTTGAACCCTGGTGACATAAATAATATCTACATCACCAATACCAGACTCTATTGAATTGAATTCATTTATTTTCATTCCGTTATAGACTAGATCTTGTCTAATTTCAGGAGGAAGTTTTAATTGTTCAGGCGATATTAAGTTGAAGGATAAATTTTCAAATAAATTTAATGCCTTACAGAGAGAATGAACAGCTCTTCCAAATTTTAAATCTCCAACAAGAGCAATGTTGCTTCCGTCAATGGACTTACCTTTAGATTCCAGTTCAAGTTTGATAGTGAATAAGTCTAATAGAGCTTGACTAGGGTGTTCATTTTCTCCATCTCCTGCATTGATAACAGGGACTCTTGAGGCCTCAGAAAATTCCTGGACAGAATTTTTTTCAGGATGCCTCATGACAATTAAATCGCTATAGCCGCTCAATACTCTGGCAGTGTCGTATAAAGACTCACCTTTTGCGATAGAGGAAGCTTCAATGCCGGTAGTTTCTCTTACCTCTCCGCCTAAAAGATTGAAAGCACTTCCAAAACTAATTCTTGTCCTTGTACTGGCTTCGAAGAACATATTACTGAGGATAGCTCCCTGGAGGACTCTAGTTTTTTTCTCGCGGTTAGCATATGGGATCATTTTTTCAGCTATTGAAAAAACTTTAACGATATCGTCTTTATCAAACTGATCTATGGAGAGGATATGATTGCCAAGAAACTCCATATGAACATTCTAACATTTAAAGATTGTAAATTCTTTGAATATTCCAAGATAAGACTATTGCAAATTTTTAAGACTATGACATATTAAATAAATGTCACAGGATTGCTTGTTACTTAATGGAAACGGAAAGCCTATAAGCTACTTTCCTTTATCCGTTGTAGATTGGAAAACTGCCATTAAATTAGTCGTTACCAGAAACGTGATAATCGTTAGAGAGCATCCAGATTGGTTCGTTCATTCACCCAGCATGAAACTCAAAGTTCCAAGCATTATTATGTTGAGGAAATATTACAAGTATACAAATCACGTAAAATTTTCTAGATCCAACGTCTTTCTCAGGGATATGTTCACGTGCCAATATTGCAAAGAAGTCTTTCAAAGAAAGGAATTAACCATAGATCACATAATTCCAAAATCAAAAGGAGGGGGATCGAGCTGGGAGAATGTCGTTACAGCATGTAAAGATTGCAATATTGCTAAAGCTGATAAATCTTTAGATCCTTCGCCTGTGGCAATAAAACCAAGTTATAAAACACTATTAAAAGGCCAGAACTCTCAAATCGAATACAAAGACGATATGTGGAGAGAGTATATAGTTGCCTAAATTAACCGTATTTTACTGAACAACCGTAAGGTCTTGTTTTTGAAACAGATAAAGGTTTGTTTGACTTAATATCGTTTACAACTTTTTTTACAAAATTAGTAGATTGATTTAAGTCTGTTGTCCAAAACTTTGAACCTCCAGCATCATCAATCGCACCTTGATAAACAATATTTTTATTTTTATCAGCAATAAAAATATGAGGTGTGGTTTTTGCATTAAATTTTTTACCTAAGTCACCATTCTCATCAACCAAAATATGATCAGGAAAACTTCCAAAAGATGCAAAAGTATTCAGAGCATCGTTTGGTTGAATATATCCTTGCTTACCTTTAGCAGACGAAATCACTGTAATCCAAATTACATTTTTACTTTTGGCAAACTTTTGAGTAGTTTGCATGTTATTTGATCCGTAATGTCTTTTAACGTAGGGGCATTCTAGATTTGACCATTCAAAAATGATTTCAGAGTCTATTTGAGAAAGATCAACCTCTTTTCCTTCTGAGTTTATAAATTTTATGTCCTTAATATTTAAAGCTGAAGCATTGAAAGATACGAGCAAGAATAGGATGATAAGTTTTTTCATAATTTTCTCAAAGCATTTAAAACCATAGTTTCTGTAAGAATTTCTGGAAGTATTATGGCATCAGTTCCATCGCCTTTAAATAATAAATACAAAGGAACACCGCTTCTTCCATAACTTTCAAGAACAGCTGAAATAATTTCATTTCTTTCAGTCCAATCGTAGACAATGTAATCAATTTTATTTGTATCTAAATATTCTAAAACAGTGGAAGATTTTAATACTCGGGCCTCATTCACCTTACAAGTAATACACCAATCAGCTGTAAAATTTACAAAAGTAGGATTCTGAAATTCAAAATCATTCGTATCAATTGTTGTTTCAACTTTTGAGTTTTCCTCAGAACTTGAACTCATAGGAACAAAAAAAGTTAATGAAATGATCGATAAAACAATTAGTAAATTTTTTACATAATTAAGAACCTGTCTTTCTGATTTTTTTAGATTGGAAAGCCAAACTATGAAGATTGTGACTAAAGATCCAACTAAAACTAAAGATAAGTCAAATCTATTCAGCTGAGCTGACAATATCCAGAACAACCAAATAGCCGTCAATCCCATTGGAAAAGCCATAAATTGTTTCAAATTTTCCATCCAAAGCCCCGGTTTTGGTAAAAATGAAATTAATCTAGGATTAAAACTAAGAACAAGATAGGGGAGACAAAAACCTAACGCTAAAGACAAAAAAATTGGATAAGTTTGATAACTAGGTTGAAGCAGCGCTAAACCAAGTGCCGAACCCATGAAGGGAGCCGTGCAAGGAGTTGCTACTATTACAGCAAGGAACCCTGTAAAGAAACTACCTGAGTATCCAGATGAACCTGAAACTGCATTACCAGAAAAAGCCACATTAAGATTTAGAGAAGAAATAAAAAAACCAGATAAAAAAATAAATAAGAATATTAGCAAGGTAAGAAAAATAGGCGATTGAAGTTGAAATCCCCAGCCAACCTGAACTCCAAAATATTTGAATAATAAAATTAGGCTACAAATTAATAAAAATGTGAGTATTGCTCCAGAAGCAAAGATTAATCCATGAGCTTTAACTTCTTTCGGGGAATCAGACTTTTCAATAAAGTTAAATATCTTTAGAGATAGCACAGGAAAAACGCAAGGCATCAAATTCAGAATAAGCCCACCGATTAATGCAAACAATAGAGCTGTGAAAAAAGTGATTTCATTAATGTTACTTTCTTGAAAAAGGACCTTGCTATCACCTTTGATTTCATAATTAAAAACACCATCTTGAGTCTTGATACTTAAAACCCCGGATAACAAATTAAGTTCTTTGTTATCAATAGCTTTCTGAATTTCCAAATTATAAGAATTATTAATTTTCGATAAATTTTGTGGTTCAGCATAATTTATAAATCCATACTCATAAGGAAAAAAATAAGACTCAAAAATATTTACTGGATAGTCAAAAGATAAATTGAATGTCTCAAAGCTCTTATCGGAAATAACTTTAAAGTTTTTAAGGTTTATCTTTTGGATGGTTCGCGTTTTAATTTCTTTTAATTGATCGTTGCTCAGAGCATTTACATTTTGATAGGGGAAATTGATTTTCCCTGATCCGGATTGAGGTATGCATATTTCTTTACAAACAAGCCAATTTGCTTTTAGACCTATTTCGAATTGTTTAGGAATAATTTTTGGAGTTTTAAGAATAAAAGGCAATATTACTTGATCATCAAAGCCATAGGTCATTAAAGGTGGGAAAGGAATTTTGTCTGGACTTGGCCAGATGGGCCCACTCATTTGAAATCCCTCAGGAAGTTCCCATTTAAACTCAGCAGGATCACCTGAGTCCCCTGGATTGATCCAATAAGTATGCCAACCCTTATCCATACTAATTTCTATAGTTAAAATGTTTTCTGAATTGGCATTAATTTCATTACTCTCAGGGTAGAAATTTAGTTTTGAATTACTGTCATTTATGGATAGTGTTGCTTGAGTGTGCAAACTGAAGAAAAGCGAAATTAAAATGAAAAATTTAAATTTCATGAACTACCTTGAGTTTGATTAATTATTCTAGGATCAAAACCACTAACTTCAGTTAATTTATTAATTTTTAAATTATTTGGCGTATCAAAAAGAATTTCTTGATGGGCATCAGTTATTTCCCATGCATTCTGTGCTATCTCATTTTCTAGCTGATTTGGACCCCATCCAGTGTATCCAAAAGAAACAATAAATTTATCCGGAAACTTACCCTTAAGGATATTTTCTATCACCTGTTTATTTGATGAAAAACCTATCTCATTTGTTATCCGAACATCAGGCTTATTAACTTTATCTATTGTGTGAAGAACAAAGATAGAAGTAGACTCTACTGGCCCACCTAAAGCTATTTTTTGATTAAGATGTTTCTTTTCTTTGACATCTAAAAAATTATCAATCATTTGAACATCTATAGATCTATTTATGATCAACCCTAATGAACCTTCATCATTATTTTCACACACATAGATCAAGGCATTAGCAAAGTAGTCTTTTTCTTCATATTCCTTAGTAGAATAATATAGGAATTTATTTCTCAAAGAATCAGTCATTTATCAAAAATTATATTTCTTACTTATAATGGGGGCATAGGCTGCAAAAACAATTATTTACATGGATAGTAATAATTTTATTTCTAAGTCGCTCAGACAAGAGCATCTTAAAAAAATTTCTGGATTAAGATATGAAGACGAGGAAAAGTATGAGTTGCAGTCAGAAATTAGAAATCTTTTGAAGAAGAATAACGCTTCTTTGATAGCTCATTACTACACAGATCCATCCATACAAGATTTAGCTTTAGATACTAATGGATGCGTTGCCGATTCCTTAGATATGGCTAAATTCGGTGCTATTACAGAATCAGATACATTAGTTGTTTGTGGAGTAAAATTCATGGGAGAGACTGCGAAAATTTTATCGCCAAAAAAAACTGTTCTCATGCCGACTCTAGAAGCGACATGCTCACTTGATCTGGGCTGTAAAGTAGAGGATTTGCAGTTACTCAAGGATCAGCATCCGGATAGAAAAGTTATTGTTTATGCTAATACTTCTGCAGAAGTTAAATCTATAGCAGATTGGGTTGTTACTTCAAGCATTGCCTTAGATGTTATGGATAGGCTTGTATCTGAAGGCAAAAAATTTATATGGGCTCCGGATAAGCACTTAGGAAATTATATACAAAAAGAAACAGGTGCAGATATGATCATATGGGAGGGATCCTGTGTAGTTCATGAAGAATTTAAACTAGAGGGCATCATGAACCTTAAGTATTTACATTCTGATGCGTTAATTCTGGCGCATCCCGAATGTCCAGATAAAGTTTTGAATATTTCAGATTTCGTAGGATCTACTTCACAAATTTTAAATTTTGCAAAAAAAACAGATAACCTAAAATTTATTGTTGCAACTGATGCAGGTATTTTTCATCAATTAACATTACAAAATCCAAACAAAGAATTTTTTCAAGCACCTACATCTGGGAAAGGAGCTACTTGTATTTCATGTGCATATTGTCCTTGGATGGGTATGAATGATTTATTTAAGTTAAGAGATACCTTGGTAAATAAAAATAACGAAATATCATTAGAGGAAAATATTTTAGATAAAGCTCAAAAATCAGTTAAAAGGATGATTGATTTTGTTTAATCACAAAAAGATTTATAAAAGCGATGTTCAACTCGCTCTATTAGAAGACTTAGGAGACAAAGATCTTTCTGATGGAATTATAAGAAATCAAATAGTTACAGCTTTCCTGAAAGCAAAAGATGATGGTCTCTTTTGTGGTCGAGACTGGTTTGAAGAGTCTTTTAGGCAAATAGATAAAAAAATTGAATTTAAGTGGAAATTCAACGATGGTGATTTTTTTAAGAATGGCGACGAAATTGTTGAAATTAAAGGTAACATAAATTCAATTCTTAAATCAGAAAGAACTGCAATCAATTTTGTTCAATTTTTATCTGGAATTTCAACCAACACTCAAATAAAAGTTAATCTTTTGCAAAATAAAAAGATTGATTTATTGGATACAAGAAAAACAATACCTGGTCTTCGATATTCTCAGAAATATGCAACCAGAATAGGAGGAGCACGCAACCATAGGTTTGGATTATATGATGCACTAATGATTAAAGAAAATCACATATCCATGTTTAATAGCTTGGATGAATTAGTACTGGATGACATAGATAGAGGTAAATTTTTGGAAATCGAAGTTGATACGCTAAATAAGATCGAGCCAGCTTTAAATCATTCTCCAGATGTTATTATGTTTGATAACTTTGCAATTGAAGACATAAAAAAGGGTATAGATATAGTTGGAAATAGATCAAAGATAGAGGTATCTGGTATTTTGGACATGCAACAGTTCAAAGAAGTATCAAAATTAAATATTCACTTTATTTCACTTGGAGAATTAACGAAAAACATCAAATCTATCGATTTTTCTTTGTTACTTAAGAAACTATGAAAAAGTATTTAATTATCCTCTTTTTTATTTTTGGTCATTCCTGTTCTTTCAAAAACAATCTAGATATTGATTCATCTCATTACAAATATTCATGGTGTAACTTAAATGATGAAATGGATACTTTGGATTTATTTAAATTTATAAAGGATTTCGAACTGATTTTTAATCAAAGAAAAAATAAGCAAAAAATTACCATAAATTATCTTAAGCCCAAGTTTGATGTTGGAAGTTATGATTTTTTAATTGAATCAACTATTGAGGTTAATGACAAAACTGACATTGATTTCAATTTACATGATCTTTTTATTTTTGAAGGATCTAATACTTTTGATTGTTTTGATTATCTTGAATATGGTTCTGAGAAAAAAAGAGACCAAAGTAAATTAACCAATCCTTTTTTTACATATTTTATCTTCTGTAAAAATACTTCAATACCGTTAACAAGAACTGACATAAGTTTACTTAAACCTAAAATTACTACTGAGGAGTATGACTTTCTGCTGAAAACAGAATTAAAGGATAATCATTCTTATGATTTTATCGATGAAAAATTTCAGCTAAATTCAATCTGTAATTTATTTGAACTGGATAATTTTAAAGAATATTATTCATATGAAACATTTAATCTTTTTAATAATTGGTAATCTCATGAATCTTCAGCGCTTATATATATTTCTTTTCTTGATTTTTTCTATTAATTTTTTATCCGCCTCTAGTTTCAGCGATGAGAGATTGCAAAGGATCACAGCGATGTTGGATGATCTTGTAGAGGAGAAACAATTTCCTGGGTTTGTGACAATTGTCACTAAAGATGGAAAACCGATATTAAAAGTTATTAATGGGTATAAGGATATCGATAAAAAAATTCCTATGACCGAAGATGCATTATTCAGAATTTATTCGATGTCTAAGCCAATCACAGGAGTGGCTCTAATGATTCTCGTCGATCGTGGGCTCATTAAATTAAGTGACCCTATTTCTAAATTTATTCCCGAATTTGAAAATACGAAAGTTGTTAATGAGGCTGGCGATTTTTTTGATTTAGATAGACCGATCACAGTCCTAGATGCAGCCACACATACTTCTGGCCTTATTTATGCATGGCTTCCTACCGAAACCATCGCCAATGATATTTATGAGGAAAAAAATTTACATCCTTACTATTATTTAGATCTCGAAGTTACTGCCGATCAAACAGATTTTTCTATTCCTGCAGAAAAACCATTTTCGAATATTTGTGAATTTGCACAAGAACTTGCCTCCGCTCCCTTGGTTCACCAACCTGGTGAAAAATGGACCTATGGTGTTGGTATGGATTTACTAGGATGTATTATAGAAAAAGTATCGGGCATGACTTTTGGAAATTTTTTGAAAGTTAACATATTTGATCCTTTAGATATGGAAGATACTTCTTTTAAAGTGCCTGAATCAGAAATAAATAGGTTCACCAGTATGTACACTCATAAAGGAGTGAGACTTGGCGATATTCAAAGAGAATTTAATGATGAAATTTTTCCTGATGATTTAATCTTAATGGACTCTTATGACGACAGTCCTTATTTGAAAATGAATCAAGTTGAGGATGGTGGTTCTGGTCTTATTTCAACTGCTAAAGATTATTTAAAATTTGGTCAAATGTTAAATAATAAAGGCAAATATAATGGTGGTAGAATTTTAAGCAAGGAGGCTTTTGAGGTTTTATCAACTTCTCAAATCGATAATTTTGGCTTTCAAGGGTTAGGGGTCGTAGAGCTTGGTGTAGGTCAAGCCATTTGTATGGCAAAGATTACTCAACCTGCATTTAGTACCTTTTATCAGTCCAAAGGAAGTTTATTCTGGGGCGGGGCTGCTTCTACATACTTTTGGGCTGATCCAGTCGAAGATATTGTTTTAGTTCACATGACACAAGTTCTTGGACATCCAGTCGACTTAAGAACGGATCTCGATAGGCTTACTTATTCCTCTAAAAATTGAATAACATTGAAGACAATTTAATCAGAAAAAAATTAATGGATTTTTTGTCTCGAAGAGAGCATTCAAAAAAAGAACTTTTTAATAAGCTTTCTAAAAGAGTTGATAATTTAGAATTACTTAATCAAGAAATTGATAGATTAGCCAAAGACGGACTTCAATCTGATGAAAGATTCTCAGAGGCATACATAAGAAGTCAAACTCAAGCTGGTTATGGGCCCATAAAAATTAAAATGGAGCTTGCCCAAAAAGGAATTTCAATTAATTTTCTAGATAAAAAATTTTCTGAACTAGAAATTAACTGGGAAGATGAAATAAAAGAATTGTTGTTGAGAAAATTTCCTAAGACAAAACATAACTTTGAAGAAGAAAAAACAAAGGCAAAGGCAATAAACTTTTTACAAAGAAGAGGCTTTGATTTTGATCTTTGTTATAGACAAGTGAAAACTTATTCATGACCTATCAAGTCCTTGCCAGGAAATGGCGTCCCAATAATTTTGATGAAGTAGTTGGACAAGACTTTGTAGTTAAGGCTTTGAAAGGTGCGTTAGATTTAGAAAAACTCCCTCATGCTTTTATATTCTCTGGGACCAGGGGAACTGGTAAAACGACTCTTGCAAGAATTTTGGCAAAAGCTATAAATTGCACTAATTCAAAAAAGAATTCTGAACCTTGCGGGAAATGTGATTCATGTTTATCCATTGAAAATGGAAGCTCAATAGATTTTCAAGAGGTTGATGCAGCATCTCGAAGAGGAGTAGAAGAGACAAAAGAACTATTGGATTCTATTCCATATTTACCAACATCCTCTAGATATAAAATTTACTTGCTTGATGAAATACATATGCTTTCAAAAGAAAGTTTCAATTCACTTTTAAAAACATTGGAGGAACCTCCTGAGCATGTAATTTTTATTTTTGCTACTACTGAAATAGATAAAGTTCCTCCCACAGTTCTTTCAAGATGCGTTCAATTTAATCTTTCTGCTATGAAAGAAGAGATCATAAGCGATCAATTAAAACTAATATTTAATAATGAGAAAATAAAATATGACGAAGGATCACTTACTAAACTATCAAGTCTTGCTAGAGGAAGTATGAGAGATGCATTGACTCTTTCTGAAAAAGTTATCTCATTCTCTGAGGGAAAAATTACAGAAAAAAAAGTCGAAGAATTAATGGGTCTACCTTCATCAGAGCTTATTCAATCCATTCTTAAATCAATAATAGGCAGAGATTCAAAAAAACTTATTGAAAATATAGAGGAGGTTAAGATAAATTTTTATGATCCCGAACAAATATTGATTGATCTTCTATCGCTTATTCAAGAAGTTGCTCTGTCTCAATTTGACGAAAAAGCAGATCTATCTGATTTACCTGTTGAACCTCAGAACCTTCAATTGGTTTATGATCTTGGAATCTCGAATTTAGAGTATTTTAAGTTATCACCCAAACCAGAAAGTCTACTCACGATGACTTTTTTAAAAATGATTGCTTTCCTTCCAGAAAGCTCAAAAAAAAAATCTTTGAACACTAACAAAGACGAGACTGATTTTAATTGGCCTGAAGATTTCTCAAATCTCGATTTGTCTAAATTAACTGCCCAATTTATGTCTCATGCATCGATGATTGAGTATCATGACTCGGAGATACACTTTGGCATCAATCAAGAGAGGTTAAACATAATTAATAAAAATCAGATAAAAGAAGTTGAGGATGCTTTATCAATTTTGCTAAAAAAGAAATTGAAAGTTAGCTTCAAACCATCTGATGTAACAGAAACTCCCTTTGAATTTGAGAAGATAAGGTCTAAAAAAGAATCAAAGCAAGCAGAAGAAGACCTTAAAAAAGACTCTTCGCTGAACGAAATGCTTGAAAAATTTGATGGAAAAATAAAAAAAGTTTCAAAGATATAGATGAAATTTAGTCCATTACTTTCAGATCTGATTAAATCTTTACAAGTGCTGCCTGGTGTTGGACCAAAAACTGCGAAACGAATGGCTATGAGTTTATTAGGGGGTAATAAAGCCGATGCTAAAAATCTTGCTAACAATCTATCCAGAGCAATAGATTTAATCGGTACATGTCAAAACTGTAGGGTTTTATCTGAAGACCAGATATGTTCAATTTGTAATGATTCAAGCAGAGATAGCACGCAAGTATGTGTCGTAGAAAATACCTCTCAAGTTGTTCAAATTGAAGAACTTGGCGGATTTAAAGGAATCTATTTTGTATTAGGCGGATATCTTTCTCCGATTGAAGGCAGGGGTCCAAACGAAATAGGTCTATCTGAACTGAATTCAAAAGCTCTAAGCGGAGAAATCAAAGAACTTATTTTGGCTTTTAATTCTTCTTTGGAAGGTGAGGCAACGGCTCAATACATACTTGAGAAATGTTCATCAAATTCTTTAAACATTACTAAACTTGCTCAAGGCGTGCCTCTGGGAGGAGATTTGAACTATGTGGACTCTAATACCTTAAGGCATGCTTTTGATAGCAGGCAAAAATTAGTTTAGGTGAGCCTTAATTAACGCAATTGAACTTGATATGCCAGTATCAATTGTTTTTTCATAGTCGGGTAAAAACTTACTCGAATGAAGGGATGGTAATTTTTTTGAATTATTCAAAAATTCCTTGTAATCATTTTGTGATACAGCGCCAATCCAAAACAGCAGGGAAGGTATTTTTGGTTCAACTCTTCCGAATTGGCCAAAGTCTTCTCCACCCATAACTTGCGGACCATCAAATACTTTGTCCTTTCCTAACTCTTTTGAAAGGATTTCTTTAGCGCGCATAGCTAAGTCTGGATTATTAAATACGGCAGGAGTGTACTCGTCTCTGAGATTAACGATTGGATAGAGATTTTTTGGTAAATTATTTTGAATTGCAATGGATTCAGCGATTTTTTTAATTCTAGAGATTATAAGCTCTCTGTCCTCGTCACTATAAGATCTTACAGTGATCTGAAGATCAACATGATTTGGGATTATGTTATGTTTGGTTCCTCCGTGAATAGAACCAACAGTCACAACCCCTGCATTAATGGGGCTTAAATTTCTGCTAATGATTGTTTGAACACTCGTGATAAATTGAGAGCTCATTACGATGGGATCTTTAGTTAGATGAGGATAAGCTCCGTGCCCACCTTCTCCATAAAAAGTAACATCGACTGAATCAACATTCGCCATTGCGAAGCCTGGAGTTATATGGACGGTCCCAGATTGAGTTTGAGCTGAAACATGAAGAGCTAAATTTATATCTGGATAAGGTATCTTTTTAAACAATCCTGCATTTATCATTTGTCGTGCACCAAATCCAATTTCTTCAGCAGGCTGCAAAATAAAAACAATAGTTCCTTTCCATGAGTCTTTATTTTTTGAAAAGTATTCTGCAGTTCCAATTAAAGATGTCATGTGAATATCATGACCACAAGCATGCATTATTGGAACGTCCATTCCATTCTGTTTAGTAGTTTTGACACTCTTGAAAGAAATTCCAGTCTCTTCTTTTATTGGAAGAGCATCCATGTCTGCTCGAAATAAGACTGTTTTATTTCCTCCATTTTCAAGGATAGCTGCAAAACCATTTCCTCCAATATTAGTGATGATCTCATATCCGTATTCTTCTAATAAATCTTCGAGGTATTTAGTCGTCTCAAATTCTTGAAGAGATAATTCAGGATTTTGATGAAGATATTTATAAATTTCATAAAAATCTTCATTTGATTTTAAAGGCAGTGAAACCACATAAATTATTAAAAATAAATAATAAACGTTTCGATTTAAATACCTTTTGAAAGTGATCATTAATATATAATAACAGCTTATTTTTATGAGTATAAAATCGGATAAATGGATAAAAAGAATGGCTCAAGAAAGTCATCTGATAGATCCCTTCATTGACAAACAAGTTAAACATACAGAAGAGACTGGAAATACAGTTTCATATGGACTATCAAGTTATGGCTATGATGTGAGATGTGCTGATGAATTTAAGATTTTTACAAATATAAATTCTGCCACAGTAGACCCAAAAAATTTTGATGAGGATAGCTTCATTGATATTAAATCTGAAGTGTGTGTAATTCCACCAAACTCCTTTGCTCTAGCAAGGACTGTGGAATATTTTAAAATTCCCAGGAACGTACTAACAATTTGTTTAGGAAAATCTACCTATGCTAGATGCGGCATAATTGTAAACGTAACTCCTCTCGAACCTGAATGGGAAGGTCATGTAACTCTTGAATTTTCAAACACAACAAGTTTGCCAGCAAAGATCTATGCAAACGAAGGCGTAGCACAAATGCTATTTTTTGAATCAAATGAATTATGCGAAACAAGTTATGCGGACAGGAAAGGCAAATACCAAGGTCAACTGGGCGTCACACCCCCCAAAGTTTAAAGATTCTCCCATATAAACTCTCTACCATTAACATTTTGAATAACTTTTAATATTTCTTTTGATTTATCCTTAAAAAAAAGTTCGAATTTATCCTTTTCTTTTTTTTCCTTAATTTTAATAGTGTCAAGACTAGAAATTGTTTTTATAAACTTTTTTTGTCTTATTTTTCCTCTCTCCAATACATTAAGAGTAATTTCTTCGTCAGTCTGAATATTTAACAATCTTAAGTAAAGATGAGCAGTCAAATCATCGTAAATAGCTCCATCATATTGAAGAGTTTCGGTTAGTTGACCTTTTATGTATTTAATTTTTTTTGTTACAGGATCTATTTTGTAACTTTCTTCTATCTTTCTTAATCCTCCCATGACGATTAAATTTCTTTTTATCTCAGATACCTGAATTAAATTTGTATAACTAAATTGAGTATCTTGACTTAACTTAAAGAAAGGATGAGAGATTTCATAAGTAATATTCCACTTATCATTCAGATTGGTGAGATTTACTTTAAACTCTGATTCCTTATATTTAAATGTATAGCTTTCTTCATTAATAGGAAAAAGGTTGCAAGCTATCACAAGAAGACAGGTTAAGCTGATTTTATAAATCAAGTTCATCCTCGTAACATTTAAAATTTTTTCCACTAAGCTCATTAAGGTTAATTTCTCCTTCAATTATCATCTTGATAATCAATGGATAAAGTTTATGTTCTATTGAGTGAACTTTTGAAATCAAACTATCAATATCTTTATATTTGGTAGCTTTAAATCTAGCTTGAGCAATTATTGGACCGCTATCCAAGCCCTCGTCTACAAGATGAATTGTCACTCCGTGATAATTATCATTATTATTCATTACTTTTTCATGGGTTTTGAGACCAGGATATTTAGGCAGAAGAGAAGGATGGATATTGATAATTTTTTTATTAAATTTTTCTATAAAACTATTAGATAGGATTCGCATGAAACCTGCTAAAACAATTAAATCAACTTCATGCTTAATCAGTAGTTCACTCAGTGCTTGATCAAAACTCTCTCTTGATGAAAAATTTTTATGATTCAAGAAAGCACTATTCAAATTTTCTTTTTTAGCTCTTGTTAATGCATAAGCAGTTTCAATATTAGATATAACAAGTGAAATGTTTGCATTAATTTCACCAATATTGATCGAATCAATGATTGATTGAAGATTACTTCCGTTTCCAGATACTAAAACAGCGAGTTTTTTGATATTACCCAAATTGTATCTCTAATTTCTTCGTTTTATCGTTTACTACCTTTCCTAGTCTGACAAACGGCTGTCTAACTTTTTTCAGTTTGTATTCTAAATTAGCTTTGTCAGCGGGATGAATAATTACTATCAACCCAACTCCACAATTGAAGACCTCAGTCATTTCCTTAATTGTTAGGTTAGCTTTTGAGGAAATTAAATCAAAAAGATCTTTATGAAAAGGGTATCCCCCAGAAAAATCTATATGAGCACATTTACCATTTGGAATAACTCTTGGTAAATTTTCCACGATGCCGCCTCCGGTAATATGACAAATTTGTTTGAGAGAAATAGATTTGGATAACTCACGGACAACACTTACATAAATTTTCGTTGGTTTAAGAAGTACTTTGCCTAAAGTTGTTTTCCCTATTCGAGCTTTCAAATTTATCTTTTTCGATTGTATGAGCTTTCTTATTAATGAGAATCCATTTGAATGTAACCCAGTAGATGAGAGGCCATAAATAAGATCATTATTTTTTACATTACTAATTTTTAGTATTTTATTTTTTTCTGCTACTCCAACTGAAAAACCTGCCAAATCATATTTTCCTTTTGGAAATTCATCTGGATGTTCAGCTGTTTCCCCTCCGATAAGAGAGCATCCAGCTGCCAGACAGCCTTTTGATATTCCTTTAAAGATTTGTTTCTTTTTTCTTAAATTAATTTTATCTGTCACAAGATAATCCAAAAAGAAAAGAGGCTCAGCACCAACAGTAATCAAATCATTCACACACATGGCAACAAGATCTTCACCAACAGTGCTGTGATCATTAAGTTTTTCTGCTATTGAAATTTTTGTGCCAACTCCATCAGTACAAGCAACAAGTTTAGGGCTTTTATAGTTTTTTGGTATAGAAGCAAGAGCAGCAAATGAACCTATATTGGAATCTATTTCTTTTCTAAGCGTCTTTTTTGCAAAAGGTTTAATAATGTCGACAAGCTTGTAACCTAAGTTGACATCAACACCAGACGATTTATAGGTTATCTTCTTCTGCTTGCTCAATATTTCAGTGAATTTTTTTTTGAAATAATCATTATAATGATTTAGCAATGAGGAAGGTATTCTTAATTTTTCTTTTTTTCCAAGCTATTTTTTTAGCCAGCCAATCTGATCTTCCTGAGGTTTATACAGTAAAAATTGAAGATACTGGAAACGAGATTTCTTTTTACTTAGATCAAGCAGTGCTAGAAGCAATTGTTAGAGCAACTGGAAATTTTGAGGAGACAAGAAATTCAAAAAAAATTATGGATCTTAACTTGAACTCTTACGTCAGGGAATACAAGTTCTTACAAGAGCAAAATAAAAATTTTATTGAAATTAAAATCGATGCTGTGGAACTGAGATCAAAATTATTTGATTTAAATTTTTCTTTATTTACTGAAAAAACATTAAAAGCAGTCGTTTGGGTAAATTGTAATTTATCAAGGGAATTAAAATCGAAAACATATCAGATGGCCTTAAATGAATGTAACAATTTGAAAAACATTATTTCTTCTGAAGCAAAAAAAAGGGGAGGGAGAGCTATATATCCAATCTTAGACTCAACAGAAATCACCTTCTACGAAGGGAAAAATATGGAAAGCTTTGAAAATATCTATTTCAATAATGAGAAATATGCTCCTGATGGCTGGATGTATTGTTATAGAGAAAATGGATTTCTTTGTTACCTGCCTGAGGAACCAAATAATGTTTTTTCTAATTTAAATCCCTACAATAGCTTCCTTCCTTTTGATGCTATCCAAGGTCTTTTAGACGATATATCGGATCCTTACAGAGTGAAATCTGGATCAAAAAATAGAAAGATTCTCATTACCGTTGAGGGTAATACATCTTTTGACGCTCTTCAGACATTCAAAGAGTTCCTTAGCCAAAATTTCTTGATTAAAAAGTCATTTCTTCACAGACTAGAGGATAATGTGTTTAGTTTTATGGTCACCACTGACTCTGATTCAGATGACCTTGTTGAAGTCATGCTGACTGATAATTTACTAACTTTGAGCAGTAAATCGTCTGAAGAAATAATTTTTCAGAGTGTAAATTAAATGTTCTCAAACATTCCAAATATACTTACAGTATTGCGACTTCTCTCAGTGTATCCCCTCATAATTTTCATATTAGAGGAACAATTTTTTTTGGCCTTAGGAATATTTTTTTTAGCGGGGATATCAGATTTTCTAGATGGATTTTTAGCTAGAAAATTTTCATGGCAATCAAGATTTGGACAAATAGCTGATCCGGTTGCAGATAAAACATTAGTAGTGGCAACAATAATTTCTCTAGGTTCAATAGACCTCATCGAAAACTGGTTTATGTTTATGGTTCTTGGCAGAGATTTATTTATTATCGTAGGGGTAGTATTGGCAAATTACTTGATATCCGATTATCAAGTTGCTCCAAATTATCTTGGAAAATTAAATACAGCAATTTTACTCTTATTGGTTGGCATTATTTTAATTGATGCTGTAGGTTTCTTAGTTACCGATTCAGTAATTTACTGGATATCAATTCTTTTTATATTCACAAACACTTTAAGCTTGATAGTCTATTTCATTGATCCGGGCATAAAAATCCTACGCAACATAAAGTGATGGATCAAAAAACTTTCAAGTTCAATTCAGAAATTTATCTATCAAAAGAGAATTTGCAGTCCATTCATACATTTGAGATAAACTTTAAACAGCTTGAGAATTTCTTTTCTGAAACTAATAAATTTATCCTACTTTACGGAGACGAAAGGTCAGGGAAAAAGTATATTTTAAATTCGTTTATCAATTGTTTTCATTTTGACAAAAAGATTTTTTATGCTTCTCTAGAAGATGATTATTTTTCAGAAAAAATCTTAGAAGGTATATCTTATTTCGATGTAATAGTATTGGATAGGTTAGATCTTGCCCCTACTAATCCCAATTGGGAGTTAGGAATTTTTAACCTTTACAACGAATTAAATGAAACAGATAAAAGTAAAATAATTTTCCTTTCTGATAAATCCTTGAATTCAATTGAGTTCAATTTGAAGGATCTCCAATCAAGAATCTCATCAATTTCTGCTATGAGTTTTGCTGAATTAGACGATGAGGAAAAAAGAATATTAATGGAATTAATTTTTAATAAAAGAGGTATTTCAATTGATAACTCTGTACTATCCTACGCATTAGAAAGAAGCTCTAGAAACCTTGAAAATATAATTAATTTAGTTCAAAAAATTGATGAATACTCTCTTTCTAAAAAAAGAAATATCACGGTACCCTTGCTAAAAGAAATCTTAGAGTCATGAGAATCATAAATTTATCCCTTTTTTTACTGATCATTACGGCATGCTCCGAATCAGATCTTTTGATTCATAAACAGAATGGTTTGATGCTAGAAGATTTAAAAGAAAAGACAACAGTAATAAATTTTTGGGCAGACTGGTGCCCACCATGTATAAAAGAGATTCCTGAATTGAATGCTTTGTATGAAGAGAAAAAAGATGAACTTAATGTTTACCTATTTCACTTCGATGAACTTACTGGAGCTGAACTTGATGAACAACTAGTAAGGTTCGATGCTAGGATCCCCTCTCTATTAACAAGCCCTTATGAAATCTTTGGAATTGATATTCCAGAAACTCTTCCCGTGACGGTAATAATTGATAGAGATTTAAATGTGAAAGAAGTTTTGAGAGGTCCGCAAACAAAAAAATCAATAATCCAAAGATTGGAGATCACTAATTAGACCTTCAGGATCAATTCTTCTTCCCTTGATGAAGATTTCAAAATGTAAATGAGGGCCGGTCACCCTTCCTGAAGAGCCAACGGTTCCAATAAGTTGACCCTTTTCAAGATATTCATTCTCGTTTACAAATATCTCATTCAAATGAGAATAAGAAGAAAGAAATCCATTCCCATGATCGAGAATTATGTTGTTCCCTTTGTAAAAAAGGTTTCCAACAAAAATAACTCTTCCGTTTAATGGAGCAATTATTTTTGTACCTTCGTTGTTAGCAATATCTAGACCGAGATGGCGGTTTCTAGGAGAGCCATTTATAAATCTACGCAATCCAAATCTACTCGAAATATAACCAGAAACTGGCTGAATCATTGGCCAATTTAAATTCATTTGATCTGAGTTAACTGCATATTTGGAATTTAATATTACTTGTTCTTCTCTTATTCTTTTCCTTGATTCAGGAGATATTTTTATAAAATTTTGATCCTCTATAGTTATTCTGGATTCCCTAAATTTTTTTTCTTGAATAACAAAAACTCTATCAGAAACAAAAATTTTTTGGTTTTTAAGCTCCAATGGGATTGGGTAAACCAAAGTAAAGGTTTTATCGCTATTAAAACACTGAATACCTTGAAAATTTTCCTGATAATCATTTGAAGTCACTGTGATGTGTCCGCCTGGAACAAGATTAGATTTAGGAAAGTTACAGTGGTTTTTAAGACTTATTATTTTATTTGAACAGGAAATAACAATTAAAAATATTATCAGCAATAATTTTCTAATCATTATTTATATTTGTAATATCAGCTTCGTAGGATATTTTTGCAGAAGTGACAGATATTTTATCTTCCAAAGAAATATCATCTATTGATTTGACCACAACTCCTTTTTTATTCCTGACAATTGAATAACCTCTTTCTAATACATTGAAAGGACTAAGTTGTTCAATTTGTGAAGAGTACGATGCAATGAGATTTTGTTTCTCACTTAGATGCTTTGAATAAAGCGTTTTAATTTTTGATAAATTTTCATCCATATTTTCTTTAAATCGAGCCAATTTAGAATTTGGGTTTAATAAATCTATGGACCTTTTTGAGAAATTTATGATTTGCTTCATTTTATTGAATCCACTCAAAAAAGAATTATGCAATCTAAGAGTGCTCTCATCTAGCTTAAGAAAATTTTCATTTATTTTATTCAATGGGTTTATGATTCTTTGACTAAGGTTTTTAACTTCTTGATTAAGAAAGTTTAAATTATTAAAAAAAACCTTATTTAAAAATTTTTCATAATTTTCTAAAGAATTAGAAATTTGAAATATTTCTGAAGAAATAATTTCCGCAGCACCGGACGGAGTTGGTGCCCTTAAGTCACAAACAAAATCACATATTGTAAAATCTGTCTCATGACCAATTGCACTCATAGTTGGAATATTTAGTTTAGATATTGCTAAAGCAATTTTTTCTGAATTAAAAACCCAAAGATCTTCAATTGATCCTCCGCCTCTGGCAAATACAAGCAAATCATATTTATATTGTGGTTGAATTTCACTTATCAGATTTAAGTTGTTGAGGATACTCTGTTCTGCTTCCTCTCCCTGAACAAGAGATGAGAATAAATTGACCTCAATACTCGGGGCTCTTCTATTTAAGACATTTTTAATATCTTGAAGCACCGCTCCTTTTTCAGATGTAATCAATGCAATTTTTTGAGGATAGCTAGGTATTTCTAATTTATTGTTTTGATCAAATAATCCTTGGTTGCTCAGTCTAGTTTTAAGTTTTTCATATTCTTCGTAAAGCTTTCCAATCCCATCTTTTTCAAGTGATTCAACTTGAAACTGATAATTTCCTCTTGCCAAGTACATTGAAGCACTGCCTAAAGCAATGAATTCATCTCCTTCCTTTGGGATAAAATTTAATAATGAATTTTTGAACTTAAACATAACGCATTGAATTTGAGATTCCTCATCTTTAAGAGTGAAATACCAATGCCCAGATGGATAAGATTTAAAATTTGATATCTCACCTTTTATCCAGATATCTGAAAATGAATTTTCTAAAGTTTTTTTTGCTGAATTATTTAATTCGCTTACTGTGAAGATGTATCTATTGTCTTTTTGATCATTCCAGTTCATTAGTGCAGTATAGCTAATCTTGAATAAATGCTTAAAGATGAGTGTTCAAAATAAATATCGTTTTTACCTTTCCACGGTAATCGGTGCGATATTAATTGGATTAGCTCCAATACTTATGCGTTACAGTGAAGTTTCTCCCTCGATGACAGGGTTTTATCGTTTCTTTTTTGCTTTCTTAATTTTACTGATTTACGGAGCTATTAAAGGCAAGAATTTTTTCGTAAATACAAATCTTTATATTCTTGCATTGCCTGGTATATTTTTTGGTGCAGATATTGCACTGTGGCATACGGCAATCATGATCACTCCTGTAACTAATGCGGCTTTGTTAGTTAACACCGCACCTATATACGTTGGAATCATATCCTTTTTATTTTTTAAGGAAAGAATTAGTAAATTGTTTCTAATCTCCTTAATTCTTTCATTTATTGGCGTTAGCTTAATTATTCTTAACCTTCAAAATTTTGATGTTTTTTTAGGCAAAAACCTTAGAGGGGATTTACTTTCTTTGCTGGCTGCAATTTTTTATGCAGGATATTTGGTATCTGTGAGAAGACTATCAAGCAATTTAGATACATTTCAGCTCATGCTTTACTCTGCTTTGTTTGGTTGCATTCCTCTTTTAGCTCTTGGTTTTTTTGAGACCGGTATAAAGTTCCCAATTTCTCTTCAGGGAGTAGGGAATCTTTTATTACAGTCCACGCTGGTTCAAATCATTGGACAAGGACTAGTCATTTATGGCTTATCTCAGATAAGTGCGCAATTCACATCTCTCATTTTGCTTTTACAAGTTTTAACGGCAGCAATATTGAGTATGTTTCTCTTTAATGAACTGCTCTTATTTCAACAGATCTTAGGTGGTATTATTTTGATTATAGGAATTTATATTGCGGGATTAAACGAGAGAAAGAGTAATCATGACAAAAAATGAAGTAATAAAAATTGCAAATTGCAGCGGTTTCTATGGAGATAAACTCTCTGCTGCTAAGGATATGGTTGATGGAGGTCCGATAGATGTTCTAACTGGAGATTACTTGGCTGAATTAACTATGACCATTCTTTATAACCAAAAGCTTAAAAGAGGTGAAGATCATGGTTATGTGGGAACCTTTTTAAAACAATTTAAGGATGTAGCCGAAAAATGTCAGCAAGAAGGAATAAAAATTGTTACCAATGCAGGGGGATTAAACCCAAAAGGCATGGCTTCAATGATTGAAGACATCGTTTCAGAACTCAACTTAGAGTTAAAAGTTGCTTATATCGATGGTGATGACCTTATGCCTGAATTATCAAAATTAAATGAATCAGGAGAGGAAATAAAAAATATTGATACGAATGTATCTCTTTTTGATTATGATAAAAAAGCTGTAACTGCAAATGCTTACTTTGGCGCTTGGGGTATTAAAGAAGCGCTAGACTCAGGTGCAGATGTGGTTATTTGTCCAAGAGTCACAGATGCTGCGGTAGTAATTGGTCCTGCTGCCTGGAAGTTCAATTGGCAAAGAAATGACTACGATAAATTAGCTGGCGCTCTTGCAGCTGGTCACTTAATTGAATGTGGGGCGCAAGTTACCGGAGGTAATTATTCATTCTTTAGAGAAGTGCCTTCATTCAGTAATGTTGGTTATCCTATTGCAGAAATAGAAGAGGATGGAAATTTTACAATTACTAAACATCCTAATACCGGAGGATTGGTTTCTGTTGGTACTGTAACGGCTCAACTGCTATATGAAATAAGCAGTCCCGCTTATATTAATCCTGATGTGATTGCCAATTTTGATACTCTAAAAATAGAGCAAGAATCCAACGATAGAGTTTATGTCAGTGGTTGCAAAGGAAGCAGCCCTCCAGACAAACATAAGGTTTGCATTAATTTAGCTGGAGGTTTCAGAAACGGAATTGAACTTTTATTAACAGGTTTAGATATAGAAGAAAAAGCTGATTTGATTACTGATTCAATTTTCGAAAATGTAGGCGGAAGAGAACAATTTGATAAGGTGGACGTTCAACTCCACAGAACTGATAAAATTAATCCAAACAGTAATGAGGAGGCCCAAGCATTCTTAAGAATTGATGTTATGTCTAAGGATGCTGATAAAGTTGGCAGACTATTCAATGCAAAAATTGTAGAACTAGCTTTAGCTAATTTTCCTGGTTGGACAGGAAGAAGCGGGGTAGTACCTAGCGGACCTTTCATAGAATATTGGCCAGCTTTAGTCGACAGCAAATTTGTTAGGGAACAAGTTCATTTTCTAGGAGAGACGAAAGAAGTGGTTCCAACCAGTCAGCTTGATTACGAAGAGATTCTCTATCAAATAGAACCTTATTCTAATCCAGAAGTTGATAAAACAATTCTGGAAGAAGTTCCATTTGGCAATCTTTACGGTACACGTTCAGGCGACAAGGGTGGATGTGCGAATGTTGGAGTTTGGGCAAAAAATAAAGACAGTTATGCTTTCTTGTATGATTTTTTAACTGTAGACAGATTTAAGGAATTATTGCCTGATCTAAATAACTTTGAAATTGAAAGGTATGAATTACCAAACATTCTTTCACTTAATTTTTATGTCCGTGGAATTCTTCAAGATGGAGTTTCTTCTTCGACTAGAATGGATCCTCAAGCTAAATCACTCGGGGAATATTTAAGGGCAAAAATAATTCAAGCACCCAAACAACTTTTATAGGAAAAAATATGACAGATAAATTATCTTTAGAGGGCTTAAATTTTCAAGCAACAAAGTTAAACATTGCGAACAATGTTTTAACTCTTACCCTAAATAGACCAGAAAAAAAGAACGCTTTAAACAACGTCATGATGAATGAAATTAATTATGCTCTAGCTTACGCAAAACAAGAAAGAAGTATCAGGGTAGTTATCATCGCTGCCGAAGGCGACGTTTTTTGTGCTGGAGCAGATTTAAATAGAAAACAAGAAGAATCAAATGTTCCGAGAATAGAAGGCTCTGATGACATAAGTATGTCCATAAGGCATTTATATAAACCCGTAATTTGCAAAATTCAGGGTTCTGTCCATGCTGGAGCATTATTGATGGTTACGAATTGCACTCATGCTATTGCAGTGGAAAATGCAAAATTTTCAGCACCAGAAATACTCAGAGGAGTTTGGCCGCATATGGTAATGGCAGGCCTATTTAGAGTAATGCCTAAAAGAGCTGGATTAGATTTCTGTATGAGAGGCCAAGCGATTGATGCAAAAAAAGCAGAGGAGTGGGGTTTAATAAATGAATCTGTACCCAACGATCAGTTAGATGAAAGGGTAGATAGCCTTGCAACTGACCTTGCTAACCTTGCTCCGGGTACCATGCAATTTGGACTAGAAGCCTATGTCAATCAGGATGGAATGAATTTTGACGAAGCTTTACCTTATTTAGGTAAAAAAAGTGCGGAAACCTTTGCGGGCCCAGATGC
>CACIUX010000002.1 GCA_902589965.1 uncultured SAR86 cluster bacterium
TTCATGGTGAGCCCGAAAGAAATGATATGGTTCAATATTTTGGTGAACTGCTTTCCGGTTTTGCCTTTACAAGTTTTGGTTGGGTGCAGTCATACGGAACCAGATGCGTAAAGCCACCAATTATCTTTGGAGACGTAGAGAGACCTGAGGCAATGACAGTGAAATGGTCTGAATTTGCTCAAAAAAACACAAAAAAAGTTATGAAAGGAATGTTAACCGGTCCGGTTACCATTTTACAGTGGTCTTTTGTTAGAGATGATCAACCTAGAAAAGATACTTGTTATCAAATTGCCCTAGCAATTAGGGATGAAGTTAAAGATTTAGAAGACGCCGGCATCCATGTCATTCAAGTTGATGAAGCAGCATTTAGAGAGGGTCTTCCTGTGAGGCGCGCTAAGTGGGACGAATACCTAAAGTGGGCTGTTGATACTTTTAGATTGACCACTGCATGCGTTGAAGATTCAACACAGATTCATTCGCATATGTGTTATTCAGAATTTAACGATGTGATTGAGAACATTGCTGATATGGATGCTGATGTGATCTCAATTGAATGTTCAAGATCAAATATGGAATTATTAAAGGCTTTTAAAGACTTTGATTACCCCAACGAAATTGGTCCAGGAGTATGGGATATCCATTCTCCAAGGGTTCCAAGTCAAGCTGAAATTGAAAGCTTAATTGAAAAAGCCAAGAGTTCTGTCAAGCTTGAGAATCTATGGATTAATCCAGATTGCGGGTTGAAAACTAGAGGTTGGCCAGAGGTTAAAGACACCATCGAACATATGGTGAGTGCAACTAAGAAAGCTAGAGAGCAATTAAATAATTAATTTATTAAAAGTCTGTTTTTCATATCAAATATAAAAAACTAACTTATTTCCATCCAGGTCTCTTACGTAAGCACCGTAAAAGTTTTTTGTGCGTCTACCCGGCGCACCTTCATCAGTTGCTCCAAGTGAGATGGCTTTGGCATAAATTTCATCAACCTCCTGCTCAGAATTCATGAGAAATCCGGTCATGCTTCCATTGCCTGCTGAGGCTTCTTCTCCATCGTAAGGGATGAAAACAGCAAACATGGAGTTATCTCCTTTGATGACCCAAAACCAACTTCTGTCATTGGGCGAGAAACTCATAGTCTCAATATCTTCAAATAATCCGTCATAAAAGGATTTAGCAGATTCTAAATTATTGGTTCCAAGCGTCCTGTAAGTTGCAATTTTTTTTATTGGTATCTCCCCTTTTTCTCAATTCAAAAGTATAGAAGATAGTTTTTGTAAAATGTATTTTTTTTAGCTATATTTTTGGAAATAAAAAAACAGAGGATAAAAAATGGCAACAGTTTATATAACATTTGAAATAGCAAAGGATTTTGAAGACTGGAAAGAGGTCTTTGATGATGATCAGGATAATCTCAATGACAACGGTATTGAAACATTGGCTGTTGGATATGAATTAGATAATCCCTCTAAAGTGAGAATAGCTGTATCGGCAGAATCTTTGGAAGCGGTTCAAGAATTTATGCAAGGAAATAACGAGACCATAGAGGATTCAGGACACATTATTGAAACGACGGTTTTTGAAGAATTTAGCGGCTGATTAGTTCATGCTTCTTGAATTTCTGTCTGTTGGCCTCTTAGGCATATTGATATTAGGCATATTTGTACCTTACTGGCTAAAGACAAAAGATTTAAAAAAAATCAGCTCAAAAGATCTCCCATCTAATGGCCATTGGGCACAGCTATCAAAAGGCAATATTTATTATAGATGGCATCACCCTGAGCAAAAAAATGATCAAACCATTGTCATGGTTCATGGTTTTTCAACTCCTAGCTTTGTCTGGAATGGTCTTCTTGATGGACTCTTAAATAAAGGTTACTCCATCTTAGTTTATGATCATTACGGTAGAGGATTTTCTGAAAGGCCAAGAACTAAATACTCTCTAGATTTTTATGCTGAAACTCTAAAGGAACTTATTTCTCATCAAAATATTGATGGAAAAATTCATTTAGTTGGATATTCCATGGGCGGTCCCATCATTGGTGGATTTGCAGACAAATACTCCGACCAAGTAAAAAGTTTATCTTTTATTGCGCCAGCTGGATTTGGAAAAGTCCAAACATCGATTCCTATTTTTATGAAGATTCCTGGGGTGATTGAGTGGGCCATGCATGTATTAACAGATAGATTTTATGGCTCTGCAATCAGTTCTGAAACCGCTCATAGCAACGATCCTCTATCTATCAATGAGGAAGAATTTCAACAGCTTTTTTCTTTTCAGATGCAATTTAAGGGATTTCGTGAATCTTTGGCTTCTACGATGAGAAATTTTAATCTTTTCGATGCGCGAGAGATGTTCGAAAAGGTTGCGGCAAAAAATATTCCCTCTATCGCTATTTGGGGCGACAACGATGGAATAGTTTCTTATAAGGGTGCTGAAACTTACTCAGAAATTTTTCAAGAAGGAAAAGTCATAACAATTGAAGCCGGCACTCATGATATTACTTATCGACAACCGTCGGATGTTTTAGAAGCTATAAAAATTTTCTTAGCTTCGCAAATATCTTAATTGGGGCCTTACCTAGGCAACATACCTTTAACTCTAATTAATTGAGTTGTTGTGGCTTCTCTTCTAAATTTTGAAATCTCTTGATATTCAGGATCGCTATACCACTTATCAGCAGCTTCTTCATTAGGAAAAGAAAAAATAATGACTCTCCCTTTAACATCGTTATCCCCTTCCACATTTATTATGTTGTCATCATAAGTAATAAATTCTCCGCCGTGTTTTTTGAGAATCGGAAAAAAACCTTTTTCATAGTTTCTATAATTATCTGCGTCGTGTATTTGGAGATTGGCAATCATATAGACTTTTACATCGCTCATTTTTTTACCTCTTTCATTAATAATTTATGAATCTAAATATTCTATAAGTGTCTTGACCTTTTTAGCACCACCAAAATAGTTTATTTCATCTTTGTCCATGTTCTTCAAGCTTTTTTGCATGCCCACTTTTGCATCTTCATAAGCATGTATTTCATTGAGAGGGGCAAAGCTAACCCTGATGGTAAACAGAGAATAGTCATCGTGGATTTTACAAATTGTTTCCCTCTCGCTCCTTACAAACCAATTATCTGGATTGCCAACTATTTCTGGCTCTTCTGCTAAGTGCAATCTTTTTGTGTCTGCATGGATAAGCCAATTTTCTCTTTCAAAAGGTTGTAGCAAGGGAGCCCTTTCAATGAATCTTCCTATATTGAAACCAATTTTCTCATTAAGGCTTTTGACAGGAGCATGAACATCGTAAAGAGATTTGCCTATTTTTTCTTGGACATTCCAATAACTTGGAGAGCATATAGATGCCGCCAACATTCTCTGCTTTCCATTTGCTTCAATCAGGCAAAGGTCGTCAGGTACTAATAAGGATGTATCCGCGATAGGGTCTGGATAATCGCATTTTTGGGTAGGAATATGTTTCGCTAATATTTGTTGAGCCTGCAGAGAATCTTCTGTGCAAGCCACAACTTCTTTGTAACTGTTGTTTAAAAGATTAAATTTATGTTCGAAAACTTCTTTTGAAATGGATTTATTAAACCAATTTTCTTCATGGATTGGATTAAGACCAAGTCTGTACTTAGTGTAACCGTCGCCCCAAGGAGGAGCGAGAAATAAGTTATTTCCAGCCAAGAGGTTTCAATTTTTCTTCGACAAACGTATTTGGTACATCCTCTAGATGCGAACCAAGCGTATCATTCCATCTATTTAAAAAGCCAAATAAGGCAATAACAGCGACAATATCGACAATTTGTTCGTTGCTAAAATACTTTAATAAGTTATCAAAGTGCTCTTGCTTTGCTTGATTTGGCGTCTTACCTGCTGCAAAAGCTAGATCAAGAACTGCCTTTTCTGATGCGTCGTAATGCGCACTTTCTTGGTATCTTAAAATATCGTTTATTTTTTCCTCATTGACACCGGCTTGGTGAGCTCCGTGAGATGTATGTGCCTGACAATACTTACACCCAGAAGAGAGGCTTGAAGCCAAAGCAATGAGTTGCATTAAGCCTTGATCAATTTTTTGTGAAGAGAATATTGTTCCTGCTAAAGCCGCAAAACTTTGATTCAATTGTGGATTTACTGCCATGGACAGATGAGAATTGGGTAAATATCCCATGAAGCCTTCAATCACTTTGAATAAATCTTCTTGATCAGAAAAATTTTCTCTGGAATCTCCTCCTAAGAATGAGTAACTCATAAAACCTCCAATGATGATGTTTATAAAATATCTTATTCGATGTGTTCGCTCAAGAAATCTACAATAGCTTCTGCGAAGATATCGTTCTTGTCGCCAACAACCATATGAGTGGCTTGCTGAATTTCAGCAAACTTAGCATGGGGCACGGCGTTGAGAAATTCTTCCTTTTCCTTGTTAGTTAAAATATCGCTTAAGGCTCCTTGGACGAGCAAAGTAGGAACGGTAATCCTCTTGGCAGAATTTTCTAATTGCCTAAAACGTTCTTCTCTAACTTCACCCATCCCAGTCCTATCTGTTAGAAAAAGAGGATCCCAGTGCCAGTAGTAACGACCGTCTTCTTTGAGTCTAAGATTTTTTTTTAGCCCGGATATATCTTTGGGTCTTTCTCTGTGTGGCAAATAACCAGAAACGGCGTCTGCTGCCTCTTCCACTGAAGCAAAACCTTTTGCACCAGAGCGCATGAATTCAACTATTCTGTCTGAACCCTCGTCGTTAGGACGCATTCCTATGTCCACCATAATGAGACCTGAACAGTATTTGCTTTCTTCTTCGTGGCCGGCCAAAGATAAAGAAATCATGCCACCTAGGGAGGCGCCCACTAAATTAGCTTTTTTTCTAAGTTGCTGAATTATCCTTACAAGATCATCTCTATGAGCATCAAAAGTATAATTGCCATCATGATCCCAAAAACTTTCGCCGTGACCTCTTAAATCATGTGCGATTACGTGAAAACCTAAATGAGCAATTTTTGCAGCAACGCCTTTCCAAGAATGCCTTGTTTGCCCTCCTCCGTGCAGCATGATTACAAGCGGATTATCGTTATCTCCCCACTCAGAGGCTAAAATTTCTCTATCTTCAGAAACCTTAAATACTCTATTCATTTAATTTTTATTTAAATAATTGAAGCATCCTTTTAAAGCCGGCGTCTTACTCGTAATAAGATTTATCTCAATCGATTTAAGAATTTGCGCATGTTGATCTTTGGGATGATCAGTATATTGATTCAAAAATTTACTATCTTCTATGAGGTATGCAAGATCAGTTATAAGAGATCCTCCAAGCAGAAGTCTTCTTGGTAAATACGCAACCGAAACATCTTGCATAAACTGCATTAGATTATCTACAAAGCCGTAAATTATAAATTTTGCTTTTTGATTTCTTTTTTTAGCCAATAACACAATTTCTTCGGGAGATAATTTTTGCTTATATCTAGACTGATATGCTCTGCTTATGCTGGGCCCAGAAATCACATCTTCAAGAACTGAAAAAAATTTTGACGGTCTTATTCCAAGATTATTCATAAGTAATTTACTGTGGAGTTTTGTATTTCCAATTTCTGTTGGTACTACTTTACCATCAGCAACAATAGCAAATCCGAGACCTGTGCCGGGCCCAATCATTAAATCTACATTGGACTTTGATTTCCCCTTTTTAATTTTTTTTAATTTCATTTCATCAATCGCATAACCAACCGCCTCCCAATCGTTAAGAACTTGAGAATTAGCTAACTTAAACTTTCTACCTAATAAATCTCCATCAACGATCACTTTTCTATTTGTCATTTCTATTCTGTTGCCAAGTCTTGGGCCGGCAGCAGCTATGACAGCATTTTTAATTTGGGGATTTGATAAAAGATTGCCCAAAGTTTTATTGACCTTTTGATCGGAAATATTTGAAAGGATCTTTTCTTCTGAGATATTTCTTTTATTTGCATAGGCATAGCGCATATTGGTGCCGCCAATGTCTACTAGTAAAGAAGAGTATGAGCTCATTATTCAATAAGTCTTGATCTTGTTACCTTAAAGTTTTTTTACAAAGTCTATAGGGTCTAGTTGAGGAATCTTTTTGTTATCTCCAGCTGGAGTTCCTATGTAAAGATATCCAAGCACCTCTTGATTATCATCAAGCCCTAAAAAAGATCCTATTTCTTTGTTTAGAGCAAATTTTCCAGTTCGCCAAATCCCGCCATAACCAAGAGCATTGAGGGCTAAGAGAATATTTTGTCCAGCTGCAGCTGTGGAAAACATCTGCTCCAATGGAGGTACCTTAGGATGCTCCTTTATGGTTGAAACCAAGATGACTATCATTGGTGCTCGAAAAGGAGCTTGTCTATATTTTTCCAATACTTCATCAGAGACATCATGTATGTGATTTTGAGCAAATTCCTGAAATATATTTGATAGCTTTTTTAATCCATCTCCTGAAACTTCAATAAATCTCGTAGGTCTAATCCAGCCATGATCAGGGGCTCTTAGAGCTGCCTCATAAACTAACTTCATTTCCTCAGCATTTGGATGAGGTTCGATCAGTTGTCTTGGAGAATTTCTCTCTAGAATATTTGATAAAGCTTTGCTTTCCATTGATGTACTTCTTTTAAATAATTTGATTAACTATAAATTAACATATTAATCTATTGAAAAAATGAATATACCTAGAGATAAAACAGTTCAAGATTTATTTAAGTGGCGAGTTGAACAAACGCCTGACCTAGTGGCGCATAAGTTTCTCGATAGAGAAACTTCTTATAAAGAATTAGACCTGTTATCTAATAAGGTAGCAAATGGACTTATCAAAGAAGGTTGTAAGCCAGACACAAGGGTCGCTTATTACGGAAAAAATTCAGATTATTTTTTTGAATTTTTGGTTGGAACGATGAAATCTGCAACGGTCGCCGTGGGTGTTAATTGGAGACTTGCTCCTCCAGAAGTAGTTTATGTCTTAAATGATTCTGAAAGCGAGGTACTTTTCGTGGGGGAGGAATTCTATCCTGTTATCGAACAAATCAAAGATGAAATACCTAAGGTAAAGAAAATTATTGCGGTAGACGATAGTCACGAAACCTTTGAAAGTTATATTGCCTGGCGAAATAGCCAAGCTGAGGATGATCCTGGTATTTCGACATCATTAGATGACGATATTATTCAGCTCTACACTTCAGGCACAACGGGCCATCCCAAAGGCGTTCAGCTAACGAATCAAAACTTTTCATCAGCGAACGATACTATCGAAGGCATTGTTCCCTTTGAAGAAGGAACGCCAAATTTGGTCTGTATGCCGGGGTATCATGTTGCCGGAACTAATTGGGGTATTTGGGGGCTAGTGAACGGTTGCAAAAATATTATCATCGCTGATATTGATCCTGTCCTAATCTTGGAATTAATTGAAAAAGAAAAAATACGTTCTTCACTTTTCGTTCCGGCTGTGATTCTGTTCTTAGTATCAATACCGCAAGCCGCTGAGACAGATTTTTCATCTCTTAAGTTTGTTCTCTACGGAGCCTCGCCGATTGCAGATGACACTATTCTAAAAGCTAAAGAAATAATGCAATGTGATTTATTCCAGGTTTATGGACTAACTGAAACTGCAGGCGCAATAACGATTCTGATGCCAGAGGATCATGATCCAGAAAAAGGAAAATTAAGATCATGCGGAAAAGCACTCAATAGCGTTGAAATTAAAGTTGTCGACGATGAAGGTAATGAAGTAAAAACTGGCGATATTGGAGAAGTCATCTCCAAATCACCTTTAAATATGAAAGGGTATTGGAATAGACCGGATGCCACAGAAGAAGCCATAAAAGATGGATGGTTCTATTCAGGCGATGCTGGGTTTTTTGATGATGAGGGTTATCTCTACATACATGATCGAGTTAAAGATATGATTGTTTCTGGTGGAGAAAATATATACCCGGCAGAGGTAGAAAATGCCCTGATGAGTCATCCAGAAATTGCAGATGCTGCAGTGATTGGGGTACCAGATGAGAAATGGGGGGAATCCGTTAAAGGCTTTGTGGTTTTACAACCGGATTCAAGTTTGGATGAGACTGAAATTATCTCATACACAAGATCACAAATAGCCGGCTATAAATGTCCAAAAACTATCAACTTCATAGAGGCCTTACCGCGAAATCCCTCTGGTAAAATTCTTCGTCGAGAATTGCGTGAGCCCTTTTGGGAAGGTAAAGATAGAATGGTTTCAGGAAATTAAACTTTTTATAGGAGATAAAAATGTTAAAACTTCATTTTGCACCAAACTCAAGAGCGGAAAGGATTCTTTGGCTTCTGGAAGAGCTAGAGCTACCTTATGAACTAAATGAAATGGCTTTTCATCCCACAGATCTGAAGTCGGATGAACATAGAGCCAGGCATCCGCTTGGAAGAATTCCGGTTCTAGATGATGGAGATATCCAAATATGGGAGTCTGGTGCGATCACTGAATACATAATTGAGAAATACAAGAACGGTGGCTTGAAGCCTGACGTTCAATCAGAGCTCTTTCCGCAATATCTCCAATGGTTTCATTATTGCGAGGGCATGATTATGCCGCCGATGAATACCATAGTTGTTCATACAGTTTTATTGCCACCGGACAGAAGAGACGAGACCGTTCTCGGTCAAGCGCAAAGACTACTCACCAGGGCGCTTGAACCAATTAATGAAGCCCTAGAAGGCAAAGATTATCTAATAGGTGATTTTTCTGGAGCTGACATCATGCTTGGTCATTCTTGTTACATGTCAAACAGAATGGGTTGCGTAACCGATGAGATGAAAAATATAAAAGCCTATGTAGAGCGTTTATCTTCAAGACCGGCTTTTTTGAAGATGGCCGAGCACAGACCTTCCTAAAATGATACAAAAGGAACAAATTAGGGTCATCAAAGGCCTTCTTGATCATCTCGACAATAAAACTAATGTAAAAGCTGATGGCATGATTAAGAATCCAGCGGATACCTATACCTCTGAAGACAGGTTCCAAATGGAGTGGGATAATTTTTTCCTTAATCATCCTCAAATTATTGGTTTTAGCGGAGATTTACCGAATAAAGGATCTTTTATGACTACCGATGATTTTGGTGTTCCAATCCTTGCAACGCGGGATGCAAATGGAGAATTTAAGTGTTTTGTTAATGTATGCACGCATAGAGGAGTTATAGTTGAGAATCAAAGAAGAGGCGAAAAAGAGAAATTTTCTTGTCCTTTTCATGGCTGGACTTTCAACAATAGAGGCTCGCTAGTTGGGTATCCGAAACCTGATCATTTTGGCGAGATAGATAAATCCTGCTATGGGTTAAAAGAACTTCCGTGCGTGGAGCAACATGGTTTTTTGTTTGTGCATCCAGATGAAAATGGCATCATTGATACTCAAGACCTATTGGGAGATCAACTTATAGAAGAAATGGAATCATGGGGCTTCAAGGATCTTATTCTTACTCAAGAAGAAGAATATGTGACTGACATGAATTGGAAGCTCGCTATCGATACTTTCGGGGAAACTTATCATTTCTCTACTCTGCATAAAGATACTTTGTTCGAATCTTTTTATGGGAATGTCCAGATGTTTGACACTTTTAAAAGGAATGCAAGATTGAGTTTGTGCAAACGCCAAATAGAAGATTTAAGAACAACTCCTGAAAAAGATTGGGATGTAAGAGTCGGATCCCTTCCAGTATATTTCCTCTTTCCAAACATAATTGTGAATGTCCTTGAAGGTGGCATCATTGTTGTTAAAGAGTATCCTTTAGAAAATTCTCCACATAAAAGTGTATCTAAGGTTTCTTTTTACTTTACCCCTGAGGCAGTTGGATACCTTGAAGAGATGAAAAACGGAGATGAAGAGAGCTTTAATCCTTACATTGCTTTTGGAGAAATCATTAGAGACGAAGATTATGTTGCAGCTGCAGCATCCCACAAAGGACTTAGGTCAGGGAAAATAGATCATATCTTGTTTGGTCAAAATGAGCCCGCTCTGCATCATTATCACAATACTTATAGAGAGGCATTGAACCTAGAACCAATGCCCCTTATAAAATCTAAATAATATTAATCAATGTTCAAAAGTATTAATAAAAATACTTTAATTGCTGGATCGTTTTTCTTTTGTGTTTTGTATGCTCTCTTTGTCATGCGTCCTTTCAGGAGCGCAATGGCTGCGCAAATAGGCACAAGTGATCTGACCTACTTCTTGTTGATTGTTGTATTGGTTATGTTACTGGCAAATCCTGTTTATTCTCTTATTGTATCGCGGGTAAAGGAATCAAGGCTTGTAACGTATATTTATGGTTTTTTTATCCTCAACCTTTTTTTATATGCCTTTATAAATAACCTCTATCCGGATAATTATGTTGTGGGCGTAAGTTTTTACATTTGGTATAACGTATTCAATTTTTTTGTTGTTTCAGTTTTTTGGGCCAAAACAGTTAATAGTTTTCAAACCGACGATAGTAAAAAGTATTTCGGCATTATAAGTGCCTTTGGTTCTGCTGGAGCTTGGCTAGGCTCTCAATCAGTTTTACTTTTTCTGGCTGATTTGCCTGTCGTTGCAATGCTGTGTGCATCTGTTGGATTAATCTTAGGTATTGTTTTGTCTAGGTTGTTGAGTAGTGTTTCAAGCGAAATCATTAAAAAAGAAAATTCGGGTTTTCTTTCAGAATTATCAGAGCAATTCATACAAATAAAATCCAATAAACTTGTCAGACAACTCTTAATTTATGCTTTTCTTTGGACGTGTCTAGCAACATCTCTATATTTCTTCAGTCTTGAAATAATCAATAAGTATTCAACAGATGTTGTTGAACAAAGAAAGATTTTCTCTTTAGCAGACTCTGTGGTGACGCCAATTTCTTTTTTCGCTCAATTATTTTTAACTAGATTTTTCTTAGAAAATAGATTTTTTGGTATCAAGTTTGTCTTAATTGCTTACGGGGCATTATTCTCCATAGCTTTCTTTGCAATTTCAGGCTACATGGCGAATATATTGCTAAGTTCTTCTGGGGTAATACTGTTTATTATTTTATCGGCTGTCATGAGGCCTTTTGAATACGCAATAAACAAACCTGCAAGAGAAAGCGTTTATACAACATTAGAGAAATCTGAAAAATATAAATCAACTGTTTTTATAGATACGTTTACCAATAGATTTGGCGATGCCTCAGGTGGATTATTATTCAATGCCTTGATTGTTTTGGGATTGAGCTTATCCCTGGCGCCTATGGCAATTATTCCTTTAGCAATTTATTTATCCATGCAAGGAAGATCAATAGCTACTAAGTCTTCTATCTAGAATGATTCTAGTAAGGCCTATCACCGACGATAGTTACTCTCTCAACTTTTCGGACATTGGGCCAATAGTCGGAAGCAGCGTAATGTTGGCATGCTCGATTATCCCAAAATGCAATTGAGTTTGGCTCCCAAATAAATCGACATTGATACTCAGGAATGGATGCTCTGGAATAAAGAAAGTTGAGCATTTTCTCAGATTCATCTGGATCCCAGCCTTTGATAAATTGAGTAAACGCCCTATTGACGTAAATACTCTTTTGCTTAGTATCTGGATGAGTTCTTATGACAGGATGCTCTGGATTTGGAAATTTCTTATTCACAGCTTCAATCTCTTCTTCAGTTTTTCCTGCCTTCACTAAGCCCTTTCTGAAATTGGCAAAATCATGAATCGCAACGGCACCATCAAGCTTTTCTTTGACCTCGTCTGGAAGATCTTCGTAGGCTGCTCCCATGTCTGCAAAAAGAGTATCTCCTCCGTAATCAGGACACTCAATCATTCTTAATACTGAACCCAGAGAAGGCTCTTGTCTCCAAGTTACATCTGAATGCCAAGTATTTTCTTTGCCTCTGTTGTCTTTATCGTGAGTAATTTTTAGCACTTCTGGAAAATTTTCTTTTTGAGGTGCAAAAGGATGAATTTCTAGCGAGCCAAAATTACGAGCAAAGTTTAAATGCTCTTCTGTTGAAATCATCTGGTCTCTAAAAAAAATAACTTTGTACGTTAAAAGAGCTTTGTAGATCATGTCAAATGTCGATTGATTCAAATCTTCTCTTAAATCTATATCAAGCAATTCTGCTCCTATCGAGGGCGATAATCTTTTTACTTTGAAAGGAAGTTTCTGACTTTCAAACTTCTCTGCTGAAAAACTGTTGTTCATAATCTCTGATAAATTCTATCCAAGAAATTTTTAATTTAACAGGGCTAGGCTAAAAATTAATTCAACGACTTTGCATTACTAATCATGTCATTTACTTTCTCTTCAACAATAAAAAGAGGAGGACTGCCATGATCTAAGAGAGCAGAGTGAAAGTCTTTTATGTTGAACTTTTCGCCCAAGGCATCTTGAGCTTTTTTTCTTAGCTCTAGTATTTTTATCATACCGACCTTATAGCTAAGCGCCTGAGCAGGCCATACAATATAGCGCTCTATCTCAACTCTCACCTCAGTGTCAGACATTCCAGTTTTTGCTTTCATGTACGCCATAGCTTCTTCACGAGTCCATCTTTTATAGTGCATTCCTGTATCTACTACCAATCTGACTGCTCTGAAAAGTTCACTTTGCAAAATACCTAATTCATCCAAAGGGTTATCAGCCAAGCCAGCTTCCAAGGCGAGCTGTTCTGCGTAAAGAGCCCATCCTTCTGAAAATGCCGAAGTTCTATAACCAAATTTTCGATAATAAGTTAGATCTTCATTTTCCAAGGAATGAGCTATTTGGTGATGATGGCCCGGAATAGCCTCATGATAGGCAAGTGTTTTCATGCCGTACTTTGGAGTTTGCTTGATATCGTACAAATTTGCATAAAAGACGCCTGGCCGACTCCCATCCAAAGCAGGCGATCTGTAATATCCACCCGCCGCGGTTTTTTCTGAGTACTCTGGGACTGCTTTAACGATGACTTTAGATTTCGGCATAGTATGAAAGTACTTTTCTAAAACAACGTATGCCTCATCAACCATCTCGGAATAATCTTTAATCGCAATCTGTTTTCTATCGGGAGTATCGTCGTAGAGAAATTGCGGATCCTCATTTAACTCATTCATTAAAATACCCACAGACTTATCTTGGCTGTATCCTAATTGCGTCAGGATAGTTTTCATCCTATTGCTAACTCGCTCTACTTCGCTGAGACCCATATCGTGAATTTCTTGGGGCGAATAATCTGTAGTTGTATAAGTTCTTATTCTCAACTCATAATATTTATCGCCGTTCGGTTGGGACCATAACCCATGATTATTATTTGCTTGAGCTTGAGTTGAAATCAAAAAATCTTTCATCATCTTAAATGCTTTATCGATGCTTTGTCTGATTGCTTGTTTAAGCTTCTCTCGCAACTGTATTTTCTGATCTTCTGAAAAGTCTAAATCTTTAATTTTTCTGTTGAATTCTGTATAGATAGGATGCTCCTCAAATGAAAAGTTTAAGAATTCATCAAGCTGAGCAATGACGCGTTCGTAAACAAATTTTGGCGCATAAAAGTCAATGGCTTTTTGCCCATTTAATTCATACAGATACCCCTCAAAAACTGCTTCAAAAAGTCTTACTCTGTCTATGTAAGCTTCTGCTTCTGGTAAATTTCTAATCGGATGGGTATCTGTCATGAATTCAACCATATCAATGTGAGCACCGCCTATCTGATTGAGAACGTAGTTATGGAAAGGGAAAGTCTCTAATCTCAACAACGTATTCTCAGTATCGAAAATAGCTATTTTTTTTGAAGCTCTTTGGATGCTGCTTAGATTTTCATCATCATAAGATCTTAAAGTCTCTAAAATCTTTCTTGCTTTCGCTTTGTCGCGATCTAATTGTTTCTGACTTGGAATGGTTAATTTTGATGCATGACCGGTAAGCCAATTGTATTTATCAAAAATGCCTATGTAAGTCATTGACTCAGGTGAATCAATTATTTCAAGAAAAGTTTCTTTGGCTAAAAAATGATCTATTGAAAAAGGCTTCATGAAAAAAAGATTCACTAAATAAATCGAAATAGCCAAAAGAGCCAATAAAATCAGTCGAAATAGATATTTGAAAGCTAATTTAAATGTCATCTATATTAAATTTAGTTAATAAGAGAATTTTTTCAAGATATCAGGGATATTTTTCTTAAAATTAAAGAACCCCTTATTTGAAAACTCCCAACAAAAAATGTCTTCTTCGCGAGTTATAAAGTTGATGTCCGTATTATTTGTTTTCTGAACCTCTCTTAAAAAATCTAGATTTTCTCCTACAGATGGATAGACAGCGTCAAATAAATTAAGTTGCTGTAACTTCTCTGGCGATTCCAAAGAAGAATTATCAAGATATGTCTGCGCATCGCTAAGAGCTTTCTTTTTAAAAGCCAATACTTTTTCATCTAATTCTATTTTTCTGTGAGCATTATTTAACAGAATCAAATATATATTTTCATAGCTCTTGTAGAAGTTTTCTCTCCCCTCTAGCCAAAGGTCATTTTCAAACATCACAAGAGTGTTATATTTTTTTGTTTCATTAAATGTCAGGTTTAAAGGCTCTTTTAAATATTCTTTTTCTTCATTTAAAGATTCGGCAACGGTATTCAATCCTTTTGGATGAAATCTACCGTCGGTAAATTTTGATATGTTTGATGGTCTAGCAATATAGTGCTTGCCTTTTGTTTGGATGCCGGCAACCCACCGCCAACTGAGCGTATTTGAAGCTGCATCTCCATCCAATAGATATTTCATAAAGAATTCAGCCCCTAACTGCCAAGGAAGGCCTAGGGTAAAAATCCAGATACTTGCGAACCACATTCTCGTATGGTTATGAAGGTAATTTTCTTCTTTTAATTCATTGATCCAAAAATCAAAGCAATCAATCCCTGTATTGCCATTAGTAGCTTTTTCATAAGCGGATTCATCGTATATCTCCACCCCTTCAGAAATAAAATCTTCCCAGACGGCAGGCCTTAATTCCAACCAACCTTTCCAATAAGTTCTCCAGTATATCTCTTGGATAAATTTTTCTATTTTTGCAAATGAGTAGAAATCTAATGACCGATTTATCAGCTCTTGTTCAAGGATAAGTCTGTGGGCAATGAAAGGCGACAAACAAGAAACATTATCTCTTTTTTCAGGTCCATAATCGTAATTTCTTAACCCTTGATAGTCCGACAAATTGTTAGAGACAAAATTTTCAGCAACTGAATTAGCTAACTTAAACAGGTTTTTTGTATCATCTTTTGAGTACATTTTGGCTTTCCATTCTTAAAAGTTCTGCCTTTTTTTTGATGCCACCTTTAGCGCTGTAGCCCCCTAAATTGCCATCAGATCTAACTACTCTATGACACGGGACTGAGGGCGCATACGGGTTCTTGGCACAAGCATTAGCAACTGCTCTAGCGGATTGAGGATGACCAAGTGCAAGTGCAACTTCCTTGTAAGATCTGGTTTCGCCATAAGGAATTTTTTTTAATTCTTTCCAGACTTTCTTTTGAAATGATGTGCCTACCATAAAGTCTAAATTAGCTTTTTTTTGCCTTGCCGCTGATATAATCCTTCAGCATCTCATATTCTTTGCATGAGTTTGGGCAGAGAGACAGCAATTTCTCTAAATTTTCTTTAGCTTTTTCCATTTCACCGATTTGAGCAAAGAACTCTCCTTGGTATTCCAAAGCAGTTTTATTGTTTTCATCAATAGCTATTGCCTTTTCATAAAATTTCTTTGCTTTATCAAACTCACTTATTTTTCTATTTGAAAAGGCCAATAAGGTCCATCCGTCTGAGTCCTTTGGCTTTTTTTTGGTGTATTTTGTGAGTTTTTTTATTGCACTCTCGAATTGTTCTTTTTTTACTAGTTCCACTGCTTCTTTATAAAGTTTCGAAGCAGAAGGCTTGTTGTAACTTGCAGCAAAAATACTTTGCGTTGTTATAAAAATAATTATTAAAAATATGTTTCTCATAACTTTAATTTACCACTTTATTTGAATATATATTTTTATATGAATATAAATGGATTAAGGATATAAGATTCATTTCCTATGAAAGATATTGTGTTGATTCATCGAAATGTAAGGATGTTTGACAATCCTGCTTTATTCCATGGATCTAAGAATCAAGATTATGGAGTTATTTATCTTTACGATCAAAACTATTGGCAAGCAAATGGTAAATCGAAAATTCAATTAAATTTTCTTTTCGATTGCTTGAAAAATTTGGATCAAAAGCTTGAAGAAAAAAATTCTCAAATTCATGTGTTTTCAGGAAATTATCTTGACCTCAAAAAATGGATTGAAACTCATTTTTCAGAATCAATGATTCATGCTAACCATTGCACTGATGTTGGTTATTTCAGAGATGACTTCAATGGTTTTCGAGATCATTTTTTAAAAAAAGAGAAGATTAAGCTCTATTCAGATTTTGGGATTCAAGTTAAGGCTCCTAATAGAGATAAATGGGCAAAAGATTGGGAAGATCAAATGAGTAAGCCTTTACTTAAAGAACCTTATACAAACCAAAATATAAACAAGATAGATAAGCCCTTAAAACCATTAAATTTATTTTTAAAAGATCGTCAATTTCAAAAGAAAAAAAACTCGTCTTATCAATCAGGAGGATCTGATCATGCTTACATCTTGTTAGATAGTTTCTTAAAGGAAAGATGCGCTGGATACAGTTTTAAGATGTCATCGCCGCATGAGGCCGAGCATTCATGTTCAAGGCTTTCCCCGCATATTGCGTTCGGCTCTGTTTCCATCAGAGAGATTTATCAAAAACTTCTCAGGGAGTTAGAAATAAGCGGATACAAAAAAGACTTAAATTCATTTAAAAAAAGGCTTTACTGGCACTGCCATTTTATCCAAAAGCTTGAAACTGAACCTGAGCTTGAGTTTAACTCCATGCATCCTATGGCAGATGAGTTAAGACAGGACGCAAACAATGAGCTTATAGAAAAATGGATTTTGGGAGAGACAGGTTTTCCATTTCTTGATGCGTGCATTCAGTATTTGAGAAACGGGGGATGGATCAATTTTAGAATGAGAGCCATGATTATGTCTTTTGCTTCATATAACTTGTGGCAGCCTTGGCAAAAAACATCACCTCTCCTCGCAGAGCTGTTTGTAGATTACGAGCCAGGTATTCATATTTGCCAAGTTCAAATGCAAAGCGGAGTCACTGGCATAAACCTACCTAGAATTTATTCAGTTCTTAAGCAAAGTAAAGATCAAGATCCAAATGCAGACTGGATAAAAGCACAAATACCAAAAATTTCTAATATGTGTTTAGACAAAATTCACAATGCAGAATTAAGTGATATGTATTTTGAGAAATTAGTTGATCCAGTTCTCTCAGCGAAAAAGGCTCGAGAGACAATTTGGGCATCAAGATCAAACATTGAATTTAAAAAAATTGCCAAAGATGTTTACTTAAAGCACGGCAGTAGAAAAAGACAGAACGCAAGATTTTAACTTGTTCACGACCTTCAACTAATTTAATCTTAAGAAAGATGAAAGTAGTTATCTCAGAAGATACCAATAAGTTCTATGGAGATCAGATCAAAGCGTTGGATCCTTCAATAGAGATTTTTTCACTAAATCCCGAAAATCCTAAAAATCCATCTTGGGCAGAAGTCCCAGAATGTGATGCATTCTTTTTGTCTTATCAATTTTTATTTGCTGTTAGAGATCACGAAGAACTATTTGAGCCAATGTTGGATTTGTGCAAGAAAATGAAATTTATTCAGAGCGGTTATGCAGGAATGGATGCGCCTTTTTTGCAGGCTGTTTTAAAAGAATCTCAAGCTGTAATAGCAAATGCTAGCAGTATTTATGGAAAGCCTATGTCTCATTATGTCTTGGCTCAAATGCTCCGATGGAATAAAAGAATTGATGAGCATGCAATTATGCAAAAAGAAAAAGAATGGATGCCAAATGGTGGGGACGGTGAGTTGACAGATAAAACCTTAGTCATTCTTGGCTACGGGGGAATTGGCAAAGAAGTGGCCAAGCTAGGCAAGACATTTAATATGAAAGTTACGGGCATAAGAAGAAACCCTGAAGAATGCGATTATGCAGATGAAGTTTTGAGTATAGATGCTTTAGAGGGGCTGTTACCTCTTACAGATTTTCTGGTTATGGTTTTGCCAGATAGTGAAAGTACCAGAGATATCGTGGATGCAAATTTTTTAAAAAAAATGAACTCTTCTTCAATGTTGATCAACGTAGGCCGAGGTAGTGCGATCGTTGAAGACGATCTAGCTGATGCCCTCAACAATGGAATCATTGCAGCAGCGGCACTCGATACTACTAAAAACGAACCTCTTGAAAAAGAATCTAAATTGTGGGGTGCAAAAAATTGTTTTATTACTCCGCACGACTCAGCGCACTCTCTGATGTCCCTGCCAAGGTCATTTAATTTATTTTTAGAAAATGTTTCTAACTTAAGAGATAGTCAACCAATTAAGAATCTTTGGGAAGCCTAGCCAACCTGCTTCCAAAACTTCAGCATTTTTACTGTTGTTTTATCCTTAGCTATAAAGTGATGATAGATGGATGCCAGTATGTGGACAAAAATTAAAAAAATCACAGCATTGGTTGAAAATTCATGGACTCCTCGAATTAATTGAAAAGCTTCTTGGGAGTCTGTTTCAGAAGATAGGTTTAAATATCCAAAGATAACGATGGGGTCTGAGGTGAAATAAGCTGAAGCAATTCCGGTGAAAATGAGCAAAGTAATGAAGAAATATAAACCGTAGTGACCAATTTTTGCTGAAAATTTTTGCCAATTAGGCATAGAATTTGGAAGCGCCGGTGCACCGTAGATATATCTTAGAATGATCCTAAAGATAAATAATACTGTGACTAAAATTCCCACAGTAGCGTGATCAACTCTAGATTCGAGCCTATCCCAAAGCTCCATTTCTCCACCAAACTTTTGAGCTATATTCAAATCTAAGATAATTAGGAATGCCATCAGCCAATGAATCACTTTTTGAGAAATTAAATAATCTGATCTTGATAAAGAAATTTTATTCAATCTTCACCAAAATCTTTTTTTAACTAGATTTCTCTGAATTTTCCCTGTGGGCAAGCGGGGTAATTCTTCAGTCCAAAATTCGTATGTTTTTGGTTTTTTAAATCCTGAAAGTTTTTTTTCGGCAAGCTTAACTAATTCTTTTCTTACTACATCTTCATCCGAACCCGATTCTAAATTGATGACAGCCTTGACTTCCTCTCCCCACTCTTCATTGGGTACCCCAATGCAGCAAACCTCGGCCACGCTCTGGTGGGCCAAAAGTACATCATCTATTTCTTGGGGATAAATATTGGTGCCTCCAGAAATGATCGTATCCGCACTTCTGCCGGTTAAAAAATAGTATCCATCTGAATCGCGATAACCTATATCACCCATCGTGAAGTAATCTCCTCTATAAGCTCCGGATGTTTTTTCTTTTGCTTTGTAATACTCAAATCTTCCCGTTTCAGGCGCTTTAAAATAGATAGTTCCTTCCATCCCCTCTTTTACTTGCTGATCTTCTTCATCAAGAATCTTTACTTCAACGCCTTCGTTAGCCTTACCAACGCTTCCTGGTTTTAATAACCATTCTTTAGAATCTATAAAGCAGCCACCTCCTTCGGTGGCGGCGTAGTACTCGAAGACTATAGGACCAAACCACTCGATGATTGCTCTCTTCACTTCTACCGGGCAGGGCGCTGCACCATGCAAAATCCATTTCATCGAAGATAAGTCATAAGAGCTTCTAACCTCCTCTGGCAATCTAAGAATTCTGTGAAACATAGTTGCAACCATGTGGGTGTGAGTACATTTATATTTGTCAATGAGATGAAGCATTTTTTCTTCATCCCATTTATCCATTAAATAAACTCCAACCCCAGCCATTAATGAAATACTTATATTCAACCCCAATGGAGCAGCATGATATGCAGGTCCCGGACATATGCTGAAATCAGTTTCAGGATTGAAATTAGCTGACTCTGAAGTTAGCTTTTCTGTCATTGAAAGCGGAGGATTTTCTTTTCTAAAAACTCCTTTGGGCCTGCCAGTAGTTCCTGAGGTATACAACATCGATTTGCCAGCTATAGGATTTTCTATATTGGCATCATCCTCGGGAGCTATTGCATCATCATATAACAAAGCATTTTTTGCTTTACCGCCGGCAGATAAAATAATGACTTCAGGTAATTTTGCTTTTATCTCTGAAATGGTTTCTTGCAAAATAGAATCGCAAACTACTGCTTTTGCTTCACAATTCTCTACTATATATGTCACTTCATCAGGAGTTAGATGCCAGTTGATGGGCGTAATTCGAAGCCCTATCCTTAAAGGTCCGTATAAGGCTTCGAGAAATTCTGGTCTGTTTTTACAGACTATAGCGACAGCATCACCATGCCGCAGCCCTTGCTTGAGCAAAAAATTAGCGTATTTGTTGGAATTTGCATTAAGCTCATGAAAAGTTCTTTCTCCATGTTCGCTAATGACGGCTTTTTTAGTTGGTAGCATCTTTGCATGAAAGGCTATCCCCATTCCTGCGGAGATATATTCTTCCAAAGTCTGCATCTTAAGCTATCAGCTCTTTTTGATAGTCACTCAAGTTAGGCTTCTTAGGCCACTTGTATTGATCTCTATTTTCAGCTTCTAGAATAATGGGAAATTCATCAGCATTTCGAAAATCGTTCGTCCAATTGGTAGTAGAAACAAGGTTTTCTGCCGCATGAATTCTCTTTTCTAAAATTTCCTTGCTGGATAATTCTTTTGGCATCATGCAAATCAAAGATGCCGCTCTTATGAGGTCGTTTGTTCCTTCAGGAAGTGAGCTACCGGAACTGCTGCAATGAATAGTCCTTGAATCCCATAACAGCATATCTCCAGGCTCCATATGCGCCATGACAGCTGGCTCAGAAGATAATTTTGGATCGTCATGAGGGAATCTAAAATGATCAATATCTAAAGGCAAGCGCTCTACTCTTTCTTTATATTCTTCTGGGATATCTTTAAAAAAATTATGCGACTTTGGAATTACCACGTTACCGCCTATTTCTTTAGAAGTAGGCAGAAGATTAATTAAACCTTGAATGCATTGTTTGCCCGGCTTGGATATAGGATGCTGATCAATGTGAAACCATGCTTGGCCGCTTTGAGTTTTCCAAGACGGATCAATATTCCAAGGCCTCCATAAAGAGACTCCATCGAAACTTGTTAATAAGTCATTGGTTTCCCAAACTTTGGCAAATGCTTTTTTTACATTGGGAACACCTCTTACAAACCACTGGGCCTCAGAATGACCTATTCCGTAGCTTGGGATGATGCCGCCATGAGCGCAAGTTGGCCATTTATCGTCTGACCAAGTCAAAGGGTTTGTTCTATCTATTCCTGTTCCAAGATTTTCAAGATAATCCCAAAGTAAATCCAAGGTTTTACTTGCTTCATTTGCGGTTAAGGCATTCTTAATAATCACATAGCCTTCGCTCTCCAGATAATCGACGCTTTCATCAGATCCTGAGTCAAATCTTGGTACGTGCTTATATTCTATTTTTATGTTGAAATCATTCACAAATGAACCCCCGTAAGATGAATAGGTTAAGGAATTTAAGCATAATTTACAATTACATTTTTCATTTGAAAGGTATCCGGTGCATGTCCTTTTCCCATAAAATGCCCTTTATTTAAAGGACTTATTAAAAAATGAAAGTAAATCTAATAGGGTTGAATCAGAAGGAGCTGGAAAAGTTTTTCCTTTCTTTAGGAGAAAAATCCTTTCGTTCTAAGCAAGTTTATCAATGGATTCATCAAAAAGGTATTTCTGATTTCCATGCTATGACAAATATTTCCAAAGAACTTCAAGAGAAACTCAGTGAAAATGCTGAAATATCAGCGCCAAAGGTAGTTTTAGAAAAGGATTCCAAAGATGGGACAAGAAAATGGGTGTTAAGTGTCGGCGAAGGCGATCTTGTTGAGATGGTGCTTATTCCTGAAGGTAAAAGAGCAACGCTTTGTATATCTTCACAGGTCGGATGTGCGGTTGATTGCAGTTTTTGTGCTACCGGCAAACAGGGCTTTTCGAGAAACTTAGAATTATCTGAGATCATTGGCCAACTTTGGGTTGCCGAGAATTCTTTTGGCGTCCCGCGCGAACATGCTAATAAAAAAGTGACTAATGTTGTGATGATGGGAATGGGAGAACCTCTATTGAATTTTGAAGCGGTAACCGGCGCTATGGGTATGATGATGGATGATAAAGCCTATGGCCTGTCAAAAAGAAAAGTTACCCTTAGCACTTCGGGCTTAGTTCCTTTAATTGATAAGTTATCTGAAGTAACGGATGCTGCACTAACAATTTCTTTGCATGCTCCAAACGATCAGTTAAGAAATGATTTAGTTCCCATTAATAAAAAATATCCCATAAAGAAACTTTTGGAATCTGTGATTAGGTATGTGGAGAAATGCGGTGATAGTAGAAAAACAACAATTGAATACATATTAATAGATAAGGTGAATGATTCTATAGAGAATGCTTATGAACTTTGTAAATTGTTAAAAATGCTACCTTGTAAGATTAATTTGATTCCATTTAATCCCTTCCCGGGATCTTCTTATAAAAGGCCTTCAAGTATGCGTATTCAAACTTTTAAAAAAATACTTCAAAAAGAAGGTTACATAACGACCATCAGAACAACCAGAGGCGAAGATATCATGGCGGCTTGTGGACAATTGGTTGGCCAAGTCAACGACAAAACTAGAAAGAAAGAAAGATTGCAAAAAAGAATTGAAGTGCAAACTATAAGCTGATCGAGGAAGCCTAAATTAAATTTAGGATTTTGGCTTTCTGAACAACAAAGTCATCCTGTCACTCTCTCCGATAGCTAAATATTTTTCCTTATCCTTTTCCTTAAGCCTTAGAACTGGGGGCAAAGTCCAAACTCCCCTAGGATGATCAGCTGAATCTTTAGGATTTGCATTAATCTCAGATTTTGATACCAGCTCAAATCCGTGCTTTTTAGCAACTGTTATTGCGTGTTCCTCAGTCACATAGCCGCTTTTCTTCATATTTTCTATTGAAGTACCTGGTTTAGCTCTGTGCTCAACCACGCCAAACAATCCCCCAGGCTTCAAGGCTGTGAATGTGTTTGAAAAAATATCATCCAAATTTGGGCCCAACCAATTATGCAAATTTCTGAATGTAAGAGCGGCATCAACAGAATTCTGCTCTGCGAGCTCTGAATTTAAGTCCACTATCTCAACTTTTTCATAGAGATCATTTTCTTCAATTTTCTTTTCAAAGTTTAATCTCATTTTTCTAAAAAAATCTCTATCTGAATCTCTGCTCCAATGTGCAGCAATCAGAGAACCAGATTCGCGAACAAAGTTTGCTAGTATTTCTGTGTACCAGCCACCTCCTGGCGAAAGTTCAATAATTGTCATGTTTGGCTCTAACTGAAAAAAACTTAGCGTTTCATAAGGATTTCTAAACTCATCTCTCGCAGTATTTTTTGCTAGCCTCTCATCGCTATCAACCGCCGTTTTCAATTCATCTGCATGAAGAAAGCTTGTCAAAAAACAAATTGTAAAAATAAAGATGATTTTGTAATTCATGTTTGCTCCGAAAAAGTATTCTTAAGTTTAATATTAACTTTGTCTAAGGTACATTAAGAATGGAATGAATAAAAAGTTAGAATATTTCCTTGATTGTAGCAGCCCATGGACTTACCTCTCTTTTCAAGGAATCAAAGATTTATCTAAGAAGAAAAGCTTTGAGATTATATGGAAACCAATTTTGGTTGGTGGAGTCTTTAATACAATTAATCCTAGTGTCTACGAGGGCAGAAAGAATCCTATTAAAGAAAAATTGGCCTACTCACAAAAGGATATGGAAGATTGGTCCAAGACAAGGGGCTTAAAAATTATAATGCCAGAAATTTTCCCAGTTAATAGCGTTAAAGCTATGAGAGGAGCCTTTTATTTTCTTGAAGAAGGAAATATTGAAGATTATTTAGATCGAGTGTTTTATGCTTATTGGACAGAAGGGAAAGATATTTCTGATGATGATGTTTTAAAAAGTATCATTGAAGAATTGAAAGTAAATCCTGATGCTTTTTTTGAATACATTGGCACCCAAGAAGTGAAAGAAAAATTAATTAGTAATACTCAAGAATTGATGGATAGAGGAGGCTTTGGTTCGCCTACTTTTTTTATAGATGAAACCGACATGTATTTTGGAAACGATAGGATTCAGCTTATTGAGGAAAAATTATGAGGACAAGAATTATTATTGCTGTTATCTCTTTAGCAATTGGATTGTTTGCGGGAGCAAAGATAATGGAACATTTAGGAAGAGAATACATAGTAAATAATTTTCCCATACCGTCTGGAACCCTGGATGACAAAGATGCCTATATAAAAAAAATTGAGATTGGTTTAGAGGTGCCTGAGAAGAAATTAAAAAAGGTAAAAGATAAGGCTAAAAACATCATCCTTTTCATTGGGGACGGCATGAGCATGAGTCAGATTACTGCATTGAGATTGAGTCAAGGAGGCCCTAACTCAAGAGTAGCTGTTGACGAATTCCCCTATTCTGGAAAAGTACTTACGCATTCAGCGAATGCAATTGTTACTGATTCAGCTTCTTCAGGGACTGCGTTTAGTACGGGAATAAAAACCAATAATAGGGCCTTGGGTGTTGATGTGAGTGGAAATCCAGTTGAAAACATAACTGAAATATTAGACAAATCTGGCTTTGTAAGTTCTGTAATTTCAACATCAGAAGTCACCCACGCTACACCGGCTGCTTTCGTTGCACATGCAAGCTCAAGATATCTTTCTGATGAGATCAGTATCCAAATGAGTAATTCCAACATAAAAAATATCCTTGGCGGAGGCAGGAAGTTTTTTATGACAGAGGAAGATGGTGGCGTTCGTGAGGATGGTATTAATTTGATTGAAAAAGTTAAAGCCAATTCAAAGCTAATAACACATAAGGATGAGTTAGAAGATATAGCTCAATATGGAAGCGAACAAGTCTTTGGTCTCTTTGCAGATGAGCACTTAAGAGATACCAATACTCCAGAAAATCATATTACCGAACCATCCATAAAAGAGATGCTTGAGTTCTCAATTAATAGATCAAAAAACTTTATCAAGAACGGATGTAACGGCTTTTTTGTGATGGCTGAAGCTTCGCAGATCGATTGGGCTGGTCATGGAAACGATTATGAATATTTAATGAGAGAGATGCTTGATTTAGAAGAAGGAATTAAATGGGCTTTGGAATTCGCTAAAAAAAATGACGACACGTTGGTAATTGTTACTGCGGATCATGAGACTGGAGGGCTATTAATAGAACCTAGCGATCCCAGGAAATATGAAAATCTAGACGTAAAATTTTCCTTCAATACGGGAATCGGCAGAGGTTCTCATACCGGTATTCCCGTCCCAATATTTGCCATGGGCCCGGGGAGTGAAAATTTCACTGGAACTTTAGATAACACGGATGTGCACAAAGCCCTTCTGGAAGCTGCTTATCAAGACAGCTCTGGATCCTGCGTCAGTAACTAAACTATCTTCTTACGTTAGGAATAATTTCTTTTTCAAAACCTTCGTCGAATCCTTCATCTCCATAGATCTCATTTTCAAACCAATCTATGAATTCTTTCGATCTAGTACCTTTCCAATATTTCCAGGTGCTCTTAGCTAGCGGAGCCTTCATGGTTCCCAACTTAAGCATGTGCATTCGCATATCCAGGTGAGATTTATCAACAAATCCATTTTGAACTTTTTCATAAGTATCAAAAATATCCACTAAGACGGTATTAACGAACACAGCAACTCGCCATCTATCTGCACCGTCTAATTCTTCTCCGGCCCAATCTTTTGAGAGAAACTTACTGAACTCCTTATCTTTAGATGTATTGAAATATCTTTCATACATGCGCTGAGTTAAGGAATGCCCAAATTGAGCCTTCGTAATTTTATTTTGTTGATGAATTTGAATACCAAGGTAAAAAACAGATATGACTACCCCTAACGCGGCAACTATTTGAACAATTAAAATAATTAAATCTTGATTCACTTATAAATATCCTTTGACAGATTTAAACAGGTTTTTCATTGGCGTTAAAAATATTAGCACTAGAATTGCACCTTCAATCATTCCTTCTAGATAGGTAAACAATAAAAAAATACTATCGGCAGGCTCTATATATTCAGGCCCGTACCATCTTACTACTAATCCCTCTAAGACATAGAGCGTGAAGAAAATCTTCCCCCAGAAATGGAAAATAAATAATAGAACCAAAGAGACCAGAAAAAATAAAACTGCCAAAACTCCAAAATAGTCTATTTGAGACGGATCCGAAGGGATGGCTAAATCTGGATTTAAAAAAGTTAAACAGACGGTTACTAAAAGAGCTGAAATTATCAAAACTCTTAAAGTTCGTTTTTGCAAGATAATGTCATCAACCATATGTCTTTCTTACTTTTTCATTTTTTAAACTAGGGCGCAAGGCTAGACCTGAATTGAATGCCCCATTTTTCATTCTCTTTTGTGAGAATGTACAGGGCTTCAAACTTACTATGTGGTTTGTTATCAATATTGTATCTTTGGAAAACTACCGACACGTGAACTTTATCCTTTGTAATTAAATCAAAGTCTCTGGATACCCATTTTGAGTGATGCCATCCAAGCGCCTTTAAGCTTTCGAACATATCAGGCTTGCTAAAATGTTCAATGTACTCTTCTCTTGAATGCCAATAAGTAAGCTTTCCGCCCGCAATACGCACATGTGGAAAATTATGTGTTTTTGACCAGGCTTCTAAATCTTTTGCATTAAAAGCAGACATCCAAGTATCTAATTCAGCTAAAACTTGTTTTTTTATTTCTGCTGCCTTCATAGGCTATTTAAGCAGATAGAACATTAATGTTCTGAAGTCAGTTGTTCTTTTTCGTGACAATCACAGTCTATTTTCTTGCATGCTTGATGATTTTTGTAGTGAGCATAAGCGACAAAGATTGAGCCTAATAGAGTAAGCCCTTTTTCGCCAAACTCACCCAAGGCAGCCTCCCCTAAGACAACGGCCGTGATCAAAAAAGATAATCCAAAAATAGCAGGTGGAATAAAAGAAATTGTTTTGTGATTTATACGTCCAAGGTAAAGAGAATATATACTTAACGGAACTGCTATCAAAACAATTAACTTATGCACTACTTCATTGTCTAAAGCCAGAGGAAATACTCCAGACGAAAGAATTATGAATGATGGAACAAAAAAGCAATGCAACACGCATACTACAGACATTGAGATAGCAAATTTATCGGTTGTTAATTGAGTTTTGTTCATGACAAGGAATTTAAGCGTTATTATCGTACATTATGTGACAAAAAAAGCTTGTTTTTTTAGCGCCTAAAACTGTCAAACTAAATTACTATCTATTAAAACAGCAATCAATAATGCTGGTTCTGATCCATTGTTTACCCAAGCATGATTTGTCCCTCTCTGCACAACAACATCGTGAGGCTTTAGCTGAACCTCCTCTTCGTCTAAGATCAAAGTTACGTCACCCTTTAAGAGAATAATGTAATCGATGGTATGTGTTTCGTGCATAGCAGCATTTCTTGATGTGTCTACTCTATGATGCGCAGCACCCATTTTTTCAAAAGCTGCTGCAGTAGCTGCTTCGATTGCTTCTTGAGGAACTCCTTCGGGAATAGGATTTATCTGAAAATATCTGAACTTTGTCCCTTTTTGCTCAGGGGACAATACAATATCAATATCAGCTCTGTCGTTCTTTGAAGTTGTATCAAATCCACTTCCATCGGTATTCCAGATCTCATAAAGACCTCCTGCTTCTTCTCCGATTGATCTTGCCGGCGGCCCGTCAATCGATATGACAGATTTTCCGTTATCGTTATGACCAGTAATTATTCTTCTCATTTTCTCTCCTATTTAAAATTAAGTTACTTGCATTCCTTACTAAATACAACAATTTGAAAGATGGGAGAAAATTAAACTGGAGATGAGTGATGAACCTTTATTTTAAAAGAATCTTTATCTTTCAACAGCAGGAATGTAAATGCAACAAGAGTAATTGCATCTTGATTAACGGGCTTGAAGTTAAAGGCGCCCATTGCAATTGTTAAAGAATCTTCCTCGATAGAATTTACCTCAACAAAATCTATGCTCTCCCAGGGCTTAAGCGCAAAACCATTATCTTCCTCTATGCTCCCCTTCACAAAATAGGACAGTGCATCATCTTTATTATTTCTGAATATTACTTCTTTTGTAAAAGTGGGCTTGAATAAAACATCTTCGATATCAAAAGCATAATGAGCGCTTAGGAAGTTTTCTGCGCATTTTTTATAATCTCCGCCATCAACGTAAACTTTTCCAATTTCTATAACACCATTTTTCCAGGAATTTAGGAACTGCCTTATTTTGTCTGAGACCATAAAACTTTTTTATGTTTTCTGCTGAGTGAAACGTTGGCCCCTTTCTTTGGCGAGCTTATATGCTGCTTTAGTTTCGGCTTCAACTTCATCCCGCTGTTGTTGGCGAAGCTCTGAATATTCTTCAGCCCACCAACGACGCGTCACTTGAGGAAAAGTTCCCATTCGATTGACGCTTGCATTAGCACCTCGATCTCGTCCAGATTCATAACCTCCCACGCCAACCGAGCCAGCTTCGAATTTACCAAAAGGTATTAAGTCTCCCTCCATTTTTGGTATTAAGAAATAAGGCATTGAGACTCGTGTTTCGCCCTTAGGAATTAAGGTAGTGTTAACTCGATGCAAGGTTGCTGAGTAACGTCCCTCACTTAAATGCATAAGCGTTCCGCCAGTATTTACAATGACTGCTCCAGGAATTACAGGAACATGATAATCTCCCGGTGCTGTTCGACAGGTTACTGGCGCATCAATCCACTCGCCTTCTGCTGCTACAACTTGAAGCCCAGGTCTGTCATTTATTAATAAAGCAATGAAAGGTGGTCCATCAATATGCGCGCCGACCTTATCGCTTGAAAATTTTTTATATTCTTTACGAACTTTATCTTGATCTTCTTCAGCATAGGCATCTAGTCCAAAATTATGATTAAGGCTGGCAGCCAAATCAGGATCGTCAAAATCAAAATATTCACGAAATGCTTCAACGTCTTCTCCTAATGATTCAACAATTGCCTCACCTAACAAGTGGGTTAAGCGATGATAACGCTGATTTAAATCATCAATTAATGGTCTAAATCCTGGAAGCGACTCTTCATCTGGCCAAGTATTTGGGCCACGAAATAATCTGCGATGAATGGGCTGAGATTTATCATCGTGTTTACATAAAGGTTCATGTTCAAAGCCATATTGAAATGCTTCGATGACTTGTCCATAACCACTATCAGCCGGCGTGGGTAAACTGTATCCTCTAAAATATGGAGTTTTTCCAATATAGGAAGTTTTTTTAAGCTCTACCGGTGAATCAAAAAAGCCTCTGACTTCTTTAAATGCACGTTGCTGGAATTCATCGGAAAGGCCTGGCGCATTTATAAGCACCATAAATCCATATTCAGATAAGGCATATCTAAGATCTTTAAAAAATTTATCTGGATTAGATTCCTTTTCAAGCCAATCAACTTCAGGGAGTTGTAAGTTGGGATCTTTCATTACAGCAGGTTATTTTTTTCAATTTTCCCCATGCGAGTATTTTACTCTATCCATTAGTTGCTGAGTATTTTTGGAAAGCTAAACATCAAAAAAATGCAAAGTCTGATTTTTTTTTAAACTATAAAATATCAAAATTACTGTTCGAAACTATTCGACCGTAACGGATTGTTCTTACCCCACCCAAATTCTTTCATTAAACTTCTATGTTGTTCTGCTGAACTTCTTGTGAGTCAATGTAAACAAACCTGCTCCAATTATAGTCCATAGAATATCATTCCAATCGAAGACACCTCTTCCAGGTGTAAAAATTGTAATGAACTCATTGGCAATTAATCCCAATATGGAGATTCCTACTGACCAATAGAGTCGATTTTTAAATAAAGATGAATTAGGTTTGGATACTTCTGGAATCACTACGTATAACAGAGCGGGCAACCCAATTCCTGGTAAGAAATTTGGAGCAACCCCAAGAAGATAAATTATTATTCCATTAGCACCATCATAATTTGGTCTTATGTAATCCTGGACTATAGAAAAAAGCAAAAAAGAAATAGCAAAAATAATGTAATAAATGAACTTTCTATTCATTTTTATCTTTTATAACTAATATTTAATATCCACAATCTTGTAAAAGTAGACAGTTCTATCTACTCAACAGTTACGAAGTGTATAAAGGTGTCTACTTTTAATTAACTTCAACCCAACCCTTTTTGAGATACGATTTTCTTAAAATAGAATAAGTGAAGAATGGATATATAAAATGAGCGATTCCAAAAGTAAATAATGCCAAAATTAAGTGTGCAATAGCATGCGTCCAAACACCTCTTACCACCCAATATAATGGTCCAAACAAAAGCACCCATAACCAACTTAGCGGTGTTGCAGATTCCTCTACATAATCATTTTGAGGATTTCTAAAGATCATAAATTTATTTTAATATTTTTGAATATTTGATACAAACAAACATTCAACTTGTCAGTTTTTTGAAAAAGAAGTAGACACCTTTATCTACTCCACCGTTACTGACTTAGCCAGGTTTCTTGGTTGATCAATATCTGTGCCTCTGATTAAGGCAACTTCGTAAGATAAAATTTGCAGAGGAATGGTGTATAAAATTGGCGTTAGTAAAAAATCGCACTCAGGCATGCTGATGTATTTACCTCTTTCAAGAGAAAGTTTTTCTTTCGCATTACCGAACACGTACAATGCGCCGCCTCTTGCTTTGACCTCTTCTAGGTTGGATACCAATTTCTCTGCTAATTCATGTTCCGGAGCAATTGCAACGACCGGCATGCGCTCATCGATTAATGCAAGCGGTCCGTGTTTTAACTCTCCTGCAGGATAAGCTTCTGCATGAATATAAGAAATTTCTTTGAGTTTGAGGGCGCCCTCTTTTGCTATGGGATAAAACATCCCTCGCCCTAAAAATAACGCGTTATCCTGTTGAGCTATCTCAGAAGCTATATCAATGATATCACCCTTTAGCTCAAGACTTTTCTCAACAATATCGGGCATCTGACGCAAAGCTTGAATTACTCTAGACCTGAGCTTTGGATTCGTCCCAGAAGCTTTTGCCAGTGACAACGTCAATAACATCAATGCTATGAGCTGCGTGGTAAAAGCTTTTGTAGAAGCTACGCCAATTTCTGGTCCTGCGTTGGTTAGAAGTAAAAAATCTGACTCTCTGGCTAATGAGCTAGTTGGCACATTACAAATTGCCAAAGAAGCAAGATATTTTTGATCTTTGGCATAACGGAGAGCGGCTAAGGTATCAGCGGTTTCTCCAGATTGAGAAATAGTAACCAAAAGAGTATTTTTATCGATATAGGGATTTTTATAACGATACTCACTAGCGTAATCTATTTGAGTTGGCAGCCCAGCTATAGCTGAGAACCAGTTTGCAGCAACTCGGCCTGCATGGAGACTTGTTCCACATGCAGTGATTTGAATTCTTTTAACTTTTGCAAAAAGGTCATTTGATCCCTCGCCAAAAATATTTTCAAAAACATCATCGCCGCCCACTCTTCCATCAAGAGTATTTAATATCGCGTTGGGCTGCTCATAGATCTCTTTTTCCATGAAATGCTTATAATCGCCTTTTGATGCTGCCTCGCTTCTGATATCAATAATCTGAATATCCCTTTTGCAGGCTTTATTATTTTTATCGAATACTTCAACATTATTAGGACTAATTTTTGCGACATCGCCGTCTTCTAGAATTAGGAATTTATTTGTAAGATCAGCAAGCGCTAAGGGATCGGAAGCAGCAAAATTTTCATCTTCGCCTAGGCCAATCAATAGAGGTGATCGATGTCGAGCAAGTACCAGAGTATTTGGATCGCTATGATCCAGTGCTGCAATTGCATAGGCTCCTTGAAGCTTGTCTTTAAGTTGCTTGGTGGCTTCGAGCAAAGAAGAGCCCTCTTCTAGGCAACTATCAAGAAGATGCGCTATTAATTCTGAATCTGTTTTAGAGGTAAAAGCGTAACCTTTCTTGGATAATTCATCTTTGAGCTCCAAATAATTTTCAATAATGCCGTTGTGGACAATGAAAATTCTTTCGTTTGATTGATGTGGATGAGCGTTGACCTCAGAGGGTTCGCCATGGGTTGCCCAACGAGTGTGTGCAATACCAACTTTTCCTTTAGGCTTCTCATTAATCATCAAATCTTCAAGAAGCTTTACTTTGCCCAGAGCTCTCAAATGCGCAACTTTATTTTCTGTGTGCATTGCAATGCCAGCAGAGTCATAACCTCGATATTCCATCTTATAAAGACCTTGAATCAAGAGCTTACCGATACTCCTTTCAGTTGATGCTGCGATGATTCCACACATTATTTTTTCCTATTAGGCATGTTTTTTTGTCTGCCCCTTCCAATAGCTAGTTGACCTTTACCAACATTTTTTGTGACAACAGATCCAGAGCCAATGTAAGATTTTGCACCGATCGTCAAAGGAGCTACCAAGGCTGAGTTTGACCCTATGAAGGCATCATCCTCAATTTTGGTGATATGCTTTTTAACGCCATCGTAATTACAAAAGATTGTGCCGGCGCCAATGTTGACGCCTTTTCCTATTCTACCGTCACCAATGTAAGCAAGGTGTTTTGCTTTTGAGTTGGCTCCTATATTGCTTCTTTTTGTCTCAACAAAGTTTCCAATCTCTGCTCCCTCTTCCATCTTCGTTTGGACGCCAACATGAGCAAACGGTCCTGCTTTCGCATTGCTTTCAAGCATAGATTCTTCGACAAAAGAATAAGCAAGAAGTTCAGCATTTTTACCGATTTCTGAATTTGAAATGATGCATCCTGGACCGATTTTTGCATTAGTTCCAATTGAAACAGTCCCTTCAAAAATAACATTCTCATCTATAAAGGCACCCTTTTCTATTGAAATATTTCCCCTAAATTTAACCTGCTCTATATCGGCAAAAGAAACTCCTCTGTTGAGAAATTTTTTTGCAGTAGAAATGTGATAAGCCTTTTCTAATGCTTGAAGCTCTTCAAGTGTATTACAGCCTAAAACTTCATTTGTATCACTTAAGCTCAATGACTGAATATTTAATTTTTCGAGATGCGCCTCTTGAACTATATCGGTCAGATAAAACTCTTTAGCCTTGTTGTTGTTTTTGATTTTTCCTAGCAAGCGAATAAGATCTTTAGCTTTAAAAGCCATAATTCCAGAATTAACCTCAGAAATTTCTTTCTCAGATGGTGAGGCATCTTTTTCTTCAATTATTGCTTCTATCTTATTTCTTGAACCTCTTACTATTCTTCCATAACCAGTTGGATTTTCTTTATTGAAAGTAAGCAGCGCCGGTCCTTTAGAAGCCAGCTTGGCTAGTTTGGAAATCGTGCTCTCAGAGATAAGGGGAACATCGCCATACAAAATAACTACGTTTGAATTGGATCTTATATGATTAGTTGCTTGCTTAACTGCGTGCCCAGTTCCAAGTTGTTTTGTCTGTTTGATCCAGTTTATTTTCTTATTGCCAGAAAAAGTTTTTCTTACCTGTTGCGCTTCGTGTCCTACGACAACGTGCAATTTAGTTTTCTTTAATTGTGATACTGAATCCAAGACATGCTCCAGCATTGGTCGTCCTGCAAGGCTTGCTAATACTTTAGGCAAAGAGCTTCCCATACGGGTGCCTTTTCCTGCTGCCAATATAACAATATCTAAATTCATAGGCGGTTGAGCAACTAAGCTGACTTTTATGTGCCTATTTAACTATTTCTTACGGAGTTTGCGCAAGGCTTGTAGACGGGCAGATGCTTCTGCTAACTCAGCTTTAGCTCTGGAAAAATCCATATCTGATTCAGCATTTTCTTGATTTCTTAGAGCTAATTCTTTTGCTCTCTCAGCTTTTGATTCATCGATGTCGTCTGCACGCTCTGCAATATCAGATAATAAGGTGACTTCTTGAGGCTGAACTTCAACAAAACCACCTGAAGCAAAAAAAACTTCCTCGCTACCATCCTCGAGAGTTAGCTTAACTGGTCCAGGTTTTATGGAGGTTAGGAGTTGTGAATGGCCTGGAGTTATTCCAAGCTCACCCTCAGCGCCGGTGACGCTTAACATCTGAACATCACCAGTAAAGATTTCTTTCTCGGCACTGACGATACTGCATTTCATGGTGCTCATTTAAGTTTTTCTGCGTTCTCTACTACTTCTTCAATTTTTCCAGCCATCAAGAATGCTTGCTCGGGAAGATCATCGTACTCTCCTTCCAAGATTCCTTTAAAACCTCTCACGGTGTCTTTGATGGAGACGAATTTTCCGGGTGAGTTGGTAAATACTTCAGCAACAAAGAAAGGTTGAGATAAATATTTCTCGATTCTTCTTGCCCTGTTAACTGTCTGCTTGTCTTCATCTGAAAGCTCATCCATACCCAAAATGGCGATGATATCTTTCAGCTCTAAATATCTTTGAAGAACTTGTTGAACTCCTTTTGCAACATCGTAATGTTCTTGGCCAACAATGGCTGGATCAAGCTGTCTACTGGTAGAGTCAAGCGGATCAACTGCCGGGTAGATACCTAAAGACGCAATTTGTCTTGAAAGTACTACCGTTGCATCAAGGTGAGCGAATGTTGTTGCCGGCGATGGATCTGTTAGATCATCTGCAGGAACATATATTGCTTGTACTGATGTAATTGAACCAGTCTTGGTTGATGTAATTCTTTCTTGAAGAACTCCCATTTCTTCAGCAAGCGTTGGCTGATAGCCCACTGCTGAAGGCATTCTTCCAAGAAGCGAAGAACATTCCACGCCAGCCAAAGTGTATCTATAAATGTTATCAACGAATAAGAGCACATCTTTACCCTCATCTCTGAATTTCTCAGCAATAGTCAATCCTGATAAAGCCACCCTCATTCTACATCCAGGAGGTTCGTTCATTTGTCCATAAACCAAAGCAACCTTATCCAGTACTTGTGATTCGGTCATTTCTAGATAAAAATCATTTCCTTCTCTTGTCCTCTCACCGACACCGGCAAAAACAGAATAACCGCTTGTTTCGTAAGCGATGTTTCTGATTAGCTCCATCATGTTGACTGTCTTTCCTACACCAGCACCCCCGAACAATCCGACTTTACCTCCTTTAGCAAACGGGCACATTAGATCAATAACTTTTATTCCTGTTTCTAAAATCTCAGATGATTCCGCCTGATCTTCATAGCTTGGCGCAGCTCTGTGAATAGGCATTTGTTCTTCAGCTCCGACATCGCCTTTTCCGTCAATGGGTTCGCCCAAGACATTCAAAATCCTTCCTAAGGTTTTTTCTCCAACCGGCACTTTGACTGCGTCTCCTGTGTTTGAGACTTTTGCGCCCCTTTGAAGACCCTCTGTTTGACCCATAGCAATGGTTCTAACAATTCCGTCTCCAAGCTGCTGCTGGACTTCTAAAACTAAACCCTCTCCTTCAACTTCAAGAGCATCGTATATTTTAGGAAGCTCCTGTCTAGAGAATTCCACATCGATGACGGCTCCGATTACTTGTACTACTGTGCCTTGGCTCATTTTATTTTCCTCAAGTTCTAAATTGCTTCGGCTCCAGCAACAATCTCTGAAAGTTCTTGAGTAATTGCTGCTTGCCTTGCGTTGTTATAAATAAGTTGTAATTCGTCAATAATTGTCCCTGCATTTTCGGTAGCGTTTTTCATTGCTACCATTTTTGCTGCCTGTTCGCATGCAATGTTTTCAATGACTGCTTGGTATACGAGGGATTCAACATACCTTTGCATTAGACCGTCAAGAAGTTCTTTTGCATCTGGCTCGTAAATATAATCCCATCTGTGTTTTAGCTCAGGAGTATCCTCTGGCAACAATGGAAGAAGTTGTCTTATTTCTGGCGTTTGGGTCATGGTGTTTTCAAATCTGTTGCTGGCAAGGAAGACCTTATCTATTTCGCCGCTCTCAAATTTATCAAGCAGGACCTTTATTGAACCAATCAAATCTTCAAGTGCAGGTATGTCACCAAGTTTTTCAGCGGTGGCAACCACGTTGCCCCCAAAAGAATTAAAAAATACTTTTGCTTTTGTTCCAATAGGACAAAACATTTGATTTACTCCTGCTTCTGATTGCTCCTTGAGAAAAGGAAGCAGGGTTCTAAATAAATTTATATTAAGTCCTCCACACAAGCCTTTGTCCGATCCAATAACAATGACGCCTATTCCTTTGACGTCTCTCTCTGACATATAGACAGGCTTATACTCTGGATTTGAGTTAGCCAAATGGCCAATGACCGATAACATTCTGTTAGCGTAAGGTCTTCCCATTTCCATGCGATCCTGTGTCTTACGCATCTTGCTTGAGGCTACCATTTCCATGGCGCTCGTTATTTTTTGAGTATTAGAAATACTTGAGATCTGCTTTCTAATTTCTTTAGTATTCGCCATTGAGTGCTACCAAGTTTGCGTTGATTTGAATTTATCAAGAGCTTCTGTGAAGGTTGCAAGGATTTCATCTGAGTGTTCACCGCTCTCGGCTAAATTATCCATGAAATCTTTGTGCTCCGAATTCATGTAAGAAATCAGTGCTGATTCAAAATCTGCAATTTTATTGAGCTCCACATCTTTTAAATAACCTTTATCTACGGCGAAAAGAACCAGCCCCATCTCTGAAACCGACATAGGTGAATATTGTTTTTGCTTCATCAATTCTGTTACCTTCTGACCAAGCTCAAGCTGCTCTCTAGATGCATCATCCAAGTCCGATGCAAATTGTGCAAAAGCTTCCAGCTCTCTAAACTGAGCAAGAGCAATTCTCACTCCTCCACCTAATTTTTTAATCAACGGAGTTTGAGCGGCTCCACCCACCCTTGAAACAGAAATCCCTGGATTCATGGCTGGTAATAGACCCTTATTGAAGTAGGAGGTTTCAAGGAAGATCTGACCATCAGTAATGGAAATAACGTTCGTAGGAACGAAAGCTGAAACGTCTCCAGCCTGAGTTTCAATAATTGGCAAAGCGGTCAAAGACCCTGTTTTGCCTTTAACTTTGCCTTCGGTTTGCTCTTCAACATAATCTTCATTCACCCTGCAGCCTCTTTCAAGAAGTCTTGAATGAAGGTAAAAAATATCACCCGGATAAGCTTCTCTTCCCGGCGGCCTTCTGAGTAGAAGCGATATCTGACGATAGGCTACAGCTTGCTTGGAAAGGTCATCATAAATAATAAGCGCGTCCTCCCCTTTGTCTCTGAAATATTCACCCATAGAACACCCCGAGTAAGGCGCAAGAAATTGCATTGGAGCAGGATCAGCTGCTGCTGCTGCAACAATAATTGTATGCTCCATAGCTCCGTATTCTTCAAGTTTTCTAACTACTGCGGCAATAGATGATTGTTTTTGGCCAACAGCTACATACACACAAGTAACGCCAGTTCCTTTTTGATTAATAATTGCATCTAAAGCAATTGCTGTTTTGCCTGTTTGTCGGTCACCAATGATAAGCTCTCTTTGCCCTCTTCCAATTGGCACCATGCTATCAACTGCTTTAAGTCCTATTTGCACAGGCTCATCAACCGGCTTTCTTGTCATTACCCCGGGAGCAACTTTTTCTACCGGGGAAGTTAATTTAGTTTTGATTGGGCCTTTGCCGTCGATTGGGTTTCCAAGGGCATCCACCACTCTTCCAACTAGTTCCGGACCAACAGGAACCTCTAATATCTTGCCTGTGCATTTGGCCACTCCACCTTCGGCAAGTTGTTTATAGTCTCCAAAAATCACCACACCGACTGAGTCTCTTTCTAAGTTAAGTGCCATTCCAGAAACGCCACCTTCAAACTCAATAAGCTCTCCATACATTGCGTCGCTTAATCCATGCACCCTCGCGATGCCGTCTGAAAGAAATACGATCGTTCCCTCGTTGGATTCTGTGGTTGAGGTTTCTAAGGAATCAATTCTTCCCTTTATAATTTCACTTATTTCTGAGGGGTTTAAATTATCCATGGTTCTCCTTTTTAGTTTCTTAATTGTGTTTGAAGCAGGTCTAGTTTTCTTTTAATAGACATATCAAGGACCTGATCTTCATAGGCGATCTTTAGTCCGCCAATTAACGACTTGTCTATGTCAAAATCTACAACAACTTCAGAGTTGAGTCTTTTTTCAAGTGCTGAGGTGATTTTTTTAATTTGTTTTTCTTCTAGCTGGAAAGGCGAAGAAACAGAAACGTTCTTTTTATTAAGGCTTTCAAGGGCCAGCTCGTTAAAGAACTTTATGATCTCAGGAAGATTTTTTAATCTCTTATTATCTCCGCAGACCTTAACGAAAGAGAATGCTTTGTCTGATATCTCACCCTCAAAAAGATCCAAAAATATTTTTGTTTTATCTGAATAAGATAAGTCGGGGTTGAACAACAAATTAGTTATTTTTTGATCAGCACAAACTGTTTTTATTTTTTGCAAATCCGATGACCATTCCTCAATTGAATTATCTTGCTTCGCAACACTAAAAGCTGCTTCTGCATAAGGTCTGGCTATAACCGATTGACTTGTCATAATTCTTTAATAAGTTGATCAACTATTTCTTTGTTAGCACTTTCATCAATCTCTTTGTTTAAAATTTTTGAAGCTCCTGCAACGACCAAAACTGATAACTCTTCCTTGAGCGTTTCTTTGGCTTTATTGGTGCTTTGTGCAATATCAGACTCAGCAGTTTCTTTAATTTTTTTTGCTTCCTCAGTAGCCTGCTCTTTTGCTTCATCTATTAATTGATCAGCCCTTGAGCCAGCCTGATTGATTAGAGTTGAAGCCTCAGATTTTGCCGCATCTATAACTCTGCTAGATTCCTCTTTGGCTTCCTCTAGCTGCCTTTTAGATTCGCTTGCGGCTTGAAGGCCCTCATCTATTTCCTTTCTTCTTTCTTCAAGAACACTTGCCATGCTTGGCCATATGTATCTGTAAGTGATAAATACAAATATGCAAAAAGCTATGAGTTCCGCAAAAAAAGTAGCGTTTATATTCATGCTTTAAGTGAATAAGAACAATAGCCCTACCGCCAAAGAAATGATTGGCAGCGCATCTGTTAGTCCTAGAGCAATCAACACTTGAGCAAAAAGCTGCCCTTGAAGCTCTGGTTGTCTTGCGACTGCCTCTATGTACTTAGAGGTAAGAGTTCCAATTCCGACCCCTCCTCCCAAGGCGCCCAAACCAGTAAGCAAGGCTCCTGCTACTAATCTTAATTCTTCCATATCCGTCTCCTAAAATTGTGGCTAGTGTTTTGTACTAGCCAAGTTTAAATAAGCAATTGTAAGCATCATGAAGATATACGCCTGCAACGCGACAATTAAAATGTGAAATAGTGCCCAAGCTAGATTCATGATCAAGCCAGGCAAAAACCAAAGTGTTTGAGAAAATGACATAAAGAACTGCCCAAACATAATGGCAATCAAAATGAAAATCATCTCGCCAGCAAACAAGTTGCCGTAAAGCCTCAGCGCTAAAGCGACGTGCTTAGACACAAAGCTAATAAATTCTAGTGGCCCCAAAGGAACAATAAACAGTTCTTTTAGAAAACCACCCAAGCCATGGGTGTTTATGCTGAAATAGGTTACAAGCACCATTACGACTGCGGCCAAAGCTAAAGGTGCATTCAAATCAGCGGTAGGCAATATCTTAAAGTAGTTTATTCCGCTTCCAGCCTGCCCAAAAAAATTAGCCATTTCCACAGGCAGCAAGTCCATTAAATTCCACGACAAGATCCATAAACAGCTTGCAAATGCAAGCGGGGCTACTATTTTTGAAGTTCCGTGGTACCCAGAAGACACCGCGCTACCGATAAATTCGTGAACAAATTCAACAAAGTTTTGCAGCTTGCCTGGCGTTCCTTTTTTAGCAGATCTATTAATTAGCCCAAAGAAACCAAAGACCAAAACACCCAAGAAAACCGACATAAATATTGTGTCCATGTGAAAGGCCCAAAAACCCATCTCGGATACATCACAGGCTGAGTCTAAGCTTTTTGAAAGGTCTTGTTGGTGATGAGCAAAGCCCCAGGAAGATGTTTTTTCACACCAGCCAAATGTTAAATTTACAAGGTGATGACCTATGTAATCAGAGGTCTCGACTAGATTATTTGATGCTTCTTTAGCCATGTCTTTTAAGGCATTGCATTATAGTTGTCTGGAGCTCATAAACTCAAGGCTATTAAAGCTTTTTTTTCGTTATAAGGGCGTCTAATTTTTCTTGCGGAAAGGACCAATTATCTTGTCTAGCTGATCGAGATCTCTGTAACTAAAAATTATTTTGCCTGATCCGTTTTTTTTATGTTGAATTGATACTGATGAGGATAGCTCGTTGCTGATCTCTTCCTCTAGGGCGCTTATGTTCGCATCCTTTCTTTTTGGGGTTTTCGTCTTACCAGAACCTGACAAATAATCTTGCGCAGCCTTTTCTGTTTGCCTGACAGACCAGCCGTTTTTGGCTGCCTGTTTTGCGAAGGAGGCTTGCGGGCCTTCTGGCAATGTCAACAATGCTCGAGCGTGGCCCATATCAATGCTTGAGCTTTCCAATAAGTTTTGGGCTTCTTTGCATAAATTGTTTAGCCTTAAAATGTTTGCTACTCCCGACCTGGATTTCCCAACAGCCGACGCTACCTCTTGCTGGCTAATATTAAATTCCTTTTGAAGCCTTAAAAGACCTCTTGCTTCTTCCATTGGATTCAAGTCTTCTCTCTGCAAATTCTCAATTAAACCCATCCTGATGATTTGATCTTCTGATGCATCTTTAAAAATGGCTGGAATGGTGGTTAGGCCGGCTTGCTTGGATGCCCTCCATCTTCTTTCTCCGGCAATGAGTTCGTAAGCGTCTCCTCCCACTCTTCGAACTATTATTGGCTGAATTACTCCTTGTGAGGAAATTGATTCTGTTAATTCTTCAAGAGACTCTTGGTTAATGTTTTCTCTCGCCTGATATCTGCTGGGGCTAATTTTATCTATAGCTATTTCTTGGCTTTGTGCTTGCTGGGAAGAAATGGGCTCGTCGCCCAACAAGGCGTCCAGGCCTCTCTTTAAAGTTTTTCTGTCTTCGCTCATGCAACCATTGAATCTTTCTCAAACTTTGAAATAACTTCTCCGGCAAGCGCAAGATAAGCTACCGTTCCCTTAGCTTTCGGATCATAAAAGAGACCCGGCTTGCCAGAGCTGGGGGCTTCTGCCAGCTTTACATTTCTTGGGATGACGGTTGAGCAAAGCTCGTTAGGGAAGTATTTTTGCAGTTCTTCTGAGACCTCTCTTGTTAACCTGGCTCTAGGGTCGAACATCGTTCTTAAAATGGCGCTGATTTGTATGTTTTCCCCGGTCTTGCTGTTTATGTCATTAATGGCCTTGTTCAGAGATACAAGCCCTTCCATTGCATAGTATTCACACTGCATGGGAATGATTAGTTTAGAGCTAGCTCTAAGCGCGTTCAAAGTAAGAATACCCAATGACGGAGGACAATCTATTATCACGTAATCGTAACTGCCATCGAGAGACCTCAATGCATTTTTAAGCTGCAGCGACGCGGCGGGAACCGTGGTCATTTCAATATCGGCTGAGATCAGGTCCTGACATGAAGGCACCAAGTCAAAACCAAAATCTGTACAGGGTAGTATTGTTTCTTTAATGTTTGCGCCTCTGGCCAAAACATCCATTATGGTAAGTTTGTCTTCTGCTTTTTCGTGGCCTGATCCGGTGGTAGCGTTAGCCTGGGAGTCAATATCTATAAGGAGGACTTTTCTTTTTGTGGCTGCAAGTGAGGCAGCCAAGTTTACTGCTGTGGTGGTTTTTCCTACCCCGCCTTTTTGGTTAGCTACAACTAAAGTTATCAAGTTTGTATACTATCATTTTTTGGTGGGTTAAATTCTAAGAAGCCTGTTTTTTTTCCTAAAATTTTAGATGCTGCAGAAGGAATGTACTTCCAGTCATTTTTATCTTCGCGCATGGCTTGATGCTCTGAAACCATGAGCAAAATTTTTTGATCTCCGCTCATTTTCCTGAATGCCAGGTTTTGGATTTTTTTGGGCTCTGCAAATGCCCTGGAAATTAGAACATCCTCTTTGATGAGTTTTAGATGCTCAAGCCTTGTTTGCAAGACCTTTGTATTTTGAATGCCAAAATGTGCGAGACAGTGTCTCAAGAAGGATGCTTTTTTGTTGGCTGGCTCAAGCAAAGAGCCAACTTCGTTTCCTAGAATAGAAATCACGAGCCCCGGAAATCCCGCCCCGCTTCCAACATCAATGTAAGAACTATTTTGTATTAAGGGATATAAATGCACAGAGTCAATAATGTGATGATATATGTTTTCTGGGGTGGAATTTTTCGAAACAAGATTTGTTGTCTTGTTCCAATCAAAAACCTTGAGAGCGAACTCTTTTAGCTCCCTTTCTTTTTCTGGTTTTGAGATTTCTTCCAGCGAAGTCTTAAGACTCTCGGATGCTTTCTCGTGCATTTTTATCTGCAGTTTCTTTTTCGTTTCTTTTCAGGTAAATCATTAGCGCCGAGATTGCTGCTGGCGTGATTCCGGGAATTCTCCAGGCTTGTGCCAATGTTTTGGGTTCAACTTTAGAGAGTTTTTGAGTAATTTCTGCTGACAGACCTTTAACTTTTGAGTAGTCAAAATTCGAAGGTATGTGAGCATTTCTGTTTTTCTTCATTTTTTCTATTTCGTCCATCTGTCTTTTGATGTATCCCGAATATCTTTGGTTCGTTTCGATATCAAAAACAATATCGTTTTCTGGGATCTCGATAGAAAATGCCTTGGCTAAATCATGAAAATCTAAGTCCGGCCTCTTCAACAAGTCTAAAAAACAGGTGGCCGACTTTGGCTCTTTAATATTTAAGGCGCTGTATATTTTTTCGTCTTCGGGCCTGAGAAATAACTTTGCTAGTTTGTCTTTCTCCTTAATTATTTTATTTTTCTTTTCAGAAAATATTTTATATCTGCTCTCGGACACCAGGCCGGCCTTGTAAGCTTTTTCTGTGATTCTTTGGTCGGCATTATCCTCTCTTAAAATTAATCTATGTTCAGATCTGCTGGTGAACATTCTGTATGGTTCCTTCGTTCCAAGAGTTACAAGATCGTCGATTAAAACCCCCAGATAAGATTCTTCTCGACCCGGCGTCCAAGGATCTTTTCCTAAAAAAGACAGGGCGGCGTTTGCACCGGCTACAAGCCCTTGGGCTGCAGCTTCCTCATACCCTGTTGTGCCATTGATTTGACCTGCAAAGTAAAGGTTTTTTACTTTTCTCGTTTCCAGCGTTTCATGCAGCTCTCTGGGATCAAAAAAATCATATTCGACCGCATATCCATATTGAGTTATTTGAGCGCTTTCAAACCCTTCGATTGATCTAACAAATTTTTCCTGGCAGTCCTTCGGCAAGCTTGTCGAAATTCCGTTTGGATATACTAAGTCAGAATTTAATCCTTCCGGCTCTATGAATATTTGGTGGGAATTTTTATCTTTAAATCTGAATATTTTGTCTTCGATGGATGGACAGTACCTTGGCCCAGCTCCTTCTATCTTTCCTGAGAACATTGGAGATCTATCAAGGTCGCCTATTATGATTTCGTGAGTTTTTTCGTTTGTTCTAGTTATAAAGCAAGGCACTTGCTTGGGGTGAATGCTTTGATCGCTTAAAAAAGAAATCGTGGGTCTAGGGACGTCACCTTTCTGCTCTTCTAAAATTTCCCAATTTATAGAGTCTTTATGAATTCTTGGAGGAGTTCCTGTTTTTAATCTGCCAACTGAAAAATCAATATTTCTTAATTTTTCTGCTAATTTTTTTGAGGAGTTGTCTCCAACCCTCCCCCCTTCGTTGTTGTCCATTCCGGTAAAAAGCTTTCCATTAAGAAAGGTCCCTGTTGTCAAAATTACTTTTTGAGCCTTTAAAGTTTTACCTTCGCCGACAGTAACCGAAACGATTTGATTGTTTTGTATGTCAAAGTCAGTAACCTCGCCTTCTACAATCTCGAGATTTTCAAGGTTCTTCAGTTCTTTTTGAACAGATTTTTTGTATAACTCCCTATCTGCCTGTGCGCGCGTAGCTCTGACGGCTGGTCCTTTCGAAGAATTCAAAACTTTTAGATGTATGGCAGCCCTGTCGGCGCACCTTGCCATTATTCCGTCAGCTGCGTCTATCTCTTTTACAAGGTGGCTTTTTCCTACTCCGCCAATAGCGGGGTTGCATGACATTTGACCAATGGTTTCAAACTTATGAGTAACCAAGATGGTTTTAACTCCAATTCTAGCAGCTGCCGCAGCTGCCTCACACCCTGCATGGCCGCCACCTATAACTATTATGTCCGCCCTCATTAAAAATATTATATATATGTATTTATATATTAGAGAGTATATGTTTATTGTTGTTAGCCCTGTTGATAAGTGGAAAAAAGTCTATGACGCCAGAAAAGCAAGGGAGTTAAGAGGGGTCAGCCTTGTTACTAAGCTTGTTTATAAGCTGTGTTTTGGATCTTTTAAGGTGTTGAGAAAATAACCACAAATAGTTACTCACAGCTTTTTAAAAAGATTTTAATACAACAAAAAACACATTAATCACATGATATAAATTATAGTTAGCGCTCACTTACCTATACAAAAAGCGGAAAATATTTCCCCCAAAAAGTCATCGGCGCTCATGGGAGACTTAATGTCTCCTAACAAGATATCTGCCAACTTAAGGTGCTCTGCAGCTATATCAACGTTTTTCATATCAATTGGGCCCGGACAAGAGTCTATTTCCAAAAATGCTTTTTTAACCAAGTTTCGATGCCTTTCTCTAGCTGAAAATAAAGCATCAGTTACACCGCCCGAAAGGAGCTCGTAAATTTTTTCTTCAAGAGCACCGATGTTTCTTTTTTTAAGAGCAGAAACGACAACCCCATCAAACCCTTTGGGCGGGCCAGATATGTCAGACTTATTAAAGACTTTTAAGATATTTTCGTCTTTTTTTAGGCTAAAATCCCTGTTTTCCGAATCAACAACCTCCAAGATCAGGTCTGCACCCTCTATTAACGATCTAGATTTATCTATTCCAAGCTTTTCTATTTCATCCTTCGTTTCTTCGTTAATTCCTGCTGTATCATAAATATCTACTTGCAGGTCTTTAATTTGGATTTTTTTATAAATTGGGTCCCTGGTAGTTCCTTTAATTTCAGCCACAATCGAAGCTTCTTCTCCAGAAAGAATGTTCATAATGCTAGACTTGCCCACGTTTGGAGGCCCAGCGACGACAACCCTGTGTTCAGACATTATCCTTATTCCTTCCTCTATTCTTGCATCAAAATCCTCTAAAAGACATCTAAAATCATTGAAAAGACTATTAATTTGCATAAAATCTATGTTTGTATCTTGGTCAGAAAAATCAATTGAAGACTCTACAAGTATTCTTATTTTTCTCAGATTTTCCAAGATTTTGTCTACACTTTCACCGAAATTGCCAGAAACTGACTTTGATGCTGCCACCATTGCAGCGCCAGAGCTAGCATTTATGAGGTCGATAACGGCTTCAGACTGCGCAAGGTCAATCTTGTTGTTAAGAAAGGCTCTTTGGGTAAATTCGCCTGGCTTTGCGTCTCTGGCGCCCAACTCAATGCATTTCTGAATCAAAGCCCTAACAATCAAAGGATTTCCGTGACACGATATTTCAGCCACATCTTCCCCAGTGTATGATGCAGGGCCTTCAAAACAAGATATAAGACACTTTTCAATAAACCCCTCCGAAAGGCTTGTTTCGGCTACTTTTGATGTTCCATGGTCAAATTTTTGTGAAAATAGGCCATAAATGATGCTTTTCACCTCTTTTCCGCTAATTCTTACAATTGATATAGCCCCTCTTCCTGGAGGAGTAGAACAAGCGACAATTGCCTGCTCCATTATTTTCTTAGAATCTTTCCCTGGGAGAATGCATAAGCATTTGTAGGGCAGAAACAAGTGAGTTAACCAACCAATAAAGCACTAGCCCCGCCGGAAAGAAAGCAAAAAGTACACCAAAAATAATAGGCATAAACTTAAAGATCCTCGCCTGCATTGGATCTACACCCGCCGGTTGAGGCTGCAAAAGCTGCATTAGATACATTGCCCCCATGTTTAACAAAGGCAGAATAAACAATGGGTCCCTTACAGACAAATCAACAATCCAAAACATGAATGGCGCATGTCTGAGCTCAACCGTCTCAATTAGAACCCAATAAAAAGCAAGGAAAAAAGGCATTTGTAGCAGCATTGGAAGGCATCCCAGCGCAGGATTCACTTTTTCTTTTGAATAAAGAGCCATCATCTCCCTAGACATAGCCTGCCTGTCGTCACCATACCTCTCTTGAAGCTCCTTGATTTTTGGCTGAAGTTGCCTCATTTTCCCCATACTCTTGTATGCAACATAAGACAGAGGCCATAAGAAAATCTTTATTAGGACTGTCACCAGCACAATAGACCACCCCCAGCTGCTAATTGCTTGATTAATAAGGTTCATTACCCAAAAAATTGGCTGACCAATCCAATAAAGGAAACCATAATCTATGGCTAAACCGAGCTTTGGGTGCATTAAGTCTAAATTTTCCTTAATTTTTGGACCAGAATAGACTGCATACGCGTTTTTTATTGAGGCGCCTGGAGCAACCTTTTTGGTCTCTTCAACAAATCCAACAGAAAAAGAACCATCATTTTTATTTTTCTTACCTTGAAGTAGGCTGTTGGACGACTGATTGGGTAGTAGGGAGGTTAAGAAATAATGTTGAATCATTGAAATCCAACCCCCGCTGGTTGAAGTTCTAAATTCTACTTCTTCGATTTCTGAGAAAGATCTTTTGTCATAGTTTTCACCATCATAAGAAAACGCAGGGCCCAAATATGCCCAAGAAGAAGGTTGGGTAAATATGCCCCCAGAACCAGAAATAGTTTTCTCGGATGAGCGGTTTATTTTTGCATATGGCGCGACTGAAACTTCTACGACTTCTCCATTAAAAAATTCTTCATCAAAATTAATTCTGAAGTTTTCCCCCAAGCTAATTTTCTTAGAATGAGTGGAGCCATTTGGAAGTCTTCTTATAATCTCAACTGAATCTTTTGTTTTAGACAATACAGAAAAATAATTTCCTTCTGGCGCGTTAGACATTCCTGAAACAACAAAACCACCATCTAAAAAATAGTTCTCTTTACCACACTTGTTGAAAAGTAAAGTATTAGCCTGACCATTAATTTCCAAAGGATAATTCAATAATTCTGATTTTATAATCTGTCCGTTGGACAGGCTTATTTCAAGCTTCTGATTTTCATTAGAGACTTCGACTGTTTCTTCGGCGCCACATATCAAAGAGGTGATATTGCTTGACTCAGCAAAAGAACTTGACTCATCCACAAAAGAATCAGGCTCAGGGGTTGGATTAGTTGGTAAGTACTCACTATCGTTTAAAGTGTTTTCAGAAGTTGATTCTTCCTGAGCGGGCGGATTCCAATTGATAAGCAATAAATAACTAAAAATGAAGATTGAAAATACTAAAAAGTATCTTTGAAAATTATCAATCATTCTTTGCTTTCTCCGGAACGGGATCATAACCATATGATCCAAGAGGATGACATTTTGAAATTCTTTTTAAGCTGTAATATGTGCCCTTCATCACGCCATGAATCTCAATACAATTTTTAGCGTACTCAGAACATGTTGGTTGAAATCTGCAAGTGGGTCCAAAGTAGGGACTCACTGATCTTTGATAAACAACAATCAAGAAAACTAATATTTTTTTTAAATCAAATCTTTTCAATTTTTGACTCTAAATCAATGAAATTTTTTTTTACTTTTAATTTATCAAATTCCTCTATTTTATTTTTAACCATGAGGACGGCGTCAAAAGAGTTTAGCTCAGATCTCATTATAATCTCTCTAAATTTTCTTTTAATATAATTTCGATTGACAGCTAATTTAACAAACTTTTTTTGAATAATAATTCCAGTCCTGGTTGAGGATATTTCGTTTTTTTTCAGAATTACTAGAAAGGGCCCAGATGAGAAGGAAGTGTCTGAATTTTTGAAGACGTTATCAAAATCTTTTTTTCCTACCAGAGCAGGCATTTTCATTTTAAGCAGATAAAACTTTTCTGCCTTTTCTTCTTCTGTTGTTTATAACAGCTCTGCCGCCGGCAGAAGACATTCTGGCTCTAAATCCGTGAGTCCTTTTCCTTTTCAGTTTGCTTGGTTGATATGTTCTTTTCATTACGAGTTAATTAAGATGGAGAATGATATATTAATTAAGTGAATAAATAAAACTCTAATTAATTATATTATTAACAAGTTATTCACAATTTTTCACATGATTATCCTGTGGATAAGTTATAATAAAGATATTATTATCTTTTTATGAATTATCAAGCCTGGGAAGAATGCAGAAAATCGCTTGAACTAGAGCTAAACCAGGATGAATTCTCTACTTGGATAAGTCCATTAGCTTACTCAGAAGAACAAGACGAATTTGGCATGCAAGCTGTAACGCTTCTAGCCCCAAATGATTTCATCAAAGAACATGTTAAACAAAATTATGATTCCATCATAAAACAATATTTATCTAGATCTCTTGATTCTGAAAATCTAAGTTTAAATTATGATTTATTCAATTCTCCTAAACCATTGATTACAAAGGATAAATCTAAAAAAATTCCTTTTCTAGATGACAAAGAAAATTCACTTTTTGAAAATTTTACATTCGAAACTTTTGTTGAAGGTAAATCGAATAATATAGCTTTAGCTGCGGCAAAACAGGTTGCTGATTCACCCAAAGGTGCATACAACCCTTTATTTATATACGGCGGGGTTGGTTTAGGTAAAACTCATTTAATGCATGCTGTAGGAAATAAACTTAAAGAAAAAGATCCATCTAAAAGAATTGTTTATATTCATTCCGAGAGGTTTGTAAGTGATATGGTTAAATCACTTCAATTAGGAGCAATAAATGAGTTTAAGCAGTTTTATAGAGGCGTAGATGCCTTGCTTATAGATGATATTCAGTTTTTTGCAGGAAAAGAACAGTCTCAAGAAGAACTTTTTCACACTTTTAATGCGTTATTGGAAGGAGGCCAGCAAATGATACTCACTTGCGACAGGTATCCTAAAGAAATAGAGGGATTAGAAGAAAGACTTAAATCCAGGCTAGGCTGGGGTTTACCAGTGATTGTAGAGCCTCCTGAGCTTGAAACTCGAGTAGCAATCTTACTAAAAAAAGCCGAAGAGCTTAATTTAAATATGCCACAAGACTGTGCTTTCTTTATATCTGAAAGGATCAGATCTAATGTAAGAGAGCTTGAAGGGGCGCTAAAAAGAGTTGGCGCGAATGCAAAATTTGCAAACAAAGAAGTTGATTTGAATTTAATTAAAGAATCTCTGAGAGATTTACTTGCCATTCAAGCTAGACAAGTCAGTATTGACAATATCCAGAAGACAGTTTCAGATTATTTCAATATAAGGCTTTCTGATCTGTTATCATCTAAACGAAACAGGTCTCTCGCCAGACCTAGACAATTATCGATGAGTTTAGCCAAAGAACTAACAAATCACAGCCTTCCCGAGATAGGAGACGCATTTGGAGGCCGGGATCATACAACGGTTCTTCATGCATGCAAAAAAATAGGAGAATTGAGACAAGGAAATACTGAGTTGGACGAGGATTATAAAAACCTGGTAAGAGTCCTCACCGCTTGATTATGGAATTTAATATAAATAAAAATGATCTTGTTGAGCCAGCCTTGCTGGCCTCAAATGTATCTGAAAAAAGGCAGTCAATTCCTATTCTGTCAAACGTATTAATTTCTGCGGCCAAAAATTCAATAAAAATAACGGCAACTGATTTAGAAATTGAATATAAAACAACAATTGAAGGAGTAGAAGTTATAAAAGAGGGCGAAGTTACAGTATCTGCTAGAAAACTAGCAGATTTAGTAAGATCAATACCAGAAGATACAAAGCTGAACTTTTGCCTAATTGATAACCAGATAGAAATTAAAGCCTTAAAGTTCCAGGCAGATTTAGCTACATTGCCAGCTAGTGACTTTCCCTCTATTGATTCTGCTGATTTCAGCAGCTCTATTAAGATTTCTTCTTCAGCCTTAGCTGATATGATTGGTTCAATATCTGTGGCAATGGCTGCTCAAGATGTAAGATATTACCTAAATGGGTGCCTTTTAGAGACAAAAGGAAACGCATTATGCGTGGTATCAACTGATGGCCATAGGCTGGCTTTTACAAAAACATCAATTGATGGTTTAAAAGAGGATTTTAGGGTTATTGTTCCCAGAAAAGCCGTTATGGAATTGCAAAAAATTATTTCTGCTAACGACGAAGAAATCACGTTAAATGTATCTCAGAATCAAATCAATGTTGTAGGCTCTGTATTTTCCTTCACTTCTAAATTAATCGAGGGCAATTATCCTGATTATGAAAAAGTTTTTCCGGTTGGTGATGAATCTAAACTTATTGTCGATAAAAATGAATTTAATACTGCTCTGAGCAGAGCTTCAGTTCTTTCAAATGAAAAATACAGAGGAATTAGATTGAGTCTTAATAAAGATTTACTGAAAATTGAGGCAAATAATCCAGAAAAAGAAAGTGCTGAAGAAGAAATAAAAGTTGATTATTCCGGCCCAGAGCTAGAAATTGGTTTCAATATAAGCTATTTACAAGAATCCCTTACAACTATTAAAGATTTATCTGCAGAAATAGTTTTTTTTGGTCAAGAATCAAGTTGCATTGTTAAAAATAAGGAAAACGAAGATCTAATACACGTCATTATGCCTATGAGACTCTAGTCTCATGGGTTTAAAAAAATTAGAGCTATCTTCTTTTAGAGCCCTCTCACAAAAATTTTTCTCCTTTACTGACACAAATCTTATTTCAGGGAAGAACGGTTCTGGAAAAACTACTTTATTGGAAAGTATTTATTTCTCGATAGAAAATAAGTCGTTCAAAACCAACAACATGAGTTCTTTTTATCCATTTGAAGAAGATTTTTTTGCTTTGAAAGCCATATTTGACGACAATTCGAAGCTAGAGCTTTCAAGAAAAAAAACTAAGGCGCTGGTCAGGCAAATCACTCCAAATGAATCAATATTAAATGATGTTTGTCCATTTTTAATTAACAACTTTGCATTAAATTATTTAGAGTCTTCATCTGAAACCAGAAGAAACTTCTTAGATTTTTATTTGTTTCACGTGGAACATAATTACAAAAAAAAATACATAGAGTTTCAAAAATCTCTGAGACTAAGGAACAATGCGCTCAGAGAAGCAAACATGAAAACTTTCAAAATTTGGAACGATCTATTTGTCGAAAAATCAATAGAAATTTCATGTTTAAGAAATAAGCATTTGGAGAAAATAATTCCATTGCTAGAAGTAAATTTTGATAAGGATTTTCCTACGGAAAAAAAGGTAAATTTCAGGGTTGAAAATCTATGGTTGGAAGAAGAAGATTTTAAGAATGAATTGCGCGAAGTTTATCAAAAAGATTCGGAAGTAAAATTTTCAACGGTTGGGCCGCATAGGCTTGATCTTCTCTATAATGTCAATGATGTAAAATCAGGGGATATTTTATCCAGAGGAGAACAGAAGCTATTGATTTTATTAACAATATTAGGATTTAATCAACACATACATAATCTCGGAAATAAGCACTCAATCTTTTTAGTTGATGACTTGCCTTCTGAGCTAGATGAGGAGAATTTTCTAAAATGTTTGGAGCTAATTTTAGATGCTCCAGGACAGAAGTTTGTGTCCTCAATTGACCCTGATTTTTTAGGTATAAAAGGGCGATTTAATACCCTAATTGCTTTATAATAAAGCATGCCAAAACCGGTAAAAAAATCATCAAAAAAACCTCCCAAAAAAGCTAAAAAAGAAGCCAGTTACGACTCCTCAAATATAACTGTTTTAAAGGGCTTAGAAGCCGTTAAAAAGCGTCCTGGTATGTACATAGGTGATACCGATGATGGGACTGGCCTTCATCATATGATCTACGAAGTACTAGATAACTCAATTGATGAAGCACTTGCTGGCTACTGTGAGAATGTCACAGTGACAGTTCACGATGATTCCAAGGTTACCATCTCAGATGACGGAAGAGGCATACCAGTAGATATCCATAAAGACGAGGGTATTTCAGCAGCTGAGGTAATCATGACAAAGCTTCACGCTGGAGGAAAATTTGATGACAATTCATACAAAGTTTCTGGTGGACTTCATGGTGTTGGTATCTCAGTTGTAAATGCTCTTTCAGAATATCTTTTATTAGAAATTAATAGAGATGGTTTTAGCTATACACAAGAATATAAAGACGGAACCCCAAAATCAAAATTAAAGAAAGGTGGAAAATCAAATAAGACTGGAACCAGTATCACCTTTATTCCATCTCTAGAGACTTTTGGAAAAAATAGAACTTTTGATCATGACACTCTCTTTAAGAGACTGAGAGAATTGTCATTTCTAAATTCTGGACTATCGATAATTCTAAAAGACGAGCGCGACGGAAGATCTAGTAACTTTAAATCAGACGGGGGTCTTCAAGAGTTCGTGACTTTTCTAAATAAAAAGAAGTCGGTAATTAATAAGCCGTTTAGATTTTTGAAAGAAACAAAAGATGGCATGGCTGTGGAGCTAGCTTTGCAGTGGAATGATAGTTATCAAGAAAATACCCTTTGCTACACAAACAACATTTTTCAAAAAGATGGTGGAAGTCACTTAAGTGGATTTAAGACTGCGCTGACTAGAAGTTTAAATAATTTTATGGAAAAGGAAGGTTATTTAAAATCTGGTGACTTAACTCCATCGGGCGAAGATGTCAGGGAAGGTTTAACTGCAGTTATTTCTGTTAAGTTACCAGATCCTAAATTTTCATCTCAAACAAAAGACAAATTGGTTTCATCTGAAATTAAGCCCGTAGTAGAGCAAGAAACTTATAAGCATTTAAATGATTTCCTTTTAGAAAATCCAGGAGAAGCAAAACAGATTGCAACCAAGATAATTGATGCGTCAAGGGCCAGAGAAGCAGCAAGAAAGGCTAGAGAAATGACAAGAAGAAAAGGGGTTCTAGATGGAATAGGCCTCCCTGGTAAATTAGCAGACTGCCAAGAAAAAGATCCTTCTCTTAGCGAGTTATACATTGTAGAAGGAGAGTCAGCAGGTGGTTCAGCCAAGCAAGGGAGAAACAGACATAATCAAGCTATTTATCCGATGAAAGGAAAAATCCTTAATGTTGAAAGAGCAAGAATAGATAAAGTCTTAAACTCCGATGAAATTGTAAATATCATAACCGCGCTGGGTTGCGGTCTTAAAGAAGACTTTGATTTGGAAAGGTTAAGATATCATTCAGTTGTAATAATGACTGATGCTGATGTAGATGGGTCTCATATTAGAACTTTGTTATTAACTTTCTTTTATCGTCACATGCCAGAAGTTTTAGAAGCAGGTCATATCTTTATAGCGCAACCGCCCTTGTATAAAGTTGGTCGCGGCAAATCAGAGGAATATATAAAAAATGATTCCATGTTAAGAAGCTTCCTGGTGAATAAGATTTCTCAAGAGACGGTTCTTCATATAACTAAAACAAAAAAATTAACCGAAAAGGATTTCTCTAGCATGCTCGCTTCATATAACTCAATGATGGACTTTGTTGAATCTTCAACCAACAATGCTCCAACCTTATTCATTGAGGCAATTTTAAATTCCAAAGACTATGCTCAGAAAAATATTGCAGGATGGCTGAAAGAAATAAATTCAAACCTAAATAAAATTTCTTCAGATGATATAGGAATCAAAGTTGAATTAGACAATGAAAGCAAATCTAGATTAATAATCTCCCAAACAGAACACGGAAACACATTAGCAACTATATTGCCTCTATCTTTCTTTAAGTCTAAGGGCTATAAATTAATTATGGAATTCAAAAAGAAAATTTATGGAATTAAGCCAAATTCTTCTTTTTTCATGAAAGGAGAAGCCAAGAAAGAATTTACAGACAACTTTATCAATTCTTTTGAAGAATTATTTGAGGATTCGAAAAAAGGACTAACCATTCAAAGATACAAAGGTTTAGGGGAGATGAATGCAGACCAGTTATGGGAATCAACGATGAATCCAGATAGTCGATCTTTACTAAAAGTTACAATAGAAGATGCTGAAGCAGCTGATGAAATCTTTTACAACCTAATGGGAGACGATGTTGAGTCCAGGAGAGAATTCATTGAAACTAATGCAGGCCTTGTTAGCAACATAGACATATAAATTCAAATTCCCCTTCCCCTTCCCCTTCCCTTTTATAATAATTATTAATACTATTTATTACTGTTACTAATAAATTAATAAAAAAATAGGAGTTTTTTATGTTACAAATTACAAAATTTGAGATGCACAGCGGTGCTGATAGAAATACCTTTGGAAATGCAGCTTATGCAGTATGTAAAACTGCAAAAAGTAGTCCTGGCGTCAATGATGCTAAATATTATTGGGTAAATCCCAATTTAATTGCATTCATTGTTGATGCAGAGCCAGGATCGTGGGGTTCAGGAGCACAGCCAACTTCAGAGGCAATGAAAGCTTTATTTGATTTATCTGATATTTCAACGCAAGTTGCTAACGAAACTTGGATGGGCGCTAGAGAAGGAACTGATAACTTCAATTTAGCAAAATAATCTTTGAGTCAGCTATTTGTTAGCTGACTCAATTAAATTTAATTCATTTATAATTCTTTGATGATCAAAATCATTTTTATATTATTTTTAAGTTCATCAAGTTTTCTTTTTGCTTCAGATTTTTCTTCAGAGAGAGGAATGACAAACTTACTCGGTTCAGAAACTTGGGCGAGATGTGCAACGGAGATGTCTAAGAATAATGCAAAGGTTTATGAGCTTTCATACGAAAGAACCTCAACAATGCCCTTGTCTCCATTTGCAGGTGAGTACAAACCAAAATTTTTACCTGAACTGGGTTTCGAAAACTCTAATCACATTTATACGATGGACGTACTCAATGAAAACGTGAATGACGGAAATCAAGGAACCCAGATTGACGCTCTTGGACACTTTGGACATTCAGATAAATTTTGGGATGGAAAAGGCGAGGTGGATCTTTCTGGTGTTCGATACTTCAAAGGTTTAACTGCTAAAGAAGTTAAACCATTTCCAGAATCTCCATTGCAAAAATTAGGAATTGAAACAGTTCCTCCTATCATCACGACGGCTGTTTTGCTAGACGTTAGAAAACATTCCTTTGGTGGAAGATCTATGAAGGCTGGTGAATACGTAACCGTAAAACATATCGAGGAAACTTTAAAAAAATCATCGCTGAAAAAAAGAGGAATTTTGCCTGGTGATGTTGTCCTTATTTACACTGGATGGAGTGATCAATATGAGGATCCAGACGAAAATAAAATTTATTACTCTAAGGCACCGGGAATATCTTTTAATGCCGCAAAGTTTTTAGCTGCTAAAAAAGTTGTAGGAGTAGGTGTAGATAATTGGGGGGTAGATGCCTTTGGTGATCCAAGCGAAATGGGTAAAGAGGTGTCTCAAAATCCTGATGGCGTTGTTTTACCGGCACACTATTATTTCTTAACTCAGGTTGGCATTCACACTATAGAAAACTTAAAGCTTGATTTACTTGCTCAGGATTCTGTTGATCTTTCATGCGTGATGATTCTCCCACTAAAAACGAAGGGTAGCGCGGCCTCACCAATCAGACCTGTCGCTATAGGATCTTCAAGATCCTAACTTCAATTTCTTTGCTTGAGTAAAAAGTCTTCCAGGCAGTTATTTTCAGGTTCTTGATTGTCCTTTATAAGACTTCCTTCATCATCTAATAACACTCCATGAAAAACTCTCTGCCCATTAGAGAATAAATCTTCGTACATAGAAATATCCTCATTAAATTCAATACCTTGTAAGAAATATCTATATTTTAGATATGCAAAAAGATTACTTAGAAAACTACTCCTTAAAAGCCTATCCATGAAACGCGTTAAACAAAGAGACAAAAAATATCCCTACTCCAAGAGTGCCCACCATGAGCACAATAAGGTCCACGAAAAAAACAGAAATAAGCTTCAACCAAGACTCATTCTGATTTTTAGTTTTATGCAAAGCAGTAACTTTAAAAAAAGAAAAAGCAACAATGAAAACCGCGCTTCCAATAATGAACATACTTAAATTCATTCAGTGAGTTTAAAACAAAAATTTAAACTAAATTTTGTAATGAGTGAAAAGTATTAAACTATAATAAAAAAATGCTTAATTTTCAGAACCAAGATTGCAACACTTCTTTGCAAGAAGGAATAGAAGAATATAGAAGTTATTTAAGAAAAAATAATAGATATGTTCTTGGAGAACAAGTTAGCGATTCAGAGAAGTGGGGTATTCTCTGCCATGATGCAACTCATGTAATTTTTGGATTAGATACAACCTTAGAAGAGGAAGCAATGTTGGATTGCTGGGTATTTTTTGGTGGAAACTATTTTCAAACATTAAAAGATTATTTTTCTGGAAAAATAAATTTCAAAGAAACTACTGAAAAAGTAGAAATTCTTTTAAAAGAAGTTGGTTATACAAAGTACTTTTTTCTCTACTTAAAGGTCATGATTAGAAAGTGGCCAATGATTTTATTTAGATGCTTTAAAATGAAGAAGCGTTGGAATTATTATTTTTCAGAGGAGTTACTTGATAAAAGCATAAAAGAATTAAGAGAAGAATTTCACATCAAGATCCTTACACATTCAGAAAGGAAAATAAAAAAAGTTACTTGGAGCAGAGAGATAAAAGAGTTTTGAATATCAAAGAGATTCAAAAATTCAAAGACCAATTATTGGATGAAATCCAAGATACTTTTTCTGATAAAAAAAATCCTACTCTTTTGGAATATCAACAACAAACGGAAAATCTCATTACATTGAAAGAGCTTCTTGAGAGAGAAAAGGAATCAATGCCGCAAGAGAATTTTGATTTAATTTCTGGGCAAGATTTTGTCATCCTTCAAATCGAAAGATGGATAGATGAGAACAATGAAATTATAGACGGTTGGTTCGAAGAATCTCAAAAGCCACTAAAAAAACATTAGCTTTGGATATCATCATTGTTTTGATTTTTTAATTTTTCTAAACTTATCTTATCTTTTAGGCTCATCATGTATGCAGCGCCAGCCAGAATCAGAACTGCTGCAGCTTCACCAACAATTAATGTAGCTTCCATTTCTTTATTCTGCATAACAATTAATCTGCAAATAGCCGTTATAGCGATAATTATTGGCAAAGTTACTGGAATTCTATTCGTGCTGTAAAAAGACCCCACCATGCCTAAAATTTCAGCATAGATGAATAATAAGAATAAATCCGACAGTTCAATGCGTCTTTCAATGAACATTTCCCATAAATAAAGGGCTGCAGCGATGCATGTAGCAATTCCAATAAGCGCTAAAAGGATTTTTTCACTTATGAGCGTTGTCCAGTGAATTCTGTCATTTGTAGCCTGACTAAACAGTTTTTTCAGCATATTTCCCCCAAAATGGCATTTTTACACTATTTAAGTAATAAATTTAGCAAAAAGTAGCCAAAAAGGGAGTTTTTTGTGAATTTGAAGTTTGAGAATCTTTTTTAAAGATATTTTTAAGACTCGGACGTTAGATGATAATTTTCAATCATCCATGATTGAAGGTCAGTTGTAAGATGTCTTATATTTTTTCCGGATGTTTCAACAGGATCACCTAAGTAAAAAATAACTTTTCCAGGTTGTATTAAGTAACTAGGTGGCCAACACTCTGCTGAGTTATGAACTATTGGGATGATGCTGGTTTCTGTTTTGGCTGCAACTTCAATACCAGTTCTAGAAAATCTTCCTATTTCTCCTACTGGCATCCTCGTGCCTTCTGGAAAATATAAAACAGATAATCCAGCCTCAATTTTTTTTATCCCTTCTCTTATTATTTTTTTGGTGGAGCTCAGCTTCATATCTCTTTCTATGTAAATAGGTTCAAGCAATCTAAAACCTAAGCCAAAAACTGGAACACTCAAATTTTCTTTCTTTGTAATCGCTGACATTGGTTGAAACTCATGATGTAACACCAACGTTTCCAAAGTGCTTTGGTGATTAGAGACAAAAAGAAATTTGCCATTAAGATAATCTTTGAATCCTTTAAATTCAATTTCAACATTACAAATATATTTCAATGTAAATCTTACTAACCATACCCAAGTTAAAATAATTTTTTGTCGTATTATTAACGGAGTGAAATATAAGAAAGGTATACCAATGAAAATTAATCCCAATCCAATAATAAGGAAAAAATAAAAAATACCCGATCTAAGATATAACATCAAAAGTTGTTCTCAATTGCTTCGAATAGATTCTCGTAAATTTTTACACCTTGCAAACTTTCAGCCGTTCTAATGGTGTGCATTCCATATCCGGTAAGAACCAAGACAGGACGACATCCATGCTTTTTCGCAGCAAGCAAATCAGATTCTTTGTCACCAATAAAAAAACAATCCTTGAGTGAAATTCCAAGCTCTGTTTCAGCTTTCTTCAACAAACCTGTTTTTGGTTTTCTGCATTCACAGTTATCTTCATTTGCATGCGGACAAAAAAGAATCAGCTCAATCTCAGCTCCAACTTTTTTCAGTTCATTTTTCATATGATCATGAACGTTATTAATCATTTGTTCAGTTGCCGTTTTTTGTGAAACGCAGGCTTGATTTGTAAGGACGACAATTTTTATATTTTTGTCTGATAATTTTTTTAATGCTTGAACGCTCTTATGTTCAAATTCAAATTCTTTTGGATCTCTTACATAATCAAATAGATCAACGTTGATGACACCATCACGATCTAAAACAATAAATTTACTTGAATTATCCAAGAATACTTTTACTTAAAAAAATTAGAGAAATAAGTTGTAAGATCTTGTATTTGTACAGTTTTTTGATCCATATTATCCCTATCTCTTATTGTAACTGTATTTTTCTCAAGAGAATCAAAATCAACTGTTATGCACATTGGAGTACCAACTTCGTCATGCTTCCTATAACTTTTTCCAATATTTCCTGTATTTTCTAAGAGAACTCTGCCCTTACCTAAAGACTGAAGTTCGTCTTTGACATTTTTAGCCAAGGATACAAGATCTTCATTATTTTTTTTCAGAGGAATAATGGCGGCCTTTATTGGACTAAGATGAGGTTTAAGAGCTAGAACTATTCGTTCTTTTCCGTTTTCTAATTTCTCAACCTTGTACGCTTCGTTCAAAATAGCCAACACTCCTCTTTCGACGCCGGCAGATGGCTCTATAACAAATGGAACAATCCATTCATTTGAATTTTTATCCTGTATCGCCAATCTTGAGTTAGAGTCCGAATTTTTTCTTATCTTGCTTTGTATATTGAGTTGATCTTGATTTTTGGAATGTGAGCCTAAATCAAAGTCAGTTCTATTTGCTATGCCCTCCAATTCTTCCTCGCCGTGAGGGAATTCATACATTAAATCAACAGTACGTTTTGAATAATGAGATAGTTCTTCTTTAGGTACTTCTAAAAATCTAATTTTTTTCTTAGAGACTCCCTGACTCTCCCACCATTTTGATCTTTCCTCAATCCATTTATCGTGCCAAAGATTATCCTCTCCAGGCTCTACAAAAAATTCTAATTCCATTTGTTCAAATTCACGAACTCTAAAAATAAAATTTCTTGGGGTTATTTCATTCCGAAAAGCTTTTCCAATTTGTGCAATACCAAATGGCAAAGCTCTTGATGTTGAATCAACTATATTCTTAAAGTTTGTAAAAATCTGTTGAGCAGTTTCTGGTCTGAGATACGCAATGGATCCTTCATCTTCAAGAGGACCCACGTTTGTTTTGAACATCAAGTTAAAAGGTCTGGGGTCAGTCAAATCTTGGCTGCCACAATTTGGACAAGTATCTTCAATTTGATCTGCCCTCCATCTTGACTTGCAACTTCTACAGTCAACCAAAGGATCTGTAAAAGTATCTTCATGGCCGGAATAATTTAATACAAGTTGATTTGTTAGGATGGAAGCATCCAAACCTTCAACATCATCTCTTTCATAAACCATGGATTTCCACCATGCGGTCTTTAAATTATTTTTTAATTCAACTCCAAGCGGACCAAAGTCATACATGCCTTGCAAGCCACCATAGATTTCACTTGATTGAAAAATAAATCCTCTCCTCTTGCATAAAGAGACTAATTCATCCATTGATTTAGCTGACATTTATACGATGATTTGGATTAGATTCAATAAAATAGACTGATTTCTTACTAATTCTACTTGAATGTTGAATATAATGGACTGAAATGTTCATAAAAATACTGTTTTTTTTGGCTAAAATTGTCCCTTTTAGAGCTTTTCAAGCTTTTGGTTCGATTTTAGGCTTTTTGATGGTTTTTTCTAACTCTAAAAGCCTTAAAACTAGCTCAACTAATCTCAAACATGTTTTTAAAAGCAAAACTAAAGAAGAGATTGAGGATTTATCGAGAAGTAGCGTCAGACAAACGTCTTTATCTTTAATCGAAGCTATTTATATTTGGTCAAATTCAGGAGATTTCTCTAGAAAAATTCACCCTCTAATTTCTAGAGTTAATAATGAAAGTAAATTTGATTCATTATTGAATCAAGACAAAGGGTTGATAATTATTTCAAGTCATATTGGCAACATGGAATTATTAATTTCATGGATGGCATCTAAATCAGAAAATCTTATTATTCCGTTTACAAAAGTAAAAAATAAAATTATTGATAATCTTGTAAAAAGTGGAAGACAAAACTACGGAGCAAGGATGGTTGGGATAGGCTTTAAAAGTACCAAACTTTTGCTCGAACACATCAACAACAAAGGAACGATAGCAATGGCAGTTGATCAGGTCCCGAAAAACAAAAATCGACATACGGCTAATTTTTTTGGCAATGCTTGCTTCACCAATTCTTTGATCTCAAATATCGCTAAAAGGACTGACTGTAATGTAATTTATTGCAGTTGTACGCTTGGCAAAGATGGATATCAAATCAATATAAGAGAAGTGGGGGAGAAATTTTATTCCGATGATCTAACTAAGTCCCTAGAGTCAATGAATAAAGTTTTGGAAGAAGATATCCTTATTTCTCCTGAACAATATGCATGGGAGTATAAAAGATTTAAGGGTTATATTGATTACGTTTAAAAGATAGTAAGTACTTACTTAACTTTTCCAAAAGAAGGGAGTTAGTAAAACAAGAAGCGTATAAATTTCTAATCTTCCTAGTATCATAGAAAAGGATAAAGTTATTTTAGAGATATCATTTAAAGAGCTATAGTTTTGAGAAACATCTCCCAGTCCAGGACCTAAATTATTAATTGATGCACCAACTGCAGAAAATGCAGTAATGAAATCTGAGCCGTACAAGAGCATAAATGTTGTAAGAAAAACATACGCCAACATGTATACTGAAAAGAAACCCCAAACCGATTCCGCTATTTCTGGTTGAAGAATTTTCCCACCAATTTTTACTGGAACAACCGATTGTGGATGGGTCAATTTTTTAAGTTCTCTTCCACCTTGCTTGTAGAGAACTAAAACTCTAATCATCTTTATTCCGCCTCCCGTAGAGCCAGCACAAGCTCCGATTGCTCCCAGCATCAAAAGCATGAAAGGAATAAAAGAAGGCCATAGATAGTAATCTGAATTTACATAACCTGTTGTGGTTGCAAAAGAAACTGTTTGAAAAGCGGTAGTAACAATTAAGTCAAAGTTATTAGCTGATCCGTAAAAAATCATCGCAACAGTTATTAAAAGAAAAGCAGAAAGAATAACTGTGCCATAAAACTTAAATTCTGAATCTTGAAAGTAGTACTTAGGGTTTAACTTTGTGTAGGCAAGGAAATGAAGGGAAAAATTAGCACCTGAAAGGAACATAAATATTATTGAGACCATATAGATTGCATTGCTATCAAAGTAGGCAAAACTCTCGTCGTAATTAGAAAATCCACCAATGGCGACCGTCGTAAAGGAGTGAGTTACAGCATCAAAGAGGCTCATACCTGAAAAAAAGTAACAAAAACAACAGCTTAGAGTCAAAATTAGGTAAATAAACCATAGTGATTTAGCTGTTTCAGCAATTTTAGGCCTCAATTTATTGTCTCCCATCACCCCAGAGCCCTCGTTTTTATATAATTGCATACCTCCAACTCCTAGTAATGGAAAGATTGCTACTGCTAATACAATTATTCCCATTCCTCCAAGCCACTGTAATAGAGCTCTATAGAATAGTAAGGACTTACTATAGGATTCCAGGCCAACCAATACTGTAGATCCAGTGGTTGTAAGGGCTGATGTTGTCTCAAAATAAGCATCTACAATAGAGAAATCGTGTGTTGAACTCAACAGGAAAGGTAAAGATGCAAAAACGGTAAATAAGACCCAAAAGGCAACAGTTAGAATGAATCCTTCTTTTATTCGAATTGTTTCTTGTTTTTCTTTATAAGTAGCAACCCAAAAGGCTATTCCTGTAATAAGAGTTATAAAAAAGGCTCCAGAATAATCAGTAAAATTATTTTCCTCGTAAATTAAGGAGATAGCTATCGGCAGCAGCTGAAAAAAAGAAAAATACACTAAACCTATGCCTAAAAGGTTTAAAATGGGTCTAACTTTCATTAAATTCTATTTATGAACAAATTATCTCTGTTACTTCTTCAAGATTCTTTTTATCAGCTATAAAAGTAATTAGGTGATCATTTTCATTGATTTTAGTGTCATGATGAGCGATTTTGATAGCATTTTCAGAGAAAATAGCTCCAATTACGCATCCTTTAGGTAAATCTATCTCATCAATTTGTTTTCCTACAACGCCTGGGTAACCATTTCTTGATGTTGCAATCAGTTCAACTGCTTCGCCTTTTCTTTTAAAAGAGTATGTTTTCAATTGCGTTTCATCAGACAAATTTTCTAAAATCGATCCGATCGTTATTTCTGATGGATTAATGGTGATATCTATTTGTTCCTTCGATATTAGATCTAAGTATGCATTTTTATTAACCAAAGACAGTGATTTTTTAGCACCCATCTTTTTAGCCAACATAGAAGACATCACATTCGCTTCATCATCATTTGTAACAGAGCAAAAGAAATCAGTTTTTTCAATATTTTCCTCCTCAAGCAGAGCACTATCTGATGAATCGCCATTCAAAACTAAAGAGGAGCCAAGTTTTTCTGACAAATAAATGCACCTATCTTTATTGAGTTCAATTATCTTAAGATCAAATTTTCCTTCCAAAGATTCTGCAAGTCTTCTTCCTATTCTTCCTCCTCCAGCAATCATGATTGTCTTCGAAGCTATTTCTTTCATTCGAAGCTCAGATATAACTTTCTTTATATCTCTTGATTCTGTTATGAAGAATACCTCGTCTCCTGTTTCAACTAAGTCATCTCCTTTTGGAGCTATAACTTTGTCTTCTCTATAAATTGCTGCAATTCTCGTATCAACCTTGGGAATATGCTGTCTTAGCTCTGCTACTTTGTGACCTGTTATTGGGGCGCCTTCTTTAGCTTTCACTGAAACCATGGATACCTTACCGTTGGCAAAATCCATAATCTGAGTAGCTCCAGGATTTTCAATAAGCCTACAAATTTGAGCAGTTATCAATTCTTCCGGGCTAATAATGACGTCTATACCTTGTTCTCCCTCGACGATTTGTTTCCCCTTACCTTTTAAATATTCGTAGGTACGAATTCTTGCCATTGTTTTCGTATTCTTATTGAGGAGTTTTATCATCTGGCAGGCAATAATATTCACCTCATCAGATTCCATCATCGCAACAGCAACATCTATATTATTAATATTGGCTTGCTCTAAAACTTTAGGATAGGAAGCATTGCCCTCCACAGTTTTTAAGTCTATGTGAGAGGAGGCTTTTTGAAGTCGATCAGCATCTGTATCAACAATGGTAATATTATGACCATCATTTGTAAGGAGCTCAGATAATTCAGTGCCAACTTGGCCAGCTCCGAGAATTAAAATTTCCAATTTATTTCTTTCTAACTATAACTTTATTGATATTTATACACCTAATATTCAAGAAATAATATCGCCTTCTTTCAAAAGTTTTTGAGCCCCATTATAAAAATCTTTAATGGAAAGTTTATTTTTTCCTGTCCTACAAAGTTCAGTAACTTCCACTGCAAAATCTCCACAGCCTATCGCAAGAATATTTTTATTAAATTCAATAATTTCTCCAGGGTCGCCAATTAACTTTTTATTCACCTTTGATTTGCAGAGGTTAATCTCTACACCGTTAACGTCGATAGATATTATTGGGTTAGGGTACATTGCGTTAATAGTCTTACTGATTTTTTTGGCCTCATCAGACCATTCAATAACCGCATCATTTCTTGTAATCTTCGGACAATAAGACGCATCTGTTTCATTTTGCTCCTCCAAACTATCAATTAAATTTGGCCAATCAGAACAAAATTTATTAACTTCTTTTGCCGCTATATAAGCCATCTTCGATGTTAAATCAGCAGTGGTGTCGTCTTTTTCTATCTTAATTTCAAACCGTTTAGACATAGGTCCCGAATCAAGTCCTTTCGTCATCTTCATAAAAGTCAGTCCACTTTTTTTATCACCATTCAGAATAGCTCTTTGTATAGGAGCAGCTCCCCTGTATTTTGGTAAAAGAGATGCATGGATATTTACGCTGCCGTACTGAGGTGTTTCCAATAATTCCTCTGTCAAAATATGACCATAAGCCACCACTAAAAGAACATCGCATTGATAATTTTTAAACTCATCGATGAATTCTTCAGATTTAGGTGAATCAGGCTGCATCAAAGTTAAGTTATTCTCTAAGGCAATTTTTTTTACTGGCGAAGGCTTTAATTTTCTGCCTCTGCCTGAAGGTTTATCAACTGACGTTATAACGCATACAACTTGATGATCTTTTTTATCAATAATTGATTGAAGAATTGTAGCGGCAATTTCTGGAGTTCCAGCAAAAGCTATTTTCATTTATCAGGAGGCTAATTTTTCTTTAGCAGATTTCTGGAGTTTTTGTTTTATTCTTTGTCTTTTAATGTTTGATATGTAGTCAACCATGAGGATTCCCTCTAAATGATCTATTTCATGCTGGATGACAACAGCTAGTAAACCTTCAGGCATAAGAGTTTGTTTCTTGCCATCTTTATCCAAGTAGGTGACTTTAATTTTTTCAGGTCTAATTATTTCTTCATAAAAGCCTGGCACAGATAAGCAACCTTCCTCATAGCTGGACTTTTCATCTTTATTAAGAATTTCTACCTCAGGATTGATAAATACTTGAGGATCATCTCTTTCTTCGCTTATATCAATAACCAAGATCCTTTCATGAAAATCCACTTGTGTAGCAGCGAGACCAATACCCTTGCTTTCGTACATGGTGTGAATCATGTTGTCGATTAGTTCTCTATGGACATTAGTAACTTCCTTTACAGGCTTTGCTTTTGTTCTGAGCCTAGGATCAGGAAATTCTAAAATCTTCAATAATTTCATTTTTATAAATTTACTTTACATATATTATATGTGGGTAATTAACAAAAACTAAATATCTTAGAAATTATGACTAATAGCGTAGCAATTGTGATGGGATCAAAGTCTGATATGGCTTTGGCAGAAGCAACAAAAGAAGTATTGGATGGTTATGGAATTGGTTCAGTGATTAAAGTATTGAGCGCTCACAGAACGCCGGAGGCCCTTAAAGAGTTCATAGAAAATACCATCAAGGACGGCACCAAAGTTTTCGTGGGAATTGCTGGCTTAGCAGCACATTTATCAGGAAATATTGCTGCTCATACGACTTTACCTGTCATTGGAATTCCAGGGGATGGCGGACCTTTAAATGGTTTGGATGCTCTCTTCTCAACCGTTCAAATGCCTAGAGGAGTTCCGGTTGCAACCGTAGCCATCGGAAAGGCAGGCGCAGTAAACGCTGGCCATTTAGCTGCCCAAATGTTAGGAACCGGAGATGAGGAGTTGGCTAAAAAAATAGCTGATCAAAGAGAAGAACAAAAAAGAATCTTATTAGAGGATCAATAAAACCAAACTTAAAATGATCTATGCCTATCCATGCGAAGGAGTTTATGGGCTAGGGTGTGATCCTGACTCAAAAAAGGATGTCTTTAAACTTTGCGAGTTAAAAAAAAGATCAATAGACAAAGGCTTAATACTGATAAGTGGAGTTTTTGAGCATTTTGAAAAATATATAAATCATCTTGATAAAGAAGATATAGATAAACTTAAAAGGCCGTGGCCTGGTCCTCACACTTGGCTTGTCAGAGCAAATGAAAATGTCCCAGAATGGATTAAAGGAAATTCTGATTTGGTTGCCCTCCGTCATAGCTCTCATCCTGAAGTGATAAAACTGACAGAAAAAATTGGCAAGGTGTTGACTAGCACATCAGCAAATATCTCTAACGACCCTCCTGCTATGTCAGCAGACGAAGTAACAAAGATATTTGGAAATGAGGTAACGCTCATTAGGGGAGAGATCGGCAATTTCGGAGGTGCTACTCCAATACAAAATCTAGAAACTGGAGAGTGGATTAGAAAATGAAGAGTTTAAAATTTGGAGTAGTTGGTAATCCCATTAGACATAGTCGATCGCCAGAGATCCATCATCACTTTGCTGATCAGCAAAAAATTAAAATCTCATTTGGAAAATATCTAGTAGATGAGGAAGACTTCGAAAATTTTGTTAAAGATTTTTTTAATTCTGGTGTCGGATTAAGCGTCACGCTGCCTTTTAAAAAATTAGCTTTGAAATTTTCAAATGATTCTTCAACAAAAGCCCAAATGATAGGTGCTTCCAATAATTTATATAGGAAGGGAGATATTATCGTCGGAGATAATACAGATTGCATTGGCTTAGCAAAGGATATTAATCAAAATTTAGGATTTGATCTTTATGGCAAAGAGATTTTAATCCTTGGAGCAGGAGGCGCAGCCAAAGGAGCTGCTTTTGGATTGCAAGATCTCAATCCGAAAACCATTTGTATAGCAAATAGAACTCTTGAAAAAGCTCAAGAACTAGTTAGGGATTTATCCTTATACAGACAGTCTTCAGGGAAAAATTCTAATCTTATAGCATCGAGTTTTAATTCAATTCAGGTTGAATTTCATTCTTTTGATCTGATTATCAATGCTACTTCAATGTCCACCCTTGAAAATGAGAGCTTACCGATAGACCCATCTCTATATGGTAATTGCGCTCTAGCCTATGATTTAGCTTACTCTCAGGCCGATACCCAATTTATGATTGATGCTAAAAACAACGGTGCACAATCAGTTTCAGACGGATGGGGGATGCTAGTTGAGCAAGGAGCTGCTTCATTTGAAACTTGGACAGGAAAACTTCCAAAGACCAATAATTTATTGGCTTTGCGTTAGTTTTCCACATACTTTTGAAGTAAAATTACGCAGCCTGCCTTAAAGAAAGATTACTAAATGGTACTGATTAAAAGAATTTTTGCGGCATTAATTACCTGTTGCGCATCCCTTCCACTTTTTGCTGGTTGGGGAGACGTGAATATGACTCCAGGAGTTAATGCCCTCAGCAGAGAAATTTTTGATCTGCACATGACTATCTTCTGGATATGCGTGGTCATTGGAGCATTAGTGCTCGGCTTTATGGTTTATCTCATAGTTGCCTTTAGAAAAAAAGATGGTGACAAACCAGCTCAGTTTGATGACCATCCAGTTTTAGAAATGACCTGGACCGTTTTATTTGCTGTTATTTTGGCGGTTATGGCCATTCCAGCAACCTTCACGATGATTCGTGCATACGATGATGCAGAAGGAGATATCAACATTCTCATTACCGGGCATCAGTGGAAGTGGCAGTATGAGTACCTTGAAGACGAAGTAAGTTTTTTTAGTAACTTATCCACAGATTTAGATCAAAGAAACAACATTGCCCCCAAATCAGATAATTATCTTTTGGAAGTTGACGAACCTTTAGTCATACCAACTAATAGAAGAATTAGATTTTTAATCACAGCTAACGATGTAATCCACTCATGGTGGGTCCCAGATTTTGCAGTAAAGCAGGATGCAATCCCTGGGTTTATAAATACAGCTTGGACACAAGTTGATGAAGAAGGAATTTTCAGAGGTCAATGCACTGAGCTGTGTGGGCAATATCACGGTTACATGCCAGTCGTTGTTAAAGCAGTATCACCTGAAGATTACGAACTTTGGGTAAACGAGAAGAAAGAAGCAAAAATTCAACAAGCGCTTCTCACTGAAAAGCTTTGGTCAACAGAAGAACTTTATGAAATTGGAGAAGGTGTTTACCAAACCAATTGTGTAGCTTGTCATCAAGTCAATGGAGAAGGATTACCTCCTGTATTTCCAGCATTAGCAGGAAGCGATCTTGTGCTAAATGATAAAGCCAAACAAATAGAAATTTTAATGGAAGGTGTTCAAGGTGCTGCTATGCAGTCATACGCTGAACAGCTTTCTGAAGTCGACATTGCAGCCGTTATAACCTATACCAGGAAGGCGTGGGGTAACGATGCTAGCGGTGACGGAGAAATCGTAATTCCAAAAGAAATTTTGGATTATAAAAATAACAAACTTTAATACACGGAAGGACTATGAGCGCAGTAATAGATTCGCATTCAGATGATCATCATCACGGCCCAGCAAAAGGTATAACTAGATGGTTATACACTACTAACCATAAAGACATCGGTACGCTTTACCTTTGGTTTAGCTTTTTGATGTTATTTTTAGGTGGCGCCATGGCAATGGTTATTAGAGCCGAGTTATTTGAGCCTGGAAGCCAAATAGTATCTCCAGAATTCTACAATCAAATGCTGACTAATCACGGCCTGATTATGGTTTTTGGAGCCGTCATGCCAGCTTTCGTTGGTTTGGCTAACTGGATTATACCTATGCAAATCGGTGCCCCAGATATGGCATTACCAAGAATGAATAACTTAAGTTTTTGGATTCTTCCAGTGGCTTTTGGAATTTTAATTTCCACCTTTTTCATGGAGGGCGGAGGTCCCAACTTTGGTTGGACTTTCTATGCACCTTTATCCACTACTTATGCACCGCCAACCGTAACTTTCTTTATTTTTGCTGTTCACATCATGGGAGCATCTTCCATTATGGGATCTATAAACATCATAACCACAATTTTAAACATGAGAGCACCTGGAATGACTTTCATGAAGATGCCTTTGTTTACTTGGACTTGGCTGATTACTGCCTATCTTCTAATTGCTGTAATGCCAGTTCTCGCAGGGGCTGTAACTATGATGCTCATGGATATCCATTTTGGAACCAGTTTCTTCAACGCTGCCGGTGGTGGAGATCCAGTGTTATTCCAACATATTTTTTGGTTCTTTGGTCACCCTGAGGTTTACATAATGATTTTGCCTGCTTTTGGAATCGTATCGCACATCATTGAAACCTTCTCAAGAAAACCAATTTTTGGATACACGTCAATGGTTTATGCAATAGCATCAATCGCTATCCTTTCTTTCATTGTTTGGGCGCATCACATGTTTACAGTTGGAATGCCAATCGCAGGTGAACTTTTCTTCATGTACACAACCATGTTGATTGCAATCCCAACAGGAGTGAAAGTATTCAATTGGTTATCGACTATGTTCAAAGGTTCTATCTCTTTTGAAACTCCGATGCTTTTTTCTATAGCTTTTGTAGCTTTGTTTACTATTGGTGGATTATCAGGGTTGATGCTTGCAATAGCTCCAGCTGACTTTCAGTACCACGATACTTACTTCGTTGTTGCTCATTTCCATTACGTTTTAGTTCCCGGAGCTATTTTTGGAATAATCGCTGGTGTTTATTATTGGTTACCAAAATGGACGGGTAACATGTACGACGAAGTTTTAGGGAAAACTCATTTTTGGATGTCTTTTATTTCGGTTAACATTACTTTCTTCCCCATGCATTTTGTTGGATTAGCAGGTATGCCTAGAAGAATTCCTGATTACGCTCTTCAATTTGCAGATTTTAATATGGTGATTTCTATTGGTGCGTTCATTTTTGGTTTAACGCAACTCCTCTTCTTATTTATTATTCTTAAGAGTATTTTTGCTGGAAAACAGGCAACTTCTGAAGTATGGGAAGGCGCAAAAGGATTGGAGTGGACTGTTGCATCGCCAGCTCCATATCACACTTTCGAAACTCCACCAGAAGTTAAGTGAAAGCAGCTACTAAAACAAACTTAAAATTAGTAAGTCTTGTTTTAGGTATGTTTTGCTTTGGTTTTGCTTTGGTTCCTATTTACGATGTTTTTTGTGAAATCACTGGGTTAAATGGAAAAGTATCTGGACCTACCATTACCCAATATGATGAAAATTTTGATTCCAGGGAAATCAAAATTCTCTTTATTACTAAGAATAACGAAAATATGGCTTGGAATTTTACTTCCGAGAAAAGAACATTAGATGCAGAAACGGGAACAGCTTATACAGTTGATTATACTTTTGAAAACCCTACAGATTATCCTATGGTAGCTCAGGCAATACCGAGCGTATCTCCGGGAAAAGGTGCACAATATTTTCATAAAACTGAATGCTTCTGTTTTGAGGAACAACTTCTACAACCTGGAGAAAAGTTAACAATGCCGGTCAGATTTATTATTGATCCTGATCTCCCCGATGATGTTCCTGTGTTAACCCTTGGTTATACTCTTTTTGATATCACTGAATCTCATATAAAATTACAAGCGAGTAATTAATTATGTCTGATCAATCTTCATACTTTGTTCCAGCAAGCAGCAGACTGCCAATTTGGATGGCTTTTGGTTTGATGCTTTTTGTATTAGGTGCTGGTTACACTATTAACGATCTAGACAAACCTGATTCAAATTCATATTGGATCCTAATCGCTGCTTTTGCCGTTATTTTTTCAGTGTTCTTCTTTTGGTTTGGCGAAGTTATAAAAGAAAACGACAAAGGAATGTACAGCGATCAATTGAATAGATCATTTGTCATGGGCATGCAGTGGTTCATATTCAGTGAAGTCATGTTTTTCTTCGCTTTCTTTTTAGCGCTAGGATACGTAAGAATTTTTGCAGTGCCGTGGCTTGGAGGTGAAGGTGAAAAGGCTATCTCGAATATGTTGTGGCCTGGATTCGAAGCGACTTGGCCAGTAATGCAGACCCCGGATCAGTCTTTATTTCAAGGCCCAAAAGAGAATATGAATTTTCCTGGATTTGCAAACGTAGGGCATTGGTTACCGTTTTGGAACACTCTATGCTTGGTAACTTCAAGCGGAACCATAACGATTGCTGAGCATGCTTTGAAAAAAGGCAATAGAACTTCATTTAAGTTTTGGATGGTTATGACTCTTATTCTTGGATTTACTTTTGTTTATTTACAAGGCCTTGAGTATTACGAAGCCTACGATCACATGGGTCTGACTTTAGGTGCTGGGATTTATGGAACTACTTTCTTTCTTCTTACAGGTTTCCACGGCTTTCATGTTTGTTTAGGAGCAATCATTTTGACTATTATGACGATTAGAGGATTTCGAGGAGCCTTTACTAAAGAAGATCACTTTGGTCTTGCAGCAGGATCCTGGTACTGGCACTTCGTGGATGTAGTATGGATATTGTTGGTGTTAGTTGTTTACGTATTCTAACCCCAAGGGCTATTAACAACTATTTGACCGCTATAAAGACCGTATGCGAGGGTCAACAAAAGAAGACCCGCAATTACTACCCTTACCCTAAGAGCCATAAAGCTTCTGGTCATTGCTCCTTTTTTATCTTTGATCATAAAGGCAGCGCTAGAAAAGAGGCTGATCAGCATAGCAATCATTAAAATGACGATGAGTATTTTTACAAACATTGGAAAATTTAATCCTGGTTGGAAGTTTACAATTTTTACGACAATTATATTACCAATTTTATTAAGTTTAAGTTTTTGGCAATATCAAAGAGGATTAGAAAAATCTAAGCTTGAAAGTTTTATTAATAATCAGCAATCAGAGCCCCCAACCGAATTTATTTCATTAGAATATGCAACTCCCAGCCATTGGTACATACCCTTTTTTATGCAAGGCAAGTTCAGTCAAAGGACAGTTTTAGTAGACAATGCAATCCATGAAGGAGTTCGTGGTTTTTCTGTTTATCAAGAGTTTTTATCTAATAAAGGATTGTCACTTTTAGTATCTAAAGGATGGTCAAAGTCATTTGATGAATCAAAAAAGACCTTAGATCAGAATTATTTATTGCAGGGAGTTTTCAGACCAATCGAAAAAGCTTTCACATTAGATAATTCAATTTATGAAAGAGAAGAAAGTGGTTTAGAAATGCAGTCTTTTGATATCGATAGCATTAACTTAAAGTGGAACACAAGCTATCCGGCTGTAGTCTTTGAACTTGATGAATTTTCATTAGATGGATTCACTAGGATTTGGCAACCTGTTTATTTATCTGCCAATCGTCATTTTGGTTACGCAATTCAATGGTTAGGCTTGAGCTTGGTTGCTTTGGCAGGTTTTATTTTTGTAGGGTTTAGAAAAAATGATTAAGAAGAACTTCGTTATAGCGATGTTAATTTTCTTGACTCCTATCTTGGTGATCCTATCAAGCACTGTATGGTACTACTCAGGTGCATCCCTTCCAGAGGGAAGGGTGAACAATGGTCAACTTCTGTCACCGCCGATTGATGTTGGTGAGCTGGGGGTCACTTATGAGTATCAGCCTTTTAACATTGAAACCATCGAAAGAGATTGGATGATCTTCCAGTTTATTAAAGGCGATTGCTCATCAACTTGCGATGATGCAGCTTATGTCGCAAGACAAGCAAATATAGCCTTGAATCGAGAGAGCATCCGAGTATCAAGATTTCTTCTCAGCGAGTCAGATAAAGACTACGATATCTTGGAAAAATACAAGCCTCTCAACCATGCTACATATGGCGAGGGCTCATTAATAGCTAAAGAATTTGAAAGCCAGAATATTAATCCTTTTGAGGAAGGATCTTTGTTTATAGTGGATCCTTTAGGAAATATCATCATGTTTTATGGTCCTAAAGAAGATAAAAATGAAAACTTTAAGCAAATTCTTGAAGACTTAAAAAAATTATTGAGGGTTTCAAAAATTGGATAATTTTAAAAAAATTCAGATTATCAGTCTGATAGGAATATTTTTAGCATTCGTTGTTGTTGGTCTAGGAGCTTGGACAAGGCTTGTTGATGCTGGATTAGGATGTCCTGATTGGCCGGGTTGCTATGGATACGTTTGGATGCCAACTACCGAAGCAGAAATTGAACAGGCAAACATTACTTTCCCAGAGAGACAATTTGAATTGGCAAAAGCTGTTCCAGAAGTAGTGCATAGATATTTTGCTGGCTCTCTAGGATTATTGATATTTGGTCTTTTCTTTTTGGCTATCTTTTCAAAAATTAGAGATAGGAGACTAAATAATTTAATTTATGCTGCCACTGTATTGGTCTGTATACAATCTTTGTTCGGTTACTTAACGGTTAGCTTACAATTATGGCCTCAGGTTGTAACCCTTCATTTATTGGGAGGTTTTTTCACAACCACATTAGTCTTTTTAATTTTCTTAAGATCATCTCAACTCAGGTCTACTTTTAATGTCAGTTTTTCAGTAGTTACTCAAACAAAAACATTACTAAACTGGGCCTTTCCATTTTTAATTGGACAAATAATTTTAGGCGTTTGGTTAAGCTCAAATTACGCAGCTTTGGCTTGTCCAGATTTTCCGACGTGTCATGGTCAATGGTTGCCACCAGCTGATTACTCAAAAGGTTTTAATTTTTTTCAACAAATAGGCCCAGACTATTTAGGCGGGCAATTAGATGTTGAATCCAGAGTCGCAATTCACTTTATTCATCGTCTTGGAGCTATCGCAGTCTCTATAGTATTCCTTTTATTATCCTGGCGTTTTTATAAAGAGAATTATCGAATGACATCATTAGGATTTGCTTCATTGATCAGTCTTCAATTAGTTTTAGGAGTATCAAATATATACTTTCAGGTTCCTCTTTATGTAGCAATAGCACATAACCTAGGAGCTTTGTTCTTATTGATGTATTTATCCTTTGTTAGGCTAAAATCCTCTACAATAAGCACCGCATGAGCCCTACTATTACAGAATATTTTAAATTAACGAAGCCAGGTGTTTTGTACCTTCTTATGATTACTGCTGGAGCATCTATGGTTCTTGCAACCAATTTCAACTTAAATCTTGTTAAAGCACTTACAGGTTTTATTGGAATAGCTTTCATAGCTGGTTCATCAGCTGCAATAAATCAGATCCTTGATTTCAAGTATGACTCCGTTATGGAAAGAACAGGCAAAAGGCCAATTGTTACTGGAAAAATTAGCATTTTTTCAGCGACTCTTTTTGCTATTTTTCTCCTTTTCATTGGATCAGCTTTGATACTCTACTTCAATAATTTTCTTACTTGGGCTCTTACTTTTGCAACGTGGGTTTTTTATGCATTTATTTATACCAAGATTCTAAAATTTTCCGGTGTTTTAAATATAGTAATAGGTGGACTAGCTGGTTCCATGCCACCATTGCTTGGATGGACAGCTGTTGTAGGAACAATAGATCCTCTACCTTTATTACTAGTGCTCTTAATTTTTATCTGGACGCCGCCTCATTTTTGGGCCTTGGCTATCAATAAAAAAGATGAGTACGCCAAAGCTGGTATACCGATGATGCCAGTAGTGAAAGGTGTCGAGTACACAAAGATTCAAATAGTTTTATATTCAATTTTATTATTGCTTGTATCACTTCTTTTATTTGCTACTGGGCACTTTGGTTATGTTTATCTGATAGGAGCTGTAATTCTTGGCGGAATATTTATACAAAAATCCTGGAAATTAAAGAAAAGTACAGGTGCAGATAATGCCATGAGTTTATTTTTATATTCCATAGTTTACTTAACATTAATATTTTTATTGATGATCGTTGACAGGGCGGTGATAACTTATGTCTAGAACATCAAATATTCGCCTAACAGTTCTATCTTGTCTTGTATTGGTCTCGTTGGTGATCGGTGTTTTTGTTTACAGCATTGTGTCACCTAAAGAGCTGACCAAAGAAGAATACAAAGAACTTAAATTTTATGAACTCTCAGCGCCAAGGCAGCTAATAGAATTCAGGCTTCAATCCGGGACAGAAGTTTTTAAGCAAACAAACTTGCTTGAGAAATGGCACCTGGTTTTCATGGGTTTTGCTTCATGTCCTGATATGTGTCCAATGACTATGGCAAAAATGAAAAAGACTTCAAATCTTCTTGCTGAAAGAAACATTCAATTAAGAGATAAGATCAATTTTATGATTGTTTCTGTTGATCCAGACAGAGATACTCCTGAACTGATCGACAGATACGCTAAATCTTTTGATTCTTCTTTTATAGGTGTAAGTGGAGACATTGGAACTATTTATACTTTAGCAACTCAGCTAACACTTCCATTTGTGCCAGTAGTGGATTCCAAAAGAACAGATTATGATATGGATCACAGCATGAATCTTGCACTATTAAGCCCATCGGGTAGATATTACGGCTTCTTTAAATCTCCTGTTGATCCAAATAACATGGTCACTGTTTTGGAGAGCGTTTTAACTTACAATCGTTAAAAAGATAAAGAATTATTTTATAGATTAAAGTTTTTAAATTTACTAAAACCAAGCATTAAAATTGAGTAACTCATTAGATAGAGAAAGCCAACATCCTGGTTATTTTAAATCTCCATGGCCTGTTGAGTGTGGCGGGAACAGAAGACAGAAAGCAGCCAAAGGAGGCATATTTGCAAAGGATGCTGAAGCAAAAGTAGAATCGGTTCTATCAGGGAAATGGAATGTAATGGTTGTAAGAAGAGATGAGAATGAGTTTTATCTTGGGGGAACGATGCCATACTTCAACGGACCAAAACCTTTCGGATGGTTGCAAAGAATAGATCCTGTAACTTTAGAGACTATCAGTGAAAGTCCTAATCTACCTTGTGGGGATCATGTGTGGTGCGGAGCCATAGCTGTCCACAAAAACGGAAACATTATCAAGGTTAATGGAAATTTCATGCATGTCTTAAATAGTGATTGCCAAGTTTTAATTGAAAAACAGCTTCCTATTGATCAGGCTCACAATGGATTACTAGTTTTATCTGATGGAAGCATAGTCACTAAAGACTGCAGACTTGAAAATCAAAGTAATTCTTCAATAACTAGGTTAAACCCTAATAATCTTGAGGTTATCGAGACTGTTCAGATTCCTGAAGGCTCCATGGGAAGGATTGCCAGCGATATAACTCCACAGGGTGAATTCATTTACATTCCGGGAATTTCAAGAATATGGCGACTAAGAGTTCATGAAAGAAATTTAGAAATTGATCAAGAGTGGCAACCTCAATACAGACAAGAAAAGGGCATTCAAGGTTTGGCATGGGATGGGTGCATTTCTGATGGGTGCCTTTGGTTGATGGATAACGGAGATATAGATTCAGTAAGACAAATTTACGGTGTTCATCCCAACGGTAGAGTCAAGGAAAATACTCATTTGAGTTGGAGAAGCCCTGCACCATGGACCGGCAAACAAAGACTTTTAAAGCTTGATCTCACAACATCAGATCTATCCTCCATTGAACCTTTTGAAAGAAATGGCGGAGGCATTATTGCACCGCCGGTGAATGTTCCAGAATTAGAAACTTGCATCGCATGGGACAGTCTTAACGGTGGGCTCGCAGGAATTTCAACAAAAAATGGAAATCTAGATTTATCTTGGAATTTAGACGCAAGACCAACCATGCAACCGGTTGTTTTCCCAGATACAAAAGAACTGGTCATTAATAGTTTTGAAAACGACAAAGATTATTTAATTGTTGTAGATATTCAAACTGGAGAATTACTTAGCAAAGTTGATGTAAACGCAAGACTAGCCAACGGTATGTTTTTATCACCTGGTTTCAATAGAGACATTTTTTATTGTACTACTGGTACTTTTGCAAAGGTCACTTGGCAATAAAATTAGGTAGCCCCCTTTAGGGTATATGATCTAAATTATTGAACAATTATTTCGCAATCCTTCATTATTGCTGCCTGTCTAATTGCGTTTAGTTGCCCCTTATAGAGAGCTAACTGAGCCGCTTCCTCTTGATTGCCTTTAATCCCTGCAGCCAATATTGGCATAAACACAACTGCGGTAGCTATGTATGCATCGTTATCTTTTTTCTTTTTATCGATAACAGAAGAAATTTCAGGAATTCTGTTTTGAATATTAAGCGCATCTATAGCCAGCTCTTTACATGAATAATCCTTGTATTCAGCAACAGACACAATATCAGCTTGAACCGAAGCAGAGGTAACGCTTTTTACGCCGCAGGCAGAAAGAAAAAAAACCGTTACTAAGAAGATTAGATAGTTATTTATTTTGATTCTTAAATGTTATCAGAAAAAGGAATTATTTATTAGGACAGATAATGTGATTATATTTAAGCCTTTTACATGGCTTGAGACTATAGAATTGCCAACTTCATAGCAAGCCAGAATCATTTTAATAGATTCATCTAGAACACCGACAGAGCTAAAAAGGAAAAAAACTACTTTATTACAAGCTTTGGAGCATTAGTCATCACACTTCTAATCCCTTTATTCATGGATGATTTATCTTTATAGGACTGACTGGTTGCGATAACTTTATTGTTTCCAGACTTTAACCTGAAAGTCCATTTTCCAGATTTAGACTCCTGAGAAATAAAGTTATCTTTAGATTTTGAGTTCTTTGCAACGGATTTTATCCCTTTCATACAGGAAGACCTTGATGTGTAGGCCTGACTTGCACAGATATTTTCTCCATTTTTTGCCCTCAGGCGGAAACGGTATTTTTTTGCTTTATCTAAATAAATTTCAAACATATATTCACTATACTCATTTGTAAGAGAAAGTTTATATTTTTTTGATATTTTTAATAAACTCCTAAATAAATACATTAGATTTGTTAAAATTAACTATTAGATTTTCTAATAGGAGGAAATTATGGAATATCAAATTTACGATACCTTAACTGGTTTTTTAACATCTAATGCAATTTATCAAGCTGGTGTATTCTTTTTGCTTTGGGTAGCATTTAGGGCTGCAAATCAAGTGAGAGCTGAAGATGCTAATGCTCTTAACAAAGTTTTAGTGACTCTTTTTAGTTTAGGCATAATCTTCAATGGTCTTAATACTGGCGCGATTCTATTCGCAACCCTTGAAAATTCAGCTTATTCTATGAGTCAACTCGAGGCTATATCGCCAACAGCACAAGCTTTTGTTGACACTTGGGGTACAGGAGAAGTTGCTCAAGGCGGGTTATTCAATAATCCAATTAATACAGGTTGGTGGGCAGTTGTGACTGTTATGTTGATGGGAAGAATTTGGACTAAACAATAGTTTAATTTTTTTATAAAAAGAGAGATATTAAGTCTCTCTTTTTATAGCAATAAATTTTTTATTTATTTATCATGATTAAAGTTAAATTTTTATAGGAGAGAAAATATGACTGAATATGAAATTTATGCCCTCTTTAACGGGGCAATGACAAGCACGGCAATATTTGGCGCAGCAAATATATTTTTACTGTGGGTTGCATTTAGAGGAGTGCTAAGAATTCAAGATCAAGGAGCAACTGTTTTCCAAAAGGTCTTATCAACTATTTTTTCATTGGGAATAGTTTTTCTGAACTTGCAAACTTTGGCATTTGTGAGAGTAAACTTTGAGAGTACAGCTTTCGATCTCAGTCAGTTACCAGAGCTATCTGACCGTGCGCAGAGATTTGTTGAATTTGTCGGCGCTGAGGAAGTAACTTTTAGTTTAATTCCAAATAATCCAATATTATTTGTTTGGTGGATTGCAGTTCTTGTAATTCTTCTTGGAAGTACTTGGCTTAAACCAAGCGATTAAGTCTCTGGTTAAAAATAAAAAAGGGGGTAATTTCTTACTCCCTTTTTTATTAGTAGGTGATACTATGTCAGTTCAGTTTAATTATTAAGGAGAGAAATATGACTGAAATGGAAATACTTAATCAATTCAATACTTTCATGATAAGTAACGCAATTTACTTAGCTGCTGGGTTTTTTATACTATGGGTAGCTTTTAGAATGGTTGTTAACATTCAAAGCGATCCAGGTGCGCCAATTTTTAATAAAGTTTTAGCTACTTTGTTTGGCTTAGGATCTGTTTACTTTTTACTTCAAATAAACGGATTCCTTTATTCCAACTGGCAGGGGACAGTTAATCAGCTAGCAGAAGTGGATAACCTTACGAGCGAAGCACAACAATTCGTTGATTTCGTTGGCGTTGGAGATTCTTCTTTTAGTTTGATACCTGCAGATCCTATTTTCGCGATCTGGTACTTAGTTATTCTAGGAATAATCGTTGGCGGAATTTGGATCAAAAGAAGCTAAAAATTTTCAATAAAAAAAGAGGAGCAATGGCTCCTCTTTTTTTTTAAAAACATTTAAAACTCTACAATAACTTTTCCGGTCGCTTTTCTATCTTGAATGAATTTTAAAGCTTCTACTGAATCTTCAATCTTATAAGTGTGTGACACTAAAGGTTTAAATTTTCCATCAGTCACCATCTTAAAACAATCATCAAAATTTTGTTTGTTTACCTCAGGCTCCAAGCCTTGGAACTGTCCCCAAAATACTCCGACAATTTGGCATTCTTTTAGAAGTGTTAAGTTCAGAGGCATTTTTGGTATGCCTGCAGTAAATCCTATTACCAGATATCTGCCGTTTCTTGCAATTGCTCTCAACGAAGGCTCAGCATAATCACCACCAACAATATCGTAAATTACATCAATTCCATTGGGAGCAACGGCTTTCAGATTATTTGAAAATTCTTTTTGCTTGTCTTTATCCATATCTCTGGGATACAAAACTACTTCATCAGCTCCTTCTTGTTTACAGATTTCTAATTTTTCTTCTGATGATGCAGTTGCTATTACTTTTGCACCCATCGCTTTTCCTACGTGGATAGCAGTTATTCCTAGGCCTCCGGCAGCTCCAGAAACCATTAAGGTTTCACCCTCTTGAAGATTGGCTCTTTGTTTAAGACCGTGAATTGTTGTGCCGTAGTTCATAGGAAATGCAGCTCCTTCGGGGAAGCTCATTGATTCTGGCAGTTTAGTAAGCGAGGCTGCAGATGCAGCAACTTTCTCAGCCATCGCTCCATTTCCGCACATAGCAATAACCCTGTCACCTTCTTTATAACCTTCAACACCATTTCCTATCTTACTTATCACACCAGCGACTTCTCCTCCCGGAATGAAAGGAAAGGGAGGTTTGAACTGATATAAGCCTTGGACTATGAGTACTTCAGGAAAGCTGACCCCAGCAGCTTTGACATCAATTAACACTTGGCCATCTAACAATTCTGGCTCTGTAACATCTTCAACCTTATGAATATCAACAGGTCCAAATTCATTACAAACAAAAGCTTTCATAATTCTCTCCAATTTAAATTTATATTTTGCCTTATTCAATTGCAGATAGGTACTCTGCAAGAAAAGAATCAAAGTCTTTTTCTTTTAGAGTCTCTTTTATAGAGAACTCTTCTAATGACTTTTTAGCTTGCTCTTCTAAGTAATCTACATCTCTCTTTGACTTAAGTATCTCTTCTTTATGACTTTTAGCGATCTGATCAGTGTACTCATCCCAAGATAATCCAGATTCTGTGATGTCTTGTAACAGTTTTCCTGAAGGTGTCATGTTTGAATCACTTATTTTAAGTCTTTGAGATTCTAGGGATTTTTTATAAATGTTTCGATATCCCACATCTCCTATTCGATCTTCAAAGTTGGTCATTGCATCGAGAATTTCAATAGCTCTTTCTTTTAATGGTGCTGAGCCTTCTTTGAACTGTAACTCTGTGTTTTCATCTCTACCCGAGAGAACAACTTTCCCCCAATTATTTTGTATTTTAATTATTTCATCAGCATCACACGGCTGATCTTCACATAGTAAACAGTAAAAAAGAAAACTTTCTAAGAAAATGGCTGTTTCATCCGAAATACCGAATGGATCATATATATTATTATCTAAAGCTCTAATCTCAACGTACTCTATGCCGTTTTCTCTGAGTGCATTAATTGGTCTTTCTCCACTTCCAACTAATCTTTTAGGTCTAATTGAGCTGTAATACTCGTTTTCAATTTGAATGATAGCAGTATTCAACTGTATGTATTCATCACCAACTTTTGTTCCCAGGGTTTTATATCTTGGATGATCAGTTGTTAAGGCTTTTTTTAGATCAGCCAAATATTCCTCAAGATTATTGTAGGCAATATTAAGATTATCTTGTGATTTTGATATGTATCCCAATTCTCCCATTCTTAGACAAGTGGCGTTCTCTAGGTAAAGATCATTTGTGTTTAATTCTTTAAGACTATGTTCCCTCCCTTTTGCAAAAGCTTTTGGGACTATAGGGCTGCATCCAAAAAGGTAAGTAATTAACCAAGCATTTCTTCGGAAGTTTCTTACAAGACTCAAATATTTTTTATCTTTGAATTCTCTGAGTGATCCACCTTCATTTTTTGCCCATTCTTCAAATAATCGATCGTCAAAAGAAAAATTGTAATGAATACCGGAAACCGTTTGCATCATACTTCCATATCTATGAGATAAACCAATGCGATAAAGTTTTTTCAGTTTGCCTGAGTTAGAGTGCCCGTATTCTGCAATTGGAATCGCAGATTCATCTTCTATGGACATAGGTATGCTTGCCGGCCAAAAATCATCATCAGTATTTTTTAAGCAAAAGTAAACAATGTTTTCCAACTCTTTAAGACAGTTATTTAGATCCTTATTTGGACTGGTGACTAGCTCGATCAAGGCTTCTGAGAAGTCAGTGGTGATTCTAGGATTGGTCAAAGACGAGCCGTAAGCTTTAGGATGATCTTCAAGAGATATGGAGCAATTCTTTGATCTTAAATTTTCTTTTTCAATCCCTCTCCGAGAGAATTTTATAAAATCAGACAGATTTAATGAGTCTAGATCTTCTAGAGAATTAAGAAATTCGTTGGACATTGCTGGTAAAGATTATACCTTTGGACCAGCTGCTACTACTTCGGATGAGAGATTAAATTTTTCTATGTTAGTTCTAAATTTTTCAGCAAGTTGTTTTGCTTCATTATCGTAATCTGATTTACTTCCCCATGTAGCAGACGGATTTAAAAGTTTTGGATCTACGCCATCAAGATTGACGGGTATTTCAACATTCATGATATCAAGCATTTCTGTAGATGATTCATGGATAGAACCATCCTGTATAGCTTTTATTACACTCCTGGTAACAGGAATATCAAATCTATTACCAACTCCGTAAGGACCTCCGGTCCATCCAGAATTAACAATGAATACTTTACTGCCGAAACTCTCAATTCTTTTCATTAAAAGTTCAGCATAAACTCTAGGAGGCCTTGGAAAAAACGGAGAGCCGAAACAGTGAGAGAAGGTTGAATCCAGATCTTTGGTCGAACCAATTTCTGTGGAACCAACTTTTGCTGTATAACCGCTAAGAAAGTGATACGCTGCCGCCTCTTTACTAAGAATAGATACTGGAGGCAGTACCCCAGTTAAATCACAAGTAAGGAAAATAATTGCATTTGGCTCGCCAGCAAAATTATCTTTTAAATGACTGTCTACATGTGAAAGAGGATAGACCGCTCTTGTATTCTCAGTAATAGATTGATTAGCGTAATCAATATCAATGGTATTAGGCTTGAGTACAACATTTTCAACCACTGAGCCTCTTTTAATAGCATCCCAAATAATAGGTTCGTTTTTTTGCGATAGGTTTACTGTTTTTGCATAACATCCGCCTTCGAAATTAAAGACAATTCCCTCACCCCAGCCATGTTCATCATCGCCAATCAACCATCTACTTGGGTCGGCTGATAGAGTTGTTTTGCCTGTCCCAGAAAGACCAAAGAAAAGTGAAACATCGCCGTTCTCTCCAGCATTTGCAGCACAATGCATAGGTAAGACATCGTGTTCAGGTAAGATGAAGTTCAAGACTCCAAACATAGATTTCTTCATTTCGCCTGCATACGCTATTCCAAGAATAAGAACCTTTTTCTCAGTGAAATTGATCATCACTGTTCCATCCGAATTAGTTCCATGGACTTTAGGGTCACAAACAAAGCTTGGAACACATCTGAGATTCCATAAATCTTTTTTCTTAGGGTTAAAGGATTCAGGTCTAATGAGTAAGCTTTGACAGAAGACGTTGTGCCAGGCTAGCTCATTTTCAACTACAACAGGCTGGTAATGCTCAGCACTAGCCCCAACATGAAGATCTGCAGTATAAGTCTCTTTTCCCTTAAGATAGTCTGCTGACTCATTCCAAAGTCGTTCGAACTTCTCTGGATTGATAGGCTGATTGTTCTCACTCCAATCAACAACATCTCTGGTAATTGAATCCTCGACAATAAATCTGTCCTTAGGGCTTCTCCCGGTTCTCTTTCCCGTGGTGACTATTAGGGCACCATTGGATGCAGTGATGCCTTCCTTGTTATTGAGGGCAATTTCTATAAGATTATCAATCGGAATATTATGATTCATTCAGTTCTTCAAAGTTCGGTTGGACATTATGACACTTTATAGAGCAAATTTAATCATCAAATAAGAATTATTCTCAATAATTATAAGACGTGAACGAAAAAATCAACTTTAAAGAAAACGAATTCGGATACATCGAATATAAATCCAAAAATCCTTATGAGTTCTATCAAATATTTAATGAATTAGATGAAGCCGAAACTCAAGATAGTTTTGGTTGGTTAATTTTTCCAAAACAGGGGAAAAAACCCTATCCAGTAGTAGTATGCGCGCATGGAAGCGATAATTGGGCAGGGCACCATCATGAACACATACTCAATTTTCTCAATAATGGAATTGCAGTCTTTAAAGCGCACAGTTTTGATTCAAGGGGGGTTGCTTCCACTGTCGAAGATCAACTCTCTGTGACAACAGCCATGATGATGGTTGATGTGGTAGAACCTTTGAAATTTTTATCAAGGCATCCTGATCTAGACGCAAATAAAATCGCAATTACCGGTTGGAGCTTAGGCGGCATGGTAGCTTTCTATGCTGCGTGGGAACCTATTATGGAGAAGCTTGCACCAAACGGTGAGAGATTTTGTGCTCACCTACCTTTTTATCCTCCAACGTTTTTGAATCCGGATGAACACCGATGGTCAAAAGCTCCAATTTTAAATTTAATTGGTTCAGATGATGACTATACGCCTGGCATTCTTGTTAAAGATATTTGCAAAGAAATGAAGAAAGCTGGTGCGGATGTTGAGGTATATGAATTTAAAAAAGGTCATCACTCTTTTGACTCTATTCATCCTGTGACTTTTTGGCCTGAAGCGCTGGCAATAAATGAAAAGTTTGCACAGTTAAAAAACGATGGAAGTATCACTTTTATTACCGATGAAGGAAAAGCAATGAGTGCTAACTCATTTGAAGATAGAGTTAAAATATTTGAAACCGGCGAGATAAAGTTTGGCGCTCATTCGGGCGGAGATTGGTCGATAAGAATAGACGCTATGGATCAAGCACTTTCTTTCATGAAAAAGCACCTGCTCTAGAAATTTTTTCCTTCTTCTAAATAAACCTTTTCTAGACTCTTATAAAGAGAAAGTTTTTCGGGAGTCTTGAATTCAATTCTCTGCCCATAATGCATTGCCTTTGGATTATTCGGATCAAATTTTTGCCATTCACTTCCTGGTTTTCCATATTTTGCAATATCCGTCCAATCCTTAAGCATCGCATCTCTAATTTCATCATCTATTTTTTTCCAAGGCCAAAATGGGACTATGTTGTCGAACAGATAAAACAACTCTAAGCCATGCGCGGCATCAAGAGTTTGGGTATCCGATGACGGGCCTTTTTCAAAATAATATAAATAAGCTTCTCCGCCATTGGATGCAAACTGATTAACCATGAAAAAACCATCTCCTCCAAATGCTAAATCGCCCCACAATTCATTGGCAGATCGTTCCTTCGAATATTCAAGACTTTCGCCATATGCTTTTACATCATCAGGTAAAGGAAGGTAAGAGAAGTCACTCATCTCCCAAGTTTGTTTGATCCAATCATTCTCATTAAGTTTTTCACCAAATACGAAAGGAGATAAATTGGTACCCTCATTTGCATTAAATCCAGCAACGTAAATAACATCATTGGTTTTGCCTTCGGTAAAACTTATTTGCGTCGGCGAATCAAAAACCCATTTGTCCTCGATAGGAAACCATCCAGCTTGTTCACTATCGTTTTCCTTTTCAAATTTTTCAGTTTCAAAAAAAAGATCCGCTGGTAGATTTTTAATATCCTCGATGGAAGGAGTTTCTATTCCTGAAATAGAGCGAAAAAACTTTTCTCCAAGCGATTCTGCAGAAATAAGATCTCCTCTTTTTTCTCTTATATTTCTTGCTCTTCCTACTGTGTAACCGCTTTGAGCTATGGCTTTATGAAAAAGATCTTTTGCAAGTTTTGTTGACACTAAGGTTTCAACGCTTGCTCCTCCAGCGGATTCACCGAAAATAGTTACGTTATCTGGATCGCCTCCAAAAAGATGTATATTGGTCTGCACCCATTTTAAGGCTTGGATTTGATCTAAAGTTCCATAATTTCCTGAGACACCCATTTTTGATGTTTCAGATAATAATGGATGTGCAAAAAATCCAAATGGACCTAATCGGTAGTTCATTGTTACCAAGATAACGTCACGCTTTGCAAATCTATCTGTTATGTATAGTCCATCGCCATTACCGAAGTTATAACCACCTCCGTGGAACCAAACCATAACAGGTAAGGAACCGTTATCTATTTTTGACGGTTTAATGATGTTAATGAATAAGCAATCTTCGGATTGTTGTTTCTCAAAATCTAAACTTGCGAAAAGCCAAGCAGCATTTTCGAGAATGATTTGTTCCCACCGCTTCATCCCAGATTTCGTAAGAAAAACCTCAAAAAACTCACTCAATTCTCCTTCTTCACCTTGAGGTTGCATGCACTGCTTTTCCGCTTCCTTTGCCTCTAAAACATCGCTCCAACCCTTATGAGATTTTGGCGGTTCAAATCTATTAGTACCTATCGGAGGCTCGGCATAAGGTATGCCTAAAAAATAATCAGTATCGCCTTTTGCAAAACCAACTATATCTCCTTGAGGAAGACTTATGATTTCAGTGTCCTTTCCATTAGAAAAATTACACCCGATAAGAAAAATAGAAAAAATAACAATAAGAAACCGCAAACCAAACCCCAACTAAATCTAAAAAAGAACTTCTCTTTTCCTGTATCTCCACATTACAAGAGCATAAACAATAAGTTCATTTACAAAAATTATAATGCCTCCTTGTGTGGGCGAACCATCAAAAATGAAACTTATGATTCTTCCAATTAAAAAGCATCCAAGAACAATACAAAATAATAAGTAGGCGGTTTTTTTAAGTTTTACATTCCATAAACTCAATAGAGCAGTTAAACCCATGCACGCAAAAAATGCATACATTGCCCTGAGTTCACTGTAGCCAATGGAAGAGCCTAACTGCATATCCAATAAAGTAGCTATGTAAACAGGGCTGATTAATCCAATTAATCCAAAAATAAGCCATTCCAGGCCAATAACTGTCAGGATTATTTTGTCTGTCATAACGGTCTAAGATATCATTTTTAATGCAAAATATATAAAAGATATGAAAGTTTTTTTAATCATCTTTATTTTGATATCGGTTTCATTGTTGAGCAATGAGGATAGCCAGTATGCAAAAACTATAAGAGAAACAGCCAAGTCCATGGGCTATCAGTTAACCGAAGAAGAATTAGAAACTTGGATAGAAAGATTAAAATCTTATAACTCTAACGACATAGAAAAGTTTGATGAGGATATCAACGCATTCGTTGCACGAGATCAAATTTCTCCTCCGCCCAAAAATAAGTTTCTTTTTATTGGCAGCTCATCGATAAGACTTTGGAAATCTTTATCAGAAGATATGGCGCCCTTAGAAGTTATCAATAGGGGTTTTGGTGGGGCCCATATTAAGCATATTAATAGGCACTTTGAATCGATTGTTTTGCCCTACGAACCTAAAGCTATCATATTTTTTTGTGGCACCAACGACATAGCAGCCTATAACCCGGTAGAGAAAGTGAAACTTGATTTTGAAATCTTTTATAACCGCGTGAAGCGTGAATTACCAGACACCAAACTTTTTGTTATCGAAATCCAGCCCTCGCCGAGTCGTTTTTTTCAAAGAAACCTCCAACTTAAATGGAACGATCACATTGAAGACCTTGCTAAAGTTGATCCAAACCTTTTTGTAATCAATGTTTCTGAAACTATGTTTACGGAAGATGGAAAACCTCGAAGAGAGCTTTACATCCCTGATATGTTGCACATGAATCCGAGGGGGTACGCTATTTGGACGGGTAAGGTAAGAGATATATTAAGCGAGAATTATCCAATAGAAATGGGTAAAGAACTTCCCTGCGAGAGATTATTTGGATGTCCAAGAGAATTGTCGCCTATAGATTTAGAATCTGCAATTGAAGAAATTCCTGAAGAATTAAATACTTAAATCGATTCAAAAATTTTAAGGACGGAATAAAGCTGTTATATTAATTGGGAGATGAAAACTCGGAAACCACTTAAAGTGCGGTATTTGCAAAAACAAATTTTTTACCAGAATTTAAGTGAGTAAACCAAGACAAATTATATCCATTGGCGGCGGAGGCTTTGGAAGAAATCCTGGTGAAGGGATCGTAGAACGATATATTCTTGAACAGACAAAAAAGAGAAAACCAAATATCTGTTTTATTCCAACAGCCACCGGCGATCTAGAAGCTTACAAGCTCAACTACTACGCAACTTTTGCTAGTTTAAATTGTGTGCCCACACACTTGGATTTTTTCAAGCGCACTCCAGATTTAGAAAAGTTAATTTCCTCGCAAGACGCAATCTTTGTAGGTGGCGGGAATACCAAAAGCATGTTGGCAGTATGGCGCGACTGGGGTTTGGATAAAATATTAAAAAAAGCATACGAAAAAGGCACTGTGATGAGCGGAGTTAGTGCTGGAGCCATTTGCTGGTTTGAAAAGGGGATAACTGATTCTTGGGCTGATGAATTAAAAATCATGGACTGTCTAGATTTCGTCTCTGGAGTCTGCTGTCCGCACTACGACGAAGAACCTCAGAGAAGACCAACGGTACACAAAATGCTGAAAAGGAAATTATTTGAAGCATGTTTTGCCATTGATGGCGGTTGCGCTCTGCATTTAATTGATGAAAAACCTTATAAGGCAGTAGTTTTCAATAAAAGAAAGAACGCTTTTGAAGTCATCAAGAAGAATACCAAGATTAATGAGAAACCGTTTTCTAAATTGGCTATTTATTAGTTATATTTGTATTTAAGATTCAAAGGAGAGACAAATGAAAGATATATTTTCTATTAAAGGTAAAGTGGCATTGGTCACGGGGGGCTCAAGGGGTATCGGAAGCATGATCGCAGCAGGCTTTTTATCCTCCGGAGCGAAAGTTTATATCAGTTCTAGAAAAGCAGATGCTTGCGATGAAACTGCAAAAAAACTCAGCGAAGAATACGGAGGTGAGTGCATATCCATTCCCGCAGACGTTTCCAATGTTGAAGGCATAGAAGCTCTAGCTGATGCGATCAAAGCAAAAGAGGACAAACTTGATATTTTAATTAACAACGCCGGAGTTGCTTGGGGAGAACCAATAGACACTTATCCTGAAATGGGTTGGGACAAAGTCATGGATACCAACGTAAAAGGCATCTTCTTCTTAACACAAAAACTTCTCCCTTCATTAAGAGAAGCTGGAAAAACTGATCCTTCCAGAGTCATTAACATTGGTTCGATTGATGGATTGAAGAAAGGAGCATTTGAAAATTTTGCATACGGTCCGTCCAAAGCAGCCGTGCATCATTTATCTCGCGTGTTAGCTGCTTTTTTAATTAAAGAAAAGATAATTGTTAATGCCATAGCGCCTGGTCCTTACCCGACTTGGATGTTAAGTACTGGAGTGGGCTTCGGCGGCGACACCGATGTGGATTGGAGTCAGGTAGGCGATGCAAATCCAAGCGGCAGAGTTGGCGGTATTGAGGACATCGCTGGACTCGCCATCTTTTTATGCTCCAGAGCAGGAGAATATATCGTTGGCCAAACTATTGCATCGGATGGTGGTGCAGTAGCCGACAGTAACTAATCACGCTCCTCAAGCATGAGGGATTTATTCAACTTCAATTTAATACGACTTACTGTCGTTGGTTTCTTGGTGTTTGTGCTTTGTTCGATGTACTTTTATCCCGGTGGCAACATCCACGATGAGTCACAAGTTGGCTATTCTTTCTCGCATAATTTTTTGAGTGACTTAGGAGCTTATTCAGCCCACAACGGAGAACTTAATTTCTTATCTTCTGTGTTTTTTGCTTTTTCATTAGGTATTTGTTTTTTTGCTGGAATTGCATTTTTAAATTCTGTGCCGCCTCTTTTTAAAGAGGATGGCATTGATTATTGGATAGCCTTGACGGGTTCGGTCTTTATTTTTGCTGGTATGGCCTTTTTTGCATTGGTTGGCCTAACCCCGCATGATTTGTATTTTGATGAACATGTATTTTTCGCTCTCAATTCTTTTCGATTGTTGATTCCAGCTACTCTTTTGTATTTATTTTTAATGTTTAAAAACAGAGGAATTGATAAGACCTATGCCTACGTCATTTTATTTTTAATGTTGGCAATTACTGCTTACGTTATTTATGAGATTTTTAGCGGTAGTCCAATGGAGAGTGAATCAGAAATGGTAAGACATGCAACGCTACAAAAAATCATCGTCTTAATTAATATAGTTTGTATGTATTTCATCACGTATGCTTTTGAATCAAAAAAGACTTCAAGTCTTGTTAATTAAAAAATTTGGAGAAAATTATGAGCGCAACTCTTAAAATTTACGGAGTTCCAATGTCGCAAGCGGTCAGAACCGTTATTTGGTTACTTCTGAATAAAAAACTGGCGTTTGAATTGGTTGTCACCGTTCCTGGTTCGCCTAAAGCTAACGGTACTCGCGATCCTGAATACATGAAGAAATTTCCAAACGCGACTATTCCCGGTCTTGAAGAGACAGATTCTGGCTTTCTCTTAGGTGAATCTCTAGCAATTATGACTTATCTTTGCACCAAGCACGGATGGACAGATTTGTATCCCGATGATCCAGAGCGCAGATCAAAAGTTGATTCCATTTTGCATTATCATCACCGCAGTTTTAAAGAAGCTACGCTCGCTTTTTTTGCCCCTAAGGTTAGACCTGATTTAGGACTGGCTGAACCGGTCATAGAAATGTCGCGCCGAGTTTTTACCAACGGTTTAAAAGCGATGGAAACTCAGTGGCTTGCTAATAGCCAATACCTTACCGGCAACTCCCCAACCGTGGCTGACATGGCTGCCTACGTTGAGCTCGGTCAATTGAAAAAGGAATTTACCAATACTTTTGATTATTCAGAATTTTCAAACGTCTCCAGATGGTTAGATGATATGACTAAACTTGATGGCCACGATGATTCCCACTTGGTTTTAAAAGAACTTGGCGATATCAGTCAGGGCGCACCTGAAATGGAAAGGATCATGGGTGCGAACATGAAGGGCATTGAAATAGTAAATAAAAAAATTGCAGAAATGTGATTTGTATTTTTTACGTCGACGCGTTCACCAAGGAACTTTTTAAAGGCAATCCAGCTGCAGTTTGTATTCTAGAAGAATGGCCGGGCGATGACGTACTGCAAGCGATAGCTTTTGAAAATAATTTATCCGAGACAGCGTTTGTAAATCTTAAAGATGATCCACTGCAAATTCGATGGTTCACTCCTTCGCTTGAAGTAGAGTTATGCGGACATGCAACTTTGGCAACCGCCAGAATCTTATTCGATGAATATTTTCAAAACGAAACTAAGATTAGTTTTCAGTCTAAAAGCGGTGAGTTAATTGCTTTACAAAAAGACGACATGATCTATCTTGATTTTCCTATCGATCACCCAGCGGTTATCGAGTCAGAATCTCTCATCACAGAAAGTCTGAAGTGCGAGCCCATTGAAATCTTAAAAGGAAGAAGCGATTACCTTGCTATTTTGGCTTCCGAAAAAGATATAAAAAATTTACAACCCGATTTCGCCGCAATGGCGGAACTAAATTCGAGAGGTCTGGTAGTCTCTGCTGAAAGCTCTAAGTTTGATTTCATCTCGCGTTGTTTTTATCCTCAAACAGGCGTTGATGAAGATCCAGTGACCGGATCCGCTCACTGCATGCTCGCTGCTTACTGGGGTAAGAAGTTAAATAAAAATAAGTTAAACGCCTATCAAGCTTCACCACGAGGTGGCTATTTGCAGTGTGAAATTTCCAATGAGAGAATTATCCTTGGAGGATCATCAAAACGTTATTTGAAGGGAACAATTAATTTTAATTAATTTTTATTTTCTAGATTGATTGCCTGCATCCGCTAGAGTCATAGCATCTATTAATTCTTTGTTAGTTTTTTCTCTTTCTTCCATTCTCAAGATATCCGCTTCATCAACACCTAAATCCTCGAGTACTTCTCGGTTATGCATTCCTAAGCTTGGAGCGTGCGATTTAGGGAATTCATTTTGATCGATAAAATTAAAAGGAGGTTTCGGCATACGCATTTTGCCAGCAACTGGATGCTCAACTTCGACCAAGGATTCTTGTTGAATGACTTGAGGATCTTCATGAATTTCATCTAGGGAGTTTACAATCGCCACCGGCACTCCAGCTTTATCCAGTTCTTTGCAAAGAAATTCTGCATCGATGTCGGTGAGTAGATCTTGCACGTCTTCAAGTAAAGACTCTAAGTTCTCTACTCTTGCATCAGTGGTCAAATATTTTTCATTGGTGTGCAAATCAGAATTACAAAGTTCACAGAATTTTTGAAAGTCTGCGTCTTGTAAAAGAATGACGCTTAAATATCTTGTTTTAGTTTTGAAAATTGGAAAAGCATCAAAGAGGTCAGGTAAATATTTCACGCCGTCTCCCAAGAGAGTTTTGGACCACATGACATCAGGCCAAATGTAATAAAGCGCTGAATCCAACATTGATATCGGTAAATACTGTCCTTTACCGGTTCTTTCTCTTTGTACCAATGCGGTGCTGATAGCTTGAGCTGCTGTCAGGCCAGTAACTTTGTCAAAAACTATGGTTTTAAAGAACTCAGGCTTTTCTGAATTTTGTGCAGCTGCCGAACCGGCTGTAGCTTGAATTAACGGATCGTAGACTCTTCTATTTATGTAAGGACCGGATTGTCCGTAACCAGAAATAGAGGTGTAAATAATATTCGGATTGGTTTTTTTTATAGTTTCGTAATCGATACCTAATTTTTTCACAACTCCTGGACGATAGTTTTCTATCAACACATCTGCTGTATCTAAAAGTTTTTTTAAAACATCGAAATCCTTCGGTTCTTTGAAATCTAAAACGATGCAACGTTTATTTCTGTTGATAACCGAAAACATTGCCGCCATACCATCTCGTGAGCTACCCATCACTCTGGCTAAATCACCAATTAGTGGCGGTTCAACTTTTATGACATCAGCACCTTGGTCTGCCATCATCATTCCCGCAAAAGGCCCTGAAACTGTCGAAGTTAATTCTACTACTCTGTATCCATCTAACGGTCCAGACATATATCCCCCTAATCTGTATTTTAAATTTAACGCAAAATATTCAGTAATCATAGATACTTCAAATTAAAAGCAAGAATTTAGGTTTTTCCTTGAATCAATTTCTCTGAATATGAGATGATTCTTGGAAGCATCGTTTTAATAGGAGGAGCAAATGTCGAATTTGAAAGATTTAAAAGTAGTAATAACCGGAGCTAGTTCTGGGTTTGGAATGGAAGCAGCGAAGCTTCTGGTAAAAGAAGGATGCAAAGTAACTTTAGGCGCAAGAAGAGAAGATCGCTTAAAAGAATTATGTTCCGAATTAGGAGATTCGGCTGCTTATTCGGTTACCGATGTAAAGAAAAAAGAAGATTTGGATACATTGGTTAAAACTTCTATCGATACATTTGGAGGCGTTGATGCCATCGTCAATAATGCCGGCATTATGCCTTTATCCTTAATCAAATCTGGACGTATTGAAGAATGGGATGACATGATCGATGTAAATATAAAAGGAGTGCTCTACGGTACAAATGCAGTTTTTAACCATTTTATGGATCAAGGACACGGTAAAATTGTGAATATTTCCTCAGTTGCAGGGAAGAGAGTCAATCCAGGCTCAACAGTCTACTCGGCAACAAAATATGCCGTTGATGCTATATCTCAAGGCACCCGAATGGAATCAGCTGGCGTGATTCAAGTTACCTGTATTTTTCCAGGCGCCTTTGTTACTGAACTGGCAAAGTCTGTTAAGGACGAAGCCGTGATAGAGATGTTTATGAAAAGAGGATTGGGCAAAATTGCTCAACCTGCAGAAAAAGTAGCTCTTTCGATAAAATATGCTCTTGAGCAAGATCAAGGTGTTTCAATCAATGACATTATTATTAGGCCAACTGCTCAGGAGATGTAAAAAAGCGAAAAATTATCTAGAATAAACTTTATGGAATCTGTAACAGCTGAATTTTTCTACCGAAAGCCTTTAAAAGATGGAGAGGCGAAGCCAGCTTTTGGCTTAAGTGAACCGGATCCAGATAGACCTGATCACAAAGGATTTTTAAAAGAAGTTAAAAATGCCCGCGAAGAAGAGCATTCTCTAAGCGAATCTGGCTTCATTCTTTTAGATCATAAATCTTCAGTTGATAATTTTTATAGCGATAAAGAAGTCACAGAAGTTTATTATGATGAGATGGCTAATCTGGTTAAAAAACAAACCGGAGCTAGCCAAGTATTTATCGTGTCTCATATCACGAGAAATGAAGCAGAAGCTGCTGAGGGCAAAAGATTAGGAGCACACCGATTGGTTCACAATGATTTTACGCCTAATTTCAAACAAACCATTCAGCCACTATTGGATGAAAGCAATTCAAATCCCAGTAGGATTACCGTATTTAATTTATGGAGACGGTTTGATGAAGATGGAGTCGATGCTCCTTTTGCCTTGTGCGACTCTAGAACGGTCTCCGAAAAAGAACTCATACCTACTGATCTCTTTAATTACGGAAAAGAAGAAGAAAAAAGCGACACTCATGCTGACGAAAATGGTTTTACTGTTGAAATTTATCAATCCATGAATAGCGATGAACATCAATGGTATTTCTATCCAAAAATGCATCGAGATGAAGTCGTTATGTTCAAAACATATGATTCAAATGAAAAGCCATTCATGCCGACGTTGCACAGTGCCTTTGATGATGCGGTGAATGGAAGAGAAGACGCATCTCCTAGGGAAAGTATAGAAGTAAGAGCTATCTGCTTTTACGATTAATTTTGACTGAGTTTAATGATCCTTTGATCCTGCCTTCCGGACAGGAGATTAAAAATAGGTTTTGCAAAGCAGCTATGACCGAAAGGGTGGCTGGTCCCGATAATTTTGCTTGTGAGCGACATCACAAGATTTATGAAAAATGGGCAAAAAGCGGTTCAGGAATTTTACTTACCGGAAACGTACAAATTGATAGATCCTGCATGGAAGGTCCTGCCAATGTCTGCATAGAAGAACACTCCTACCAGAATCAGATGCCAGCACTGAAAAAATGGGCAGAGGTATCTGAGACAGATGGTTCTAAGCTTTGGATGCAAATAAGTCATGCCGGCAGACAAACTCCAGGAGAATTAAATAAAGAACCTTTAGCGCCGTCTTCAACGGCTTTAAAAATACCTGGAAGAAATTTTGGTACGCCGAAAGCAATGACCGAAGAGGAAATTTTGGATGTAATAAAAAGATTTGCTTTTGTTGCAAAAATTGCCCGCGAAGCAAACTTTTCCGGCATTCAGCTGCATTCAGCTCACGGCTATTTATTGTCAGAGTTTTTATCCCCTGATATCAATCAAAGAACAGATGCTTGGGGGGATTCACTAGAGAATAGAGCAAGAATTCATTTGGAAATTATCAAAGCCTGTAGACAGGCAGTTGGCGATGACTTTCCAATATCGATGAAAATGAATTCAGCAGATTTCCAAAAGGGAGGTTTTTCTCACGAAGAGTCCATTCAAGTTGCGAAAATGGTCAGCGATGCAGGTTTAGATTTATTGGAAATTTCTGGCGGTACGTATGAAAAACCAAGTCTTCTCGGTTATGACAACGTTGGCATGAATCCAAAAAGGATGGAAAAAAGAAAAGAGAGCACCATCGCTAGAGAGGCTTACTTTTTAGAATACGCAGATGACATCAAAAAAGCTATTTCCATTCCTTTAATGGTCACAGGTGGATTTAGATCCAGAACAGGGATCAATGCTGCTCTTGCAAATAATGCCTGCGAGGTTATTGGAATTGGGAGGCCTTTATGCGCAGATCCATATTCGCTTCAAAAAATGATCGATGGTGAAATTGACCAACTGCCTGATTACGAAAAAACTCTTTCTGTTGGCCCTGGTTGGTTGTCCTCAAGAAGCCCATTCCGTTTAATTCAAGCAATAAATGCTCTTAGCTCGCAAGCTTGGTTTTACCTCCAAATTAATAAAATGGGTAACGGCGAAGATCCTGATCTAACAAAAAGGCCTTTCGCTGCTTTTCGAGAAATTGCAAAAATTGACTCAGCAGCTTTTAAAAAATTCTCTGAGACTTAATGAAGATTCTTGCTTTAGGTGGAAGTGGAGGCATGGGACGGTTTGCTGTTCATTCTCTTATTAAGCATCCTCAAGTAGAAAGTATTTTAGTTGCAGATTTAAATGAATCCGCAGCAAAGAAATTTGCCTCCACTCTTTCTGAAAAAACTTCTGGCATCGGCATCGATGTTACTGATAAAGAGGCTTTGGAGAGAGCAATGAACGGTGTTGACGTTGTCATAAATACAACTGGACCTTTTTTCAAACTCGCTGTGCCTATATTGGAAGCAGCTATTGAGACCAAAACGCATTACCTAGACATATGCGATGACTGGGAACCTACTGAAAAAATGTTTCTCTTAAACGATAAAGCGAAAGCTGCCGGAATAACTGCCATCATTGGTTTAGGTGCAAGCCCAGGGATTACCAACATGCTTGGATTAATCGCTATGAAAGAACTCGATCAAGTTTCTAAGGTCTATACCGGATGGGATATGTCCTCAGCACAACCCGAAGAGGAATCTTCTCAAAAAGGAGTTAATGCAGCCATGGTTCATGGCATTGAACAAATAATTGGCAAAGTTAAAGTCTTTAGCTCTGGAGCATACAAAATGGTTCGTCCGCTTGAAAAGGTCACAGTTGACTATCCACAGCTCGGGACCTACAAAGCAAATATCTTCGGACATCCTGAAGCAATAAGCTTTCCTCATCATTATCCGGAAATAAAAGAATCCTTAAACCTAATGCACAGCAACGATGATTCCTTAGTCAGTGTGCTGAAAATCATTAGGTTTTTTATAGAAATAAAATTTTTGTCCAAGAACATGGCAGCAAAAGTTTTAACTTGGTTAGAGGGAACGCAATCTCCCGATCATGAGAAAGCAGGTGTCGAATCGTTACCGTCTGTTTATGGTTATGCAGAGGGGATCAAGAATGAAAAGAAAATCTCAGTAGCAGCAACTTTTCATACCGAGGCTAGCGTTGATGACTTATCCATGGGAGAAGCAACAGCATATCCTTTATCTTGTGGAGTGAAAATGATTTTAGACGGATTGGTCCTAGACAAAGGAGTCCATGCTCCAGAGTCAGGTATTATTGATCCAGAACTTTTTTTTAGCTATCTTTCAAAGGAGATAGATGGTTCAGAATCTATTATCCCTTTGATAACCACAAAAAGTCTTTCTTAAATATGGAGTCAAGAGAATTTAAACCGTTTGGATCAGTAAGTGCCTTAACCCTTGGAGGTGGTGGCATTGGCAATGTTTGGGGAGAGACTTCCAAAGAGGAGAGCATCGCATCTGTTCATCTGGCTTTAGAGTCGGGAATCGATCACCTAGATGTTGCTCCAATGTATGGAAAAGGAGAAGCTGAGAGAGTCGTAGGTGAAGCTATAAAAGAGAGAAGCAGAGATAGTTTTAGACTAACGACAAAATGCGCGCTCGGCAGTATCCCTGATGAGGAAGTCTATGACCGCTTCAATACATCATTGATACGGAGTTTAGATACCATGGGCACTGATTACGTTGACCTCTTTCTTCTTCATTCCCAGCTAATAGAGAATGATCATGAATCTCAAAAACCCGATTCATCTTTTGTTGCCACTGGAAACCTAACAACCTTAAAAAGCTTTTACGATGCCGTTGTGCCAGCGATGGAGACCTTAAAAAAAGAAGGTAAGATCTTGAATTGGGGTATTGGTCCTGGTCAAGAGGAGGCTGTGTGCGATGTGATCAATTCTACAACCCCTCCGGATGCAATTCAGTGTGGAGTAAATGTTTTGAATTCATTGGGAGCGATCGGGTACGCCAGCATAAAGCCAAATCCAAAATTGGTTCTAGACGAAAGCAAAAAAAAAGACATTCCCATTTTGGCTATTCGAGCTGTTCAAGCTGGTGCACTGACCTCAAAAATGGATCGAGAGCCTCATCCAAGCGGGTTTGATCATCCTGATTTTGCTGATTATGAAAAAGCTCAACCGTTTCGTGAGCTTGCTGAAGATTGGGGAGAATCTCCTGCTTCTCTTGCTCACAGATATGCTTTAAGTATTGATAAAGTAGGTTCTGTCATTTTAGGCATTAAAAATAGAGAGGAATTGATCGAGTGCTTAGAGGCAGAAAAAAAAGGTAGACTTGATACAGAGCAAATTTACACTCTAGAAAATTTATTTAATTAGAATGAAAAAAGGATATAAAAAACCTAATCTAGAATCTAAATATTATCATGAGCTTTTTGAAAGCCTTCCTCCCCTTGTAGGTAAAACCATAGTCATTACAGGAACTACCTCTGGTACCGGATACACCGCAGCTGAAGCATGCGGCAAACTAGGCGCAAAAGTTGTTCTTTTAAATAGACCTTCAGAAAGGGCTACAAACTCATTTGAAAAATTAAAAGAGACGACTTCCAATGGATCTTTTCATTCGATAGATTGCGACTTGCAAAGTTTTGCTGCAGTGCGGGAATGTATCCCCAAAATTAATGAGCTTTGTTCAGAGGGCATTGATGTGCTATGCAATAATGCCGGAGTGATGGCGCTCGAAGACATGCCAACTGGAGATGGGTACGATATTCAAATGCAAACCAATCACCTTTCACACTTTTTATTAACGAAACTTTTATGGCCGCTGCTTGAAAAAGCTGCAAATGAAAAAGGCGAAGCAAGAGTAGTCAACCACTCTAGCGGAGCAAGACATTCTGTAAAAAAACTTGAACCACAATTTTTAGAGCAAAAAGGCGGATCTCTCGGAGGAAATGGTAAAAGTATGTTTTTTGGCGGTGGTAGATGGATACGTTACGGGCAAACTAAATTGGCAAACGCAGCTTATACTGCGGCTATGCACGAAAAGTTACAAAACACTGGTTCAAAGATTAAAGCCATCGTTGCGCACCCTGGTCTTGCGGAAACTGATCTTCAACATACGACGGTTAAAGAGGGAGGATTAGGCAGATGGTTCACAGCACAATTTATGAAATTTGGTCAGTCTCAAGAAGATGGAACAATGGGAATTTTAAGAGGCATAGCAGATCCTTCAATTGAATCAGGAACATTCATTGGTCCAAAAGGCATGAAAGGGCTTGCAACGACATTTAAATTGGAAGCAAAGTACGATAATCCTGAAACTAGAGAGATGATTTGGAAAAAAAGCTGCGAAGCTGTTGGAGAGGATTTTACAATCACTTAATAACATGACCTCTATAAAAATTGCTTGTTTGCAATTATCTCTAGCTGAAGATGGGAATGAAGCCAAGATAACTGAATCAATTCAAAAAATCCTTTCCGCAGATAGATCATCAGACCTAGTAATTTTGAGTGAACTTGCAGTTTCCGGAGTCAAGCCTGACAAAGAAAAATCATTATCAACTTTTTTACCTCTGTTCTCTGATTTAGCTAAAAAAAACGATACTTGGCTTATTCCAGGTACTTTCCATGAATTTGAGGACGATGTTATTTATAACACTTGTCCGGTTATTAATAATAAGGGTGATTTAGTCACCAAAGCCAGAAAGCTCTATCCATGGTTGCCATACGAAAATCAAATTACTCCAGGCAATGAAATTTGCACTTTTGAGTATCCAGGGGCAGGCATCATTGGCGTTCATATTTGTTACGACTTATGGTTTCCAGAGACCAGCAGAGCTTTAGCTATGGCAGGTGCAGAATTGATTATCAATCCTACTCTGACGCCGACACAAGACAGAGAAATTGAAACCGTAATGGTCCGAGCAACTGCTGTCCAACAGCAATGTTATTACGTCGATGTAAATAGCGTCGGCGAACAAGGCTGCGGTCAATCCATTGCTTGCGACCCCGAAGGTAATGTTTTGCATATCTCCAACGATCTTGAAGATATCTTTACCGTTGAAGTCGATTTTGATTTTGTCCGAAATTCCAGAAAAAATGGCATTATGGGATTAGGCCAAAATTTAAAAAGTTATCGGGATAATCCCTTTTCATCTATGATTAAAGAGAAGCGAAACAACAATTATCTAGAATCGTTGGGTGAACTTACTCAACTCAAGAAAGAAGATGACTAAAAATTTTAATTTAGAATCTCTCGATAAAGATTATCTTTTTCATCCCGTTACCAATTTAAAAAGTCATTTAACCGATGAGATGCTTATCTTAGAGAAAGGCGAAGGAATTTATGTCTTTGATAAGGATGGGAAACAATACATTGATGGTTTGGCAGGGCTTTGGTGTACCTCTCTTGGTCATGGGGTTAGCGAGTTAGCAGAAGTTGCCAAAGAACAAATGACTAAGCTTGGATATTCAACTTTGTTTTCCTCAAAATCTCACGAACCGGCTATTTTATTAGCCGAAAAGTTAATTGAAATGTCTCCCTTCTCGTCTGGAAAAGTTTTTTTTGGCTTATCCGGTTCCGATGCTAACGACACCCAATACAAATTATTCACCTATGCGAATAATAAGCTTGGCAAATCGGAAAAGAAGAAAATTCTTGCTAGAAAAAAGGGTTACCACGGGGTTACGGTGGCAAGCGCTAGTATGACTGGCCTTCCTAATCAGCATAAATTATTTGATTTACCTAAGGAACATTTTATTCATACCGAGACTCCTCATTATTTTAAAGAAGGAATGGACGACGAGACCGAAGCTGATTACTTGGTCCGACTGACTAAAAGTTTGGAAGAGCTAATTGAAAAGGAAGGGGCAGAAACAATTGCTGCAATGATCGCCGAGCCGCTACTGGGCGCAGGCGGAGTCATACTGCCACCAGAAGGATATTTCCCTGCAATTCAAGCCATATTAAATAAATACGATATTCCTCTAATAGCAGATGAGGTTATTACAGGGTTTGGTAGAACAGGAAATGCTTTTGGTTCTGAAACCTACGACATCAAACCAACTTCAATGACCTTAGCGAAAGCTCTGTCTTCAGGATACATTCCAATAAGTGCAGTTATCGTTAACGACGACTTATTCGAGCCTATCAAAGAAGCCAGCGGAGATATTGGCGTATTTGGTCACGGTTATACTTATACTGGTCATCCGGTTTCTTGTGCTGTAGCTCTTAAAACGTTAGAAATTTATGAGCGAGATAAAGTTTTTCAGCACGCTGAAAAAGTTGGCGATTACTTTCAAAATTCTATGAAAGATATCCTTAAGGAAGACTACGTCGGTGAAGTAAGAGGAATTGGTCTGATTGCTGGTATTGAATTGTACAAAGATCCTTCAAACAAGATTCCTTTTGAAGAAGCAGGCAAAGTCGGCAAAATTTTAAGCGATACCTGTCAAAAGAATGGTCTTATTGTGAGACCAATATTGGATACCATTGCTCTCTGCCCACCTTTGATTATTTCTGAAAAGGAAGTTGATGAGCTAACAGATAAACTAAAAAAATCTTTGCAAGAAGCAAAAGATGAGATAATGAAATATCAATAATATGATGGTAGGAGTCATAAATGGATTGTGGATGCGGAAGAAGTCCAACAGGTAAATGCATAGGTTGGCATAAGCTATCTGAAGAAGAATACCAACAAAAGCTAAAAGAATACGAAGAAGAGAAAAATAGCTCTTCTTGATAATTCCCACTTAGCCTCAATATATTTATCATGGGTAAATTAATCGATGGCAAGTGGGATAAATGTTCTATCATCACCAGCGATGAAAAAGGTGCATACGCTCGTTTACCGAGAACGTTCGAAAATAATATTTCAGCCGATGATGCTGTCTACACTCCTGATTCAAACAGATATCATTTATACGTAAGCTATGCCTGTCCTTGGGCTACAAGAGCGCTTATTTATCGGAAACTTAAATCTTTGGAAGATCATATATCTGTGGATGTGGTGCATCCCGATCTTCTAGAAGAGGGTTGGGCTTTTGATAACAGTTATCCTGGAGCTACTAAAGAATCCTTGTATGGATTCAAATTTTTAAGAGAGCTTTATCAAAAATCCGAACCTAATGTGACTACGAGCGTGACTGTGCCTGTTTTATGGGACAAAAAAACAGAAACCATAGTTAACAATGAATCTTCTCAGGTTATTCGAATTTTTAATTCTGCATTCAATGAATTAACCGGAAACAATGAAAATTATTATCCCGAGCATTTGCAAGAAGAAATAGACAAGCTAAATGATTGGATCTATAACTCGGTGAATAATGGTGTCTACAAGAGCGGGTTTGCAAAAACTCAAGAAAGTTATGATGAAGCAGTGACTGATCTTTTTAAAGCATTGGATGAATTGGATCAAAGACTCGCAAAGTCAAAGTACTTAATTGAAGATACTTTAACTGAAGCAGATCTAAGGCTTATTCCAACATTGCTTAGATTTGATGTAGCTTACGTAACGCACTTTAAATGCAACATCAAAAGAATCATCGACTACAAGCATCTTTCACGATATGTTAACGACTTAATGACCATTCCAGCGATCAAAGATTCAACCAAGTTTGATCACATAAAACGACATTACTATTTCAGCCATAAAGAAATAAATCCTTATCGAATTGTTCCCGCTGGCCCTGAGCTAATTATTTAATTAGGCTCTTGTTCGATATTCGCACAACCCATTAAAACTTAGATCTGTGCCAGGACTACAAATCGCATTTATGTAGAAAGAATCTGTTTTATAAAATCCACTTCGTTTTGATCGTAGGGCGAACCGTCTTGGCGAAAAATATCATGAAACCAAACGTCGGGTTCCGGTATGGATTCACTTTCCTCAATAAAATCTCCTTTATCTTTAAGTTCTTTTATCTTAAGAATAGTTTCCCAGCCAAAATGAGTCTGACTTTTACCTGCAACAAGGCCCCAGTTATAGGCTCCTATGTTGTTCTCTTTAAAGATAGGCAATGTAAATTCAAACGTCGTACCAAATTCTCTTGCCATGTATTCGGTACATATAAGAGGCCTACCAATTTCTTTTAGTTCTTCAATTATAGGAATCACCTTTTGGTATTCATAGACATGGAAAGTAATAACATCCGATTTTTCTTTATTAGTCTGAATATTTTTATCGCCAATTGTGCCATCAAGGCAGGCAGTTAGAGGCTGGGATGGACGAACTTCAAAGGCCCAATCCCAAACTTTACTTAAAAGAATATTAGATTCGTCTCCGATACCAAATTGACCCGGTTCGTTGTAGAGATCCCACATTAAGATTCTTTCATCTTCACGAAAATCATCGAGAGTTTCTTGAGTAAATAATTTAAGTCTAGCTTCCTCCTCCTTATTACCCTTTGCAATTTCTCTGACAATTTCGTGTCCAGGACTTTGTTTCCAACCGGAATTATGAACGCCTCTAACTGGCAGAGGTTGTTTGCCAAGTTTGGGAAAAGGTCTGTGACAATCATCAAAGAGAACTAAGATAGGCTTTATATTATGATCTGAACAAAGCGAGAGAATCTCGTTTAGCCGTTTTTTAAAATTTTCTTTATCCTGCCAAAGCAAATCATGTAGATAAATTCGTAAACTGTTGAAGCCAATGCCACTTGCCCAACCGATTTCTCTTTTATTTGTTTTTAAATCAAAGCTTTGGTTTTGAAACATCTCTAACTGATTGATGGCCGAACTTGGAAGATAGTTACAACCCACTAACCACTCATGTATTGAGTACCATTCGTTAATGTCTTTTTTATTCCACACTATGAATTATTTAAAAATATTTTCTGTATATTTGAGGAATGTTTCTTATAGTCTGAAACGATAGAAGAGAGAAATTCATGTTTTTTCTGATACGACATGGAAAAGATATCGACACCTTCAGTGCTTTCTACAAAAGCTTTGTTTGGATCTTTCCCAGCAAGCAATGAGTGCAGGGAACCGAGAAAGTTCCATCGATAAGTTTCTCTAATATTCTCAAATCGATCTAAAAGCTCTAAAGGGTCTCCCTCTAGCTCTCCTTCCTTGATGGCTTGTTTGATCATGATATCGGTTACACCTTTTGTATTTTCATTCCAAAGCTTCATTAAAAACGTAGGATTTTCCGCGACCCATTCAAGAATAGGAGACCCGTAAAAAGCATGGAATTGAAAGTAATTCCTAATAAAAATCTGTTTTAGAGGACTAGTTTCATGACCTGTTAAATCGATTACAAAATCTTGAATACTGATGATCACTTCCTTCGTTATTTCTTCAAAAAGATCTGTGATATCTGAAAAATGATTATAAAAAGTACCGTAGCCTAACTCGGCTTCTTTGGTGACTTTAGTAACGTCTATGTTTTTATAACCATCCCTTTCAATGAGGCTTGCTGCAGCTTTAATTAACTTATTTCGGTTGGTTGCCTTTCTAGTTTGCATGTTGTCATCTTACATAAAAATGACAAAAAAATGACTTTATGTCGATTTATTTTTTTCTGCTAAAGCCTTGATGAATTTAGGACCGATTCCACAACAGCCACCAATTATGGATGCTCCAAGATTTCGCCATTCCTCTGCAAATTCTAAAAATTTTTCAACTGACAAATCTCTTACTGATACTTGAACATCGTTATCAAGGGTCCAACCATCAGGAACATTAAAGACATTTGGATAGCCGCCTATTGGTTTTTGAGTTAATTCTTTCAATTCTTTAAACCCCTCAGTAATCGCATTGGGATCCGTGCAGTTGAACAAGTATGCTTCAGGCTCTACTGAAGCAGAAGCTTCGAAAGCTTCCTTGATGGACTCTCCGCTCCGCAGTTTATTTTTTTGATCTTCTTTAAGAGACCATGCAATCCAAACAGGCTTTTCATTCTTAAGATTGTGTAAAGCTTGCATGACATGTTGCATCTCTTTGATCGATGACATAGTTTCACAAATAAAAATATCAACATACGGAGTAAGCTCTTTTACGAGAGTTTCATAAATTGGAACAGCTTCTTCTTTATCTATGACAAGATCCGGTCGGTAGCTTTCTTCCAATGGAGGCAAGGAACCAGCAACAATAACTTCTTTTTTGGAATCTTGAACAGCTTCTCTTGCAAGTTCACCGGCAAGACGAATAAGAGCCGGCATTTTATCTACTGCATTTTTTTTAGACAGATAACTTGGAATGGTTGAGTAGGTATTGGTGATTATTAGGTCAGCACCTGAATTGATGTATTCCAAATGAACTTCTTTAACCAGCTCTGGCGCATCTATTAGGTACTGAGCAGACCAAAGACCTGAAATCAAATCGGATCTTCTGGCTAGCAGCTCGTTTCCCATGCTTCCGTCCATCAAAATCATATTTCCTTAACCTTAATTGTTGTCTAAAGCGGTGTCGTCGGTAGAGAATAAAGCAGCTTGTTCAGGCCTAATGGAACTTATCCAGATGGGTGTGGACCAAGCACGTTCTTGGATGAACATAGGTAAATCTTTTCTGATTGTTGAGCCTGTTTTTATCGCATCCCAGGTTGACCATCGACAGGTTGGATTCTCCAATACTCTGACGTAATAAAAGTTTTTTTGAGTCGGATCATAATTCTCATCGGTCCAAATTGTTTTTAATTCAGCGGCACCTTTATCCATAGAAAAGGCGCAAGTTTCTATGTCAACTTTAGCTCCATTATCGGGGCAACGATTAGTCTCAGGATCAACTTTCAGGTCATTTGAACAAACCACATCGATGACTTCTTCGTTTGGCATAGCATCGAACTCATCTATGGTTCCTTTGATGATTTGAATTCTTTGAAGTGGAGCACCATTTTTATCCCTTTGCGCCCAAACAATGAAGGAAGGCTTTTCAACTGAATTATAAGCAAGATCACCGCCCATGCTTACGCCTTTTTCATATGCCATAGAAATGATTTCTTCATCACTCAGATCCAGATCATCTAGGCCGAAGCCTCCAAAGAATCTTAATTTAATTCTTGTACCGGAAGTTGCGTAAGTTTCCTTTCTTCTAAAGCCAGCAAAAATAGACTCTCTGGTATTTTCTTCAGCCCAAACTGCTGCAATTCCAGACGCCCCCCAACGGGAGTAGAAAGTATCTAAGAAATATTCTTCATCTTGTTCAACGAATCGATAGAGACCTTGGGTGTTAACCGATGAAGTAATCTGATCAATGTCTTCCTTAGCAAGGGTGGTTGATCCTCTGAGGAAAGTTTCACCGTCAAGCAGACCCACTTTTGACCAATAGTTTGATTCATCGTACGAGGAAGCAGCTGTGTGCGTATCACTAGCTCCCACTAAACCAAATTTATAGGGATTACCTTTACCCTCCCATTCTGCAAGCATTCCACGGAGATAAGCATCTCTGACGTAACCCCCGTATGGAATAGAATAAATGTTTTGTCCAATTCTCGAAGGAAAGATTTCAAAATTAGCCCACTCGTCATTAGGCGAGAGAAGAGGATGAGTTTCTGAAGTTCCTTTAACCTGAGTCACTTCTACAAGAGGCTCATTCCGCATCCTAAATTCTGCGTACTCTTTATCAACAACATCTCCGTTCCATTTTTCATCTTCAAACATCTGACCATTCGAGCCGTTACTGTTATGCGGTATTGCTATGCTATCGATGCCTTTTTCATCTCTCAGCATATCCATCCAAGTCCATAAATCTTCAGGATTTATTGAGTCAATTCGTGAAAATGGCCTGGTCGGTACTTTCGAACCTTCAAAAATTACGTTCCTGTGAAGATTTTCTGAATTCGCCATTGAAGATGTGAATTCATAAGCAATAAAAGTTGTTAATTTTCCTGGTTCATAATTTTCTTCAGCTGAGCGAGCCACATCCGCCCACGCTGCAAGATGCGTTCCATGATCGTACATATCGCTTGCTAGAGATAAATTATTCGTTCGCCATGCATTGAAAGCACCAATCAGATCATAATTTGTGAGAGTTCTGACCATATTTCTAAAAGCACCAACCCTTTGCGGAATTGAGTCTAGATTTACATTTTCAATAGCATTAAGATCATGAAAGTGATCCGCACCAGGAAGCCTTGAGGCTTTAGATCCAACTTCAGCCCAACCGGGGACCATGCCCATGAAAAAACCATGATCAGTAACTGCAAAGAAATCTAAAGGTTCTTGTAATTGTTGGTCAAATCCTAATGGATGCTTTATAGACTCACCACGGGCAAATCGATAAGCATCGTCTGGAGTAGCGGTCGTGCCAAAAATATAGGCATCAAAAGAATGCTTGGTATGAACGTGGAGATCACCAAAAAAAACGTCTCTATCTTCACTGTAAGCAGGCCTGGCATTCTCTCTTTTACTTAAGTCTGCCTCTTCTGAAAAGTCTTTTGTTTGTTTGAGTGAGTCTGAACAACCAATGAAAATGATTGTTAGCGATATCAGTAAAACTTTAAACATTTTTTCCCCTTAAAAATCTTGCAGATAGTCTTTAATTCTCTAATAAATTATCACAAGAATGAGAGGAAAAATATGACATATTTAATGTCAAAAGTGAATATAAGTTATTAGGTTTGAAAATAATTCAAATCTCAATTGAGATTTTGCCAAAATGTTTATTATCCATTTGAAATTGAAACGCTTCTCCTAACTTCTCTAATTTAAAAGTATCGCTAATTATTGGCCTAATATCAGTCCCATTAAGGAAGTCAACCATATCTCTTTGAGATTTTTGGCTGCCCATGGAAATTCCTGAAGTTCGAAGTTGCTTAGCGAAAAGTCTTGGCAATAGTATTTCACTGGTATTGCCGTCTAAGATTCCTATGATAGAAATATGGCCGCCTAATTTGGCGCATCGGATTGATTCATTGAAAGATTCTCCTCCTGCAACTTCAACGACATGATCTACCCCTTCATTCGCCGTTAACTTCAAGACTTCTTTTCCCCACTGAGGATGTTTTTTGTAATTAACTACTTCATCAGCACCTAGGGATTTCAATTTTTCTGCTTTTTGATCAGAGGAGGTCGTCGCAATCACATTTGCTCCATGAGCCTTGGCTAATTGAAGAGCAAAAATGGAAACACCGCCGGATCCTTGGACCAAAATTGTTTCGTTTGGTTGAAGGTTTCCTTCCTCCATTATTGCTCTCCAAGCAGTGAGTCCTGCGCAAGGTAATGTAGCTGCTTCTTGTAAAGACCAATCATTAGGAATCGGAGTCAATGCATTAGCTTTAATGGTCATGTACTCGCTTGCATAACCGTCTTCATTATCTCCAATGAAGCTAAAGTATTCATATTTTGGTGGACCATCTATCCATCTCGGGAAACTCACGCTCATCACTTGATCTCCGGTTTTCCATTCATTGACCGACTCTCCAAGTGCTTCTACGGTACAGCCAGCATCACCAAGAGGTACTCTCTTGTCTTCAGTAGGAATAAAACCAATAGCGACGAGGAGATCGTGATAATTCAGGCTGCTGTGCGAAACTTTCAAAAGAACCTCGTCGTTCAAAGGCTCTGGTTTTTCTGCATCTACAAATTTAAGGTTATCTAGCCCGCCAGGCTTATCTATTTCTATTCTTTTCATATTTAATTTTCCCAAAAAAGCATAAAAAAAAGCTTTTTTAATAACTTTGAGTTACATCTTTATAAATTCAATCTTATTTTGCCTGCATTTAACAAAAATGCACTCTTTTCGATCATTTTGAGATCATCCATTGCATATAATATTTTTGTTTAAATACGCATATTAACTAATAAAAGGAGTAAAAAAGATGATTAATTTCCAAGTTTTCACCGGAAGCGTAGGATTAGCTTTCTGCTTGGGATTTTTGATTTACATAGGCAGCCTAGGACTGGCAAGTTTTAGCCTAGTTTAATCAACTTACTTATAAGAACATTTCCCCCTAGACCCTTCAGTTCTCCCAATTTAAAACCTGAAGGGTCTAATCTAAAACAGAACATCATGGATTACGAAACTTTTCAAAAACTCAGAACCCTTTTAATCATGTTATTTTTTACGACAGGTTTCTCTATCGGATACTTTATATCTCAAGTTATCATATAGCGTGACCAATCGCTGCTCTAACTGCAAAAAAAAACTTCCTCTACATTTTTTTGAAAAGGATCGCCACGGTCTTATGGGATTAAAAAATGTTTGCAGGCCTTGTTTCTCTTCTCTATCTGCTAAGACGAGCAACTAAGTTGCTGATTTTGCTGTTCCTTTGGAGCAGGGATACAATATTTATCCATCGACTTGCCCTGATTATCGTAAGGGTTCTTTAACACTTTAGCCAGCTGTTCTATTTTATCTGATCTTCCTTCCTCTGCATCTTCAATAGCTGATTGTGCTAGATAATTTCTAAGAATATATTTTGGATTATTTTTATTCATCAATAATATTGATTGCTCAATGTTATTTTCATCTTTGCTTAATCTAGTTTTATAGGAAGCGAGCCAAGTGGAAAAGTTATCAGACAATTTAAAATCGTCTGGAGAACAAATGATCATAGATAGATCCCTGAAGGTATTGGTATAGTCGAGTTTTTCTGTTTCCATAATCTCAAACAGCCCAAGAAGAAGATCATAGTCGCCATCTTGGGTGCTTTTAAAACCGAGTTTCTTTCGATATTTTTCAATCAAGGAATCGTAAAAATAATCATTAAATTTATTCAAAATATCTCTTAACTCAGTCTCGCTGAAAAGGTCAATTAAAGCTGAGGCAAGAGCATAGCAATTCCATTCCGCAATGCTTGGCTGATTTGAAAAGCTATAGCGTCCTTGTGAGTCGGTATGGTTGCAAATGTAGTTAGGGTTAAAAGTTTCCATGAAAGCGTACGGACCGTAATCAAAAGTCTCACCGAGAATAGACATATTATCGGTATTCATAACTCCATGATTGAATCCAACACTTTGCCAAGCTGAAACCATGTGAGCTGTTTTTTTAACTGTTGCATCGAGGAATAATAAGTATTTATCAGAATCTTGTTTTGTATTTGGGTAGTAGCAGTCAATTACATGATCAAGTAACGTTTTTACGCCATCTGCAATTTTATTGTGGTGAAAATATTCAAAGTGTCCAAATCTGATATGAGTCTTAGCAGTTCTAACAATCATTGCTCCACGTTCAGTTTCTTCACGCATCACCGGTTCGTTGCTGCCGAAAAGCATTAAAGATCTTGAGCTTGGAATGCCTAACCCAAACATTGCTTCGCCGCATAAATGTTCTCTTACCGATGATCGGATAACAGCTCTGCCATCACCAAACCTTGAATAAGGAGTTTTTCCTGCACCCTTAATATGAAGATCAACAAGTCCCTCAGACGAATCAATTTGACCAAAGAGGATTCCCCGGCCATCACCTAGCTGGTTCACCCAATTACCAAACTGATGACCACCGTATACCATTGCTAGAGGAGAAGATTTAATGAAATTTTTGCTTCCATTAAAAACTTGCATTAATTCTTCTGGATCGTCTTGAATGCCTAAACTTTTTGCTAAGTCATGATTAAAGTGAAGCAAAAAAGGTTGATCAAATGAAGACCAACTTTGCTTCGTATAAAAACTACTAGGTAACTTGGAAAAAGGATTTGTAAATTTTATGTTTTCAAACATCTTTTATTTCAAGAAAGATAAAGCATTCAAGTGCAAAGCTTGCCAGGCCGATCTTTCTGCCATCACAGCAAACATTTCATCGCCGCGGTCTGTTCTCTCAACAATCATCGCAGATAATACAGCCATCAAAAAGCCTACAAAAGAAGCACGTCGATAATCATCCCATGCTTGTTCAAAACTATAACTATCACTAACCCCAAGTAAATCGTAATAACCCTTGACTAAACCCTCCTCCTTCTTAGCTCTTTCGTTAGGTTCTCGAAAACTTGTTGATATGCAATAAGCTACATCATTTAAAGGCAAGCCGACTGCTGCAGTTTGCCAATCTAGAAGGACTGCTCTGTTATTTTTATCTGTGAAGAGCAGATTATCAAGCCTCAAATCACCCTGAACTAATGTCATAGGTCCTTCTCTAACATCAGCATACTTGTCGTAATTGGTTAATAAAGTATCGCCCATCTCAAAAATATCTTTTGAAATTCTTCCACGGTATCTGTTCTTCCATTCAGGATAAACGGCTGGTAAAAGCTCTGCAGCGAATTTTTTTCTTTCTTCGCTGATGCCATAGGTAAGCCAAGGATAAGTTAAAAGTGTTTCATCGTTCCAATAACTTTTGTGAAGTGCTGCAGCTTCTTTCAAAACCATCGCAATCTCATCGGCGGTGCAACCTTCCATTTGAGGAATTTGTTTGGCAGGGTACATATCTTCGAGCAGTAAGATGCCATCGTTTGTTTCTGAATCGTAATCTGCAAAGTAAGGTTCAGGTACTCGTGCAGAACATTTTGCAGATAAGTATTGATAGAATGATACTTCTATTTCATATAAATGAAGATTTCTTGCAGTTTCTCTACTTGAAGAATCCTCTGCAGGACATTTGGCAATTAAAGAAGCAGGAGAATCTTTTGCATTAATCCAGTTTAGGTTGATTCGATAACAATCTCCTACCTGGCCTGATCCTACTGCTTCAAAGTCAAAACTATCTAGATCTAATTCTTCTTTATTAAACAAATTCGAAATAAATTCTTTTGTTAGCTGATTTGGATGATCCAACATTTTAAATATCTTGTATTATTGATTTTATGGGTTCGTATGAAAATTCATCAATATTACAATTGAAATAGAGTGATAAATTTTCAAAAATAAAACTTTCGTTCAACCTTTTTTTAGTCTCATCCCGTTCCTTTTTATTCAACCAAAAGTTACTCCAAATGAAATCAAATCTTTCATTTCCTAAAAATATTAATCTATTGCCATCAGTAATTTCTACGTTATAGCGATGTGAATTCGAAAAGATTGCAGGATTTGCATTATCTACAGTTGAGAGAATCGCTAAAGCTAAATTAAGATCGTTCTCGTCTTTGAAATTGCAAGACACGAACATTGAATAATGAGGCGGAAGACCCAACCACTCTACATCTGGCTCTTTCGATGAAACTATTTCAGTTACTTCTTCAATTTCCTCATCACAAGCTAAAACTTTATTAAATCTAGAGTTCCATCTTTCCTCATAAAGCTCTTGCCAGATCAACTTAAATTCATCTCTTGTTTCAGAGTCACTCCATGTCTCGCTCCAAATAAGAGTTTCCGTTCTATTCTTCTGAAACAAAGATGACCTAACCGATGGATTTTTTAACTCTTCCATCACCTCATTCCATCCTCTCAACAATACTTCGAGATTTTTTTTAGAAAAATCTTCTCCTTTAGTGCAGGTTTTATAGACATTTATCCCGCTTTTTTGAAGAAATACGTCTTCCATCGTATCGATATCTATAACTACTCTATCTTCATTTTCAGTTAGTTCATTCTGACAGCTAAGTAAAACAAGAATTATCAAAATTGCTGAAAAAATTAACGATTTGTTAGTTTTCATATTAGTTTCATTTTAGCATTCCATAACAATAGATTTTTTACTATAGTTAAAGGCCGTAAAAAATTTTTTAGGAGAGATATATGAAATTTTTACAACTAATGGCATTGCTGGTTTTATCCAGTTTTATTTTTACTCAGAATGCCCCAGGAGATGGAGCCTTCTCAACTTTTCACGTTAAAGCTGAAAATCCAACTGAGTACGCAAATTATCTAAAAGAGAATTCACAACTTTTAGGAAATCAAAACCCAGTTGCTGCAGGTACATGCATTACAAGAGCAGGAAGTAGATACACTGGAGAAATGTTTGTATGGCAAGCTTTTAATAGCATGGAGGAAGCAATGGATAATACAACTGCTTACGATCCCTACTCTGCTCCTTTCGCCTTGAAACAAATGAGGACACCTCTTTATTCATCTTTTTGGAAACCACTTAAGTCTTTCAACATAAGACCGAAGAGTTTTGAAAGAGTCAACAGAGTTATCGTGCAACCTGAGAACTTATTAGAATACATTCAAGTAGCAACGATGTTTGAACAAGAACTTCAGAAATCAAATCCTGGCTTTGTTTTGGGAATCTTTCAACCATTAGGTGGCGGCGCAGAAGAAGCAGTTGCAAATCAGTACATGGTTAGGGGGTTAACAGATACTCCAGGAGAACACGGGAAATTCGCAGATGATTTTTTTGCGGGCAACGTAACCTGGGCTGCCATGTATCAAAAACTACTTAGTTTAGGAACTATAATTGATGATAGTTATGATGAGTGTGAAATTCTTTACACGGCTGAATAATTTATTAGGAGATATTATGAAAATATTTAATTTAATTTTAATCATGGTCTTAGCAAATTTCACAATTGCTGATGATCATGTTTCCGCAAGCTCTGCTGCAGGAGCAGGCTTGCCTGAAGGTGGATTTTCTACATTTCATGTAGTTGCTGAAAATCCTTACGAATACATTGAAGCTCTTAAAGCAGCTCCAGAGGCATTAGCAGCCGGTGGAGGAGATGTTGTTGGCTATTGTATGACTATGACTGGTCATGATTATCCAGGTGAAATGTTTATTTGGAATGCTTATTCCAGTCTAAAAGATGCACTATCTTCCTCTGCAGGCCTTTCTTATAATCCTTACGATGCACCAAAGCAGCTTCAAAATATGAGAAAAATTTTGTATACAAGTGCATGGAAGCCTTTGACACCATTCGAACTCAAACCTGGATTTGAAAGAGTCACTAGAGTGATGGTTAAGCCTGAGAATACCCAAAAGTTTCTTCAAGCTACAGAAATGGTTCAGGCCGCTATAAATGCTTCGGGTTCTGAATTTGAAATGGGTGTTTTTCTACCTTTAGGAGGAGGATCCAAGGAAACTACTATGATGTTAAGAGGTATTGCTCCTGACGGAGAATCTTTTGGTTCTCTTTATGAAGAAGGTTATGGCGGAGCAGCATGGGGACAAGCATTCTTAGGAATGATGGCTTTAGTAGACGAAATAGTTAGAGACTCTCATGAACAGTGTGAGATTCTATACACAGCTGAGTAAGATTATGAAAAAGTTTTTACTATTATTCATGATTGCTGCCACAGGGAATCTTTTCGCTGACGGCCATGCTTCTCCACCCATGACTGCCCATTATGGGATTTCAACTTCGAATCCTGCTGCAGTGGTGGAATCTTTGCAAACGTTCATGGCGTCTGACTGCGCCAAAGAAATGCCAGCTCGAGTAACTCTGTTTGAGCCGCACTTCAATGGAGATAATGCAGCCACTCACATTCTTACCTTTAATTATCAAAATGGGAAAGGGATGGATGCAGTGCGTCAAACTTTTCAAACTTGTGCAGCTGCCCAACAATTTCTAGCTGACGGCGTAGGCGTCGTGACTCAGGAATATCAGATTCTTTCCACACCTATTTATGCCGGTGGAAGCGCTCCAGAAGCTAACGTTTACATGCTTTGGCAAATGAAAGTCTCGGATGAGGCCAAATACGCTGCTGCTTATAAAAAGATGATGGAAGCGCAAACAGAAGATGGCTTAGCCTCAGGAAGTTATGGCGTGAACAGAATCATGTCAGGAGGAGTTGATGGAATGACTCACTTTGCCTATATTTTTGGTTCGTCCATGGCTGAAATGACTGAAGCTCTGAGTGTCAGTCAAGCAAGTGAAAACTTTAAAACATTCGCTCAAGAAGTAGAATCAATCAGAGAAATCGTAACTGTTGACGCTGGATACACGTTAATCCAATATTAATTTTGGTAAAAAAAAAGGAAGGCTTTAGCCTTCCTTTTTTTATTGATGTGAATTAGCGAACTATTCTTCCAGAAAATAAAGTTGAACCGTTGCAATCGTAAGCATCTCTTACCGCATTGCTTTCGGCTGATCCTCTTACGTCATCGTACCAACCGTCAACAGCTTCACCCCAATTGGTAAAAGAAGGATTTGTGAACAACCTCACAAAATCAAAAGGAAATTCAGCAGCATTTGTTCCTGAAGACGGTCTAATCAGCGCAGAGCTCGATTTAGAACCTTTTGAATGTCCTAGCTTAAGTTCTGCATTGGAAGCCAAGTAAGCATCGCTCAGGCTTTTCCCATCATTTAAGTTACATGTGTAATAAGAAGCACTGAAATTTTGACCCTCAAGATCATCTCGGTCGGTAACCGCATCCATCCACCATTGATAAGTTAGAATTTGAGTATCGCAAAACATTGGCCAAGCATCTCTAGATTTTTCTCCTGCATCAGAAAGCCACCAATCCATTGCTTTGCCTGCTTGAGCATTGTCTTGCCAAGTATTGACCCATAAAACATCGTATTCAGAAATATCAGTCTTAAAAAATGGCATCAACATTGTTGAACCCATTTCAATACCCGCTTTGTCCAACTCCTCATTAAAAAGTTCAACATATTCCTCAAGCGACTCCATACCTTTTCCAGGCAGAAATTTACATTGGCTGTATCCAGCAGTGAGAGGATCGGGCACTTCTTGTGAAGCAAGACTAATTGGTAGGCCAATTAATGCCGTAAGTAATATTATTTTTTTCATTTTAAATCTCCTATAACCAACATAAGACTAGCATGAGAGAAAGAGTTTTTGAGTAAGAATTGTGATTTTAAAGTAAACCCTTTCCGACAAGGGCTCTGTTAACCAAGATGGGGAAAGGAACTTCCTCGATGATTTCCTTTGCGGGATTCATTTCGAGAATCTCCTGCGCTGATTTACCTTGGTCAACTAAAGCGTCTATTCTGTTGTTCACTGCTACAAGCTTCATTAAGAAACTTTTAATTGTGTCTTTATCAGCGATTGGTCCATGACCTGGAACAACTATAGTATCGTCATCGATCAGCTCAAGTACTCTGTACAAGGAAGAAATCATCCCTTCAAGGGTGCCGCCGTTATCTGCATCGATAAATGGTAGTCCATCTAAGTTCGTTAAATCTCCAGTGTGGATAATATTGGCTTCTTTAAAATAAATAACTGTATCCCCAGTGGTGTGCGCAGGGCCAAAATTCATTAACTTAATGGTTTGACCATTTAAATTTAGATCAAGAGTATCTTTATAAGTGACGGTCGCTAACGCTTCCTTTTCATAAGGTTGCTGTGGATAAACGGCACCGACTAAGTTAATAGAAGCTCCAGATTTCATATAATTAAGAGAGTTTATGTGCGCATAAATTTCTGCACCTAAAGGACCAAAAGCTCTATTTCCATCAGCATGATCAAAATGCCAATGTGTATTGATAATATGATTTATACCCGAACCTCCAAGAGACTTTATTTTTGCCAGCAAAGCTTCATAGATTTGTGGGAACTGTGAATCAATTGCAAGAATGCCATCTTCTCCAATTGAGATTAAGATATTTCCTCCGAAACCAAAAATTACATGAAAATCTTTTTTAATCGTTTCATGTCTTATCAAGGAAGGATCGAAGGTAAATCCAAAAGCATCTAGAACCTCCTTTTGGCCTTCAGCATAAACATTAAAATCTGGCAGTTTAACTTCACTGCAAGACAGCAATATGATTACAAGCGAACAAGGTATAATTTTTTTTAAATTCATTTTCATTTTTATACTAGCAAAATATTTAAAATGCTGAAAACAAAAATCATTTTGGGATATCTAGGATTTATACCTTTCGCCTTATTCACCATTTTACCTTGGATCCTAGGAGAAAATTGGCTAAGGCCTTCTTTAATAAGTTTGGTAATTTACGGAGCAATGATCCTCTCCTTTTTAGGCGGGATTATTTGGCAATCTTCTAAGAAACAGTCCGACTTAGTATCCGGTATATTGTTCTCATTATTAGGATTTGTAGGCGTATTTTTGTTCACTGTTAACATTATGATTCCATTGGTGATGTTAACGATTTGTTTCCCGCTCTGCTATTTGCAAGAAAAAAGAATCAGTGACAGTTTTGCTGATGAAGACTACGCCAACTTAAGATTGAACTTAACTACGGGTGTTACAGCGTGTTTTGTCTTAAGTATCTTTTCAACGATAGGTTTGTTTACTCAATAATATACTGAGCAATCATTGATGCACTTATTGCCATCGCAGCAATGACCACAAAAGATAACATTCCAAGTGCGATGCGGACATTATCATCTGTCACATTTGTCAGATGACGATCGCGGAGACGATGCGATAATCTGACGCCGTAAAACATGACAATAAAAAAAACTAAGCCGCTTATGAAAAGCTTCACAAAAATCTATCGATCATTAGCCATACAAATACAGTGATTAAAATTGGCGTAACAATGAATTTATAATATTGGATTACAAAATTATCTTCGGGTTTCTTCATTAGAAAATTATAAAGGTTGGATTAATTCAGGTGAATTATTTTTTGGACTATTAACTTTTGTGCTAACGGGATAGCACTCAACCAAATCATCGAGTTCACTATGTAATTGGTCTTCATTGTTTAACCAATGATCGCCCTCGTTTTGCGTCAGTAAAACCGGTTGCCGATGGTGAATCTGCTTAATATCTTTATGAGCTTCTTTGGTCACGATAAGACAGCCTTGATTGTTAGCCAGTCCTGCAAAATAAAATAAACCGTGATTAATATGATGATAGTAGGGCTGCTTTTGAGTGCCGTTGTCTTGCCATTCGTACCAACCGGTAGTGGGAATTAGACATCGCATGGCACCTTTAAACGAAGGCTTTTGATGCATGGTTTCAGAACGACAATTAATGAGATGGAAGGGTTTTTTTGCCCACAAAGGACTGTAAGACCAAATCTTCAAGGAGGGCTCGGGATCGAGGATGATTATTTCATTTGATGGCGCTACATTAAAAGATGCTTCTCTTTTATCTCTCGGAATACTTTCAAAGTAATGAGTTTTGATTAAAGTGAAGCGGCCGCACATGATTACTGTTTCCTTCCGAGATGATCAAAATTATTAAAAAATGCCCAAATAATCTCTGCAGAATTTATATCATACTGACCAGTACCCCCATTTCCATCGACTTCATAATTTTCAGGCCAGTCGTGGCCAACTCCTTCTAACAGATACAACTGAACTTCAACATCGTTAGCACATTCAGAATAAATTCTATGCGTTCCGCTTACACCATTTCCAGAAAAGTCTGATATCGTTGCGATAGAAGGTTCAAGATTACAAGCGTTGTTATTCGACCAAAACTCCATAACCTCCTCGATGCCCTTGAATCCTACTCCAGAAGCGGTAACCGAACCGTCATAAGGAACAATTGTGTCCACAGTCCCATGGATTTGCATTACGGAAGTTGGTTGAGCGTTGCAGTTATCGTAACTAAAAACACTCATTGATCCGGTAACAGAGGCAATGGCTGCAATTTTCGAATTGATATTACAAGCGAGGTGATAGCTCATAAAACCGCCATTTGACATTCCGGCGGAGTAAAATTGATTTAAATTAATATTGTAATTCTGACCGACCCAATCCAAAACGGATTCTAAAAATTCAATACTATTGACTGAGTTTCCCAGACCGATTTCATCAGTGTTCCAATGTGTGCCTCCCTTTGTTTCATGAACCAAACCTTGGGGATAAATAACCACAAAGTCATTGATATCGGCTTGTTTCATAAATCCTGTATAACTCATATTGGTCAGGGCGGTGCTGGTATAACCGTGCAAACTAAACATTGCAGGATAGGGCGTTCCAACCTCAGAATAGTTCTCAGGAAGGTATATGTAAAATTGCCTATCGGTCGCAATACATCTTCTGAGAGTACCTTGGTATGGAGACGGATAAATAGTGATGGTTGCGCTGTAAGTTGAGCAATTTGGATTAAACCCAGTTTCTAAGGGAATAGAACTGCTGTTATCTGAATTAGACGATTCACCACATCCTAAAACTAACGAAAGAAATATAAAGAGAAGAAGCGATTTATTCATAACCCTCGACAATTGCATAAGCTCTCTCAGCTCCGCCATCTAGCACTGCAAGCGCTTGCTGATAGTCATCGCTTTCGTAGGCTTGCAAAGCAATTTCAAAGGAAGGGAATTCGACAACAACATTGCGCATGAATTCTGCGCCTTCTTTCGTAGCTTGCTCACCACCTCTGACTAAAAATTTGCCGTTAAATTTTGCTATGACTTCTTCAGCTAATTTTCCGTAGGCTCCTTGCTTATCGCCATCAATTACGTTTGCTTTTGCAACCCAATATCCTTTTTTCATCTGTCACTCCTTAAGGTCCAAAACCTTTTTAATGTTAGGTTTGAAATAGCTATCCGGCTTCATAATTTTGCCGTGTTCGTTTTTGATGGCTTTCCCATAAGGAAACTTACTCATATTTGATGCTTTTACTTCTTGCCAAACTGAATCAAAATCAATCCCACAGCTGTTACACATCCCCATAATGACCCAAACCATATCGGCAAGGCCATCTGCTACTTCAATCATATCGTTGGTCTTGAATGCTGATAAAGTTTCTTGATATTCCTCGGAGATAAGATTCATGTATAAAGTTGCTTGGTCTCCTTCCAAAGATAACTTTGAGCGAACAGGTTGTTCGCCAGCTTTCATAAAATCAGCAACATCGTTTTGGTAAGACATTTAGAACTCCATTAAATTTTTGAAGATACAGATTGAATGCCTGCCAGAGTATTGGCAAACATCATGAGATCCAAAGGTTCTGGTTGAGATGAAAACCTAACAATGACTGAGTTTGTAGCTTTGTTGATACATATGAACTGACCATGAATTCCAATGCATAAAATAATATTTTCATCGACGACCCACATTTTATTTTTGTAATGACCGTTTGGCATCATGGGACCATGCTCGGATGCTGCGAAACGCTGTTTGTATCCAGAGTCTCCAGCAATGGTATCTGATATCCAAGAAGCAGGAACGATTTGCTCTCCAGCATGGACTCCATCGTTTAAAAGCATTAAACCAAACCTGCCTAAATCTCTAGCGCTAGCATTCATGCCCGCACCAAAGTAGGGAAAATCACTAGAATCCAAAACAACGTGAGCATCGTTTTCGGGTTTAAGTTTTTGCCAAATATGTTCGTCCATTAATTCAAAAACACCATTGTTAGCTGCTTGCTCCAAAGCCATGGCGGCAACATCGGTTAAGATGGTTCTGTAATGATATTTTTCTCCATCATTCTGTTCTGTGTCTTTTAAGGATTGAGCAAACTCCTTTAAGTTATTTGCTTTAATATTTGCTTTAAGGTCAGGACGCCAGCCAAATATCGCAGTTTCATGCCAAAAGTCTGCATCGGGCTGAGCATAATCTTCACCAAATTTGACTGCTCCCGCCATATCCAGAGCATTTTGCAAAGTTGTTTCAACGAAGGCACTGTCTTTGAACTCAGGTATTAAGTTTGAGATTTTATCTTCCGGATCAACGATTCCTTTTCCAACTAAAACTCCAGCTAACATTCCCAAAAAGGACTTTGAAATTGAATTCATCAGATGAGGACTCTCAGTAGACATCTCATTAAAGTATTTTTCGTAGATGATTTCCTCATTTTTAATAACTAAAAAAGCATCTGCATGCGTTTCGCTAAATGAATCTTTTATTGATATTGATTTACCTTCCAACGTATCGAATTCAAAACTTTCGATGTCTTGATTTACTTTCACATCAAACGACGATGGATCGTTTGATTTTGAAAGTGTTTGTGTTGAGAACAATTCTTTCATGTTCTGAAAGCTCCAAACTTGATTTGGATGTTGATTCCAATTATTTTGATTTATTTCACTCATCAGACTTATAAACTTAGAGTTAAAACATTAACATAACTAATAAATTAATAAGGAGATTACCATGAGTAAATTTGCAAATTGCGTTCGCTTTGTTGTTAAAGAAGACTGCATTGATGATTTTATCGCAGGCTTTACTGATTCTAACCTTCAACCCTCTGGAATGTTAGTGAGCGAAATGTTCCAAAGCGGCGAAAGAGAGTTTGTTTCATTTGGAGTGTTTGAGAGCGAGGATGCCCTTATAGCGGCTAGACCTGAAATGATAGCTTTTTTGGACACCATCCGAGACTTTCTTGAAGAAATTTCTCCTGAGTTGGGGGTAACCGATCCTCGATCAGGCAATGTTCTTTGGAGTATGAAGTAAAACTATCTTTTAATTACTTTTAAGACTTCTTCAACTTTATCGTCAAAATTCTTTTTATCTTTCAGTGCATCCTTAACGCATTCTTTTAGATGGGTTTTGACGATTTTGCCCTCTACAGTAGTAAGAGAGTTTCGTACTGCTTTAATTTGATTAAGAATATCAATGCAGTATTTTTCATCTTCAATCATCTTCGCAATGCCGCGGATCTGACCTTCTATTCTTTTAATACTACTTAAATGCTCTTTATGACTTGGATGACTCATGATTATAAATACCTCGGAATAATGTAAGTAAATGAAGTTGCAAAAATAAAAATCGCAACGGAAAAATAATAAATGTATCTAGACCTTCTTCGTGTTTGTAAACAAGCTCTCCCTAATTCTGGATCAGCAGGACACGGTAAATAGTAAGTTCGATAATTTACATAGCCTGCAAAAAGAATCATGAAGAGGGCGAATAGTGTAATTTGTAGTTTGTACTGCGATAAAACAATAAGAAAAGGAAAGATGGTAATTAAACTAGCAAAAGTGGCGCCAGCGCCTAGGGCGACAAATAAGGCTGGAAGCGCACAACAAACTAGCGTTGATGAAGAGGCAAACAAAGAAAAGAAATTAGCCGATTTATCGTACATGATCAGAGTTTCAGTACTTGAAGTTTAGTTGCATTTTGTCCATTCGAAACAATCATTTTTTTGATTTTTTCAAAATCAATTTTTGTGTTCATTTGATACGCAATAAAAACCTTACCTTTATTCAAATCAACATCAATCTTGGCCACGGTTTTATCTTTTTTAAAAGTTTTTTCGATTCCTTGCGCGCAAAAGTCACAAACCATCCCTTTGACGCTGACCACTGCAATTTGTTTATCCTTCAAACCTTCAACAAATTTATCAAAACGCTCAACATCAACCTCTAACTTTTCGCCGTCAACCATTTGCTCGTGCAGATGACCTTCATGAGAATGATGATCATGAGTATCTTGTGCGTTACCAAGCGCAGGTAGAAGAAATACGAAAGCAAGCAATATTTTCATAAATGCCTCCTAAAACCTATACATAACAAGGGCATCCCATTCTGTTTGATCGTTGTAACCAAACTCGATGAGAAAGTTACCTTTAAAAAATTTTAAAACTGGAAAAGTTGACCAATCACCAAGCAGAGTATTTTTCTTTGTTTTTATCATAATCCAAGTATGAAAATCTCCGTAAGCACCCAAATAGGGAGCAACCCCAACTTGCAAAAATTGATCGGTGTAATTTTTAAGAGAATTTTTCACATCCCGATAATTGAAGCCAATAAACCATCTTCGTGTCTCCCAATCTCCGTGCAATCCATAAAAATGCCCATCCAAGCCATCCGAGCTAAGACCAGACTGGAAATAGAGGTTTCCTTGAGAATTTTCAGTATTACGTCTATTAAGTAAATAGGTGAATCTAAAGTAACTGTATTGTTGATTAAAAAACTTATCTTCAACGCTTTCAATGCCAACCGAATATCGATAAGTAGGCGAGAAATGATAATAGAGAGAGTTATACATGTTTCCGGAAAAAGCCATCAGGGTGGAACCTCCTGAATACGAAATAGGCCTCGCCTCACTGATCAAAGTGAAAAAAAACATTGTAAATACAAGTAGCTTAATACCCATGGTGGGTATGGTATATGATCCAAAGCTAAAAAAAAAGGTTAATTAATCTTTGCTTTGAGAGTTTCTTTGAGTTGAGACAAATTATCGATGTGTTCAAAATCTCTTCTTGAGATCAGCTCTTTAAAGGAATTTTCTTTTTCCAATAATATTGTAGGATAAGTCAGGTTCAGCTTTTTTATCGACTCGGGTAATTCGTTTATATGCAAAACTTGATAAGGACGATCTAATTCTCCAAGGAAACCATCCCAAGACTTTTTTTGAAAGATTAAAGTATGACTAAGATCGCACAGTTTACACTTGTCACGGCCGGATATTTTTTTAAGAAAGTAACTGATCTCCCCAAAAAAAGATCCATCGGCATTGTAGATAAAATAGATCAATCGATGGGCTTTAGTTCATTTTTAAACAATCGAGTCGCTACCAATAAATCGCTATTGTACTCACGAACAGAATGGATCAAGCCATCCTTCATTTTGAATATCCAAACGTATTTATTATCGTATTCTCCGTTGATACCTTCTGCATCACCGACTTGAATTAAAGCTACCCCATCATTATCTGAAATAGCATCAATTGTGGTCAGAACGATTCCGTTCGGTAAAAGCTCTCCAACGACCGGCCAATAATTATCAAAAAAACTTTCTTTTCCATGAATTTCACTACCTGGGTAAACGATTCCCATCCACATGAAGGTAAAATCCTCATGCATTAGTTCTGATGCTGCATCAAGATCGCCAGAAATCAACAAATGATCCATCCAGGACTGAGCTAACTCTTCATTTTTCTCACCGTTAATTTGAACATCAACTTCCATATTGCATGCCACAAGCAAAAACATTGATAAAACTAAAATTATTCTCATAAATTCTCCATAATTGCTTTTAATATTGTAGATAAAAAAATCCACTTTAAAATCATATCATTGGTCTATGAGAAGAATAATTTTAAGTAGAAAAGGCTTTGATTCGTCTTCTGGTGGGGTGGCTTCTCCCATTTTTGCAGATGGAAGCTTATGTTCACTGCCGATTCCTTTCTCAGGACCGGCACCGGATAAGTTTAAAGACGTCAGTGTGAACGGTATTCGATGTATCGATGCCCTCAAAGAATCCAAGGCAAAAAGTAAACCAAGCGACAATTGCCATTACGATCCAAATCTCGAAACAGGACTTTTTGGACAGGCTAGCAGTTCACAATCCGAGTTACGTAACAATCAAGTTGGACCGGGCGATCTTTTTTTATTTTTTGGATGGTTTAAAAATTATTCGGAAGGTGGAAGAGACTTGCATCACATTTTTGGCTGGCTTCAAATAGATAAAATAATCGATGGTAATGAAGCGATTCAACAGTACTTTAAAAATAAAAAAAAGATGCATCCGCATGCTTTTTATAGATTTAGCAATAATTGCCTTTACGTTGGATCAAAAAAATTAATTTTAGGAAATAAAAAAACTCCTCATAAAGGTTTTGGGCATTTCAAAAAAACACATAATGATTTAGTGCTAACAAAAGATCAGGCAACCCGTTCTGTTTGGCAATTACCAAAAAAATACTTTGCAAATTCAGATCCTTTTTTAAACAGACTCAAGTGGATAGATAAGAATGAATGCATTACGCATTGCAAAGGTCGTGGCCAAGAATACATCATGGATGTGACGAACCACCCAAAATTAATCAGGTGGTTGCATCACATTTTCCAGGGTTAGTGATTGAAATCTTATGATTTGATATTTTTGTCAAACATACATTTTGAACTGATCTTCATCAAAAATCGGATCTAGAGACAACATTAATCTGTTTTCATATATGTTTGGAGATCGGTGAACAACTCCATTGAACTGACTCTGCCAAGTTCCACCTTTCAATAACGACCATTCGCCAGCTTTAAATTGATTCACTTTCTTTTTTTCTTTTAACGGAGCATCAAGATTTGTTCTGTCGTCAAAAAGTTTCCAATCAACATCGTTGTTTGCAATCCATTCGGTCCCACCACCAGAAAGTGTAATTAGCAATCTGCATGGAATTTGATCAACATGAAACCTAGGACACATTGGTTTATCAAGGGTTAAGAGTCTCACCCCTACATACTTACAATCTAAAGTTTGATTAAGCATGCCACAGCTTCCTTTTATTTGGTCAGCAAGCATTTTGCTTGCCTCAGGATCAATTGATCCCGGAAGAAATTCATCAACTATTCTCAAATCATCCAAAGACTGAATCCATTGAAGTTCGAGATCCTGTCTCGCATTTAGAATTTCTCTCCCTAAAGAATCTATATAACTTGATTGAGGATGAGCGACGCATACTAGTTCAACATCTTTTGAGTAGATATCTCCAAAACTTTCTAACTTCTCACTGAAAACTGATTTCATCATTTTTTTATCCCCAAGTTACTTCCATGCTGGAAATGGATCGTTGAAAGTAGACCAGTACTCTCTTCCTTTAAGAACATCTTCCTCGCTCAAAAGACAAGCATCTAGAGCAGCAATCATTTCTTCTTTTTGAAGTTTTTGACCGATAAAGACTAACTCTTGACGCATATCACCAAACGGCTCTACCCATTGTTTCTTAATGGATTCAAGATATTCTTCATCTTGCGGCCAATCTTTTTCTGGGACAGCCTTCCAAAACATCCCTGCAAAACCGTAACGAGCAATTCCTCCAGCTTGACTCCATTGTCCGGCAAATTCCGGACGAGTAGCCAACCAAAAATATCCCTTTGAGCGTATTAATTTGCCAAATTTTTCTGTTCCGTGCAGAAAATTATGAAATTTTTCAGGATTAAAAGGTCTGCGTGCTTCATAAGAGAAACTAGAAATACCGTATTCCTCAGTTTCGGGTACATGTTCTCCCCTCATCTCCTTAAGCCAGCCTGGTGATTGCTGAGCTTTAGAAAAATCGAAAGAGTTTGTATTCAGCACCTCGTCGACAGCGATGTTGCCGTTTTCAATTGGAATGATTTTTGCATCGGTATTAAGTGTTTTGAGAATTGCAGTTAAACGTTCTACTTCTCTGGAACTAACAAGATCAGTTTTACTGATTAGAATAATATCTGCGAACTCCACTTGATCAACCAGCAAATCAGCCACGCTTCGCTCATCATCTTCACCCATTGATTCACCTGCATCTTGTAGGCTTTTTGCCTGATCGTAATCTTTAACAAAATTTACAGCATCTACAACGGTTACCATCGTATCTAATTTGGCTACATCGGATAGAGAAATCCCATCTTCATCAGCAAAAGTAAAAGTTTCAGCTACAGGTAAAGGCTCTGAAATACCAGTTGATTCAATAACTAAATAGTCGAATCTCTTTTCCTGGGCTAGTTTTGTTACTTCTTCTAATAAATCTTCTCGGAGAGTGCAACAAATGCATCCATTACTCATTTCAACGAGTTTCTCCTCGCTGCGATTTAGAGAAACTTCGTTTTGAACGATTGCAGAATCAATATTTATTTCGCTCATATCGTTAACGATAACGGCAACCTTTTTATTTTCTCTGTTATTTAAAATATTACTCAGTACGGTGGTTTTTCCTGCACCAAGGAACCCTGATAAAACCGTTACAGGGAGTTTTGAATTCATTACATTTTCCATCTTTCACACCTACCAAAGCGTTAAAAATTAATTTTAATGACGTATCGCCCAAAATTAATTGGGCGATAGCATCACATTTTAGAATCGTAAGCTAAAGCGAAGACCTACGTTTCTGCCAGGTAAGGGGACCTGGTCTTTTACAAACGAATTATGATTTCGTGCGGCTTCATCAAGAAGGTTTGAAGCAAAGAACGATAGCTTCAAATCAACATTAGGATCTAATGGAACCGTACCTGAAAGGGTGAAGTCCACCATTTGGTAGGCACCAGTAGCAGTTTCATTTACCGCTAGCTTTGATTGCTCTTCAACGTCTTTAAGAGACAAAGTCGTTTTTAAAACGTCGTTGCTGTAGGACACATCAAAGAAGTTCCTTGTTGGAGTCATTCTTGGGATGTAACCACCGGCAGCGAACTTACCTTCAACTGAATCTCTACCAAAGGAAACCTCAACCTCTCCGTTATCGACATCAATAATGGTTCCAAACTCTAGTTCATAACCAGTAAACTCAGCATCTTTTTGGAGATAGTCAGCTTTTATTAATCCACCGTGATCATCGTGACCTTCTTCTTCATGATCTTCTTCGGTTTCATCTTGTAAGTAGATGTAATCGGTAATGTTATTTGCGAATACAGAGACGTTTCCAAACCAGCTGTCGATATCAAACTCAAGCGTAAGATCAACGTTATTGGATCGCTCAGCATTTAAATTAACGTTACCTGTTTCGAGCCTTCCGGTCGCTAAGTGAGGACCGTTCATGAAAAGCTCTAAAGCTGAGGGTGCTCTTTCCACAGAGGCTGCTCCAATTAGAAATTTTACATTCTCATCGATATCGTAAGTATAAGTTAGTGCAAGACTCGCACTGGACATGTCAACATTATAAAAAGTCTGTTCACCATGCTCTTCTTCATGCTCGTCATGCTCTTCTTCTCCTTCATGCTCCTCTTCACCTTCGTGCTCATCATGCTCCTCTGTTTCAGTAAGAGATCCGTTTCTGCTGACTGAATCGTATCGAACCCCAAAATCAAGGTGATGATCAGAAAAATCCTTAGACATGAAGTAACCAACCGTATATTCATCGGATTTTGTAGGATTCATAAAAGCTTCATGACCAACGATAGATTGATCTTCTTTGGCTAAATTAATAGAAATTTTTTGACCTAAGTTTGAAGTTGAAAGATCAAGAATAGTTCCGATCTCATAAGAATCATTTGAGAAAGTTGTTGGTCCTTCTTCACCGTGTCCATGCTCATCCTCATGCTCATCGTGATCTTCTTCCCCTTCGTGCTCATCATGATCTTCTTCGCCTTCGTGCTCATCATGGCCTTCTTCTTCTGCATGCCCTTCAGTAAGAGAGTAATCAGTTCCTCTTATAAAGTAATTAATTGACTTAACTGCTCCTGTATCAAAGTTATAAGCCCCCTGAACGTTTACTTCGTTGGAATCAGTCACAGAAAATATTCTTTCACCTTCGTGCTCATCATGGCCTTCCCCTTCGTGCTCATCATGATCCTCTTCACCTTCGTGCTCATCATGGCCTTCTTCCTCGCCATGACCACCGTGACCTTCACCATGGTAAGGAATACCGTAATGAGTCTCTAAAATATTTGCAGATGCACCGATGTATCCCCAATCCTCGACTACCGAAAAACCAAATTTATGAGACTCACGCTCGTAATCTGAATTCTCAAGGTACCCAAGTTCTTCGTCATGATGTTCTTCTTCTTCGTGCTCATCATGTTCTTCTTCGCCTTCGTGCTCGTCATGCTCTTCTTCAGAATGCATAACTGCTCCGTCGGGCACATCGTAATTTTCAAAATCGGTGTTTTCATAGGAGTAGCTAAAATTGATTCCATTAACAATGTTAGTAATTCCAAAAGCTTCAGCTGTTCCCCTATTTACGGATTGTTTTTCAAAATCAACGTTGGCGTTTAACCCATCAAAATCTTGTCTCGCTATGGTGTTATCAACAATATTAATGATTCCACCTACACCACCGTTGGCGTATAAAAGTGATGATGGACCACGAACAACCTCAATTTGTTGCACGTTGTTCATATCGATCTCAACAGGGTGATCAACCCCGATACCAGCAACATCTCGATTGACCATACCGTTTTTGAGAATTTTAATTCTGGGACCCGACAATCCTCTGATAACCGGTTGACCTGTGGCAAAGCCATAGTCTGAATTGGCTACTCCAAGCAGGTCATCGATAGATTCACCTAGACTTGCTCTTCCTTGATCGTCTAAATCAACCCCAGATAAAACCTGAACCGGATCACCAATCTCACTTAAATTCTGATCGATTAAAGAAGCGGTAACTGTAACCTCTTCAACGTCATCAGCGATTAAAAATTGGGCACTAAGTAGCACCAATAAAAAATAAATATAATGTTTCACAATACCTCCAAAAAAAATTAAAAATTAAAATAAAATTTAACTTTTTGGTGGTGCGCGAATAGAAAGTCGATTAGAAAAAAGGGTGATTTGCCTTGTCTGTTTTACATCAAGGAAATCGGAAAATATTGCTGTTAGTTGATGAGTGCTTTCGTCTTGAACGAATTCACTGTGTTCAGCTAAACAAGTTGAACAATCTTCACTAAGCTCATTTGAGTGCTCTTCATGAACATGATCACCGTGATCCATTTCAAAATGCGACGTCTCATGCGAGATAATTCCCGCAGAAAAGACAATCGCAAAGAGAAAAGCAAACAGTTTAAATTTCATGGGGAATATTAAACCTTTAAAAAATAAAAAAAGAAAGAGGTTAAAAAATTAAATATAAACCCAAGTCAACCAACAGGTAAAACATTGCTAAAAAGCCAATACTAAAAAAGATACTGCGCACACTCGGATTCTTATCAGTAGCTACCATGTAGTACAAAATCATATGAAAGACTCTCGCGATCGCATACGTCCAAAGGACAATAGAAAGCTTGGTTGCACTATAGCCAGATACTAAAGCGATCAGTGCCATTCCAAGGACAGGAACTATGTTTTCCATTGAGTTCCAAAACGTTCGATACGCTCTAAAGAACAAAGACTCTTGTCCTAACGATGGATCTATTACACCAACTTTATAATTAGGTTGTTTGCGATGCAGATGAATTAAAACCATTGCTTGAACTACGATCGTAGCCAAGATGAACCATAAACCGATTAAAGATGATTGATATATTCCCAACATGAGTAGTATTCTAAACCCAACACACAATTAAATTAAAAAATTTCAAGAGGTTAATCATGAATGTATTTATAACCGGATGTAGCACAGGCATTGGATTAGCGGCAGCGGAGCATTTTACTGCCAAAGATTATCAAGTCATCGCAACAGCAAGAAACCCAAAGTCATCTGAAGGCCTTCAATCTCTTGATCAAAGCAATGATTCCGCAATGATTCTGCCTCTCGATGTAACCGATCAAGCTTCAGTTGATACTACAATCAAAAAAGTAACAGATGAGGTAGGAGCTATCGATGTGCTGATAAATAACGCTGGTATCGGTCACGGAATGTCAGTCGAGAATACTTCTATAGACAAAGCCAGAGAGATCATGGAAACCAATTACTTCGGTGCTTATCGAATGATGAAAGCAGTGATTCCAACTATGCGAGTAAAAGGCTCTGGCACTATTATCAACATTTCCTCGCAAGCAGGCAGGCGTCCATTTTTTCTTCAAGGTCCTTATTGCGCCAGTAAATATGCCCTTAACGGACTCTCAGAAACCTTGGCTCACGAAGTAGCTAAGTTTGGTATTCGAGTAGTCTTAGTAGAGCCCGGAGTCGTAAGAACCCCTATCTTTGGTAAAAACGCTCTACCTGATGAGGATAAGGAACATTATGAAATGCTGCAATCAAGAACAGTGCGCATGATAACTAAAGGCTTAATGGAAACAGGCTGTGATCCAATCGATATAGCTAAGTGCATGGAGGATATAGTCGTTTCAGAGAACCCCAAGATGCATTATTTACTCGAACAAGATGCCAGAGATAACATCAGAGTTTACGATGAGGAAGGCCCAGAAGCTTGGATTGAAGACGGCAAGATCGAAGACGACGATGAATACTTTAAAGTTCAAAAAGAAAGATATGGCTATGAGCTTGGCTGAAAATAATGTCTGATGAAGAACAGACTCTTTAACAAGGATAATTATCAATAACAATAAAAAGAGGGAAAAACTAGTCTTGATAATCTTGCAGGTAAAACTTTGAGGCACAAAAAGGAAATACATTTATCTCGCAAAGCCCAAAAAATGTTCTTTAATTTATAAATTAAAGATCTTTGATTCATTTCTATAACCTTCCAACTTTCGTTTAACAAAACCTCATTTGATGACAATAACGTTTCATTTAATGATTCATTCAGGGATTCTAATTCCTTCACAATTAGAGAATAACTAATATTCGATTGATTAAGATTTTTTCTCTCGGCCAGCTTAAGTTGCAGAAGAACATATGAATTATCAATGATCAAATTTTTGATTTCTTTCTCCAGGATAACTTTTTGCTTATTTAAACGATAGTAATCTCCTTTAAAGCGCCATCCCGCAAATTCTCTAATTTTGGATTCATCTCTGTAATTTTTATTTAAGTGAGTAAAGTGATTTGAAAGAATTTGCATTTTTTAAATTATAATCCTCAAAAAAATAAAATGAATGATCAAAAGAAAAATATTGTGATTTGCGATATTGATGGAACGATAGCCAATAATGATCATCGCCAACATTTTTTAGAAGGCAAAAAAGATTGGGATGGGTTTTTCTCAGATTTAATAAACGATAAACCAATTCATCAGATCATAAAGAAAGTTATAGATCTTGAAAGCCAAGGAAATAAGATTGTTTTTTTGACTGGTAGGCCTGAAAGATATAGAGCTGAAACTAAGCGATGGCTTGATCTTTACTTTAGCTTTGAATACTTCCTTCTAATGCGAAAAGATAACGATCGAAGAGATAAGCAAAAAATAAAGCTTGAGATATTTGAAAATAATTTTACGACTGATCAAATCACTATTTGTTTTGAAAATGATTTAGGATTAATCGAGCTGTGGAAGAAAATTAAATTGAATGTTGTTGATATCAATAAATTGATCAACTAACTTGAGATGATTCTATAGCTTCTACCACATCATTCATATTATCTAATAATTTTTTAAAATTTGGCTTGAATTCATTAAATTCATTTAATTCTAAATCGCTAATAATGGTAGTTGGCCTTTTATGAGCATCTGGATTTCCTATCATTTCGATAAAATCAATCCAAGCAAGCCCTTGTTGAGGTGATTGAGGTAAATTTGTTACTTTGGGCATCTGAATAAAAAAAGTATTTTTTATTTCTTCAGAAATATCAATATTTACATCAACGGGTTCTACATATGCCTGGATAATACCTTGGTCGTCCTTGAAAAAAATTTCTAGAATTTCTTTTATTTGTGGCCAATCGAGCCAATATATATTTTCGTCGTAAGAACCTTTTTCAAGTTGAGCAGCTAATTCACTTCCTTTGACGTTAAGTTTTTTTGCAAGCTTTCTTATACTGTTCTCTTTTGCAGATTTAATTTCTTCTCCTTTAAACCATTGCTTTTTACATTGTTCTCTTATTAATTTGTCCCAATAATTGCTGCCAAAAATCGCTTTCAAATAATCATGAAAGGTTTTCATAAATTGAACTTCATATTCACCGGTAATTTTTTGAGGACTTTCAGTGTCTAAAATATGCTCAAATCTATTCAAAAAGATATCATCTTCATCTGAGGGAAGATTAGGATCATCCTCATAAACAAGCTTTTCTTTAAAACTAGGTAGTAGTTTTTCTATGATCAATCTTCTTGCTAAAGGATAAGAACCAGTTCCTCTCTTTAAAGGAGCCCCTTTATATACCCACCCCATTATGAGATTTTTATCTTCAGATGAAATCTTTTCTAAAGATAAGCAAAGTTCTGATATGTAAGGGTTTAATACTTGGATCAATTTTTTTGGAGAAATTCTATTAACTTCACTTCTTTTTTTATACGTCTCAAAACTTATTATTCGTTCTAAGGTATAAATTAATCCAACAATAAAGTGTGTCTGCAGTGCTCCCAGGGTATCAACACTTTTCCTTTTCCAGGCATCTTCTATGCTTTTCCTAATTTTACTAAAATACAAAATGAGTATTTCGGAAGCAAAATTACTTGTTTTTTTGAAATCTTCCTCATAATTCAGAAATCCTTTCTTAAAATTATTTTCTGCAGATAATAACTCACCGTTTAATAAACCAACTTGAAGTTGTTTTGTAGGCAAGATACCTGATGATTCAGGTTGAGGAATAGCTACTGGATTCTTACTAAATGGAGATTTATCATCTTCTCTGAGCGCAAGGATTATAGAAGTTGCTAAATTCTCAACTTGTTTAAGACCAGTTGATTTCTCTCCAATAAGAAGCGCAACTTCAATTTTTAAGCTTACATCTACCTTTTTTTGATTTTCATTAACGTCAATAAATAATTCTGCTTCTTCTACCTGCGATAAATCAGGGTACATAGTCACAATAATTGGATGATCTAGTACTTGTTCTTCTTTAGTTCCAGAATAACCAAACAATCTATGTTGCCCATCGATCACATGAAACATGCCAGGTCTTCCTTGAAGAATAAGCTCCCCAGTCCTCCCAGAACCTAATCTTTGTCTTTTAGTCCACTTCCAATGTTTTCTATTGCCCCTAAAACTAACCAAGACATTATTTGGAAATGGTTTGCGTGCAGCCTCTAAGTATCTAGAAATTTCGCTAATTCTTCTTTTTGTTAAGACTCTTTGATAATTTTTTGATCTACTTTCTCTAACAGAAGTTTCTTCGTCATCTAAATTATTAAGATTTTTTGATCGATTAATACTTTCAAGAAAATCATCTGTCTCACTCTCAACTACAAAAGCTTCTTTAGCTTTTCTATGTTCTACAACACACAATGGCATGATTTCTTTTGCTTTCGCCGTGAAAGTATATGCAAATCTATCTCTGGAACTATTATCTAGTGAAGTCTGCATTGCTCCAACTTTAAGCTCCTCATAAATAGGTTTTGTATTACTTCTGTACATTCCTAAAAACTGATTAAAAGAAAAATAGCTATTTTTTGAAATCTTGTAGCAATCTTCAAAATAATCCAACTCAGGATCTGATAAATGCACAACGCCTCTTTTAGAGAATTTCTTTTGGTTTTCAATAGACACATTTTTATGTCCTCTAGTTGCAATGATCCAGATTGGAATGATCTCATCACCTTTCGAAAAGATTGTTCTTATTCTCTGCTTAACATAACTTTTTTCTTTTATGACCTTATCAAAAGCTCCACCGATTGCTGCATTGGTATGTCCTCCTTTGCAACTATGTTTACATTCGATCATGATCAAAAACTTTCTCTCATTATGTTCAATATATCCCACCGCATCTTGTTGGGTTGTTTTCAGAGAGGGATGATCATATGCTGTTAAATCATATTTAAACTCTCCAACATTAATAAACTTAGCGCCTAAATTTATTAGTAAAATTCTTGCATCTCTTTCAAAAAGGCTCCAACTTTCTCCCTTTTGAACATTTGTCCATCTTGGAATTTTTGGCCCAGTTCTATTGAAAATTACTTTATGGAAAGCCTTTGCTTCAATGGAGTCATTATATTTATCATTAAACAAATCTGACATAATTCAAAAATGATAGTTAAGTGGGCTGGCGGTAAAAATTGGCTTTACAAAAAACATAAAAGTATCTTTCCTGATTCTTATAATAACTATATTGAGCCATTTTTTGGAGGGGGTTCAATTTTTTTTAACATGTTTCCTAAAAAAGCTTATTTATCGGATGTAAATGAGAAGCTTATAAATCTCTATATCGATCTAAAGAACGATCCAGAAAGTTTGTTCCAAGGCGTAAACCGTCTTATAGAATCTCACTCAGACGAACAATATTATGCTGTCAGGGATAAATTCAACAATTCAAAAAGTACATCGAGCGTTTATTTTCTCTACCTGAATAGAACATGCTTTAACGGGATCTACAGAGAAAATAGAAAAGGGGAATTCAATGTTCCTGTGGGCAGAAGAAAATCTTCCTACTTTCCTTTCACAATGAAAGATTTCCTTCAATTATCTTTTCAACTTAAAAACACTAATTTGCAGAACTGTGACTTTAGAGAAGCTCTGAAAACAGCAAAAAAAGGAGATTTTATTTACCTGGATCCTCCTTACATTGAATTTGAGAAAGAATACGATTCTTTCAGAAGATATAACGGAGTAGTTTTTTCAAAAAGTGATTTGGAAGAACTGGCTTTAGAAGCCAATAGATTAAAAGGGAAATGTAAAATTTTAATATCAAATTTTGATCAAAGAGGAGTCAAAGATTATTTTACTGAGAAAGAATGGAAATTTAAGTCCATCAAACAAATGACATATTTGTCAGGTAAAAAGGAAGGACGCAAATATATGAATGAGGCCTTAATTTACAATTATTAATTAATCCTCTTTCAGGTCTTCCGCTCCTTTATTTAATTCTCTTCCAAGGACATTAATTCTAGTTTGCAATGAAGAAACTTCTTTTATTGAAGCCTCTAATTTTTTGGTCACCGCTTCGGTGCTTTTATCAAAACTATCAAACTGAGTTTTAATTCGTCTTACCACTTCTGCAACCTTGCCCGCCGTTTCATTGAGTCGGAGATAATGATGACCGATTCTTATGGTATCGAGAAAAGCAGCCAGAGTATTGGGACCTTGAATTAGAACTTTTTTCTCTGCCAGGCAATCCTGTCTTAGGTTTTCAATATCATCGACTAGATCGATTAATTTTTCGGATGCTATGTAAAGCACTGCGTAATTGGAAGTTGAGTTTTGGCGAATGTATTTACTCGCTATATCGTCGGCATCGCGCAAGATAGCTGTGCGTAAATCTCTCAGCACAGTGCCTCGCTCATTGTCTCGACTCGCTTCTTGGTATTGTTTGTATTGACCGGCATAAAACTTTGAATCAATAGGGATAATGAGACCGTCGGCGGTGTTGACCGCGCAATCAACTCGGTCTTGAGTTTCAGGATTAATTTGTGCTTGGAAGTTATAACTGCCGTCGGGCAAGATCTCTTTAACGATGGATTCTAGGTTCCATTCACCCAACCTTCCGGTAGTGACATTTCCGCCAAGAAAGCGGTTGAGTTCATTGATTGGCGTTGTTACTGATGCCAATTGATTTTCGATATCGTTGATATCTTTTGAAACCGAATCTAATTTAGTTTGTAAATGATCGGTATTACCTTTCTCCAACGTGTTTTGATCTCTGAGTTTTAACAACAAGTAAGTCACGAGACCCAGAGTGACAGCCGAAAGGATGATAGCGATAACGTTTAAGCTCATTTCAGCTTATTGTCTCATCTTAGAGGAGCCTTAAAAAGTTACTTTTAATTACTCTGTGGAAGAGCAGTTTTGGGGTTCAGTTGCGATACCGATAAGCAAATATTGATGATGCACCAAATAAGCACCCAACCTGGAATGGATACGCCGAATAAACTCCAGACAACTTCGGCGCAATTACCGTCACCGATAAAAAGCATACGCAAAGCATCGGAAAAATAAGCGTTATCAAGTAGGTAGCCTAAATCGGGTCCGCAAAAGGGTACTTGGTCTTCCGGTAAAGACTGCAAGTACAAATGACGAATCGCGGATGCTGCTCCGGCAATACTAAATACAGTGGTTAAAGAAAAATAAAATTTAAACCAGCGATCGTGAAAGTAACCAATGAGGGCCGCTAAACCGGTCAATGCAATGGCGATTCTTTGAATGATGCACATAGGACAAGGCTCCAATCCCATTTGGTACTCCATGAAGTAAGCCACTGCGATGAGCACCACACAAAAACCAAAAATCAGTAATAGAACTTTTTTCATTGCTACTCTAAACTTGAGTATCGAAGTATAAACCATCAAAACAATATTGAATGCATGGCCAAACCTGAAAATTTAGACGATAACAATTCTGTCATATTGGTCGACGGATCGTCTTATGTTTACCGTGCTTACCATGCCTTACCGCCGTTAACGACATCCACAGGCCAGCCAACGGGTGCTGTGCGCGGCGTGGTCACGATGGTAATGCGGATACTGCAAGATCATCCTAACGCTCCGGTTGGCATGGTCTTCGATGCCAAAGGCGATACGTTTCGCCATGAAATGTATGAAGATTACAAAGCCAATAGAGCGGCGATGCCCGATGATTTGATCCCGCAAATTGAACCGATTCATGAAGTGATCAAAGCCTTAGGCATTAAAATCTTTGTGGTCGAAGGCGTTGAAGCGGATGATGTGATCGGCACGCTAGCTGCTGAAGCAGAACAAAAAGGTATCTCGACGATCATCTCTACCGGCGATAAGGATTTAGCTCAATTGGTCACCAAAAACATTAAGTTGGTGAATACGATGAAAAACGAGGTCCTCGATATCAAAGGAGTGGAGAAAAAATTCGGCGTGAAGCCGGAACAAATCGTTGATTACTTGGCTTTAGTTGGCGACACCTCGGATAACATTCCCGGCGTAGAAAAAGTGGGTCCGAAGACTGCGGTCAATTGGTTAACCGAACATAACGACATCGATACCATCATTGAAAAAGCAGAAGAATTCAAAGGCAAGGTTGGAGAATATTTACGTGCCGGCATTGAGCAATTAAAACTTTCTCGCCAACTCACCGAAATTAAGAAAGATGTGAAATTGGATTTTGGGATCGAAGATTTAGCAGTTGGCGAGCGCGATGAAAAAAGGTTGCACGAGCTTTTCACGGAACTTGAATTCAAAACTCTATTAAAAGAGGCCCCTAAAGCCTCTAAGCCGAAAAGCACCAGCAAGTACACTTGTATCTTGGATGACAAAACCTTTAATGCTTGGTTAAAAAAACTAGCCAAAGCAAAGCAAATCGTCTTGGATTGCGAAACCGATCGATTGGATTTCACCACAGCAGATCTGGTGGGCCTTTCTTTTGCTGTTGACGCTGGCGAAGCAGCTTACCTGCCTTTTACTCACAATTACGATAACGCTCCGTCGCAATTAGATCGCGATGCTTGTTTAAAAAAACTCAAACCCATTTTGGAAGAGAAGCCGATTATCGGACAACACATAAAATTTGATCGAAACGTTTTGGTCAATTACGACATTCATATAAATAGTATCGAAAACGACACCATGATGATGTCCTATGTTCTGGATTCAACTGCCACTCGTCATAACCTTGACGATATGGCCAATCATTATCTCAATTTAAAAACTACAACTTTTGAAGAAGTCGCAGGAAAAGGGGTTAAGCAGCTTACCTTTAATAAAGTAAACCTCAATGTCGCAAGCGATTACGCTGCCGAGGATGCGGATATCACGTTGCAAATGTACGACACGATTGGTGAGCACTTAAAGAAACAAAAGACGTTACAAAAAGTCCTAAAAGATATTGAACTGCCGCTTATTCCAGTCTTATCGGACATGGAACAAAAAGGTACAGTTATCGATTCCGATATTTTAAATCTTCAGTCTAAAAATTTAGGTCAACGCATCAACGGCCTTGAAGAACAAGCCTTCTCGATGGCCGGCAAAGAATTTAATTTATCCTCACCCAAGCAGCTTCAAGAGATTCTGTTTGACGAGATGAACATTCCGGTGATCGAAAAAACTCCAGGCGGTCAGCCTTCGACTGCAGAATCCGTTTTGCAAGAACTGGCTAAACAATACGAACTTCCTCAGGTAATTCTTGAACACAGAACGCTTTCCAAACTTAAATCAACTTACACCGATAGGTTGCCTGAACAGATTTCAGAGAAAACTGGCAGGGTGCATTCAACTTTTCATCAAGCGGTGACTACTACAGGAAGACTATCCTCATCAGATCCTAATTTACAAAATATTCCTATTAAAACTGAGGAAGGCAGGATGATTCGAGAGGCTTTTGTGGCTCCAAAAGGATTTGATTTAATCTCAATTGATTACTCACAAATAGAGCTTCGCATTATGGCGCACCTTTCCAAAGACGAGGGTCTTATCACGGCTTTCGAAAACGGCGAAGACATTCATTCGGCTACTGCTAAGGAAGTGTTTGGTTCAGCCGATGATCAAGCTAGGCGCAGCGCAAAAGCCATAAATTTTGGACTCATTTATGGAATGTCAGCATTCGGGCTAGGCAAGGCTTTGGGTGTGACTCGCCCCGAGGCAGCTGATTATATTGCTTCTTATTTTGGTAAGTACCCTGGTGTAAAAATATACATGGATGAGATGAAAGCCAAGGCTAAAGATCAGGGTTATGTGGAGACAGCTTTTGGCAGAAGGCTTTATTTACCTGGTATTCATTCTGGCAGAACGCGCATGGCAGCAGAGCGAGCAGCTATCAATGCTCCGATGCAGGGGACTGCTGCAGACATTATGAAATTAGCTATGATCAACATGCATGACTATATAAAAGGTACAGGTAAAGATATTCATCTCATTTTACAGGTACATGATGAAGTTATCGTTGAATGCCCAGAAAAAGATACTAAGACAACGTTAAATGCTTTAGAGCAAATCATGACCGACGTCACCAAATTATCCGTTCCCTTAGTGGTTGAAAGCGGCGTTGCAAACAACTGGGGCAAAGCCCACTAATTTTTTTTCAGTTTAATTGAACTTTTATACCTTTGTTTAGTCATAGGTATAGGTAGATTTTTTCATGTTTACTCTCCTATTAACCCCGGGCCACCCCAATGTCCGGGGTTTTTTTATGAAATGATAAAAGAGCCGAGCGCTTCCAGCCCATTACCCTTTTCGGCAGAGCAAATTTGCAGGTGCTCTATCTCTGGGTATTCTTGCGCTGCGCGTTGCGCTACTGCCAAAGACTGGCCAGCTTGATTATTGGATAATTTATCGGCTTTGTTGAGACAGATAAAAATATTTATGGGCAGTCCTTTACACCAATCTAGAAAAACAAGATCGGCTTCTTTAAACGGATGTCTGATATCCATGATGACCACAACCTTCTTGAGACACTGTCTTCCAAGTAAATAGCTCTCCACCAGTTGCGCCCAGTTATTTTGATCTCGTTTAGACGCTTTGGCGTAACCGTAACCGGGCAAATCTACCAATTTAGTTTGTTGATCATCGTTAATGGTGAAGAAATTTACCGTTTGGGTTCGACCGGGTGTTTTCGAGGTTTTAGCAAGCTTTTTGTTATTACCCAAAGCATTGATGATGCTTGATTTTCCCGAGTTAGAACGACCGCAAACGGCTATCTCAATTCCTTCATCAAAAGGGAGCTGCGCAAGGTTGCCGACAACGCGTTCAAACGCTAGGTTAATAGGTAATATTGATTTCATTGTTTTTCATACTAAACAAAGATTATTAAAGGAGTATGGTATATAATTTTCGCTCGCTCGACCCTGAAATATTTCTTAATGATTAAAAAAGTTATATTCATCTCAATTCTCTGTTTATCTGGAGCTATTTTCGCCGCATCTGAAAAAGCTGGTGAAGTGAAGCCTTTACCGAAAGGCGATCCAGTAAGAGGAGAAAAACTAGTCGGTTCTTGTGCTGCTTGTCATGGTGCTGATGGAAACAGCTTAGTGGGCATGTGGCCAACTTTAGCCGGCCAAAGAGAGCTTTATCTTTTCGATCAACTTCATCATATCCAAGAAGGCGAAAGGGTCATTGAATCCATGATGGGACTGCTAGATGGCTATAACGACAATGACTTAAGAGATATGGCTGCATACTATGCTTCTCAAAAAATTAAAGTAGGCCAAGCAAGTGATGAAAACGTACTGCTTGGACAAACAATTTATCGAGCTGGAAATACTGCATCTGGACTGCCAGCATGCACAGGGTGTCACGGCCCCCAAGGAAAAGGAGTGAATTCAGCTGGCTATCCTGCTCTTGGTGGTCAAAAAGCAGAATACGTTGTTACCAGTTTAGTGGCTTACAAAAATAAAACTCGTGGAAATGGTGAAGAGGAAGGTTTGGTTATGCAGAATGTTGCTAGCATGCTGACCATAGAAGAAATTCAAGCAGTGGCTAATTATGTATCAGGTCTCTATTAAATCTTTTTTAATTATTTTCTTAAGTCTTTTTTCTTTTACATTAAATGCTAAAGATTACCGACCTGGCATTGATTATCAATTTCTTGATGAAGAGGTTCAAACTCGTAATCCAGAAAAAATAGAAGTCATTGAATTCTTTTGGTTAGGCTGTGGACATTGTTTCACTCTAGAGGGGCTAATAAGAGATTGGAAGAAAAACCTCAATAAGGACATCGACTTTTGGAGAGTTCCAGTGACTTGGAATCCGCCTGCTAAAGAACATGCAAAATTATTTTACGCTGCTGAAGCATTAGGCATGGAAGAGATAATCGGTTCAGCGTTCACATCCATTCATTTAGATAGGAAATTTCTCACCAGCGAAAGAGAAATAACGGAACTTTTCAGTGCTTTTGGAGTTGAACCTGACAAGTATCAAGCTATCAGTAATTCATTTCGAATAAAGTCGAACATCAATGCTGCTGATGTGTACGGAAGAAAATATGAAATCATGGGCGTGCCTGCATTTATTGTTAATGGAAAGTACAAAGTAAAAGCATCAAGAGATATCCCTACCGAGGAACTCTTGGATGTTGTTGATCATCTAGTAGACATCGAAAGGAGTCAGTAATGTTATATAGATTTAAGTCCAACCTGTTTGTGCCAGGTCATAAAATGCACAACCTAGAAGATATTCAAAAGACCGACGTAAATGCACTGATTATTGACTTGGAAGACGGTTGTCCGGATGACCTGAAAAAAGAAGCTCGCGAAGATTTAATCAACAACTTCAAAGACGGAAATAAATTTTCTAAACCGGTTTTTGTCAGAGTGAACGATCCGATTACAGATTTAGGAAGAGAAGACATAGACTTGATCTCAGATTATCAAGAACAAATAGAAGCCATCATATTGCCCAAGATTCAAAGTTTTGATTCGTTGGCAACGCTTGCTACCAAGATTGCATTTGAAGACGATCTAATTCCGTTGATTGAAACTCCTCGAGCGGTAGCTACTGTGGATGAGATAGCATCTTTTAAAGGAGTTAGAGGATTATTTTTTGGTGCAGCAGATTTTTCAGCAGGTCTTAAAGCTAAATTAGCTTGGGAGCCACTTCTTTATGCAAGATCTAAAGTCGCTATTGCAGCAGCAATGTACGATTTATTTACGATTGATGCTCCGTTCTTCTTTCTTGATGATCCTGAGGGATGCGAACAAGAAGCCATTGCGGTAAAAAATATGGGTTTTACTGGGAAAGCCTGTATTCATCCTTCTCAAGTAGATATCATTAACAAAGCCTTTGAACCAACCAAAGAAGAAAAAGAGGAAGCAATGAAGGTCTTAAAAGAATACGAAAAGATTGGCGGATCAGGCGTTATCAAGGTCGATGGTAGAATGGTTGATGAACCAATTGCTGAAGCAATGAGATTGAGATTAGAGCTGGGAGAAGATGACGATTAATGGTTAAAGGCACTAAAGATCTTGGCAATAACAGATATCGAGAAACTTTCGGAAGGTATTTTGAAGATTTTGAAATTGGTCATATTTACGAGCATCGACCAGGTCGCACAATAACTCAATCGGATAACACTTGGTTTACCTTACTGACGATGAACACTCATCCGCTTCATTTCGATGAAGAATACGGCAAGGCAACAGAATTTGGTAAGACACTAGTTAATAGCACCTTTACTGTGGCTGTTATGGTTGGAATGAGCGTTAGCGACGTCAGTCAAAAAGCTATTGCAAATCTAGGCTGGACTGACATTGTTTTACCTCATCCTCTTTTTGTGGGCGATACTTTGTATGCTGAATCAGAGGTTCTAGAGAAAAGGTTGTCAGAATCCAGAGAAAACTGCGGCATAGTCACTGTTAAAACGACTGGCACCAATCAAGACGGCGTGGTTGTAGCTTCATACAAACGCTCAGCATTGATCCCAACTACAGGTCATGCTGTCGACGACAAAACAAATTACTAAATTGAAGCAATCTCTAAAAGGCATAAAGGTCTTAGATTTAACCCACATGCTTGCGGGACCTTACGCGACTATGGTGTTGGCTGATTTGGGAGCTGAGGTTGTCAAAATTGAACAGCCCAAAACAGGAGACATCACCAGAAACCTTCTCAAAGATGATCCAAAGTACTCGCACGACGGTATCGGTGCCTATCATCTGACTCTTGCTAGAAACAAGAAAAGCGTTGAGTTAGATCTAAAAAGCGATGAAGGAAAAAAACTTTTTTTGAAATTGGTAGAGGTAGCCGATGTGGTTGTAGATAATTTCAGTCAAGGAGTAACCAAAAGATTAGGCATTGATCACGATAGCTTAGTGAAAGTAAATTCCAAAATAATTACATGTTCTATAAGTGGTTTTGGCGATACTGAGATCAATCGTCCAGCTTACGATAACATTGTGCAAGGTTATTCGGGTGCCATGTCCATTACTGGCACTGATAAAAATAATCCAGTTAAATCGGGAATCCCTATAGCAGATCTTGGCGCAGGTCTTTACGCTATTATCGGGATCCTAAGCGCTATTCGCTCCAGAGAAATCTACGATTACGGGGAGCATGTCGATATCTCCATGTTAGATACTCAAGTAAGCTTGCTGACTTATATGGCAACCATGCACTTTTTGTCGGGAGAAGATCCTGATCCTATTGGAAATCAACATATGAATCATGCACCGTTCAATCTATATAAAACTCAGGATAATTTTATCCAAGTTGCAGTGGTGGCAGAAAACTTTTGGCCCAACTTGATTGAGGCATTGGAATTAAAGCATCTAGATACTCAACAGAACAAAAACAGAAAGGGTAGGTTAGAAAACAGAGAAACAATCGATGCAGCCTTACAAGAAAAATTTACCACCAACACAACAAAGCATTGGATAGATTTATTACAGAAACATAGGGTGCCGTGTGGACCAGTCAATAATTTTTCGGAAACTTTTCAAGATGAAGATCTCTTAAAAAGAAATATGATCATAGATCTCTTGCAAGACAGCGGAGGAACGGTGAAAGTTCCAGGCAATCCGGTAAAGATTTCTAATCACGATGAAAGCTTTGTTCGTGCACCAAAATTAGGTGAGCATACCGACGAAATAATTAAAAAATGGCTTAATAGATTAGAGTCTGATCAAGAATAAATGAGAATTATGGAAAAAGTATTATTGACAGGTGTAACGGGATTCATTGGATTGCATTGTTGCAAACAACTTCTTGATCAAGGTTATGCTGTCAGAGGCACTCTTCGAGATAAGATCAGAAAAGAAGAAGTCATTACTGCCATGAAAGAATTAAATACTTCAGTAGAAAATTTAGAAATTATTGAGTTAGATTTATTGAACGATGAAGGCTGGGAAGAAGCAGGGAGAGATTGTGATTATGTTATGCACGTTGCTTCTCCAATATCAGCTAGCGTTTCTGTGGACGAAGAAGTTCTTATCAGGCCTGCCGTTGACGGTACTCTTCGTGCTCTCAATGCAGCAAAAGCAAATAAAGCAAAGAAAGTGATTTTAACCTCATCAGTGGCTTCAATTTTTTATGATGATTCCGATAAAAAAAATTACGATGAAAATGATTGGTCAGATATTGATTCAAATAAGATTACTCCGTATGCAAAGAGTAAAACTATGGCGGAGAAGTTTGCTTGGGAATTCATTGATAACTTAGTCGAAGACGAAAAATTTCCATTAACTGTCTTTTGTCCTTACATGGTTTTGGGGCCTGCACTTTCGCCTGACTTAGGTGGGACAAACGTTTTAGTCCAGATGTTAACGTCTGGAAAATTACCAGCAACTCCAAATATTCATCTTGGTATTGTTGATGTAAGAGACGTCGCACAAGCTCATGTAGACGCTATCTCAAATCAAGGTTCTAATAATGAGCGTTTTATTCTTTGTACCTCAAGTTTCTGGTTGCACGAAATTTCTCAAATATTGATTGAGGCAGGTTTTACAAAAGCTCCTAAATTAAGATTACCCAATTTTGTCTTAAGATTTGCTGCTCTTTTTAGCGCGAGAGCTAAAGAGAGTGTCAGGATGCTTGGTGATCCCCAGTTTCTCTCAAATGAAAAAGTAAAAACTATATTGAATTGGCAGCCTAGACCTGTTGAAGAAACTTTAGTGGATACCGCAAAAAGCCTGGAAGGCCAGGATCAGATTTCAATCCCTTAGGGATTGGGATTGGACGCGCTGCCTGCGCTGGATCTTCTTCTTAAAGCTTCTTGAGCAACTTCCCTTTGTCTCTCAATTTGTTGCTTTGTATAACAAACCTTCTTCTTTATATTACTCCCCGTAATTTCCTCAACCTTACATATTAAATTACTGTTCGAATCATTTGATGCGGATTCATCTGAAACTTCATCTACAGCGCAACTCAGTAAGAAACTAGATAGGAAAAATAATAAAAAAGTTTTCATTGATAAAATGGCTCGAGATGCATAGGGAAAATATCCATTTGCCTTATCGCAGACCTTGTTTCCATCTCTCTGGTTATTTGAAGTTGTTTGTTGTAACAGACTCTTTTTTTGATGTAACTTCCAGTCATACTTTCGTAAAAGCATTTTAATTCTTCTTTATTTTTTGAATGTTTTACATCCCTATCCACATTAGCCAAGGTGGCCATGTTATTAGCACAAGAAAAAAAGGCAAAACTAATTAAAATAATGTAAAGCAACTTCATTCAAACTCCTTTTTTTAGGTTCTGTTAATTTTTAATGAATATAATAGTGTTTTATTTTAAAGCACAAAAGACTGATAAAATTATTTTTTTATGGAAAATAGATTTCATTCTAATGTCATAATCGTTCAATCGGATTTAAAAAAAGTTACCGACTTATCAAATCCTATTGATCCCTTTAACGAATTCAAAGAGCTTGTAGGATCAACAGGAGCTAATATTCTTAAAAAGTATCATGGTCAGCAAAACAATCTTTCTGCAAAGTACTTTTTGGGTAAAGGAAAAGTTGATGAAATTAGTGAAGCTACAAAAAATTACAAAGCTGATCTTGTCATTTTTAATCATGATTTATCGCCCTCTCAAGAAAGGAATTTAGAAAAAGAACTTCGAACAAGGGTCTTAGATAGAACAGGATTGATTTTAGATATTTTTGCCTCAAGAGCGACCAGTCACATCGGTAAGATGCAAGTTGAGCTAGCCCAGCTGAATCACTTATCAACAAGGCTTGTGAGAGGATGGAGTCACTTAGAAAGGCAAAAAGGAGGAATTGGTTTGAGAGGTCCCGGTGAAACCCAATTGGAAACCGATAGAAGGCTTATAGCAAACCGAATTAAATCCATTAAAAAAAGACTAGAGAAGAGTCACCGCCAAAAAAAATTAAATCGATACGCAAGGAAAAAAGGCAACAATCACGTCTTGGCTTTGGTTGGATACACCAATGCAGGAAAAACAACTTTATTTAATAAATTAACTGGATCTGATCAATACGAAGCAGATCAATTGTTTGCTACCTTGGATACTGTTACAAGAAAAAATTTAAGCCCTGGTACAGGGTCGATTCTCTTTATCGATACTGTCGGTTTTATTTCCAACTTACCTACTGCTTTGATTGAATCATTCAAGGCAACACTAGAGGATCTTCGAGAAGCAGATCTTTTACTTCATGTATCTGATGTGAGCGACATTGATTGTGATTTCAAATTCAGAGAAGTAAATAAAATCTTGCGAGAAATAAACGCTGATAACATTCCTCAAATCATAGTAAACAATAAAATTGACCAGGCAGATGAAGCCGATGCGATTGGAATTTCAGAAGATGTAAATCAAGTTTCGATATCCGCTTCAGAAGGAATAGGCTTGAGTCGTTTAAAAGACAAGATCACCAATCACTTAAGTAAGGGAATCTACACGGGCAGGCTGTCTGTTAAACAGAAGCTTGGTGGTATTCGAGCATCTTTATATCAACAAGGTTACATAAAACATGAGTCAGTTATTGATGATAGCTGGTTATTTGATGTGGTTATCGGTAATTTTGAACTGAATCAATTGCTAGAGCAGGATGGTGTGGATTTAGTTTCTCAACAGAACCAAGAAGAGCTATCAAACAATTTAGTGGGCTAGGCAGGATTCAAACCTGCGACCTTCTGCTCCGGAGGCAGACGTTCTATCCACTGAACTACTAGCCCTTTTTTTCATAACATCAGGTTCTAGATATAAAATTTTTTCAACCCCCGAAGATATTAGAGATTCAATGATCTATAATCGCCCCATGAAAAATTTTATATTATTAGTTTTTGTTCTTTCTCATGCAACTTTTGCTCAAGATATGAGACCAGAATCCATAGAAAAAAGAATTATGCCTTTAGGTCAGGTATGTATGGAAGGTGACGGTTGCGGAATAAGAACAGCGGGCCCAGGTTACAAAGTAGCAATCAATTCTGGATCTATGTCTTCTGCATCAAATGAAGACCAAGCTAATAAGGTTCAACTTTCCGAAGGTAATGTGCACACCATTGAAATGAAAAATGAAGGGGCAGATGGCACCATGGTGTTTGAACCAGGAGTAATAAAGGTCTCAGTTGGTGACACCATCAATTTTGTATTAACGGATCAACTTCATAACTCAGCTAGTCTCCCAGGGATGATTCCTGCCGGAGCCGAAGCATGGACTGGGGAAATCAATCAAGAGATAAGCATTACGTTAGATAAAGAAGGTGTTTATGTCTACAACTGCACTCCGCATGCAATGATGGCTATGGTCGGGGTAATTCAAGTTGGAGAAGCTTCTAATATTAATGAAATCAAGTCGGCTGCAAATGACTTGAAATCAACCTTTATCATGAACAACGATCGATTAGATGGTTATCTTTCAAGACTATAAGCTTTTTAAATTTTTAGGATTAATAACGTTCTTACTTTTTGTTTCTTGTTCAGAAGAAAATAAATCTCCTGTTTCAACAATAAGTGAATCAAGAACAACTGAGGAGATTTATACTCAAGCGTGCGCGTTCTGTCACGATAGAGGAATGGCTGGTGCCCCAATTTTTGCAAACACATACTCATGGGGTCAAAGAGTTGATAAAGGAATTGATACATTAACTTACAACGTTAAGTACGGTTTGAACGCAATGCCAGCAATGGGACTGTGCGCAGATTGCACCGATGAAGAGTTAAAAGCAGTTGTCCAATATATGCTTGATTCCTTGGACTAGCACTTAGATATGGCTTCTTCCATATCGTACCAACTTTTAATTTCCTGAACGGGACAACCATCAGAATCCGGCCACTCGTTATTAAGTTCGTTATACCAAATTGCCCTGCATCCGGCATTCAAGGCACCTTTAACATCGCATTCTGTATGATCGCCAATATGACAAATTGAGGCAGCTTTTTCTGAAGTGAATTCCATAGCTTTCTCAAAGTGGGTTGCTGAGGGTTTACTATCGTTTAATTCTTCCGCACTGAAGCTAAAATTAAAATAGTGATCTATGCCGAGCCTCTTGATGTCTGCATTGCCGTTTGTAAGAACACCCAAAGTATATTTTTCTTTTAGTCGGGCTAGAACTTCTTCGACACCATCAAACAAAGTAAGTTGATGTCTACCATTCATGAATATTTGTAATGCTTCAGATGAGAGTTTCTCCGCCTGTTGCTCGGTTTGGCCTAAGCTTTGCAGAATGTTTTTAAAGACATTGAAACGAAGTTCACTCAGTCTGTGACGCATTGTTGGATCTTTCTCAATAAGTTGTCCCCATACTTCTCTTTCCTTATTGGTACCCAATATTTCCTTAACGCTAGGAACTTGACTGGCTAGAAAATCATTAGCACTTTTGTGAGCAGCCAATATCGTTTCTCTCAAAGGCCAGAGAGTATCATCCAAATCAAATGTTACTACTTTAATGGTCATGTTCGTTTTTTCGCATGCGGATGAGCTTTATCATAAACCTTGGCAAGATGTTGGAAATCTAATTTTGTATATATTTGCGTGGTCGATAAATTAGCATGACCAAGCAACTCCTGAACTGCCCTCAAATCGCCACTAGATTCCAATACATGAGAAGCAAAAGAATGTCTTAACATATGTGGATGCAAGTAAGGAACGCCTTGTTTAACGCTCAATCTTTTTAATCTTTCTTGCACCGTTCTCGCTCCTAATCTGTTTCCCATTTTATTGATGAATAAAGCATCCGGTTCGTTTATCTCTACTTCAGTTCTCTTCAACATCCAAGACTCTAATGCTTTCAATGCCATGCCTCCAATGGGCAGGTCTCTCATTTTGTTTCCTTTGCCAACAACTCTGCAAATTTGATCTTTTAAAGACAAATCAGAGATATTCAAGCTGCATAATTCAGAAAGTCTTAATCCGGAAGAATAGATTAATTCCGCCATAGCTTTATCTCGGTAATCGATCCATTCTTTCGGATGAAAATCCAGCAGTTGATTTATCAAATCAGCATCGATGGCTTTGGGTAATAGGTTGGCAGACTTTGGCGCGCTTATCCCCAAAATGGGATTTTTTATTACTATTCTTTCAAAGTTGAGGTAGCGGTAAAAACTTTTCAAACAAGAAATTAACCTAGCAATGCTTCTCGGACTAAGCCCGCGCCTTCTCTCAATACCAACGAAATCTCTTATGTCAGATTGGCTCACAGCAGCCAGATCTGTGAATTTTTTTGCTTCGTAGAAAGCGCTGAACTTCTCAAGATCTTTCTTGTAATTTTTCACCGTATGGACAGAAAAATTTCTGACCGTTGATAGGTAATCAAGAAATTTATTTATTTCCTTTTGCATATGACTTGCTGAGAATAATTCTATCGATAAATTTACTCAAAGCTGAAACGATGAAAAGGAGAAATAAATTATCCTTTTCGCTTGAGTATCTTCCTAAAGATTTACTGCCGATCGCAAATATCCCTGTTACCGCAGAGCATTCCAATTTGCATATCGCAGCTTCATGTATTTTAGCTTTAGCGCCAAAAACAAAATTGCTTATCTCAGGACTTATTCCGCCTTGAATAATATCTTTATCTTTAAATTGATCGCGAAAGAGGTCAGTTGCAAGATCAGGGCTAGTAACTCTTTCCTTGCCGAATCTTTTTTCATCTTCGCTAAAAAATATTACCCTACAGGCATCGGTGTTAAATGAGTTTATAAAATACGATTCGAGTTCGTTTACCGTATCGTCTATTGTTGAGCTAGCCAATAAACCAAGAATTATTTCTCTCGAGAGCAGAAATAATTTTTCGTTCCTTTTTGCATTTTCGAGAATCTGGATTAAATGTTTATTTGCTTGGTCTGAGGATTTTCTTAATTCAATAATCTGTTTTTCTATTAGAGAAATCGCATCACCGGATTCATGTTTAAGATTTATCTGGTTCAAAGACTCAGGATTTAAATTAAAGAAATCAGGATTTTCTCTTAGATATTCGACAACTTCTTCAGAAGAAATCTTTGACGAGTTTGACATGTAAATTAGTTTAGATAGCTGGTAGTTCCTCTTAGATATATTTTATTACTATCTAGGTCTATTTTCAGATTAAATGTGCCTTTTTCAAATATTATTTCAATGTCATGCTGCATTTCTTTGAAAAGTGTTGCAGCAAGGGCTGTTGCACAAGCGCCGCTTCCACAAGCCTCAGTTTCCCCAACCCCTCTCTCATGAACTCTAAGTTTTATGGAATTATTTGACGATATTTCCGCAAGATTGAGGTTGAAACCATTTATAAAACAGTTTTCTTCTCTCAAGGACTGAGCCAAAGCATCTAATTTTATTGAAGAAATCTCTTCAGCAAAGATAATTGCATGCGGGTTTCCAACGGATACAGAATAAAAGTTAATTTGTTCTTGATCATGCATGAAGGAGTATGAATCACTTTTGATTTTCTTAAGACCAATATCCTCTGGATCTAAACTGAACCGCTCTAAAATTACTTCATAGATTTCTTCATCTATCTTTTTGACTTTTGTAATTTGATTAACTAATTGCACACAAATCTCTTCATTAAATGCAAGATTGTGATCGTGCATGTATCTACCTATGCATCTAAGTCCATTAACACAATTCTCTGATAGTGATCCATCCGCGTTATATATTTCAAGATAAACATCACAGTTAATATCTCTAGGGGGCAAGAGACAAAGAATTTGATCAAAAGGCATGTTCTGTTTCAGGATCTCTAACTCATTTTTTATCATTTTTGATAAATCGCACTGGTTAGAAATGGCATCTATCACAATGAAGTCATTACCTAGAGCAGACATGTGAGTTAAGTTTTCAGACATTAATATTGCTCAAGTTTAATTAAATCCTCATAGGATTCAGCTTTTCGTATTTCAGTTATCTTGCTGCCATCTACTAAATATTCTGCTGCTCGAAGACGAGAATTATAGTTTGAAGCCATTGAATAACCGTAGGCCCCTACAGAATAAATAATCAGGTGATCATGTTCTTGAGAAGAAATTGAAAATTCACCAAAGCTATCTGCTGTTTCGCAGACCGGACCGACAACATAATGCTTTTCTGGAGATTTACTGGAAGCTGAAATAGGCTCTATTTTATGATTTGCTTGATACAAGGCTGGTCTAATTAAATCATTCATGCCTGCATCAATAATTAAAAATCTATTTTTACCGTTAATTTTTATGCCTAAAACTTCTGTGACCAATGAACCAGCTTGTCCGATCAGAGATCTTCCAGGCTCAAAAAAAATAGGGATATCTCCAGCCATATCAATGACTTTTTTTGTCATTAATTCAGGAGAAAAACTTTCTTTGAAATCATAGTCAATCGCAAGACCCCCACCAACATCAATATGATTTATTGGATGTCTTTTAGATATAAAAAATTCAGAAAGAGCTTTTAAATCATTAAATAAAGTTCCAAAGAGTTCATCGTCTGTTATTTGTGATCCTATGTGAGCAGAGATGCCGGATATTGAAACACCATCATGACTTACATCTGCAATCCTCTTAGCATCATCTATAGACAATCCAAACTTGCAGTCGGCTTTGCCAGTTTCAATATAGGGATGAGATTTAGCATCAATATCTGGATTGACTCTGATACCTGCGTTGATAACTTTATTTTTTTCTTTACCAATTTGATTTAACAACTCTAATTCAAAAAGAGATTCAATATTTATACTTTTTATATTGTTATCAACGGCATACTCTAATTCAGGTTTTGTTTTACCAACCCCAGAATAAATAATTTTTTGTGGATCAGCTCCAATCTTCAAAACTTTAAATAGTTCTCCACCGGAAACAACATCGAATCCCATTCCCTTTTCTGCCATTATTTTCAATATAGCCAGGTTTGAATTTGCTTTTACTGAATAACAGACTAGATCTCTTTCTCGAATATTTGTTAGATAGGAATCGATAGCAGCAAGAATCATTTCTTTTGAGTAAATATAAAAAGGAGTTGGATATTTTTTAGCAATATCCATTAAGGAAACATCCTCCAAAAAAAGGGTATTATCTAAACTTTTGATGCTATCTGGTCTCATAAGTCTTGTCTGTCTCTTGCGCCGAAGGTTCTTCGGTGGGCAAGTATAACGGACCTTTGATTCCACAGGAACCTAAGATAAGACTAAAAATGAGTAATATTTTGCTGAATATTTTCATTAAGAAACAGTCTTTTTGGCTTCGATGATAGCTGCTTTGACTTTTTTGGGCGACGTCCCGCCAAGGCTGTTCTTGGCGTGTATAGCTCTTTTGGGATCAATAAATTTATATATATCTTTCTCTATCTTTGGATGTATCTTTTTTAAATCACTCAAACTAAATTCCCTGATAAATATATTTTTTCTTTCAGCTTCCTTGACTGTTTTGCCAGTTATTTCATGAGCTTCTCTGAAAGGGACGCCTTTTAAAACCAAATACTCGGCAAAATCTGTTGCTCCTACCTCAGATAGATCTAGATCTTGTAGCATTTTTTTAATGTTAAAACTCATACCTTTAATCATTTCAGACATAATCTCTAAGGCATCCTTGATGAAATTAATTGATTTAAAAAGAGGTTCCTTGTCTTCTTGATTATCTCTATTGTATGAAAGGCTTTGGTTTTTCATTAAAGATAAAGTAGTGACAAGGTTGCCTAAAGTTTGTGAACTGCCTCCTCGAATAAGTTCTGCCATGTCAGGATTTTTCTTTTGAGGCATGATTGATGAGCCGGTGCATAACTCTTCAGGTAGTTGAATATAATCAAATTGCGAGGATGACCATAAAATTATTTCTTCTGACATTCTCGATAGATGAACGGCAAGCATTGAACAACTGTAGGAAACATCGGTAACAAAGTCTCTGTCGCTTACTGTATCTATTGAATTCTTCGTAATCTCAGTGAAACCAAGTTTCTTTGCAAGCTTTGTTCTATTTATGCCAAATCTATTACCTGCTAGTGCACCAACTCCTAAAGGCATTTGATTTAGAGATTTTTCGTTGTTTTCAAATCTAATAGAGTCTCTTTGTAGCATTTCAAAGTAAGCAAGCAAATGATGGCCAATGGTTACCGGCTGAGCTATTTGTAGATGAGTAAAGCCTGGCATGAGATCTGCATGATGTTTTTGAGCTTTATTTAAGATATTTTTTTGTAGGTCTTTAATTTTTTTCTTAATAGCTTTGGTTTCATCTTTGAGAAAAAGCTTTAGATCTGTAACGACCTGGTCATTTCTTGATCTACCGGTATGTAATTTTTTTGCAGAATCTCCAATTTTCTTTTCTAGGGCTGACTCGATATTCATATGAACATCTTCAAGCGAAGGATTCCATTTAAATTTTCCAGTTTCTATTTCCTTTTTTATTTGATTTAGACCGCGTTTAATCTTGATGAGCTCTGATTTATTAATAACTCCTGCTTCCTGTAAAGATTCTGCATATGCTACAGATCCAATGATATCTTTTTCTGCAAGAACAGAATCAACACCAATAGAGTTGGAAAATTTACTAGCTATTGCTGATACCGATTGAGTAAATCTTCCTCCCCAACTGGTATTCTTTTTAGTCATTAGTATTTGTAGTATTCAGGTTTGTAAGGTCCTGCTTCATCGACGTTGATATATTCAGCTTGATCTTTAGTTAGCTTTGTCATCACGCCACCAAAACCTTCAACCATGTAACTCGCTACTTCTTCATCTAATTCTTTTGGAAGAACTTGCACAGTGATCATATCTTCTTTTACGCTTTCGTCGTTTATGGATGCAAATGCTTGCTCATACAAAAACTTTTGAGCCAGCACCTGATTAGCAAAAGAACCATCCATAATTCTTGAGGGATGACCGGTTGCATTTCCAAGATTAACCAATCTCCCCTCTGATAGAAGGATCAAATAATTAGAAGAATCTTTAGAGTCTCGATAAATTTTATGAACCTGAGGTTTTATCTCCTCCCAAGTCCATTTATCTCTCATGTAGGCAGTATCAATCTCGTTATCAAAGTGTCCGATGTTGCAAACTATGCTTCCGCTTTTGAGATTGTTAAGAATGTGTTTGTCACAAACGTTTACATTACCTGTAGTTGTCACAATCAAGTCCGTATCTTGCAGTAAAGATTTATTGATTGATTCGTCGTCATTGTTATTTTGACCATTTACATATGGCGATACTACTTCGTAACCATCCATACATGCTTGCATCGCGCAAATTGGATCAATTTCAGTTACTCGAGTAACCATACCTTCTTGCCTCAAGCTCATCGCAGATCCTTTACCTACATCACCATAACCTATCACCAAAGCTTTTCTTCCTGAAAGGAGCATGTCAGTTCCTCTTTTAATTGCATCATTAAGACTGTGTCTACAGCCATATTTATTATCATTTTTTGATTTAGTAACTGAATCATTTACGTTGATGGCTGGAACTTTGAGTTCTCCTTTCTCGACCATTTCGTTTAATCGATGAACGCCTGTGGTGGTTTCTTCAGAGATTCCGTGGATACTTTCAAGCATTTCTGGAAATTTATCATGAACCATTGCAGTCAGATCTCCGCCGTCATCAAGAATCATATTTGCATCCCATGGCTTCTCATCTTCCAAAATCGTTTGTTCTATGCACCAGTCAAATTCTTCGTCGTTCATTCCTTTCCAGGCAAATACGGGTATGCCAGCCGCTGCAATAGCAGCTGCAGCATGATCCTGAGTAGAAAAAACATTACAAGATGACCATCTGACTTCAGCTCCAAGCTCAACAAGAGTCTCAATTAAAACAGCTGTTTGAATTGTCATATGGATGCAACCCATTATTTTTGCTCCCTTAAGAGGTTTTTCTTCGCCATATCTTTCTCTTAATTTCATAAGGGCTGGCATCTCAGCTTGAGCGAGAATTATTTCTTTTCTTCCCCAATCAGCTAAATTTATGTCGGCCACTTTATAATCTTTGAATTCCATTTATTGCTCCGTTTTAGGATTTTAACTCTTCAATTTTATCAATTTTTTCCCAGGGGAATTGTTCTCTCCCAAAATGTCCGTAAGCTGCTGTTTCTTGATAAATAGGTTTTAATAAATCAAGCATAGCTATTAGCCCTTTAGGTCTTAAATCAAACTTTTCTCTAATTAAGCGTAATATTTGCTCTTCAGAAATTTTCCCTGTTCCAAATGTGTTGACACTGATCGAGGTTGGTTCAGCAATTCCAATAGCATAGGATACTTGCACTTCACATTTATCTGCCAATCCAGCGGCTACAATATTCTTTGCAACATATCTTCCTGCATATGCAGCTGAACGATCAACTTTTGAAGGATCTTTTCCAGAGAAAGCTCCTCCACCATGCCTAGCCATACCGCCATAAGTATCAACAATGATTTTCCTACCTGTTAAGCCACAATCTCCGACAGGCCCTCCAACAACAAATCTTCCGGTAGGATTTATAAAAAATTTTGTTTCTTTATTGACTAGGTTGCTTGGTAAAACTGGCTTTAGAATCTCTTCCATCACACCTTCTCTTAAATCGTCTTGCGAGACTTCATCATCATGTTGAGTTGATAAAACAACTGCAGTAATTGCAGAAGGATTCCCATTGCTATCATAATCAAAAGATAATTGACTTTTTGCATCGGGTCTAAGCCAATTTAAATTTCCATTTTTTCTCACTTCCGATTGTTTTTTAACTAACAAATGTGAGTAATGAATAGGTGCTGGCATCAGTTGTTCAGTTTCATTAGTTGCGTAACCAAACATTAAACCTTGATCGCCCGCTCCCTGATCAAGATCTTCGCCTGTCCCTTCATCAACGCCTTGAGCAATATCAAGAGATTGCTTTCCAATGGCATTTAAAAATTCTACTTTGTCTCCGTTGAAACCAACAGCATCGTTATCATAACCAACCTCATTGATGACATCTCTGACTACTTTTTCTAAATCAGGGTTTGCACTCGAGGTTATTTCACCGGCTACGACTACAAGATCAGTTTTGACTAGAGTTTCACAAGCAACTCTGGCTATAGGATCCTCTGCAAGAAAAGCATCTAAAATTGCATCAGATATTTGATCAGACAATTTATCAGGATGACCTTCTGATACAGATTCGGAAGTAAAAGTACTGTATTCGCTCATATATAACTCCTTGAGGCCGGACATTCTACTATGAAGCTCGATTAAAATAGTAGAAAATATACGTTTTGAAAATTGTCTAAACAATCTACCGATTCAGATCTTGCTAACTCCATCAGAGCCTTGTCTATGGATGCAGTACAAGCAGCCGGGTGTGGTCACCCAGGAATGCCAATGGGCATGGCAGAAATTGCTCAAGCGCTCTGGATAAACCATCTTTCTCATAATCCCAATAATCCCAATTGGTTAAATAGAGATAGGTTTGTTCTTTCAAATGGCCATGGTTCAATGTTGCTTTATTCTCTCCTGCATCTAACTGGTTATGATCTTTCAATAGATGACCTTAAAAACTTTAGGCAATTGCATTCTAAGACGCCTGGTCATCCTGAAATAGGTTATGCACCTGGCGTTGAGACAACTACAGGACCATTAGGTCAAGGCATTGCTAATGCTGTCGGAATGGCCCTGGCAGAGAAAATATTGGCTACAAAATACAATAAAGATAATTTCAAAATATTTAATCACAAAACTTATGCCTTTGTTGGAGATGGAGATTTAATGGAAGGTATTTCTCATGAAGCCTGTTCCTTAGCTGGAACACTAGAATTAGGTAATTTAATAGTATTCTATGATGATAATGAAATCAGCATTGATGGAAGGGTTGATAATTGGTTCACAGACGATACAAAGAAAAGATTTGAGTCTTATGGCTGGGAAGTATTTAATAAAGTCGATGGTCATGATGTCAGCAAAATAAATTCTTGCATAGAAAAGGCAAAAAAATCTACAAAGCCTACTTTGATTTGTTGCAAAACCGTCATAGGCAAGGGCTCTCCAAATAAATCTGGCACTTCTGAGGTGCATGGGGCAGCTTTGGGCGATGAAGAAATAGAATTAACTAGAGAAGAGATTGGATGGAAGTATCCTCCATTTGAAGTTCCCGATCATGTTTATGAAGCTTGGAATAATGAAAAAGATGGTCAAGCCATAGAAGATGATTGGAATGAAATGTTTGACGATTACTCAAAAAATTATTCAAAAGAGCACTCGGAAATTAAAAGAATATTTGAAAACTCTTTGCCTGAGGAGTTAGATAAAATTTTTGAAGACTTAATAGAAAATTTTTCAAACGATGAGACTCATCATGCTTCAAGAAAGGCATCTGGTATGTGTCTTGATTCATTAGGTCCTAGAATTCCAGAATTGTTTGGAGGTTCTGCCGATTTATCTCCATCTAACAATACTCAATGGAACGGTTCTGAATTATTAAAAAACGGAAAAGGGAATTATTTAAGTTACGGTGTAAGAGAATTTGGCATGTCTGCCATAATGAATGGGCTTTATTTGCATGGTGGTTTTAGACCTTATGGAGGGACTTTTTTAACCTTTTTAGATTATGCAAGAAATGCAGTTCGAATGAGTGCATTGATGAAGCTGCCAATAATATACGTCTATACACACGATTCTATCGGTGTAGGAGAGGACGGGCCTACCCATCAGCCCGTTGAGCATCTAACGATATTAAGATCTACACCGAACTTAAATACTTGGCGACCTTGCGATGGAGTTGAGACTGCTTACTCTTGGAGGGCGTCATTAACTTCACAAGATAAACCGACTGCCTTAATCTTGTCTAGACAGAACTTAGAACCTCAGGAAAGAGACGATCATTCACAAATTGCTAATGGAGGTTACTTACTTAGCAAGGAAAAACAGAGCGATCTAACCATTATAGCTACTGGATCAGAGGTTCAGTTAGCTATGCATGCGAAAGCATATTTAGAGGAAAATGGCTATAAAGCAAACGTTGTATCTATGCCTTGCACAGAAATTTTTGATCAACAAGACGATGAATATAAAAATAAAATTCTCGGAGATAGACCCCGAGTAGCAATTGAATGCGGTTACCCAGACTTCTGGCATAAGTATCTCAATCAAGGAGACTTAGTCATTGGAATGGAATCTTTTGGTGAATCAGCTCCAGGATCAGTTTTAATGGATCACTTCGGATTTACCGTAGATAAGGTTTCAAAAAAAATAATCAGTTTTCTTAAAAAATGATCAATGGAATCCCAACGCTTGATGATCTTGATCTTCAAGGTAAAAGAGTATTGGTCAGATTTGATTACAACGTAAAGATTTTAAATGGAAAAGTAAGTGATGACGAAAGAATTTTAAGAACACTTCCAACTTTAACCCATATTCTATCTAAAGCTAGTTCGGTAACAATTATCAGTCATCTTGGCAGACCAGAAAAAGTAGGAGAGATTAATAAAAACTTTTCTTTGAAAAAAGTTGCAGAACGCTTGAGCACTTTGCTATCCGAAGAAATTTATTTTCATGATGATTTAAACCTTGATCATTTCTCAAACAATAAAAAAAAGATTTCTATGTTGGAAAATGTAAGATTTTTTGAAGGTGAAACTGACAACAATGAGTTATTTTCAAAAAAGCTTGCACAATTAGCTGATGTTTTTGTCATGGATGCTTTTGGATCTGCTCATAGGAGCCATTGTTCAACAGTAGGAGTTAGTCATTTTATAGATTCATGTGTAGGAAGGTTAGTTGAGGAAGAGTTAAATTCTTTAGAAGTAATTTTAAATAATCCTGAAAATCCAATGCTAGGAATCATAGGCGGCTCAAAAATCTCGACAAAATTCAATATTCTGGAATCTCTTCTTGAAAAAGTTGATTGGCTTTTCGTTGGAGGAGGAATAGCAAATACATTGCATAAATCTAAAGGATATGAAATCGGTCAATCGATTGTAGAAAATGATTTTTTGGAAGAAGCAAAAGACCTTAGTAAAAATAATAAAATTATATTGCCCGATACCTTTCTAGTGGAACAAAAAGATAAGTCTATTGTTGAGAAAAATTTAGAAGAAATATTACCAAACGACATTATTTATGACATCAGCATTAACTCAGTTAAAAACTTAAATAAAATCATCTCAAGTTGCAAGACAATATTATGGAATGGTCCTTTAGGTTTTTTTGAGAGAGAAGAATTTTCAAAAGGGACGTTGCATCTTGCAAAAGTTATTTCTGAATCAGATGCATATTCTGTCATTGGCGGAGGAGAGACCTTAGCTGCCTTTAATCAGTCAAACTTATTAGATAAAGTAGGGTATGCCTCAACTGCTGGAGGCGCCTTTTTGGAATATATCGAGAAAGGATCATTACCCTCTCTAGATGCATTGAAGGAGAAAATATGAATTTTGAAAGTTTAGAAGATATTGTTAGTCATATAGTTTCAGATGGCAAAGGAATTTTAGCTGCTGATGAAAGCACTCCCACAATTACAAAAAGATTTGACACGATCAATGCAGATTCAACTGAGAAAAGTAGAAGAGATTATCGAGAATTATTATTTAGAGCAGAAGGCATGGAAAATAATATTGGAGGCGTGATACTTTTTGATGAAACCATAAGACAAGAAGCGAAAGACGGAACCATGCTTACCAAGGTTATATTAGCTCAAGGATCTCTTCCAGGAATAAAAGTAGATAAAGGAATTAAGCCGCTTGATTCTTCACCAGATGAAAATATAACTCAAGGATTAGATGGTCTCGATGAAAGATGTGCAGAATATTTTTCATTAGGAGCTAAATTTACTAAGTGGAGAGCAGTAATAAAACAAGACGGTTCATTTCCTTCAGATGATTGTCTTAAGGCAAATATGGAGGCTTTAGCAGAGTATGCAAAGACAGTCCAAAACAACAATATGGTTCCAATTGTTGAACCTGAGGTTCTCATGGATGGGCCCCATTCAATTGAAGATTGTTACTCAGCGACATCTAGAGCACTTGAAACGTTGTTTAATTCTTTGACTGATCATGAAGTTAATATCAAAGGAACAATTCTAAAGCCCAACATGGTTACCAGCGGTTCAACTGCAAGTGAGCAAGCAAATATTTCTTTAGTAGCAGAAAAAACTGTGCAGTGCCTACAAAACAGTCTTCCTGATGATTTGCCTGCAGTAACTTTTTTGTCAGGTGGGCAGTCTGATATTGATTCAACTGCGCATTTAGACAAGATGAATAAAATATCATCTAATTCCTGGAAGTTAAGCTTTTCTTATGGAAGAGCACTTCAACAAGCTGCTCTTAAAGCTTGGAGCGGTAACGATGAAAATGAGACTGCTGCGCAAGAAGCATTTTCTCACAGAGCTAAAATGAATAAATTAGCTGCTTTAGGAGAATGGGAAAGTTCTTTGGAAAATTAATTATTCCGTTGGCGCCACTCCCAAGGAGGCATGGCTTCCTCATCAGCCCAAATTCCTAGCTTATTTTTTTGAGCTTTCCTCTGTTCATTATAAAAGCTTTCGTCAGTAACGTATTTATCGTAAACCCAAGCACTTCCAGTCGAGATCATTTTTTTATTGATGTCTTTACCATCAACATAAATCCTTCCTAAGTGTCTTTTGTAGATATCTTGGCCCTTTAGATCAACATCGATAAATCCTTTTCTAAGAAAGACTTTCAAATTATCTGTAGATTGTTTTCCAAAAGGCTGATCTCTCTCAGGAGCATCTATTTCGGTTAATCTTATTTTGTATAGTTGACCGTTCTTGGTTGCATGCACGGTGTCGCCGTCAACCACCCAAACAACTTGTAAGTTATTTAGGACTTCCGAATAAGCAGTTGCGGAAAGTAAAGCTGTTAAAAAAAGAAAATGAAGTTTATGAAGTTTCAATGATGCAAACCTTGCAGATCATACTAGCTGAGGGCTCATTAAAAGGAGCAAGTTCTGTTAAAAATTTATAAATCGATTCAGAAGCTTTAACAAATTTAATTTTTTCTAATGGAAGGTATAGTTTTCCAAAAATTTCGGAAAGAACTGTTTCAACGAAAGAAACATCACTTGAGATGTATTTCAATTGATATTCAGAAATTTCTGCAAGTGCAGCTGCTTTCCTTATAGCATCGTCTATATCGCCAAGTTCATCAATAATGTCTATTTGAAGCGCATCAGTGCCTATCCAAACTCTGCCACCAGCAATTTTATTTATTTCAGAAACATCTTTTTTTCTTGATTCAGAGACAACCTCAAGAAATCTTTGGTAGCTTCTTTCAGCTAAATTATTGAAAATATTATCCAATTCTTCCGTTACTGGTAATTCAGGAGTCCAACCAGCAAACTTAGAAGTTTGAACTCCATCTTTGCTGATACCGATATACTCTAGGGAATCCTCAGTAGTAAGAAAAGCTATAGCAACTCCTATGGAGCCAGTAATTGTAGTCGGATGTGCAAAAATATAATCTGCAGGCGTGGAAATATAAACTCCACCTGAGGCAGCATAGTCACCCATTGAAACTACAACTTTTTTTCCTTTGTATTTAGCCTGAAGTAATTCATCTCTGATGATTTCACTGGCAATTATTGATCCACCAGGACTGTTAACCCTAAAGACAATAGCTTTAGTTTTCTCGTCTTCATGAGCTTTTCTGATCTGTCTAGCAATACCGGCAGATCCTGCAAAGCCTTGCGAAATTTCTCCTTCAACAATTGCGCCTTCAGCAGTGATAACAGAAATTATATTTTCTGATTTTTCTTTGTCTTCTTTCATCGAAGATGAATATTCTTGATACGTAATGTAGTTGTATGTTTCTCTATCGGATGATTCGTCTTTACCAAATTCATCAATCATATAGCTTCTAAATTCAGGAAAACTTTTTACGCCTGTTAAATAGTTTTGCTCTATTCCTGCTTCTATGTTGTCGAAAGCGGCTTCACCAATGGCATCGAAATATGAATCTGCAAATTTTTGGACCTTTTCTTTCGAAATACCTCTTGCTGTGGCAATGATTTCTTTGTACTTACTCCATATAGGATCATAAAGAGCCTTCCTTTGTTTTTTATCAAAGTCTGACATTGAATCTCTAGTAAGTCCTTCTACAGCAGATTTATAATCACCTTGAGAGTAGTTATAGACTTTCATTTTTAAATTTTCATACAGAGATTTGCTATAACTTCTGTAGCCTCCGATTCCCTGGATATCAAAACCACCAGCCTGATGTACATAAATTTCATCTGCATGCGCTGCGATTAAGTAGGACGAAGTTGTATATCTATCCGAAAATGCAATAACTCTTTTTAATTCACTGAGCTTTTGAATTTCCTCAGAAATTTCAATTAAATTTGTCGGTCCAGAATAAGATAAACCACTAAAATCCACTAGGACGGCAGGAATATCTTCGTCTTTAGAGATTGACTGAATAAGTTTTATAAGATCTCTGGTTTGAATTTGTTCAACCTGACCAAAAGAAAATTGGAAGTCTGAATACTGCACCTCTTGATCCACTAGGACACCTTCAGGATTCAAAATGACTACTTTTCCTTCTTTATCAATACTCCTATCGTTGGGGATAAAAACCGAGATTAGTCCAATAAAAACAAGAGCTAAAAAAATAAAAGTAATCAAGTTTGTTACAACAATCCTTGTGGAAGTTAAAAATCTGCCTAAAAAATTAAAAACTGATTTGAGTGCGTTCATAGCTTATTTCGGGTGAGCATTCTACCGACAATGATTCCTAATTCATAGAGAAACCAAGCAGGAATTGCAAGCAGACTCTGTGAAATTACATCTGGAGGAGTTAGTAACATTCCAACTACAAAACATCCTAAAAAAACATAAGGTCTTGCAGATATAAGTTTACTCACCGTAACTGCATTCGATACAAGAAGCAGAATAATTATTATCGGCATTTCAAAAGCTAAACCGAAAGCAAAAAACATTTTGATTACGAATGACAAAAGTAAATTGATGTCCGTCATCATTATTACGTTTTCTGGAGTTGAGGCTGAAAAGAAAGAGAAAACAATCGGAAGAATAATAAAGTAAGCAAAAGTAATTCCGAGATAAAACAGTAGGATAGAACCTAAAACCAAAGGAAAGAAATAAATCTTTTCCTCAAAATACAATCCTGGCGAAGCAAATTTAATGAGCTGATAAATAAGAAAGGGTATTGAAACAAATAAGGCTAGATAAAAAGCAAATTTTAGAGGAGTAAGAAAAGGCGAAGCAACCTCGGTAGCTATAAGGCTGGATCCTATTGGCAAAGAGTTGATCAGCGGATCTGAAATAAAATTAAAAATATCTTTAGAAAAGAAAGCTGCAACAACAAAAGTTATTCCTAAAAATATAAGAAACTTGATGATACTTTTTCTTAAAACAGAAAGGTGCTCGAGATAGTTTGTATCTTTATCTTGATCAATCATTTTTTTTATTATGATCTTCGACGTAGATGCTATCTTTTATCTCTTTCGAGGTTTTATTAAAACTTGCACGAATGGATTTAATGGTTTCTTCAACCCATCTTATGAACTGCGGAAGTCTTTCTGGTCCTAATATAACCAGAGCTATTAATGAGATTATGAAGAGCTCAAAAAAACCAATTGAGAACATTATTGGTTATCTTTGTCTTCTTCTTTAGTTGGCTCCTCGTTTACAGCTTTTTTGAATCCTTTGAATGCTGATCCAAGATCTGAACCAATATTTTTTAACCTGGAAGTGCCGAAAATCAATATTATGATTGCAAGAATGATTAAGATTTGCCAAATGCTTATGCCACCAAAACCCATTAATTATTTCCTCGATTTCTTTTCTTCATGACCAGATACTCCTTCTCGTTTTTTAAGTTCTAATAAAACTTCATCGAAAGGTATATTTTTATCCGATAATAATACCATTAAGTGAAACAAGAGGTCTGCAGATTCATGTTTTATGCTACTGGGGTCATTTTCGCGGAAAGCTTCTGCTAATTCCTCTGACTCCTCTTTAATTTTTGAGATGATTTTCTCTTTTTCCTCAAACAAGGAAGCAACATAAGATTCTTGAGGATTTTTGTTTTTTCTATCATGAATTGTCGCCTCAAGATCATCCAAATATTTCTTCATATGACAGCAAATATTATCAGAATCAAAAGAAAAGTTAGTGCAAATAATTGCCAAGACCTTCTTCTTTCAGATTTTTTAACTTCTTTTTTTAAGTCTTGCAATTCAGCGGTGTAATTTTCCATCTTATCTACCGCATCAAAAAAATTAGCGATTTGAGAAGGAAGATTGACAGCTTTTTCTATCAAGAAGCCAGCATCATCATGTATTTTTTTAAAAATTCTAGCCGGATTATATTTAGCCTTAATCCACTCTTGGATAAAAGGTTTAGCTGTAACCCATAAATCAAGCTCAGGATAGATCTGTTTACCTAAGCCTTCAATGTTTATGAGTGTTTTTTCAAGCAATAATAACGAAGGCGGAAGAGAAAGATTATATTTTCTTGTTGAATCAAAAAACTGAAACAGCATTTCACCAAAATTGATGTCATCAAAAGGTTTCTCAATAATTGGCTCTAAAAAAGTTCTTACCGTTATCTCCAGTTCCAATGGTGAGGTTTTATTATCAACCCATCCTGCTTTTATCATAGTCTCAGCAACCGCCTTAAAATTTTGAGAGAACATTTCAGATAACATTTTTCCGATAAAAAATTGTTCTTGATCGCTTAAGCTTCCACATATAGCGTAATCTACGTTTATATATGTTGGTGACTTAGGATTGCTTACATCAACAAAAATATTTCCTGGATGCATATCTGCATGAAAGAAATTATCTTCGAACACTTGTTTAAAAAAAATGCTCACTCCTCTTTCGGACAAAAGCTTACGATCTACTTCTAATCTATCTAATGTTTCGAAATCTGTTATCGGAACACCCTTTATTTTTTCGATCGTTAAAGTTTGGCTGCCAGAAAGCTCTGAAAAAACTTTTGGAACGTATAGCAGGTTAGAATTTTCAAAATATTCAGCTGTTAAACGTGTGTTCGCAGATTCCCTTTTTAAATCTACTTCTCCTTGAATTACAATTTCATATTCTTGAACTAATTCTTTCAGTTGCAATCTTTGAGCATCAACAAGAAGAAAATCCAATAATTTCGAAATTAATTTTATTAGACCAAGGTTTTTAGTGATTTCCTTTTGAATATTTGGGCGTATCACTTTGACTACAACTTCCTCTCCAGAAAAAAGGACCGCTTCATGGACTTGGGCAATTGAGGCCGCCGCTAATGGTTTTCTCTGAAAGCTTTCAAACAGTTCTTCAATTGGTTTGCCCAAGTCATCTTCAATAATCCTAACGGCTATCCTTGAGTCAAAAGTAGGTAAATTGGATTGAAATTTTGTGAGCTCATGAATGATTTCATCATCAAAGAAGTCTGACCGAGTTGATAAGATCTGACCTAATTTTACATAAACAGGACCAGCGGCCAAGAGCGCAGAGAATAATCTCTCTCCCTTACTTCCTCTAGCAGGAATTAAACGTAGTGGATTAATGACATACAAAATCTTAAAAAATAGATTTAAATTAAGTTCAGGTAATAAGAGATCGAGTCTATATTTCCAAAAAATAAAAATAATCTTAAAGAACTGTATGAAAATCATTTTAGGTTTTAGTTCCTTTGTGCAAAGCTACAATTCCTCCGGTAAGGTTTTCATAGCTAGCATCCAAAAAGCCAGCAGACTGCATCATTTTCTTAAAAGTTTCTTGATCTGGATGTTTTCTGATTGACTCTGCTAGATACTGATAACTATCGGCATCATCTGCAATCAACTTCCCCATTAATGGAAGCAAATTAAAGGAGTAAATATCATAGATTTGTGAAAATAAATTCGAGGTAGGTTTTGAAAATTCTAAAACTATAAGACGCCCTCCGGGTTTTAAACAATGAAACATGCTTTTCAGTGCCTTTTCTTTATCAGTAACGTTTCTTATTCCAAATGCAATTGAGATGCAATCAAAAGAATTTTTTTCAAACGGTAACTCTTCAGCGTTAGCAATCTTGAAGTCAACATTTAGCCTTCCTGAATCAAGAACTCTCTTTTTTCCTTCCGCAAGCATGTCTTCATTGATATCTGATAAAACGACACTCCCTGATGAGCCTACAATTTTTGAAAATTCTATCGCTAGGTCTCCCGTTCCTCCTGCCACATCAAGTACGGAATTCCCAGGCATAACCTGGCTGGATTCAATAGCAGCTTTTTTCCAAAGCCTGTGGATGCCTAAAGACATGACATCATTCATAAGGTCGTATTTTGATGCAACGCTGCTAAAAACCTCACCGACAAGCTTAGATTTTTCTTTCTTTGGTACTTCTTTATAGCCAAAGTCAGTATATTCTTTTTTGTTTTTATCCATATTTGCTATAGTAACCAACCTTCACTCATCCTGTATTGTAAATTAGTTCTATGGAAAACAAATTAATATGGCTAGATCTAGAAATGACTGGTTTGGATCCAAACTCAGAGAGAATCATTGAGATCTTTACTGCTGTAACGGATGAAAATTTAACTGAAATTATTGAAGGACCTGACCTTGTTATAAAGCAACCAAATGAGATTCTTGATCAAATGGATGAATGGAATCAGGAACATCATAAAAAATCAGGCTTGATTGATGAAGTTAAAAGAAGCGTAATAACTCAAGAAGATGCCGAAGCGATGACCCTTGATTTTTTATCGCAACACGTTGGTAAAAATGTTTCACCTCTTTGCGGCAATACCGTTTGGCACGATAGAAAATTTTTAACCCTCTACATGCCTCAACTAGAAGACTATTTTCATTACCGCGTCATTGATGTAAGTTCAGTTAAGGAACTTACAAAAAGATGGAGGCCTGATGCAACCAAGCCAAAATCTAAAGAAATTGCTCATCGCGCTCGTCCGGATGTTTTCGAATCAATTGAGGAATTACGATTTTATAGAGATCATATTTTTGCTCAATAATCAGACCTTTTCTTTTTTTCTCAAGCCTATATAGTTGCGAATCTTATATTTGAAATGAAGAAAGTTTTTATTAAAACGCACGGCTGTCAGATGAATGAGTACGATTCAGCCAAAATGCTTGATCTTCTTAAAGGTGAAGAAGACTATGAGCTTGCTGAGACTGAGCAACAAGCAGATCTCCTAATTTTGAACACTTGTTCGATAAGAGAAAAAGCTCAAGAAAAAGTATTTCATCAAATTGGCAGATGGAAAAAGATTAAAGATTCTAATCCTGATTTAAAAATAGCGATTGGAGGGTGCGTTGCATCTCAAGAGGGCGAAAAAATCATCAAGAGGGCGCCATCAGTCGATATAGTTTTTGGTCCTCAGACTCTTCATAAACTTCCTGATTTGATTAAAAACAATGAGATAAATGATAAATCTCAGATAGATATTACATTTCCTAAAATAGAAAAATTCGATCACATACCAACTCCAGACTATGGAGAGCCTTCCTCATTTGTTTCTGTTATGGAGGGATGTAATAAATATTGTTCTTTTTGTGTAGTTCCACACACCAGAGGTCATGAAGTATCAAGAAACTTTGATGATATCCTTAATGAAGTTTCAGCTTTAGCAGATAACGGAACTAGAGAAATTCACCTCCTAGGTCAAAACGTAAACAATTTTAAAGGTCTTCAGAATGGTGACAAATCATCCTTAGCGAAGTTAATTGTGGAAGTGGCAAAAATAGAAAATATTGAAAGAATTAGATTTACAACCAGTCATCCTCATGAATTTAAGGATGACTTAGTGGAAGTTTATGGGAGCGTGCCTGAACTTGTTAGTCATGTTCATCTTCCAGTTCAAAGCGGGTCTGACAGAATTTTAAAACTAATGAGAAGACGATACACCGTAGAGAAATATTTAGATCTGATAGATAGAATCAAATCCGTAAGACCAGACATGAGTTTTTCTTCAGACTTTATAGTTGGTTTTCCAGACGAATCAGAAGAAGATTTTCAAGCCACCATGGATATCGTAAATGAAGTAGGTTTTGATGAGTCTTATAGTTTCATTTACTCTCCCAGACCAAATACACCGGCTTCTGAGATGCCTGATAGCGTGCCTCAAGAAGAAAAAAAATTAAGGTTAGATATCTTACAAAATAGACTGAATCAGCTATCATATGGGTACAGTAGAAAAATGGTCGGATCTATTCAAAATTGCTTAATCACTGCAAGATCAAAGAAAGATCCGGGCGAATTTCAAGCTAGAACCATTAATGACAGAGTTGTTAATTTCAGACCAAAAGATCACAAAATTGGAGATTTTGTAAATTTGAAAATTCTTGATGCTTATACGAATTCTTTAAGAGGAGAAGTTAAAGACCTTTCTTAATTGCTCAATGACTGAGGAAATTAAATTCAAACTTAGCTCGGAAGATTCATCAATACTTTCCAAAGTTTTCGGACCTGTAAACGCTAATATTAATCAAATTCAAGATTCTTTAGGCATCAAAGTTAAGAGCAGAGGGAATAGCTTCTCTTTGGTTGGAAAAACCGAGGCTATAAAAGCCGGGAAGGAAGTTATTGAAACTCTCCATTTAAAAGCTGAAAAGTCAGAATTAATTACGCCTGGAGAAGTCCACTTATTTATCAGAAAAGCTCAATCAACAAGCGATAAAGTTGATTCAGGAAATTTACTAAAGCCAAAGGAAAAAGATATTTTTGCAAAAAGTCTACAAATAAAAACCCCAAAACTAGTCATTTCACCGAGAAATGATTCGCAGGAAAAATTTCTGAAAGAAATTTTAAAAAACGATTTAACTTTTGGAATTGGTCCTGCAGGAACAGGTAAAACCTTTCTTGCTGTCGCTGTTGCAGTCTCAGAACTAATGTTGAATAAGGTTCAAAAAATAATTTTAGCCAGACCTGCAGTTGAGGCTGGAGAACACCTAGGTTTTCTTCCGGGTGATTTGTCTCAAAAAGTTGATCCTTATCTTAAGCCTCTCTACGATGCTTTATATGAAATGATTGGTCCTGAAAGGGTAAATAAACTTTTGGAAAGAGGAATAATTGAGCTCGCACCTTTGGCTTACATGAGAGGAAGGACTTTGAATAATTCATACATCATATTAGATGAGGCTCAGAACTGCACAAAATCTCAAATGAAAATGTTTTTGACTAGAATTGGTTTTGGTTCATCTGCCATAGTAACCGGAGATATAACTCAAACGGATCTTCCCAAAGGCTCAAAGTCAGGCTTATTGGATGCTATAGAAGTCTTAGAGGGTGAAAAAAATATTTCTTTCACTCGTTTTGAATCAAAAGACGTAGTCAGACACGGTTTAGTTCAAAGAATTATCGAGGCATACGATTCTCACGAAAAGGAATGAAACTTTCATTATCCAACTCACAAAATTTCAGTAAATTTTCCATACCCTCAAAAAAGAAAATTATCGAAGCCTTAGGTTTAATTGAAGAGAAATTTGAAAATTCTGCTGGTAAATCAGTCAATATAAAGTTTTGCAAAATAGATGAAATTTCGGCTTTGAATAAAGAGTTTAGAAAAAAGGATACACCTACAAATGTTTTGTCTTTTTATCCAGAAAGTAATTTTTTAATTGATCAAGGTTTTCTTGGAGAAATAGCAATTTGTCCTCAAATAATTGATGAAGAAGCCAAAAAATTTGGAAAGAGCTTTGAATCCAGACTGTATCATCTCATTATTCATGCCGTTCTTCATTTGCTGGGTTTTTCTCACGAAAATATGCATAATAGAAAAAAAATGGAATCTATCGAAAAAGAATTAATGCAAAAACTTAATTTCGCAGATCCTTACGTTTATTAAATGATAGAAGAACCTCCAAGTACATCGCCTGAGTCTAATAAGGGCTTGGGTTTTTTCAAAAAAATAAGATTATTTCTGAGAGGCCTTTATAAAAGGGTTTCTTATACTCCTATGAACCAGAAGGAATTAAGCGGCGTTCTTAAAGAGGCCGAAGAAATGAATCTTATCGATAAAAACATTCTGGATATGATCGAGGAAACTTTGGAATTCTCCTCAATGCAAGTAAGAGATGTGATGATTCCTAGACCTCAAATGATTGTAGTCAGGCACAATGAAAAGCCTAAAGAATTTCTTCCTCGAATTATTGATTCTTCACACTCTAGATTTCCCGTTGTTGATGAAGATTCAGAAGAAGTAAAAGGTATTCTCCTTGCAAAAGAATTGCTCCCTTTTGGTTTCAGTTCAAATAATGACTTCAATCTAGAAAAAGTCATGAGACCGGTAAATTTTATTCCTGAGAGTAAAAAGTTGGATTCCTTATTGGAAGAATTTAGAAAAAAAAGATATCACATGGCCATCGTTGTTGATGAGTATGGATCTGTTAGCGGTTTAGTGACCATAGAAGATATCTTGGAAGAGATAGTTGGAGAAATAGAAGACGAAACTGATATAGATGAAGAGAAGCAGATTCTTCAAGTTTCGGATAATGAATACTTAGTTCCAGCTTTAACAGAACTCGATGATTTTAATGATCAATTTAATACTGAGTTCATAGCAGATGACTTTGATACGATAGGTGGAATAGTTCTGAAAGAGTTTGCTAGATTCCCTGCTCTAAATGAATCAGTCGATATAAATGGCTACAAGTTCACGGTTGTTTCAGCTAGTAGGCGACAGATCAAAAAATTAAGAGTAAAAGTCACAGAGTAGTGGCAAGCTTCACAAAAGTATTTTTGATCTCTTGCTGATTATCGACAAACTTAAAAGTTAGGTTTCGTAGTGTTTTTAGCCAAATGTTTTGATTTCCAAAACCTCTTTTAAAGAGCTCCATAGCGGCAGCAAGACCAATATTGATTGGCAATCTTTCATTACTGTATTGTTTAAATATTGTTTCAACTTTTACGGCCGGATATTTACTAAAAAGTTTTACTATACTTTCTGCATCTCCTAGTCCTGAATTTAGTCCAAGCCCAGCCAAAGGATGAACATGATGAGCAGCATCTCCAAGAATTGCTATTCTTCCTTTCGCAAATCCTACTGCAGTTAAATGTTTTAATGGAAACGTAAATCTTTGAGACGAAAACTTTAATTTTCTGGTCTTTCCACCAAATTCAAGTTGTAACTTTTCTAAAAATAAGTCATCGTCAAGTTCACTTAAGTCTTTTAGATTTTTATTATCTACCGACCAAATCATTGTCATTTGAGATGAATTAATTGGTAATAAGGCCAAAGGTCCATATTTGGTGAAGGATTGTCTTATTACATCATCTAATTTTTCGTCAGAATCTATTTCTCCCACTATCGCTTGTTGGTCGTAAGACCAAGATTTAATTTGAAAATTGCATAACTCTCTGACTTTGGAAGATATTCCATCGGCTCCCAGTAATGAGGAGCTGATTAGTTTCTTGCCTTTATCTAGGTTGATTTCAACCAAGTCTCCTTTATCGCTTATATTTATTAATTCTTTTGACCAAAAGATATCAACACCCAGTTGTTCTAAGGAAGATATTAAATACTTTTGTAAATCTCCTTCTTTCACAATAAAGCCTAAGTTGTTCTCGCCAATATCTTGCGCTGAAAACTCTACCTTTCCAGTGCCTTCTCGATCCCAAGCCTGAATCCTTGAATAGGGCATTGATGAAGGTTTAACTGCATCCCAAACTCCAAGCAAATCAAGAAAAGCTGAACTTTTTTTGTTAACAGAAAGATGGCGTGGTGAATTAGGCGGGACAGAGGATTTATCGACAATAGCGATTTTATGACCCTGTTGAGCTAGACCTAAAGCAACAGCTGATCCAACGACCCCGACTCCAATTATGACTACGTCGTAATTCAATCTGACGATGCTAGCTTTTCAATAGATTCGACATCGACAGGAACTTCCGAACTCAGTATTTCATAACCATCATCTGTTATTAAGACGTCATCCTCAATTCTTACACCGATTTTGTAAAATTCTTCAGGCACTCCCTCAAGTCCTTCTTTTATATAAATTCCAGGTTCAATTGTTGTAACCATTCCTGGTTCCATTAATCTCCAGTCACCCTCCGATCCATACCCCCCTACATCATGAACATCAAGACCAAGCCAATGGCCTACTCTATGCATATAAAATTTAGAATAATTTTCTTTCTCTATATTTTCCTCTAATGATCCTGACAAAAGATTAATTTCAATAAGGCCTTTTGTAATTGTTTCAATAGACTGGCGATGAACATCCATCCATGAAATTCCAGGCTTCAGCATTTCGATACAATTTTTGTGGGCTTCTAAGACTATTTCATAAATAAGCTTCTGCTCCGGAGAAAACTTTCCGTTTACAGGAAAGGTTCTTGTTATGTCACTTGCATATCCTTGATATTCACAACCAGCATCTACCAAAACCAGATCCCCGTTTTCCATTTTTCTATCGTTCTGATTGTAATGAAGAATACAACTGTTGTTGCCACTGCCTACGATAGGAGTATAAGCACAATCTCTAGCACCGTTCTTCATAAATTCATGAACATATTCAGCCTCGAGTTCATACTCGAACATGCCAGGCTTCACTGATTTCATTGCTCTAATGTGTGCTTGAGCAGAAATAGAACAAGCTTTCTTCATTATTGAAATTTCATCCTCATCTTTGAAAAGCCTCATTTCATGAAGGATTGGTGAAATTGAGAAGAACTCTTCAGGAAAAGAATAGTTAGTTCTTCCAAACTCTTTTTTTGCCTGATCTACCAGCGCATCAATTTTTGTTGAAAGATGGATGTTGTCTTTTTGCAAATAAATTCTTTCTTTATTTTTTATCAACTCTAAGAATTTTGAATCAAATTCTTTTATATCATGCCCTTCATCCGCACCAATATCTGATGCTCCTTTGTATCCCAATCTTTTTCCATCCCACTGTTCTCGAAGTGGATCTTTGTCTCTACAAAATAGATGAAACTTCTTATTGTCAGTATCAAATAACGCAATAGATTCCGGTTCATTGAAAGCAGATAAATACAGCAGATCACTGTTCTGACGGAAAGAGAACATGGCATCATTATTTCTAATAATTTCATCAGCTGAAGCAATCAAAACCAAGGAGTTTTTTGGCAATGAACTGACAAGTTCATCTCTTCTTTTTTGA
>CACIUX010000003.1 GCA_902589965.1 uncultured SAR86 cluster bacterium
CATCTATTTCTAACTTGCATGCTTCTTCGCTTAACTGTTTTTTATCTAAATTTATGGATTTGGAAAAAGATGAGCATAAATTGATTAAGCCAACTGTGAATGAACTTGATGATCCCATCCCAGAATTTGATGGTAAATCAGCGATGCTAGATAGAACTACATCACTAATTTTATATTTTATAAAGATCTCTCGAATAATTGGATGTTTGATTGATTCAGTTGTTTTTGCAAATTCATTAGTGCTGTATTTTAAATTTAGACCTAGCGTCCTAAACTGCCTATTAATCGATAAGTAAATATATTTATTTATGCTGGAAGAAACAACACACCCACCGTTGCTCTCATAAAATGATGGTAAATCTGTTCCGCCTCCAAAAAAAGATATTCTAAAAGGAGTTTTTGTAACTAACATTTTAATTAATTTTAAAGAGTCTTCTATAAGCTACATCAAAAATATATGCAGAGTACACTAATATACTTTTTAATAAACTTAAGTTGAATTGATTTCTATAAAGCTTCCAAACTGCAATTTGATTAGAAATTACATCTCTAGACCTTGATTTTCCATGTTTTCTGTAACTTAAAAGATATTTATCTATTCCAATGGCTTCAATACCTTTTTGTAATATTTTTCCATGAAAAAATAAATCTTCTGCAAAACCATCATAGACATCAAAATTTAAATCTTTCAAAATTTTCTTTTTAACCATTACGGATGACATAACGATTATTCGTTTTGAAAAAAATTTATGAAAATTCATCCTTGAAATAAAATATTTATTTTTCCCAATAAAAGTTGTTCTATTATCAATCCAAGAATAATTCGTGTATGTGAAAAGAAAATTATTATTAATCATTTCCCCTAGTTGAATATGCAGCTTTTCTTTTTCCCAAACATCATCAGAATCAATAAAAGCAACATACTCTCCTTCTGCAACTGTAATGCCATAATTTCTTGCTAACCCTGGACCTAAATCTTTTGTTATGACTTTAAATCTTTTTTCATTGTAGGATTTAATTAATTCTAGCGAGCCATCTATAGAATTTGAATCAATTACTAAGAGCTCCCAGTTTGAAAAAGTTTGATTCTTTATAGAATCAAGAGTTTCCTTTAAAAATGGCATGCCATTTTTTAATGGCATGATAATTGAAACAGAATTCATTTTAATTTACCGCGAGTCCCTTTTCTTTAATGAAATAAAAGGCAAGAAATAATGTCGCTAGAGATGCAGGAGTTCCAACAATCATCAAGAAGAATAGTTTGAAAAAAGCTATGCAAAAGATGCTTTTCTCTAGGCGCGAGAAATTATCGGAAAACATTATATAAAAATCTTTACGAAACCTATTTATAAAATAAATAGTAAAAATAAGTCCAATGAAACCTAGTTCTAAAAAAATAGTAGCAAATAGAGAGGATGGCTTCAAAGATTGAATGTCAACATAAATAAAGTCAGCAAAATAGTTTAAATCTATTCCTATACTGGTAAGGGCATATAAAGAATTCACGCCAGCTGTACCTATTCCATACATTGGCTGCAAAAAGAAAATTGAAGAGTAGCTTGCAAAATCCAAAGTAAATCTCCATCCAGAGGTTAAGCTGATAAAGGAAAAAATTTCAGATATCTCTAATGCAGAGATAATTTTTAATAGATTAAATGCCCTATTATTAAACTCTAAATTTTCTAATATTGGAGATAATGATTGGAATATGAGAAAAGAAACAAAAAATAAAATTAAAGCTTTGAACCACTTAAGATAGAAGATTGTGAAGGATAATAAAAAAATTGTGAGCAGCATCAAGCTAGTTCCAGAAGAAGATAAAATAGCTGTCAAAAGAATGGTTATTGATACAACCCAATTGGAAAATCTAAATCTACTGAGAGAATAAAATAATAAAATAAAAAAAATACTCCCCATTGCTTCAGATGGCTCTGTTGAAAAGAACCTTGATCCCTGGCCTCTAGTAATTTCTGAACCAAGTCTTTCGGTAGAAAGTAAAACCAAAAGATCATTAATGAAAGTAAAACCAAGTGTCCAAATTATTCCACTAAATAGATGGAAAAGTATCAAAAGAATACAAAACCTTTCTGAAATAGTTTGAAGCCCATACTTAAAAATATAAAAAGCAACAAAAATATTTTGCATATAAACAAATAATTGTTCAATTCCATCTAAATAGTTTAAGCCTTGCGGAATTGTAATTACCCATAAAAAAAATAAAAGGATATTTATAAAAATGAAGTTCTTATCGTACTTATCGTGAATCAAAATTAAAATAAGAGAAATCAATAAAGGAAATGGTGAGGTTTCAGCTGGAACCAATCCCAAGGTTATATGAGGGAAAGTAATTGTCAGTAGTAAAAGCTTTTCAAAAAAGGATTTTAAAGGATAAAACCTTAATGGAAAACTGGACATATATTCTATTTAAAATTTATTGAATAATCTGTTTTCTAAAAAAATATAGATAGCTAAGAAGAAATCCAAAAACAAAGCCAAAGATAATGAATCTGAGTCTATTTGGATAATGATAACCCCCGGGTAAATGAGGTGCATCAATTATTTCAAATATGAGATTACTTTTTACTTTTCCTGAAATCAAAGCTCTTTTCTCGCTATTATAAATACCCTGAATGATTTTTTTAGTATTGTTATCGGGACTCTCGGACAGTATTTTCTCTAGGGAAAAAATTATATTCTTCTTATCATTCAAATATCTGTTTTTCATTGTAAACTCAAGTTCCTCTATTATTAGATTAAGAATTATTTGTGAATCTTCAGCCTTTTTTGCCGCAAGACTAAGGACAATCAATCCATCCTGATCGGATTGATCAATGCTTATGAATCTCTTTTTAAATCTTGCGGTTAACCCATCAATCTCTTTCTTATCAAAATTATTATTTGAGGAATAATCAATATCAGATTTTAGTTTATTGACATCCAAACTAGATTTTCCAAGAGTATAATCTTCCAAACCGTACTTAAAAAGAAAGTTGGAAATAAAATCTCTCGATTGAAGAATGGCTATTGCCTCTACAACTTTTTTATTTGAAGAACTACCGCCTAAACCTAACAAATCAGAAACTCCATCTAAGCCACTGGACTGACCCAAATTACTAGAAGAAATAATTGTTGCTTCTGATTTATAACTTCTGTCAAAAAAGAAGGAGGATGTGAAAGATATCAAGGAAAGCAAGATCGAAAAAAGTAAAATTGATGATAAATTTTTTTGAATAATATCAGATAGATATTTTAAATTAATATTATCAACTTCTTCAGTCAATGCTTACTCTCCAGCTTATAGAAAACACAATTTTACTTATAAAAATCATATTTACTAAGTTTTTAATTTTTAAAAATTGTTCCATCATTCAAATTTCTAGATAGATAGATTAATACCTTCCCAAGATATGTAATATTTTTTCTAAGATATAAACTAAATTTCATACGCAAGAATTTATTAGGAAAAAATAATAAATAGAAAAAAGGAAAAGAACACGATACAAATATAGAAATAAAAGTTTGAATAGTTAGATTTTTTCTAGAGGAAGTGATTCCTTTTATATAATTATTTTTTTCAACTTCAGAGATATCTAACTTATTGAAATAATTATTTATAAAATAAACCAAGTGATCATGTGCGCCCAGCAAACAACCAACAACAATATAGTTTAATAGGAATTTTTTTCTATCCTGAGATTTTTTAAGCAAATAGCTATTTAAAAAACTTTCTTCATTTTTCAAATAATATGCATCTCCCCAAATAATTTCTGGGTTTGAATTTATGAAATATGTTTTTGTTTTTAACCAACTAGAGTTTTTTAACTCAAGTAAGAAATAGCTTTTCCTCAAGTAAGCATCAATTTCAGAAAATAAAGGCGACCCAATATTTCTTTCTTTAAATTGAACTTCTATTTTAATCCCCAGACAGTCAGACAAGCTTTTTTCACCCCCTCTAATTACCTCCAAATCTGCACCTTCAACATCAACTTTTAAAAAATCAAGTTTTTCATTTTTATTGAATACAGAGTCTAATGTTGTTAATTTTATTTTTTCTTCCTTACCAATATCACTGGCATTTGCATTCATGAATTTATCAAGAAAATTTTTATTTGGTTCATACAAAGAACTTGCATCTGGCATCTGGGTTAGAAAGATTTTTTTTTCATCATCTGATGAAAACAAACCTTTATTATGGAAGATGATATTAGGAGATGAAGATTTTCTAGCTCTATTATCGGGATCAAAACAATGAAAATTAGTTTTTTCAAAAATAGGAAAGAATTCTTCAGGAGGCAAACCTGACGAACCAACATCTGCAATTATTAGATTAGATTCTATTTTTTTTCTCAGAATTGAGCTTAGAACTGATATCTCTGGATCGAGTAATTTTTTTAGCCTTATAATATTCAAGTTGCTATTATAGTTTAATTGAAAGAATTAGGTTTGTGGTTTTGGGATTAATAAATTTTCCTTCTTAATTATTAGATTTTCAAAGATGTTCTCTGAAGAAATTGATACCAGTAAATTTGAGCAAATATGGATTTTAGTCCCCTGTTTCAATGAGTCAAAAGTTATAAATGAGACAATATCTGAGCTATCAAAATATTTTCAAAACATTTTAGTTGTTGATGATGGCTCGACTGATAACACCTCTAACTTACTTAAATCTTTAAATGTCACTGTTTTACAACACCCTATAAACCTAGGACAAGGTGCTGCAGTAAGTTCAGGTTTTGAATTTATTTCGAGAATAGATAATTCAAAAGCTGTAATAACTTTTGATGCAGATGGGCAACACTCAGTTAATGATGCTGTGACTTTTGCAAATGAAATTTTGTCTTCAAGTGAAGACATCATCTTTGGATCAAGATTTATTCATCATGAGAAAAATATCCCCTTTATTAAAAGACTTGTATTAAAAATAGTTACAAAAATCTCAAATGTGATTTTAAAAATGAATCTTTCAGATACTCATAATGGACTGAAAGCCTTCAAGATAGATGCTTTAGATAAAATAAAATTAAAAACCAGTAACTATGCTTTTGAAAGTGAATTATTAGCAAAAGTAAGTAAATTAGGATTAAGTTACAGAGAATTACCCTCTGATATCATTTATACAGAATATTCAACAACAAAAGGACAAAGTTTACGTAATGGTATGAGAATACTTGAAAGCCTAGTGGTTTTATTTTTTAGTCGATGACACCTGATTTAACATTTGGAATACTTTTTATATTTCTGCTCTTATATAGCCTTGTTAGACCTTTCCAAAGTATTTTTTCAAAAATGTTTCTTATCTTTGGTAGTTGCCTGGGTTTACTAAGTGTAATAAATATTGAGGTAGTTGATGAAATATCCAGATCATTAGGTGTAGAGAGAGGAGCAGATCTTTATTTATATCTTGGCTTGATAACATCTTTTTTATTTTTTTTATTTTTGTTGAACAGGTTTAGCTCTCTTGAAAGCAAAATCAATAAGTTGAGTAGACATATCGCTTTAAAAGATCTTGAAAGAGAAAGTGCTAAAAAAGAAGTAAAGCCTGATTAAGATTTATCCAGATTATTACTTTTATGATTTTCTTCTTTTAGATGGAGGCTTAAAATTTTTTTCGATACTTTTAAAACCTTCACATAATTTAAAAGTTTACTTTTAGATTTAGGCTTAAAAAAATCTTGTTTAATAATTTCACCCTCATCAAATTCCTCTGAAATTTCATGAAGAGTTGCACCAAGATATTCATCTTTTCTTTTCAAAGCTTTTAATGGGGAAAACCTTCCCGTTTGATAAGGCAAGATACCTCCATGTAAATTATAAAAAGTAATTCCAAAAAAGATTTGTAAGTTAGAATCAATTTTTGTGGGACATCCTATTGAATAGACACCATTAAACTTATTACTATCTAATAGAATTTTAATTTTTTCGTTTAATTGAAAATCATGGATTTTCTCTGAATCTAGGGCAGACTTCCTTCTAAACAGTAAAAGGCTATGAATGAACTCAAGAATTACTATAAAAAAAAAGTTGAAAAAACCAAATTCACTGTATATCTCTTTAATTTTTCTAAAAAAACCTCTTTTTTTTTCTGAGACATAAAGAACTTTACAATGTTGATTCTCATAAATTTCTAAAAAAATTCTATGCATAAAAAAGTAACTGTTTTGCGTTATGAAGAGTTTCATAATATTTAAACCTTCTGAATTATTGAGTTTATATCTACCTTATATCTTTTTTTTGTTAGTGAATTTTCCCAGTCAACAGTTTCAATATTTATTTTATTAGTTAGATAAACTTGATAAGAGAACAAGGTCTTTATAACCAGAAAGGGTAAAAGTTTTAAAAATGCAGATCTTTCAGACTTATAAACATAAGCAATCTTTAATGAAGAGTACCAATCAAAAACATTTATTCTTTTTGTCTTGAAGTATCTTAATTGAGATTTAAGCGGTCTCAAGACGCTTATAGGAAAGAATAAAGTTTTTCTTGAATTATAAGATGGTAAGAAATATTTTTTTATATTAAGTTTGGTGCAAAATTTATCAACTATCAGTGCTAGAGAGTCATGATCTGGATGGCCTCCTTCTAAATTAAGAGTATAAATTTTATATATAGGATTTTTTTGATGATATTCTGATAAAAAGGATTTTATTTCATTTGTCTTTTCGTAAATCTTCAAATCATCTACATGCAGATGATCATTCATGAAAATTATCTCTGACCTATTAACTCCAAAATAATTAAGCGATTTTATGCACTCTTCTCTTCTTATTTGCCTTATTTTTTTTGATTCATTATTTCTTTCAGCAAAAAAAATAAATTTACAATTTTTTCCTGCTTTGCTGATTATGTTTTTAAGGATTGGGCTGATAGCAAATTCATCATCTAAGTGAGGAAGAAGGATTAATGAATCTCTGGCCATATGAATGATTTAGAAACAAATAGTATAAAGTCTGACATTTTGGATTCTATCAATTTCCACATAATTCTTAAATTCGTCTTTGGTCAAGATGTAGTGCAAAAAATCAACATCACAATTTATGTCTGAAAGGTTATTTATACTTTTTGTCCCTTTATTTGCTATCCAAAAATACTCTCTTCTTAGATCATCACTATAAATTAATTGATTTGATAAATTCCATTTTTCATTTAATGTCTCAATGTTTTTGAGGTTATTGCTTAACACTGATTTTTCTATCCTATTAAAAATATCTTGATAAAAATAAGATCCCAGAAGAAAAAGAAAAGATAAAAATAATATAATGACTTTTTTATAAATTTTTTCAATGAAAAGAGAGTAATGATCTAAAAAGATCATGAATAATACAGCTAAAGGAATTAATTGATGCCAGTAATATCTTATAGGGTCATCAAAAAAAGAAACAGGAATAAACAAAAAAACAAACAAAATATTCCCCATTATAATCAGGAGAAAAAAGGTAAAAGTTTTTCTATCTCTCTTTCTTAAGATCTTTAAGCTCAATAAAAATAAAAAAATTAAAGGAAAGATAAATAGAATTAGAAACTTATTCGCTAAACCAAGGAAGTAAAAATTAAATAAAATGCCGAAAGAATTAAGTGAGTAAAAAATTTTAGTATTAATTTCACTGAAGATACTTCCTATATCAGATGTAGACGAATTGACATGGAAGTTTGATTCCAAAGAATAAAATAAAAAGGAATATGCAAGAATAGGGACAATAGTTAATATCAGCCTATTGAGCTTCAATTGTTTATGGAAAAATAATGTGAAAAACAATGCTAAGTAAATTACAAGAAACTGTAATCTAAACAACACTCCCAAAAAAGATAACAATAATAAGAAAAGAAAAGTACTATTTTTCTTATCTGATTCAAGATTAAAAATTAAAAATTTAGAGATGAGTAAAATTTGTAATGGAATAGAAAAGGATTCGTTATAAAAAGAAGTTGAAATCCTTACTAACATAATTGACGTAGTACAAATTAGTAAAAGGAAGATAAAGATAATTTCTTTATCATAAAATAAACTAGATTTATTAAATATAGTTAATTCAAGAGTCCTAGAAAGGTCTTTTAAAGAGTATAGCCAGAATAAACTTATCAAGATAATAAAGAAAATGTACCAACTTTCACCAAATAAAATGATTAACGGTACCAAAATAAACGATATTCCAATTTGGGGAGTGTAAATTAAGTTATCCTTGAACATTAATGAATTCAAGGAGAAATTTTCAATGATGTTCAATGCTATGGAGTAATAAAGAATTCCATCGTTAGGGCTTGTTAAAAGATTAAAGTTCAGCCAAGAAAACAAAAAAATTGAAGACACTGAGGTTGCAATTATAGAAAAATAAAAAAAACGAGATGAGGTAAACATTAAAAGTTAATGTATTCCTCAAACCATCTTATAGTTTTTTCTAATCCTTTTTTTAATGAAGTTCTAGAGAGATCGCCAATAATGTCTTTTTCTTTTTCAGTATTTAGAAATTTTGATTCAGCCCCAACATATCTTGATTCATCATACTCTATGAGACTAATGTCATAATCTACAATTTCGCATATTTCTTTGGCAAAACTTCTAATTGATAGCTCCTCATTAGCTCCAATGTTGACAATATCATTCTCAGTTTCCTTATCAAGAAGAATAAGGTCATCAATGAAATCATCAATGTATACAATTTCTCTTTTTTGATAGCCATTCCCCCATAAAATTACTTTTTTCCCTGTTTTTTTTGCAATTAAAATCTTTCTTATCAAATCAAAAATAAAGTGCATTTGTCTGCCATCTGAGTGATAACCAGGACCATAGATAGTTGAAGGCACAACTGTAAGATAACTTAAACCAAATTGTTTGTTTATTGCTCTCAGTCCAGATTCCATAATCCTTTTTGTCATTGCATAAGTAAATAAACTATCTATTGGTTTACCGGAAAGATAGTTTTCTTCTTTAAGTGGCAGATTAGGATCATAAGAACAACTTGTGCCCATAGTTATTAACTTTGTATTAGGCTGATTTTCAAACCAAAAATTAATAATTGAGCTATTTATTTTCTGATTAATTATCCATTGCTCTCCAGGATGCTTCAAACAAAAATCTCCAGCCTGAGTCCATGCTGCAAGGTGATATATCCTATCAAGCTCAGGATCAGTAAATAAATTAATCGAGTCATTCTTTGTTAAATCACAATTTTTGCTGTTCAAACATATTAATTCATGACCATCAGACTCAAGTCTTTTTACTAGATGATGCCCCATGAATCCCGAGGAACCTGTTATAAGGATTTTAATTTTTCACCTCAACAGGAAAATAAAATTCTGTTCCATCCTTTATCAATTCATAATTATTTTTCAGAATTTCCTCTTTAAAATTCCAAGCAAGCACATAATATACATCTGGTGGTTTTGATAACTCATTTTCCATAACTACTTCGAGATGACTACCAGGAGAGAAAAGCCCCTTTCTTAAAGGATTAATCTCAACGAGCTTTGAAACTAAATTATTATCTATTCCAAAAAAATTAAGTAAGGTATTTCCTTTTACTGGAGCTCCCATTCCGAAGACTGTTTTATTTTTCTTCCTGCAGGATTCTAAAAAACTTAAGTTTTGATTCTTTATATCTTGTAATTCATTTGCATAAGTAATATACGTTTCAGGTAAGTGTAATTTTTTAAGATCTTCTTCTTGAATCATTTTTTTTAATCTATTTGATTTTTTTCTTGAACCTTTATGCGAAACATATGCAATACAAGAACCTCCATGAATTGGCAATTCCTCTGAATCAAATATTTCTAAGCCATGAAGTTTAAGCAACGTTTCCAGCGGTCGAAGATTATAGTAGAGAAGATGTTCGTGATAAATTTGATCAAAAGCATAGTTTTCAATCATTTTTTTTAAATATATAAACTGAACTACAAATACTCCGTTATCCTTCAAAGCCTTTTTTATTCCTTTCGTCACGGAATGAAGCTCTTCTAGGTGAAAGAAAATTCCTGAAGCATTTATAACATCAAATTTTTTATTAATGTGATTGACGAATTCTTCATTGAAGAAAGCGCATCTTGTATCTATTCCATTCCTATTAGCAATGTCAACAATGTTTTTTGAACTTTCTACGCCTAGAATTTCGTATCCTAAATTAGAATAATGCTTCAACTGGGTTCCATCATTTGAACCTATATCCAAGGCAGAAAGATTTTCAGAATTTTGAAAAAATTGTTCATGAACTTTTAAAGCTAATGATTCAAAGTGACTATCTAATGTAGTTGTCATTCCAGAAAGATAAGTATGATTTGAAAACATGATTTCTTTTGGAACAGTGAAATTAAGTTGACTACAAGAACATTTAGGACAAAATTCCACCTCTAGTGGATAATATGGTTCCTTGCCAATTTCGCTTTTCTCCAAAAAGTTGTTACCCCAAGGCTGTTTTCCTAGATTGATTGTGGAGATTAACTTTGAATAGTTACATATTCTACAGTTCATTTTTATCCTTTAAATATTAATTTAGTCCCAGAAAAATCTACTTTAAAATCAATGCAATTTTTTTCTCCAAAATACCTTATAAATTTTTTTTTGGCATCCAAAGGCATGATGAAAAGAAAAAAGCCTCCGCCTCCTGCACCACATAACTTTCCTCCATAAGCCCCCATACTTAATCCTTTATCATACATTTCATCTAAATAATCAGCTGATATCTTTTTTGTGAGTGATCTTTTGATCATCCAATACTCATTCAGCAATAAGCCTATTTCTTTAATAGTATTGTCATTGTATTTTGTGAGAAGTTTTTCAGCATCAGAAACGGTTTTAAATATTTCATTGAGGCTATTATTTAATCTTTTACTTTTTGTTTTTTTTATTTGTTCTGCTGCAATAGAGGAAGCACTTCTTTTTTTTCCAGTATGGACAAGCAGCATGCTTTCTTCAAGCTCAGATAGATTTCTCTCTGAAAAATTGATTGATTTTCTAGTTATTTTGTCCTTATGAAAAGAAAATTTATTAAAACCTCCATAAGCAGAATGTAAATGGTCTTGAACACCAACATCCTCTTTCAGAATATTTCGATCTAAAAAAATTGCTTTATCAGAAAGTTTTTTTTTAGATAACTTGTTCCCTTTAATTTCAGAGATCAATTTTATGAATCCAGTTGAAAAGCTAGATGAACTTCCTAGTCCTGAGCTAGCAGGTAAATCAGCTTGAAAAGAAAAATCAACAGGTGAATTAAAATTTAAGTTTTTCATACCTTCTCTAACACAAGGATGAAAAATATCATTTATCTTTGTTGTAGTTTCAAGTTTTGAGTAAGCCAATCTATATTTGTAATCAACATAATCATTCGTGAGCAATCCACCCAAGTAAATATACTTATTTATAGAGAAACCAATTACAGAGCCTTTATTTTCTTCAAAATATTCTGGATAGTCAGTTCCACCGCCAAATAAACTTACCCTGTAAGGCGATCTAACGAGGAAATATCTCTCAGACATTTGAAAATAAGCTTGTCCTAAAGGAAGCGTAGCCTTTGATTAATTCTTTGATTCCATCATCAAGAGAAAAAGATGGCTTAAAACCTGTACTTTCAATTTTTTCATTACTTACCAGATAATCTCTTTTATCAGGATCTTCGCCTATCTTAGACTCTATAAAAGTAAAATTAGGGAGATGCTCTTTGATTTTTTTACAAAGCTCTAATTTAGTTAAATTAGCTGAAGAAAGACCAACATTAAATGGCTCGTTATTCATTCTTTCATAATTATCTATAGCGTGAACGAAAGCTCTAGAAACATCTCTAATATGAATAAAATTTCTTCTGAAAGAACCTTCGAAGATTATCAAGGCACTATCAAACATTGCCCTGTAAACAAAATCATTAACTATAAGATCTAAACGCATTTGTGGTGACATTCCAAAAACTGTAGCAAGTCTGAATGTAATGCCATTCCCAGATTGCAGTATTAAATCTTCAGCTTCACATTTAGACTTTCCATATAAAGAAATGGGATTTAGAGGAGAATCCTCTGTACATAGTTCATCATTATTAGAAATACCATAACCACTATTAGTAGTGGGGAAAATAATTTTTTGTTCAGTGGAAATATTATCAACAATCAATTTAATTGCATCAAAATTAGTGGACTGCGCATTAATAGGATCCTGTTTGCATAATGGAGCCCCTACCAGCGCTGCAAGAGGTATTATCATTTCAACACGATTTAAAATTGATTTTAAAATCTTTTCATCTCTCACATCGCCTTTGATGATGTGAAAACTTTTGTTACTACAAAAGAAAGCTAAAGATGGATTATTTTTTTCAAATTTATCCAAAACATACACTTCATGCTCTTTCAATAAATAATGAATAAGAACTGAGCCAATATATCCACTACCTCCTGTTACTAGAATTTTCATATGATTTATAAAAAGTTTTTTTCAATTCCCAAACAAATATAATGATAAGCAATGAGATGACCTTGTTGAATCATTGGTACTGATTTTGAAGGAATTCTAATAATAAAATCGGAAAATTTTAAAAGATCGCCGCCTGTTTCACCCGTAAGGCTAACGATGTTTAACCCTTTTTCTTTTGCTACTTCTGCTGCTAACAAAACATTTTTCGATGTCCCCGAAGTACTTATACATATTAAAGATCCACTCACAGAAGCGTGCGCCTCTACTTGCCTTGAAAAAACAGTTTCATAAGAGTAATCGTTTGACCAAGCAGTAAGTATGGCAGGGTTTGAAGAAAGAGAGATAGCATTTAAAGCTTTTCTTTCTTCAAGAAACCTACCTACCAATTCTCCAGTTATATGCATTGCGTCACTAGCAGAACCACCATTACCACAGACAAGAAGAGCTTTATTTGAAGATATTGATTTTGAAATTAGGTCAATAGATCCAAGAATATTTTCCTTTATATCATCAGAATTTAATTTATGCAGAACCTGCAAAGAATCATCAAGATATTTGTCCCAACTCATAATAATTTCAAAGGTTTAATGTATATTTAATAGCCTTTTCCCAAGAATCCTTAAATGAAGAAGAGGTATGAAATACTTTATTATCTTCTAGAGATACATTATCTTTTGTAAGCTTAGAAGTAGCGGCTTCAAATGATGATGGATTTAATTCATCAACCCAAAATACATTCGAGTTATCGCGAAATTTTTCAAATGCCCAATCTAATTTTGTTGATATTATTTTTTTACCGCAGCTCAAAGCTTCCATAAAAGGTCCACTAGTTCCTGAAGAATAAGATTTTACATTGTATGGCAAAACTAAAACATCTATTTTATTTAGAATCCAAGCATATTCTTCATCTGAAATATACCTACTCAAAAAAGTTACTCTCGAATTAAGTTTGAAAGTTTTTTCTAAATTTTCTAACTTTTTTTTCATATTTTTATCATTTGCTACTGCATGAATTAGAAATATCGAATGAGGGATTTTACTTAGAGTTCGTTTAATTATATCTTCATAAAGATATACACCTTTTTCTTCTCTTAACACTCCTGTAAAAGCAAAAATAAGACTAACACTCTCCAGAATATTTACTTCCTTAGGTTTGAGTATCTCGGAGAATTCCCTATTAGGAATGTCAATTTTAAAAGTTTCATTGAAAGTATTTTCTGAAGATAAAATTTTATTTGAATCAGATACTAATACAAAATTAGACTTTGTAAAAAAAGACCTTAGAAAGAAATTTAGTAAAGCTTCTTTAAAAAGATTGTCATCATAAATTCTTCTTTTAAAAAAAATAATTTTAGCCTTTGTAATACTGCTTAGAATATACAGACATAAAATATCATGAGTAGTTGGAGTGGGAAGGATAATAATACATTTATCCTTTCTTATAATATTGAACAAATTTATAAAAGTGGAAAGAAAAATTCTTGTTTTGCTGAGTTTATTTCTATTCAGATGTTTGAAAGGAATTTTTTTAAGTAAACTATAAGACTCTGAAATTGAAGAGATTAACTTTTTGTTATAAAAATCTTCATGTCCTGACTTTGATAAATTTGAACTTGAATCAAATAAATAAATCAAATCTCAATAATCCTTAATTATTTTAGTTTGACCATATTAATCTGATCAATGGCACTAGTAAGAATTATCATATGAATGCATTCAATGATGTTGTAAATATTTGAATTTACTCTGAAATTTATTTCTGAAGATTCAATAACTTCTTTGTTTGGTCTGGGACCAGTTAAGCTCACTAACTTTAGTTTATTTTTTTTACAAAACCGAGCAGCTTTTACAATATTTTCCGATTTTCCGCTCGAAGAGATTAATATTACTAGATCATCCTTTTCATAATAATGATTTAATGCCTCTTTCATCCAGTTTTCATAACCAAAATCATTTCCAAAGCATGTTATCAAAGAAGGATCATGAAAAGTATGAGCTTTGATTTTTGTAGCTTTTGTTAGATCATTGGCTATGTGACTTGAAATCGCAGCGCTGGCACCATTTCCCAAGATCATAACTTTATTTTGGTTTGTTTTAGCATCCTTCAACATTTCCACCAAAGATAAGATATCTACTTCATAACCTTCAAAGATTAGTTCATAATTCTTCAAATATTCTTTAATCATGATGGAAAATATAAATATACCTTTATTGAATGTAGTGAAATGAATTTTTTAAAACTATATTCAAGAAATTCAAAACCTCATTAAATTTTTTTTAGCCAAACTAAAAACCTTTTTAAGTTCCGAGTTAACATTCAAAAAACATTATCATACAGTTATCAAAACCATTGGTGAAGAAAAAAGAGATTCAAAGTAATTATTCCTCCATACCAAATATTAATGATTCTATAAAGGATTAAAGTATTTATTTAGAATTTACTAAAAATTAATTTCTCTTTTGTAATTATTTCTTCTGTGAATGAAATAAATAGTTACCACAAATGGAAAAGCAGATGATGCGACTATTGCATAAAAAATAGGTAATGTTTGTATGCTGAAATATTCTAATGCGATGTAGTTTGAAATGAAGACCGAAATAGAAAATAAAACAGAAATTTTCATAATTGGATCAATTTTGTGGGCTCTTAAATATGCACTCATTGGGGCACCTAAACTTGAAAATATCATCCCAATTGCAAAATAAATAAAACTAGACATTGGCATTAGCCTTGTAAGAATGTCAGGAAATAAAGACTCCACAAAATAGAAAGATATTAAAATAGAGATAATCAGAAGAATGCCCAAAATAAGAACTATTAAAGCCAATCTCATTACAAGCTTATCCATAGCTTTGATATCTTTATTTGAAGCTAAAACACCAAATTTATGGAAATTCACAGAAACTAAGACAGTTGTCAAACTTATTACTGCTAATAAAATAGTCAAGCTTAAGCCCATCCTACCTGCATCTTCAGCGCCATAAAATACAAAAGTCATTGGCGTTATAGTAGAAATCGCAAAAATACCTGATAAAGCGCTTATTGCAATTTTTATTTGCAAAGGAAGCAGGTCCTTAATCCAATTGAATGAATTTGATATTTTTTTAATATTGGACTTAAATAGCTGAAAAAAAATCTTCCTATACTTATGGATAAAAAATAAGTATGGAATCATGGAAATCAAATATGAAATAGGTAAACTCCAAAGGTTAAAATCTAAGTAAAGGAATAACCAAAAGGATAATGCAAATACCACTGTGTAAAAAAGCCTAAGAAGATAAACATCCTTTAATTTGCCAAGACCTTCCATAAAGCTCAAAAATAATAATGTAAAAAGATTAAAGGACAAAAAAATTACAAAAGCTATCCATGGGAATTGCCATGAAATTTTTTCTGAGGATGAATCAAAAATTAAAAAGCCAATTATTAAGGATGAAAATAATAGACACAAAGAGGCGCCTAGATACCACTTGAGCGCAAATTTAAATATTTCTTTAAGATAATTTAATTTAGAAAGTGTTCCTTTTAAAAATTGTTTATGAAATCTAATTTCATCTATCTCATGCGATATGAAAGTAATTAATACTTGAGTTAAACCAAGTTCGAATAGCAAAATTAAACTCAAAAAACTTTGAAAAGTAGAAATAAATCCTTGAGTTTCAAGATCTACATATTTATAGATAAAGTAAACCGAAATTGGTCCAATTAAAATGCTAAAAATTCTTGTTAAGAATGCATAATGTGATTCATTAATGTTTTTAAAAACTTTCACAAAGTTTTTATTAATCTTCTAATTCCATATCAATGATTGGTCTTAAAACCTTTCCTTTCTCAAAGTCGCTTACTGCCGTATTTATGTCTTTCAACTTATAAGGCTTTGAGAGATATTTCTTAGAAGGAATTTTTCCTTCTTTAATTAATTTTATATATTTTTTGATATCTTTATCTGGAAGAGTTTCACCTCCCCAGGTTCCAGTGAGTTTCTTTCCAGATATTAAGTCATAAGGATTAACTTTTATTAAGTCACCATGTGATGGGTTGCCAGCTAAAATAAATTGGCCAGAATTGTTGAGGCTTCTTATAGCTAGATTAATTACCTCTGTTATTCCTGTAGCGTCAATGGAGTAATCGAGGCCATTGCCTTTATTAAGTTTCAAAATTTGGTTTAGATTTTTTTTTGGCTCGTATATCAAACAATCTGATGCTCCAAAATCTTTAGCAAGAGCTAGTTTCTTTCTATTGATATCTATGGCAATTATCTTTCTAATCCCTTTAGCCTTAGATGCCATGATTGAACTTAAACCAATACCTCCACATCCAAAGATGGCAATTGAATCAGATTTCTTAATATTACTATTATTTAAAACAATACCTGCGCCAGTTGGTATGGCACACCCCAGCATACAGGCTTCTATAAGAGGAAAATTTTTGGGAATTTTCACTAATCTATTCTCAGATATGACTGCTACTTTCAAAAAAGTTGAAATTGGGCCGGAGTTAATATTTTTTTTCGATGATTTGTATATGCAGCCCCCAGAATCTATACCCTCGCCTTTAATCCACGTCAGAACTACATGGTCATTTTTAGAAACTTTAGTCACGCCAGCGCCAATTTTTAATACTTTGCCTGAACCTTCATGACCTAAAGTATGAGGAAGAAACTTATCCTCTCCCTTTTTTCCTTTTATTTCATTTAGTTGAGAGTGACATATGCTTGAATAAGATATCTCAACAAGAACTTGCCCTCTTTTAAGCCTTGGTATATCTAAATTTCTAAGTTCAAGTTTTTCATTTATCTCATTAAGAACAGCAGCTAAGGTTTTCATTTCTATTAATTAAGTAAGGAGATTTTTATGATTTGATAAAAACATTTCTGAAACACTTGCTTTGCACAGGTAACTGAAATGTTGTTCATTAATCATTGATTTAAATTTGTTTGAATAAGTATTTTCCTCATTATCATTTAAATTTCTTTCTTCATCTAATTTGTTAAACATTTCTATTGTAAGGTCTTTAATTTCTTCTTGAGTATTATCAATTAAAGTTATTCCATCTTTCTTAAAATCCTCTAGATATCTGTAATTAGAGATTTTAGAATTAAAAATTTTACTAATTTTAATTAATTGCTGATCTTTTTTATAAAGTTTTGGTATGCATATATTTGATTCAATACCTATCGGGCAATGAGAAAACGGCGAAATATTATTAACTGCTGCAGGAACCCCAAATAAATTTGCAAGGTCAACAATGCCGCTTAAAGAAGCTAAAACAAATTTTGATGATGCTATTAAAGCTATATCTAATTGAGGACATTTATATTCTGAATTAGCATAATCGATGAAGAAAGAATTGTTTTCAATCTCTTTCATGGATTTGTCACCTAAGCGAACACAAATTCCCCCTCTTTTGTGTATCTCTGCAATTGCAAGATCATAAGAATTAATATCTATATTTCTATAAGACTGATCATAATCATGCCCCTCTAATTCAAGAGAATAACCTGACTCGCGGGCAAATAAACATACATGAAATCTATATTTATTTTCCGGTAAGTTATTTTTAAAAAAGGTGTCTAAAACTTCTCTATCATCTGAATCCAAGGAATAAAGTGGATCTCTTTCTTTCCAAGAGTTAAGAATTGGATGCAACTTGGATGAACTTATTGAGGTTGTATTATTCGTATCTAAAGTATTGTATTTAATCCAAGTGAATGGAATAAAAATTAATTTCAAATATTGATTTTTTATAAACTGGACATCTCTTGATAAATACTTAAGCAGATGATTGTTTGCAGCTACCTTGCTTTCGAATAAAACTATTATTTTATATTTATCCTGATTAATTTCTTTCGCCTTGATTAATAAACTAGTATCTGTAGCTAAATGACCTAGTCTCCTTACATATATATTTACAATTCTGTAGTTATATAAAAATAATATGAAAGAAGCTGGAAGGTAAATAAATATTATTAATATCTTGAATAAAAAAATTAAAAAAAGATAAGAGTATTTAAGCAAGAAAAAAAGAATTGTTGAAAATTCTTTTATAGTTGTTGATAATTTTCGCATCAGACTTTAAATGATGTTTTTACTTTACTGGGCAAAAAACCAATAGTAATCACCTTTATAGCCGACTTCTTCAAAAAGTTTTAGCCAATCATCACAATGCATGTATGTTAAAGCAGTTAAATTCCATTTCAGCATTGCTTCTCTTCCATTGTCATCTCTCCAAGCATCATTCATTACAAAGGCATCTTTCTTGGTGACTCTGGAGATTTCTCTTAAGGCTTGCTTACAATCTATTTCCGGGAGATTATGAATAGTATTTATAGCTATTACTAAATCAAAGTAGTTATCTTCAAAAGGAATTGAGTTAGCATTTGCTATAGTAATGTTATTTTTTTGAGTATCTATTGCATTATCTTTTGCATATTTCGATACATCTATCCCTTTTATTTCAGAATTTGGTAAAGCGATACTCAAGTCATGCATCATAAAGCCTTTAGCACAACCAACATCTAAAATTTTTGAATTTTCGTTCAAAGAATAATAACTTATTATGTAATCAACTGTCTTTTTCCAAAACTTTGGATTATATTTATACCCACCATATCCTGTAAGCCTATCCCTATCAAAATATTCAATATCAAATTTTCTTGCAATAGCTCTATCTTTTTCAGAAATAAGTTCACCTCTTTCTTCTATAGGCCTTTTTGATCGAGGATAATATTTAAGAAGATTTATTTCTTTTCCCATATCTCAATACCACTGATTCTTATTTGAGATAAATATTGAACCTTCCCTATGAGACGTGGGTAAATCGTCTATAGAATTAACTTTTCTCCACGATTTTTTTTGAGAGTAAACTGAAACTTGCAATGTTGAAAAGTATTCCCAGAATTCAATTCTATTTTTCTCAGTTGAAATTTCAGCTATAAAATCTGAATTATTAAAATGTTGTTCTTCAAAACTTTTTAAAATATCTACTTCTGAACCCTCTACATCGAGCTTAAATAGATCAAATTTGTTGCTCAGATTTTTTGCATCCTCTACTTCAACTTCATAAACATCAACAGGTCCATAACTTTCCTTTTTATCATTGATATAGCTGCCAGTTGTATTATTGACGATTTTGGTGAATTCAGCTTTACCAGAATAATTTGAAACAGCCTTTTGATGAAAAGTGTTATTTGAAAAACCTTCTAAAAAATCTTTTGCTATTACCGAATGATTGATATCAGGTTCATAAGAATGTACTTCATAGCCCAGAGAACATAAAATTTTGCTATGAAGTCCAACGTTTGTGCCAATGTCACAAACAGTCTTATATCTTTCCTTATTTTTTTTATAAAACATATAAATGAATAACTCGTCTATACCAAAAAAGTGCCTCGAATTAATATTTCCCATTTCCATAAAGGGGAAATCAATCTTAATATCTAAAATTTTCTCTACTGTGTTATTGAGACTATAGTGTGATGCATATCGCAATATAAGTAGATTTTTAAAAAAAATATAAATTGAGGAGCTTGGATTTTGTAGCTCTGGATTAGACCAAAAAAATTCAATACAATCATCAACAGAAAAGTTTAAATCTTCGGCATTGAAATCTCTGTAAGTTAAGTCTTCAAGAGAGTTTAATAGGCTATTGAAATCCTTTTCGGAAATTTCTTTATTTGACATGATTCATTAAATTTAAAGCGAATTATATATCAACTACTTTGTTGTTGCCCTCTCTTCTTAATTTATACAAATCTTTTGAAATCTTTAGTTCTTCTTCAAGTTTCTTATGACCCCATTTATCATGCACAACAGAAAAATTTCTACCACTAGTTAAACTTTTATCGGCTTCATCAATCCATCTTAGGCATTTAAAAATATCATCAAAAGAAGTGCCTTGATCACCTGAGTTCATAAATTCAAGAACTCTTTTATAATTATCTCCCGCTGTCTCTTTTGCTTTAAGGGTTTCATAATGTGTTTTTGTCCTCACGAAACCAGGGCCAATTATTTGAATTTTTAAGTCATCATATTCAGAGTCAATTAGCTCGCACATTTTAATTAAACCTATTTTTGAAACACAATATGCGGAATAATGTTTCATAGCAGAATTTGTTCCTCCTCCAGCCATTAAATTAATGCACGAAATTGTTGATTTATCTCTAAATTCATAAAGTCCATGAATTATTTTCATTTGATTGGTGAAGTTAAGTAAAATTGATCTTTCCCATTTGTTAAAGTCAATTTCAAAAAAGTTTCCTATAGGCTCACTTGAACCAATTGAGCTAAATAGATTAGTCCATTCAAATTTCTTATTCTTGATATTTGTTAATAAAAATTCAATATCAGACTCATCTAAAACATCACATCTTAAAAGATCTACATTTTTGTATTTTTTTAAAGATATGACATTTTCATTTTCTTGCCTAAAAGTTCCCAGAACCTCAAACCCTACATCTGAATACCTTTTGCAAATATTAAAACCTATATCCGCATTTACCCCCAAAATAATTATTTTATTATTCAAATTTAACCCCTTTTAAATAAGGCTGCATGATACTTAAAGGTAAAGGAGTAAATGTTCCATCATCATTTGCCTTATAACCCTGTCTAAAAAGTTCCATTACATCTTCTTCTACAACAACCTCGCAAATAATTGGTCCTTTAGACTTATTTAGCTTTGCGACAATAAAGTCAACGTCAGATTTATGGTTTAGCTTTAGATAATCTATTTTAAATCCAGAGGCTAATCTTTCTATATCTGGCATTTTCAAAGACCAGTCTGGGTGAGTACCATAAAGCCTTCCCTCCAAAAATTCTTTTTGCGTGTGTCTTATTGCTAGGTAACCATTATTATTAATGACACAAATTACTACAGGAATATTTTCAGATTTTATATTTTGTAAATCTTGAATATTCATAAGAAAACTTCCATCTCCAATTATGCAATACAACTTTTTAAATTTATTTGAAGCATTTACTCCTATTGTTTCTGCTAGGCCTGTGCCCATTGCAGATATAGCCGATGAACATATAATTCTTTGATTTTCCTTTAAAAAAGAACTTTGGAATCCGCAATACAATGCAGTACCGCCTCCGTCAACAATAATAGCACTTGATTTTGGGGATTTTTGTGTGAGTTTTCTGAAAAAAAGATTTGGATTTGGTAAGGTATCTTGCTTAGGCTTGTACCAGTTTAGAGATTTTAAGTCTTCATAGTCTGAAGTTAATGAATTTGTATTTTTCTTCAGATTTAAAGAAGACATAATCTTTAAAAAGTCTGATAGATCAGCGTTAATTTTTAGGTCGAATTTAATATTTAAATTATTAAGTTGATCTTTATCAATATTTACAATTATTTTTTTTGAGTTTGGCGCAAAGGTATCTGTCAATGTTGTAGTTTGAGAAATGGAAAGATGAGTACCCAGACAAATAAGTAGATCAGATTTGAATAATGCTAAATTTGCTCCCCTTTGTCCTCTCATCCCTATAATACCTAGATTAGTTGAGTCGGAAGTCTCAAAAATATCAGCTGCTGTCCAAGTCGTTACAGCTTTAAGATTATTTTTTCTCAAGATATTCTTAATCTTTTCCTCTGATCTAGAAAGTCTCAAACCGTACCCTAGAACAAATAATGGATTTTTAGAATTACTATAGAGCTTTTTAAAATTATCTAAATTTTTTATATTTGGATTATTTTTTATTTTTTTAACTTTATTTATTTTTCCTACTTTTTCTATATTTTCCCACTGAAAGTCTAATGGAATATCTATCCAAACAGGCCCAGGTCTTCCAGAGGTAGCCAACTGGATAGCATCATTCATCACATTTACTACTTTCTCTTTATTTTCTATCAGAAAAGTCCCTTTAGTAATTGGTTTTACAATATCGAGAATGTTTGCCTCTTGAGTTCCAACTTGTCTTACTTTTTTTCCATATGATAAATGACTAGATCTAACTTGACCTGATATAAAAATTACTGGAATCGAATCCTGCCAAGCACCCAAAAGACCTGTTAAAGCATTTGTACATCCTGGACCAGTAGTAATCACAGCACATCCTATCTCTCCCGTAACTTTTGAGTTCGCAGCAGCAGCAAGAGCAGCCGATTCTTCATGATGATTATAAATAACATTAATACCTTCTTTCTCCAATGAATCAAAGATGTGAACAACTGCGCCTCCCTGAAGACCAAAAACCGAAGAGACACCATTTTTTTTAAGTGTTTTTGCTATAAAATCTGTAATCTTCATAAATTAAGTTATTTCAAATCTTTGATAAAGTTCTCAATCCTCACCGAAGCAGATAAGATATTTTTTTTGGAGTTTGCGAAACATAGCCTCACATATCCTTCTCCGCTCTTGCCAAAGTAACTACCGGGACAAGTAGCTACACCATGTTCATCTAAAAGCCTTTGAGAAAAAGTTACGTCATTCAATCCCGTTTCTTTGATATTTACAAACAAATAAAAGGCTCCTTCGGGTTTTATGCAACTAAGAAAATCTATTGAGTTTATACATTTATAAATGAGATCTCTTCTCTCTTTAAATTCAGAAATCATATTTTTAATGTAAATTTGATCTGAGATAATTGCTTCAGTTGCAGCTGACTGTATGAATGGTGGAACGCAGGAATTAAGGGTCTCAAGTACCAGAGTCATTTTTTTTATGAGCTTTTCGGGACCTGTGACTGCACCTATTCTCCAACCAGTCATAGCATAAGATTTGCTAAAAGAATGAATGATTACTGTTCTATCTTTGCAATGGTCTATAGAGCTGGGAGAGAAAAAGTTTTCTTCGAAAATCATTCTTCCATAGACTTCATCGCTCAAAAGAAATAGATCATATTTTTCCGCTAAAGCATAAATTTGTTTCATTTCTGCTTCTCCTAGAACAGAACCAGTTGGGTTATGAGGGGAATTAATTAAAATAGCTTTTGTCTTAGAAGATATAACCTTTTCTAACTCATTGGGATCTAACTTAAAATGATTTGATTCTTGAAGTGGGATGTAAATCCCTTTTAAGCCAAGGAAATCAATTATTGATCTATAAGAAACAAAACAAGGATCAACCGTAATTATTTCGTCTCCCGGATCAGCAATTGTTGCTAGGCAATAAAAAATTTGAATATTCGCTCCCTGAGTAACAAGAATTTGTTCAAAGGAGGGTTTAAAACCTCTCGATAAAAATGTTCTTTCAGCTGCTGCGGCCTTAAATTCTTCTGAACCTGATGCAGATACATAGTGAGTATTTCCATCTCTAAGTTCTTGAATACATTTTTCAACGACATTAGGAGGTGACTCAAAATCTGGATCTCCGATTTCTAGGTGAATGATAGATTTACCTTGATTCTCAAGTTCTTTTGCCCTGGTCAAAATCTGAAACATCTTTTGTCCTGCAAGATTCTCTGTCGATCTAGAAAGTTTTCTCATTATTAAAATGGACCCTTAAACCAGTCTCCTGGAACATCATGGGGATGTATTTTTTTAAAGTTATTTAAAGATTTTGTTTTTTTTCCAAACATTTTAAGAACAGTCTTTGTAATCTCTAATGCGCCAGGATAATACTTATCAGTAAGTCCAAAACTTGTTGGTGAGGATAAATCATCTAAAGCTAATCTATTAGGAGGAGATTTTAATTTTGATATTTCCATAGAAACTGATGCAACTATCTCGCTAGATACTGAAAAACTTTTAACAGATGAATCTATAGCTAATAGTCTTTTGGTTTTATTGACTGATCTAATTATTCTTTTTATGTCCAGCGGACTTGTTGTTCTAATGTCAATAAGCTCGCATGAAATACCAAGCTTTTCGAGTTCCTTTACAGCATGCATTGATTCAACTGTCATGTAAGAAAGAGAAGTAATTGTTATATCACTCCCTTTTTTTATTACCTTTGCTTCCCCTACAGGAACTCTATATTCTTCTACAGGTACTTTTCCTACCTGTCCATGAAGCCATCTATGCTCAAGAAATATTGTAGGATCATCATCGAAAATACTCTCCAGTAAGAGACCTTTTGCATCATAAGGGTTTGATGGCATGACTACTTTTAATCCAGGAATATGAGAGAATATTGAATGAAGGTTTTGTGAATGTGTTGGACCTTGGCCCCACCCATGACCAACTATTAATCTTATCGTAATTGGTACAGAAGAAGTTCCCCCAAACATAATTTTCCATTTTGAAGCATTATTTATAATTTGATCCATTGCAAGAAGGAAAAAATCTACTCTTTGATGCACCATGACGGGTCTTGTACCCAGAAGAGAGGCGCCTATTCCAATACCAGTCATAGCATTTTCTGAGGTTGGAGTATCAAATACTCTTTCACTTCCAAATTTTTCTTGGAGGCCTGTAGTAGTTGAGAATACTCCTTTAGGATCAGGAACTCCTAGTCCAAAAGTGATGACCTCTTTTGAGGTTTTCATTGCTGAGAACATAGCCTCATTTATTGCTCTAGCAAATGAAATTTCTCTCATATTTAAGACTGAATAGACCTGAATTGTTTGTAAGAAGGATATTTGGATTTATCAGCAAACTTATGCGCTTCTTCTATTTCATGAGCAAAGGACTCTGCTAGATTAAAATATTCATTTGATTTAATTCTTTTTCTTTGTGTCTCAATTGGATCTCTTTTTTTCCAGCTCATAAATTCTTCTTCGGTTCTGTACCCCAAATCGTTATCATAATTTGGGCCACAGTGTTCCCTCCATCGATAAGTATCGAGTTCAATGAACTGAGGGCCCGCATTGTTGACTATTTTTTCTCGAATTAGCTTCGTTAAGGAAAATACTTCTTCAACATCATTTCCGTCTCCTTTATGGGTATCAATTCCAAGTGCTCGAACCATTTTGTATATCTTCCTATTTTCTGGTTGTCTTACTTCGAGTCCTGAGTAAACAGAATATAAATTATTTTCACAAACAAAAAGAATAGGAAGTTTTTTGACAACTGCAAAATTTACTGCTTCATAAAAAACCCCCTCTTCAACTGCTCCATCTCCAAAAAAAACGCAACTAATATTTTTTCTACGTTTCAGTTTAATTGATAGAGCCAAGCCTACAGCGACAGGGATAGTGTTCCCTACAATAGCAGTACTTCCCATAAAACCAGCTCTCTTATCAATAAGATGCATCGACCCGCCCATGCCCAATGAGCATCCTGTGACCTTGCCGTAAATTTCAGCAATCATAGATTTCAAACTTCCTCCCTTAGCAAGGTAATGAGCATGAGCTCTATGTGTACTTAAAACAAGGTCCTTTTTTTCTAAGGCCGAACATACCCCAGTAGCAATTGCTTCTTGACCTATTGAAAGATGAGTTGGGCATCTCATTTTTCCTTCACTATATTTTTCAGCTATTGATTCCTCAACCATTCTAATTCTCAGCATTGATTTAAATAGTTCTAAAGAGTTATTTCTGCTTTTATTCATTTATCAAGGTTGAGTTTCTTCATCGTTCGCACAGTATGATAATGATCATTATCAGAAATTAAACCATTTTTATATTTTTCAATAATTTCATCTATAGCATCTGAAACTTCAAATTTTTGTTTAAACCCTGTAGAGATTAATTTTGATGAATCCTGCCTGTAAGATCTTGGATCATTTGATTCAGAAACTTCTATGTCAGCTTCTAATCTATCTGCAACCATTTCAGCAATTTTCATAATTGATATGTTTTCAAATCCAGCATTATAAAAACCTGATTCAATTGAATTTTTATTTTGAATGAAGTGCTCATAAACTCTTATCATGTCCTTAATGTTTATGTTAGGTCTTACTTGATCCCCTCCAAAAACTGTAATTTTTTTGTTTTTTAAAGCTTGGAAGGTTAGCATGTTAACACTTACATCTAACCTCATTCTCGGAGACCAACCGCAAACTGTAGCAGGTCTGACGTTGATAATTTTTATCTCAGGTGAAAAACTCATTGCAACCCTTTCGGAGACCATTTTAGTTTTGTTATAAACAGAAATTGGAACAAGAGAGAGATCCTCTGTAACCTTTGGTTCATCTTTCACACCATAAACACTTCCAGATGAAGCATAGATAAACTGATTTACTCCCATTTTTATAGAATTTTCGACGAGCTTTTGGGTAGCCAAAACGTTAACTTCCCAGGAAAGAACTGGGTTCAAGTCCACTCCCGGATCATTTGCTATATTTGCTAAATGAATTACTGTTTCAATACCTTCAAAATATTTTTCATCCAAGTCTCTAACATCTTCCTTATAAATAGTTAAGTTTTTAGATTCCTCTAAATTTAATCCGAACCATTGTGTGTCAATAGCTATAATTTCGTGTTCTTTACTCAATAGGTACGGTGTCAGAGATGATCCAACATACCCGCAAGCTCCAGTAACTAATATTTTCATTATGATTTGTGTATATATTCCTGAGGCATTTTTTTTAGAATCTTAATATCCCTTTTTATCCAGTTTATAGTCTCAAGTAAGCCTTCGTCTAAAGTCTTATCCTCTTTCCATGAAAATTCTTTTCTTAATTTTTTAGAATCCAGTGAGTAAGATTGATCTTTCCCTAGCCTCTCATCTGAATAGATTACAATTTTATCAAAATCAGCTCCGAGTTTATTAAAAATCTTCTTAACTAAATCTCTTATAGAAATTTTCTCTTGAGTAGAAATGTGATAGGTTTCACCTATTTTTCCTTCAAGCAAAACCTTTAAAGTTGCTCTCGCTGTATCAGATATATTTATAAAAGATCTCTCAGAATATCCCCCCCCGTGAAGTTCCATTTTAGTTCCTAGATATGCTGACAGAATTGCTTTAGGAATGATTCTATATAATTGCTGTCCAGGTCCAAAAACATTTGCTGCTCTTGTAAACAAAACAGGAAAGTCATAATTTTTATAAAAGCTCATCAAGTGAAGGTCGCAAGCTGCCCTTGATGTTGCATAGGGTGTGCTCGGCATAAATATAAAATTTTCTTTTTTCCAACCCTCTATGCTTCCATAAACTTCTGGTGTGGAAAAATTTAAGTACTTTTCAATGAAATCAAATTTCCTTATTTGATCATGAAAATCTACTTGCGAGATTAGATTAGTTTGATACCAATCTAAAGGATTCTTCCAACTTTCTGCCACCATGCCTTGAGCAGAAAAATTGACTACAAATTCAGGCTTATATTTTTTTATAAGAGAGATTATTTTCTCTAAATTTTTATTTAAATCTAACTTAAAAAAATTAAAGCATTCAATAAAATTTTCATTTGTTTTATATTTTAAAAATGTATCATGAGGTTCTTTTGACCTTGAAACTCCAATAACCTTGTAATCTTCTGACAAAGCAATGTCTACAAAATTGCTCCCTGAAAAAGAATTAGAGCCGAGTACGAAAATAGTTTTCATTTCAAACTCGAATTAACTGCCTTGACTAAATTAACTTTAGATATTGATTGAGAATTTCCTTGATAAGAAATAGTTTCAGCAGCGGCTAAAGAGCCAAGAAAAAGAGAAAAAATATCTGGCTGTTTTGAAGCTAAAGAAAGAGAGGAAATAACAAAAAGAGAATCCCCTGCTCCAACTCTATCTTTAATGTCAGAGGCTAAAGCAGGCACAAAAATAAAATCTTTTGAACTTGTCTTCAAAATACTTCCCTTTGTGCCTCTAGAAATTATCAAGTTATCGTATTTTTTTTGCTTTATTAGCTTGCTCATAAGGGACTCAATAGGAGATAGCTTATCTCTAAAATGTTGTCGAATTTCTCCCTCATTAACAAGAAGCAGGTTTGCATCATTAAATTTTCTTAAGTTATAAAAGCCAGAATTAAATGAGTTTTGCTGTAAATTAATTGCCAGAAATTTTGATTTTTTTTCTAAAATATTCACTGCTTTCTCAGTCAGTAGACCGTGTCCGAAATCCATTACAATTACTAGATCATAGTTTTTAATATTTTTATTTAACTTTTCACAAAACTCTTTTTCTTTTTCTTTAGATAATGGATTATCGTTTAAGTCATAGATGCCAGAGATTTTAGAATTAGTATACTCATCGACAAATCTAGTTTTAAGTATGGTGGGACTGTCATCTTTTTCTACGAATTCGTAGTCTACTTTTTTATTTAGTAGTTTTTTTATGGATCTCATTTTTGAATCCCTGTCACCAATGTATGACAAAATTTTCACTTCCGAAGCAAAATCACATACATTATTTGCTCCAGCTAAAACTCCTCCAGCATAAATTTCTGAGGAAATTTTTTTACTCACTAGAAATGGATCTTTGCCAGCTTTTCCAACTGTTTCGCAAAAAACATATTCATCTAGTATTGATTCCCCCACCAGCAAAACTTTTAGATTAGATAATTCATCTATGAGATCATTAGGAGATTTATCTTTTAAAGCTTTTTTCAAACTGGTTTTAAAGTCCTTTTTTTCAACTCTTTCTTTAAATAGATTGTTATTAATCAGTTTTGAGGAGCTAAAAATATCTCCTGAAGTAAAAACTAATTTTCCTTTTATCCTTTCTACTGCTTTTTTTTCTAATTTGATATTACCAGTCACATCATCTGAGAAATTTTTATAATCTGGTCCTTTGATGTAAAGAGATGGTTTAAGTAAAGACAAGGTATTGATAGCAGTTTCCCATTTATTAATTGATACGTAATCAACACAGCTCAATGAAGCAAGGGCTTCAGCCCTTTGATAATGATTGAAAACTGGTCTTCCGGGACCTTTATTTACATACTCGTCTGGTGTAATAGTTACAATTAATTTGTCACATTTTGTTTTTGCCTCTTGAAGATATTTAATATGACCAAGGTGAAGTAGATCAAAAACTCCATGACAAAGACCTACAGACTTTGATTTTTTTTTCTCAATTTCAACTTGTGTTTTAAGTTGATCTAGGTCAATTATTTTCAATTTTGAGACGGCTTAAAATAAACATTAATTACATCATTTTTTTTAATTGTATTTAAGTCAAAGGGTGTCATAGTTATGTCAGCATTAAACGGTTTGTAACTTAAACCTTCAAGGTAATTAAAAATCTCATTATAGTGAATATTGTGTTCTCTTTCTGAGTTCTCTCCAATTTCTATTATAATATTTGGTTTGTGCACATTTTCTAAATATTTTGAACATCCCTTAAGAGCAAGAAAATCTAAGCCATCTATATCTATCTTTATAAGGTCAACTCTTTTCTCATTCAAAAAATTATTTATTGACACAGTATTTATTAATTTTCTCTCAGCCATAAGATTTGGGCTAGTGTATTGAATTTCTTCATCAATATTTGAAACAAATAGTTTATGAACTCTAGAAGAAGAAAAATTTTCCAGATTTTCTTGGAGTAATTCATTAACTTCTGGATTGGGCTCAAAAGAATGGACTATTCCGTTTTCGCCAACAGATAAATTAAATATTGAAGAAAAGTACCCAACATTTGCTCCGATATCGATTGCAATATCACCTTTATTAAGAATATTTTTGCAAAGAAGAATAGTTTCGAACTCATAATTATCTAAGTAGGAATATAAGATTCTACTTGGGTGATCAATTAGATTGATTTTAAGTTCAAAATTTTCAAGTTTAATAGTTTGTTTGTTTTTTAAAAATGCACTTAATATGAATCTTAACCTAGCTATAAAAGGGTAGATTTGAAAGGCCTTCTTAAAATTTTTAGGAAGAAAATTATATTTAAAAAAAAATAAAAGTTTTTTCACAGTTTTATAATTTAAATTGGCCGAACAAATGATAAATTAGGTTTCAGGATTCTCTCATATTCTTAAAAACTGTTTTTTTAAGTTTTTCGTTAGACTCATGAATTTGCTTAAAAATTTCTAAAGGAAGCATCTTTTTCTTGCAATATGCAGCAAGCGCTTTGGTATCTTTGGGAAGACAAACTCCTGCATAACCTCTCAATTCATCGTTAACTTTTAAATAACTGTCAGAATATTCATTTCTTTCTAAAGCACCCAAAAGAACATTTTCATAATCTATAGATTCATACTTGCATATCTCGTAAATTTCATTGGCAAACACTATTCTCATTGCATTAAAAACATTATGAAAATACTTTATCATCTCTGCTTCTGTTGGCATTACTGAAAAGATCTTCTCAGGCAAGCTTCCATGACTTTTTGAAATTATTTTTATGATCTCTTCATCAGAACTTCCTATAATAAGCGTTCCATGATTTATAAAATCTTCTTTTGCGCTTCTTTCTTTGAGGAATTCTGGAACAAAACAGATTCTATTTGAATAACTTTCTATGAATTTTTGTGTAGTTCCAGGCTCTACAGTACTTTTTATGGCGATTACTCCAGAATAATCTTTAATTTCCAACTCCTGAATAACACTTTCTACGATACTCACATCGCAAGAACCATCCTCAAGTGAAGGACTCGGAACAGTAATATAAACTACTTCTGTTTCTAAAACTGCATCTAAAGAAGTGTTTAAGACTAAATCGTGTTCAAAAACTTCATTTCCAACTTCTTGAAAGCCCTCTTTACAAGCACTTCCAACTACTCCAGCAGAGCCAATAATTCCAACTTTCATAAAAATTTTTTTAAAGTTAATTTTAGACCTTCTTCCAAAGAAAACTCTGGTTTGTATTGTATAAGCTTTTTCATCAAAGATATGTCAGGACATCTTCTAGACACGCTTCCTTCTGGAGCATCTTTCAAAATTAGTTCCCCATCTAATTTCATAATATCTAAAATTTTAGTTGCAATGTCTTTGATACTAATTTCTTCATCATTGCCTAAGTGGATTATTTTATTTAGAGCTTTATTACAGAAAATTAATTCATAAGAGGCTCTTATGGCATCATCTATGTAACAAAAAGACCTAGTATTTTCCCAGCCATGCAAAGAAAAATCACCAGTTAAAGCCCTTTCAGCAAATTCAGGGATAAAATGATCTACCTGACTTTCACCATAAACATTATGATACCTCAATATAATATAGTCCTGATTATTTTCCTTTTTCGATGCAAGAACTGCCAACTCTCCTAAATATTTTGATGCGGCATAACTCCATCTCAAATTTTGAGAATTTTTAAACACAATGGGTGCATCTTCCTTAGTAGGAATATCTGCAAGCCCCAGTTCAGTTGCATCAGCATAAATTTCACAGGTTGAAGCATAAATGAAACACTTTACTCTTCCAGAATATCTTTTTAAAAGATTTATCGTAGGTACAGATGAGTTTTCAATGACCGATAAGGGAGAGTCATAAAAGTGCTTTGTTCCATTATGAGCAGCAAGGTGAATCACATAATCAACATCTGGTAGATTTTCTACTTCATCTTGAATTGTTAAATTGCAGCCACTATTTTTATCTGCAAATAAAACGTTTTCAGGTCCATATTTTTTCTGAAGAAAATTATAAAAGCTTTTTCCTATGAAGCCAGAGCTTCCAGTTACCAAAAATTTCATTTTATGCGTATAAAGAATTATAAGAGTTAATGTGCTCAATTATTTTAATTGAGTTCCTATTTGCATCATCATTACCATATTTCTTAAAAGATAGCTTTTTAGTAATAATTTTATCTAAAAGGCAATTTATTTGTTTTACATTCTCAGTTTTATTTGCGGAATATTTATAAAAATGTAGATTTTCATTCTTGGAGAAGAATTCAGTACCCAAAATCATATTAGAACAAATGACCATACAACCTTTTGACAAGGCTTCTAAAAATACGCCGCCAAAAGATTCGTATGCTGAAGGAAAAATTAGCACTTTGGTTTTTTCGTAAATAATGTCTAATTCATAATCTGAGACATTTGATTGAATTTGAAGATTTTTAATATGATCAATTTTGTTCCTTGGTTTTGTTACAGCAACAAAATTTTGCTTAGGAAAATTTTTTGAAACTTCAATAAACTCAAAAAGGCCCTTATGTTTATCATCTCTGCCCACAAACAATATATCTTGTTTATTATTCATCTCTAGTTTTTCATTAGAGATAAAAAAAGGCGGAAAAATAAAGGTGTTGTTATCGCTTGTTTTATTAAAATAGTTTCTCTCAAAATTACTACAAAAATGTACCTTTACCCTAGAGGATATAATTAATTTCAAAAAGATCATGTTTAAGAATGATAAGAATGGTTTGCTTGTATATCGTGGTTTATGAAAAAAAGGAGTAAGAGCGATTTTTAAATTTAATCTTTTTATCATTTGAATGGACAACCAAATAAAAGGTGTTGAGCCATGAAAGTGAATTACATCAGGGGAATTTTCTTTGATAACTTGAAAAATCTTGCTTTTGCTGGGAATAACCTTTCCAAATAATAAAAAGCTCTTAAGTTTATTTGAATTTATAAATTCGCCTTCGTATCCAGCAGGAGGATAATGAAGGCAGTTTCTGATAACTGTTTCAATTCCTCCAGGAATATCTATTGAATTTGTATCGGCTATATGTAAAATTTTCTTCATCATTTGGTACCCAGGGCCGGACTTGAACCGGCACGAAGTTGCCTTCGAGGGATTTTAAGTCCCTTGTGTCTACCAATTCCACCACCTGGGCAAATAGGAGTCAGGTAACTAATTCGATGAGCTATAATACATAAAATAACTCTTATTTTTAAAAGAAATTTTTTTATTTTATTTCTAAATTCTGTAGGTGAAAAATATTTGATTTAGTGATTATTGGTGCTGGGGTTGTAGGTCTAGCTGTTGGAAGATGTTTCTCTGAAGCAGGATTGTCTGTTTTGATTGTTGAGAAAGAAGAAAGATCTGGTGAATCAACTTCTTCGAGAAACTCCGGAGTTATTCATGCTGGAATGTATTATCCTGATGACACCTTAAAAGCAAGACTATGCGTTGAAGGTAATGCACTTTTATATGAATATGCTTCAAAAAAAAGGATAGATCATAAAAGAATTGGAAAATATATAGTTGCTTGTTCAAAATCTGACTTTGAAAAGTTGGACTTTATTTATGACCAAGGCATAAAAAATGGTGTAGAAATATTAAAAGTTACAAAGGAAGAAATTGAATCCAGCGAAAGTGATTTATCTGTCTGTGCTGGTCTTTTTTCTCCAAATACAGGAATTATTGATGTTCCAGAACTTTTGACAGCTCTTGAAGGTGACATCCAACATAATTCTGGAATGATTTCTTTCAGAACAAAATGTGAAAAAGTTGAAAGGAAAAATGATGTATTCATTATTCATTGCTCCTCTCATGAAAATTTTATAGTTGAATCTAAATTTCTTATCAATTGTTCAGGATTAGATTCAGAAAATATATCAAAAAAAATGAGTTTTTTAGATAAACGACATGTACATAAAATAAATTTAGCCAAAGGGCATTATTTTAAATATTCTGGCAAAAATCCATTTAAGAAACTAATTTATCCAATACACAATGAATCTTCTCTGGGTATTCATGTTGGATTTGATTTATCGGGGCAGCTTAGATTTGGACCAGATTTGTCTTGGGTTTCAGAAGTTGACTATTCTTTTGATGAAACTCTTAAATCAAAATTCGTCAAAGAAATTAAGTCATATTGGAAAAACTTAGATCCAAATAAACTTCATCCAGATTACACGGGCATTAGACCAAAAGTCCAAAGAAAGGGTGAGAAAATGAAGGATTTCATAATTTCCGATTGTAATGATCATGGTATAAAAGGTTTAATAAATCTTCAGGGTATTGAAAGTCCTGGCGTTACAAGTTCACTTGCAATAGCAGAATACGTCAAAGAGCTAACCCTTAATTGATTTAACCATTTCCTCTAATCCATATGAAGATTTCCATTTAAGAATATCTTTTGCTTTAGAAGGGTTTGAATATGAAATTGCAATATCTCCTTTTCTCCTTCCAAAGTATTCATATTGAATACTTGTAGAATAGATATTTTCAAAAGTTCTGAGTGTTTCTAGAACGCTATAACCAGAGCCAGTGCCTAAATTGAAAACATCCCATAAGGGTGAATCTTGCTTTAGCATGTAAGTCATAGCTGAAATATGTCCTGAAATAAGATCGTCTATATGTATAAAATCTCTTATGCAAGTTTTGTCCGGAGTTTTATAATCTTGTCCATAGATCTTAAGTTTTTGCTTTTTTCCTTCAATAACATCCAAAATATTTTCAAAAAGATTTTTCAAGTAGGCAGGCTTTTTTTCTTTATAAAAATGATTTAATTTATCACCGACTGGATTGAAATATCTAAGACATAAAACGCTCCATGAATCCTTATGTTTAAATGTTTTTTTTAGTATTTCTTCTGCTAATACTTTTGATTCGCCATAAGGGCTTAATGGCTGAAGAGAATGATTTTCATCTAACGGAAGATATATTGGTTTCCCATAAACACTAGCACTGCTACTAAAAACAAATCTTTTAAGATTCTTATTTTTTTTACTAAAAGCATTCAGCAATTTTTCTGTTCCTTTTACGTTAGTTTCATAATATTTCTCTGGAAATTTATGAGACTCTGGAACAGACTTTAAACCCGCAAAGTGAAATATAAAATCAATATTATTCTGATCAAAAAAATTATCTAACTCATCAGAATGTCCAATATTGCAATAATGAATTGTTATATTTGAAGAAAATTTTAAAATTTTTTTTTCTAGGGATTTTTTATTTTCTATTTCTTTATCAATTATTTTTACCTTGTAACCCTTTTTATCTAAAGCAAGAGACAAGTGACTTCCTATATATCCCAATCCTCCAGTAACTAAAATATTCATTTAATAAACATAGAAAACTTCAATCATTGGAAAAATCATAATTAACGTTTTGATCCTTTTCCCTTTTATCTAAACTTTTGTAAGACTTTCTTAGAGAATTATTCAAAGATACTACTTTTTGAAGTAATTCGAATTTTTTACTAATTGAATCAGAATAATTTATCAATGCAGCTGTATCTTTTGTAAAACAAGCTCCTCCAAAACCTCTTTTTCCATCATGGCCTGGCACTGACATATGAGAATTTCCTATCCTTTCATCTAATGAAAGAATGTTTATAAAATCAACCCAATTTTCCTTTGTATCTAGCTCATCAAAAATATCTTTTATTCCATTAAAAAACAAAACCTTCGTAGCTAGAAAAGAGTTTATTGAATATTTGATTAGTGAAGCAGTTTCCATATCCACGTTAAAATATTTTTTAGTTAAGCAAGATGAGAAATTTCTATATAAAAGTTCAACTTCTTTACATGTTGATTTTTCTCCCCCAAGGATAACAAATGGAGAATTAATAAAGTCCTCATTAGCATGTTTCTCTCTAAGAAATTCTGGATTATAAACAATGGAATCTTGATCATTAGTTAGCTTGTTTAATAGGTCTGGTAAAATTGTGCTTTTAAGTATTTTTGGAATTCCATTAAAGTTATTTTCTAACTCTTTGAAAACATTATTAACAATGGACGGGTCTTGGCTTCCATCTTTTTTCATAGGAGTGGGGACGCAGATAAAAATGAAGTCTGGTTTAAATTTTTTTAATTCTTCAATCGTGGTTCCATATCTTGGATCTACAATAAATTTATCTCTTACTTTGGAAAAACCATGATCGGTTGCCTGACCCACAAAACCATGCCCTATAATTCCTAATTTAATTTTTTTCATGTCATTTGTCTTTGTAGGTTGAGTACCAACTTAAAAAATTTGTCATTCCGTCTTCAAATAAAGTTTCAGGCTCATATTTTAAAATTTCTCGGGACTTTGTAAGGTCTGCCAAAGTTTTCTGAACCTCATCTTCAGAATTTTCAAATTTTAAAATTGCTTTTTTACCAAAATAATTTTCTATGAAAGATATCATTCTCGCTAATTTAATGGGTTTATTATTACCTAAATTAAAAACTTGATGATCTAGACATTCAAAATCAGTACTTTTTAAAATTCCGTCACAAATATCATCTATATATGTCATATCTCTACTCATAAGAGCATTGTTATAAACAGTAATGGGCAAGTCATTAGATATATTTTTGCTAAATTTAAAATAGGCCATATCTGGTCTTCCAAATGGTCCGTAAACAGTGAAAAATCTTAGTCCTATTATTCCTAAATTAAATTCTTTGCTATAAAAATCAGCAATATCCTCGTTAAATTTTTTTGTTAAGCCATAAAATGACTGAGGATTTAGCTGAATATCTTCAGCAAGGGGAAATTTTTTTTGTTTTCCGTAAACAGAACTGCTAGAAGCATAAATTAATTTTATTTTAGAGTATCTAACGTTTTCTATTATGTTTGAAAAAGCTGTCAAATTAGAATCAACATATGATTTAGGGTTAATTTTTGAAAAACGAACTCCTGCTTGAGCAGCAAGGTGAATTACTATATCTGGTTTTTCCTTTTTAAATATTTGAGAAACAGAGTTAAAATTACTTAAATCATTTTTGTGAAAATTGAATCTCTTGAAACCCTGCAGTTTTTTTAACCTTAGCTTTTTTAATTTTGTATCATAGTAATTATTCATTGAATCAATACCGGTTACTTGATAATTAGAATCTAAAAGCAATTTAGAGATATGGAACCCCACAAAACCTGATGAGCCAGAAATTAAGACTTTTTTTACCATTTATGTGGAGGCTGAGGTCGGAATCGAACCGGCGTACACGGATTTGCAGTCCGCTGCATAACCACTCTGCCACTCAGCCAATTAATTTTCAAAAGATTGTATAGCATTAGAGATATATTCTGAATCTTTTATGCTCAAATGTGGACCTATAGGAATACTTAAAATATTTTTAGCTGCAAATTCTGAATTTTCACTATGAATTTTGTTTGTGCTTACTAGGTTTTTAAAAGCACTCATTTTTGATAAGGGTTTTGGATAATATACACCTGTATTAATGCCCAGATTTTTTAGGTGTTGAGCCAATAAATTTCTTTTTTCTAACAAAATTGGAAATTGATGGAAAACTGAATGCTGATTTGAATTTAATTCAATCAACCTAATTTTTTCAGCTTTTATTTTTTTTAGAAATAACTTTGCTTGTTTTATTCTTAATTGATTATTTTTATTAAGACTTTTGATTTTTTCATTTAAAACAAAAGCCTGAATTGAGTCTATTCTTGAGTTCCTTCCAGCCAAAATATGATCATAAGTATCTATTCGTCCATGATTTGCAATTTTTTTTGCTTTCTCATATAAATTTTTTTTATTTGTCACAATGGCTCCAGAATCGCCAAAAGCACCTAAGTTTTTTGTTGGATAGAAGCTAAATGTGCCAATATCACCAAAATTTCCAACCTTTTTTCCTTTAAATTCTGCACCATGCGCCTGAGAACAGTCTTCTATCAGTTTGATATTGTATTTCTTTGTTAATTTAAGGATTTCTGACATATTGCATGGATTTCCGAATAAATGAACAATAATTATTGCGCTGGTTTTTTTAGAAATTAAAGATTTAATTGACTCTATAGAAACATTGAAGTCCTTTAAGTCTATATCTGCTAAGACAAGTTTGTAGCCTCCTCTTATTACTGCTTCTGCGGGGGATAGAAAAGTAAAATTTGGCACTATGATTTCAGATTTCTTTGGTAGGCCGAGGCTTTCAAGAGCAATTTCAATAGCATCTGTTCCATTGCCAACACCTAAACAATACTTGCTGTCATTGAAATCTTGGAAGTTCTTTTGAAATCTTTCTACCTCTTGCCCGCCAATAAAATTCTTTTTATTAATCAAATTTGAAATCCCATCCAAAGTTCTTTTTTTAGATGGCTTAGTTAGAGTGAGATCAATGAATTGTATGTTACTACTCTTTCGCATAGATATAATTTAGCAAAGACAGCCAAGCAAATAATGCCGAAAGAATAATTAAAAACTCAGCTAATTTACTATATTGAGAATCAAGGAAAATAATTGAAACTCCAATAGATAAAAATTGAAAAAAAGTTTTAAATTTACCAAAAAAATTTACCTTAGATCTATTCTTCTCTCCTAATTCTAAGAAATACTGTCGAATCATATTCACTGTAAATTCTCTTATTAAAATTAATAAAGTCATTATTAAAAAAATAAAATTATCGAAATGAAACGAGATAAAAATTAATAATACGCAAACAAATATTTTATCTGCTAAAAGATCTAAGTTTGACCCCAAAATAGTTTCATTATTTGTCTTTCTGGCCAGAAAACCGTCAAGAAAATCTGTAAAACTAGCAATAAAAAAAATTACTAAAGCCAAATAATTATTACCTGACATTAACAGATAAATGATTGGTAAAATTAATATTACTCTTGATAGGGAAATAAAATTTGGGAGCATTAATATGATTTCCTATTTAAGTTCGACAGTTACCTTATTATTAGGCCAAATGATTAAAGGTTCAAATATTATTGTCTGTTAAAAAAATCATATATAGCTTTTGCCTTTGTTGATCCTATTCCCTCAATAGATTTTATCTGCTCTTCACTAGCCTCCTTCAGAGATTTTATGCCTCCAAAATGTCTAAGAAGGTCCCTTTTATTTCTTTTTCCAATACCTTTAATTTCATCAAGAGTTGATTGAGAGACATTTTTTCTTCTTTTTTTACTCCGTGATAAAGCAAATCTATGAGATTCATCTCTAATAAATTGAAGAAGGCGTTTGCCTTCATTTTCCAAGTCTATTCTAATTATCTTTCCATCTGAAAAATAGAGAACGTCATCATATTTAGAATTTCTACCTGGGCCTTTGACTAGTGAAAATATTTTTGTATTACAATCCTCATATTTTTCAATTTCTTTCATTGCTGAAGAAAGTTGTCCCTTGCCGCCATCTATAACAACTAGATCAGGAAAGTTATTACCATCTCTTTCAAGTCTCTTAAATCTCCTAGATAAAACTTCTTTCATAGCTAGATAATCATCATTTTTATTAATTTTTATATTAAAAGTTCGATACTGTTTTTTTTGGGGTCCATCTTTATCAAATACCACACATGATGCGGTGACATTTTTACCTGATAAATGACTGACATCGAAACCTTCAATCCAATTTATTTTTGAGCCGGTTTTATCTTCAATAGATGAAAGCCCATCTAATATCCAAGGATAATTGTATTGACGTTGTAGGCCGTCATCTGATTGTATGAGAGATAGCTCAAAAATTTTTTTATTTTTGAAGTTCTTTTTCTCCAAGTAGATCTTTTTATCTCTTAACTGTGTTTTTAAGTTTTTAAATTTAAAATCTGACAACAAAGTAAGATTTTCCAAGTTTTTTTCTATTAAAATCTTTGAAAGGAAACTTTCCATCAGTTCTTCATCTGATATGAGAATATCTTTCTTAGAAAAATAGTTCTCAGAATTGATCAGCCAACCATCTTTAATTTCTAATATTGAAATGCAGTTTACAAAATCATTTGATTTCTTTGTCATCACGATCGCCTTATCATAAATGGTAAAAACGGACTGATCTTTTTGGATATCTCTATAAGCCTTGATTTTATCTCTGAAAATGGCAGCTCTCTCAAATTCTTTCAAGGAAGCGTATTTATCCATTTTGCTATAAAGAACATCAAGAAAAGATTTATCCTTTCCCTCAATAAATTTTATTGCTGAATTAATCTCTTCAAGATAATTTTTCTGTGATATTTTTCCGACGCACGGAGCTGAACATTTACCTATTTGATGTTGTATGCATGGTCTTGTGCGATTTTTAAAAACCATATCCGAACAATTTCTTACGCCAAACAATGTTCTTGTTAGTTCCATGGATTGCCTTGCTGCCGTTACATTTGCGTAAGGTCCTAGCTTTATCCCATTAAGTTTTTTGTTTCTGGTTAAATAAATTCCTGGAAAATCGTGATTAGATGAAAAATAGATAGCTGGAAAAGATTTATCATCTCTAAACTGAACATTGAAAGGAGGTTTTAATTTTCTAATTAAGTTTTGCTCGAGAAGCAAAGCATCGCTTTCTGTTTTAGTTAGAAATATTTCTAAAAACTTTATCTTATTAATTAATTCATTTTTCTTTCTATCCTTTGATAGTGAAAGATAAGACTTAAGTCTGTTTGAAAGATTTTTTGCTTTGCCAACATAAAGAATCTTATTGTACTCATCATAAAATTTATAAACTCCTGGAAGTTTTGGTAGATCCTTTTCCTTTGAGAAAATTTCTTTTGTTTTAGTGTACTGATATTGCTCTTCCATCTGGTCTTCTTAAGTCGGCAAAGCCCTCATAATTTTCCTTATTGAAAAGTATAGAGTGTGATTCCCCAATTCTTTCTCTATAAACTTTATCAAAACCTATCTGGTTTATATTTTTAATATTTTTATCCTTCTCTATAAACAAAATATCTGGCTTCCATTGATGATGAATTCTTTTAGCGATAGATGCTTCATCAAGCTTCATATCAAAAATTAATATATTCAATAAAAGTTGAAGAACGGTGGATATGATTGTTGATCCTCCAGGAGATCCAGTAATAAGATAAGGTATCCCTTCTTGGAATACTATAGTTGGCGTCATTGATGAAAGAGGAGCTTTTCTAGATTCAACCTTATTTGCTTCAGATCCTACCAGTCCAAAAAAATTTGGAAAGCCAGGTTTTATTGAAAAATCATCCATTTCATTATTCATAAGAATTCCAGTTCCTTTTGCAATTATTCCAGAGCCATATGCTGTATTTAATGTATAAGTATTTGAAACAGCGTTTCCTCTTGAATCAATTATTGAGAAATGAGTTGTTTCTTCACTTTCATTTAAATACTCACCTGGAGTATCAATCAAGATTTTACTTTCAGAGTTTTTAATAATTCGTGAAAGGGATTTTGCGTATTTCTTTGAAGTTAGTCTTTTGATATCAAAATTATTAAAATTTCCATCTCCCAAAAATTCTGACCTATCTGCAAATGAAAATCTCATAGCCTCTGTCAAGAGCCTATTGTATTCAAGGGAATTATGCTCATATGAAGTTAAATTGAAATTTTCGAGAATATTTAATGTTTGTGAAAGAACAATGCCACCTGAACTTGGAAGAGACATCGAACATACCTTGTAGTTAATAAAAGTTGAGCAAAGAGGAGGCTTAAATGATGATTGATAATTCATAAAATCCTTCTCTGTAAAAATTCCCCCATTTTTTTGAAAGTATTTAATGATTTTTTTTGCAGTCTCACCTGAATAAAATTCATCTCTGCCAAACTTTGATATTCTTTTTAATGTTTTTGCTAGGTCTTCTTGTAGGAAGAGATCACCTTTCTTCCATAAATTTTCTCTTACAAAAACTTTTTTTGTATTAGGATTTTTTGAAAATTTATCTCTATTACTATTAAAGTATTCTGCTTGAAATTTAGATAGTATAAATCCCTTTTCGGCCAGATCTATGGCAGGTGAAATTAATTGCTTTATTGGGAGAGAACCATATTTTTTATGGATTTTAAACATTCCATCAACTGTACCGGGAATACCAGAAGCAAGAAAAGATGATGTGCTTAAACCTTTTATAACATTTCCATTTTCATCGAGAAACATATTTTCTTTAGCTTTAATTGGAGCTCTTTCCCTATAGTCTATGGATTCAATAGTTTTCTTATTTGCATCGTAAAGTAAGGCAAAACCTCCACCACCAATATTTCCTGCAGAGGGATTTACAACTGCTAAAGCGAAAGCAACCGATACAGCCGCATCAAAAGCATTTCCACCGTCTAGGAGTATTTTTGAACCAACTTCAGTTGCTAAGTGATGTCTTGTTACAACAACCGCATTATGTTTTGAAACAGATAAGCTTGAAAAACTGATTAAAGAAATAAAAAAAAGAAAAATTAATAAATTTCTCTTAAATAAAGTATGAATCAATTTCATTAATTACTTTAAGAGGATCTGAGGATGAAATTATTTCTCTAGCCACTACCAGGTAGTCTGCGCCCATATTAATGGCATCATGAATAGTTGAAGTTCTTTTTTGACCTCCGCTCTCTGCTTTAACTCTTATTCCCGGGCAAACAGTTATAAAAGAATCCATTTCTTCCTTATTTAAATAAGCAAGATCATTGGGAGAACAAACGATTCCATCTATTCCTCCCCTTTTTCCTAAATTAATAAGAGAGATAATTTGATCCCTCAGATCGTTGCTAACTCCAATATAAGATAAATCTTTTTGATCGAGACTTGTTAAAACGGTAACTCCTATTAAAAGAATTTCAGATGAAATTGAGTTTTTTGCATTGACCGCAGCCTCAATCATGTTCTGCCCTCCTGAAAGATGAATATTAGTCATCCATACTTGCTGTTTGCAGGCTTCTAAGACAGCTTTCTCAACTGTATTTGGTGTGTCGTGATATTTTAAATCTAAAAAAATATCAAAACCTTGCTTTTTTAGATCTTCTAGTATTTGTGGCCCACATGCTGTAAAAAGTTGGTTTCCAACCTTTACTTTGTAATTTTCAGGATTCAGGAATTTAGTTATTTCAAGAGCACTTTGCGAATTATCAAAATCTAATCCAACTATTATTTGCCCCTGCTTGATAAATTTTTCCATTTAAGAAACTTTGAAAATTATATCAGTTATGAGGTCAATTTATTTATTCTATTTTTGATCAGCTTTGAAGGTCTGAAGTAAATTAAAGATCTACTATCTAGTTCTATTGCTTTTCCAGATTTTGGGTTTCTTCCTCTGATTGGATTTCTCTCTCTGACTGAAAAAGCCCCAAAGCCTCTTATTTCAATTCTATGCTTTTCAGAAAGAAGGTTTGATAGATGATCAATTAGAGAATCAAGAGCAATTTTTGAATCGGCGGAAGAAAAAGTAGTATTTTGGGTAGTTAGTTTTTCAAGAAGATCCGATTTTTGCATAAATTACTTGTCTTCAAGCTCCTCTTTAATGAGGTCACCAATTGAAGATTTAGAGCTCTCTTCAATTTCTTTATTTTTTATTTCGTTTTCTTTCAAAATTTCTTTTTCTTTACTTTTTTCAAGTGCTTTCATAGAACCCCAGATTTTTCTTTCTTTTCTATCTATATTTGAAATTAAAAAGCTTATTTCATTGCCTTCTTCAAGTGTAGAGCTTTCATCTTCTATAAAGTCTCTTTTTCTCATTAAAACAGAAATACTTTCTTTTACGGTTAATTTTAAAATCTCCTCCTCAATATTTGAAATTACTCCTGAAACAGAAGTTCCTTTAGGGTGATCTTTAATAAAGTTTTCAACTGGATCATCTTCTAGTTGTTTAATACCTAAAGATATCCTCTCTTTTAATGGATCCATAGCCAAAATAAGAGCTTGAACATCTTGGCCTTTTTGAAATTTTTGAACCGCATTTTCTTCTGCTTCTGTCCAAGACAAATCTGAAAGATGAACTAAACCATCAATATCACCGTCAAGACCAACAAACATTCCAAAGTCAGTTATAGATTTAACAGAACCGTTTACAGTATCTCCTACAGAATTGTTTTCGGAGAAAATCAGCCAAGGATTTTCCTGACATTGCTTCATTCCTAAGGAAATTCTTCTTTTTTCTAAGTCAAGCTCTAAAACCATCACATCTATCTCATCTCCTGGGGAAACAACCTTAGATGGATGGATGTTTTTGTTGGTCCAATCGATTTCAGAAACATGCACCAGACCTTCAGTATCCTTATCAAGCTCAGCAAAGAAACCATAATCTGTAAGAGTTGAAACTTTGGCCTTATGTACTGAATTGACTGGATAAAGGGTTTCGATTGTCTCCCAGGGATCTGAAGACATTTGCTTCAATCCTAAAGAAATTCTTGATTTCTCCTTATCAAAATTTGTGACTTTTAAATTAAGTTGATCACCTATATTAAGTACCTCTGAAGGGTGATTAATTCTTTTCCATGTAATGTCTGTAATGTGAAGGAGACCATCAATACCTCCCAGATCAATAAAGGCTCCATAATCTGTGAGATTTTTAACGATACCTTCAATAGTTGAACCTTCTTCAATAGTTGCAAATAGCTTCTCTCTTTCCTCAGAATTAATATCTTCCTGAACAGCTTTTCTGGATAGAACTACATTAGACTTGTCTTTGTCTAGTTTGATAACCTTAAAGTCTTGAAAAGTTTTTTCTAAGTGATCAAAACTTTCAAGTTGTTTTGAATCGACGAGAGAACCAGGCAGAAAAGCTCTTACTCCTGCTACGTCTACGGTCATTCCGCCTCTAACTTTGCCAGATATGTATCCTTTGACTATTGAACCTGTTTTGAGTGATTCTTCTAAATTTAGCCAACTTTCATCGTGCATTGCACGCAATCTTGATACCCTGGTCTCACCATAACCGTCTTCAACAGCCTCTAAAGTTACTTTTACTTCGTCTCCTATCTCAAGTTCCTTATCAGATTCGTCTGCTAAAAATTCACTTCTGGCGAGAACCGGCTCTGATTTTAAACCCACGTGAACAGTAACCCAGTCAGGTTTCAGATCTACTATTACTCCGGTAATGATAGTTCCTATTTGAAAATCTAATGTCGATAGACTTTCGTCTAGAAGTTTTCCGAAGTTTGCTTGTTCCATAATTTAAACTAAATCCATTATTTTATTTAATACCTCATCTATTGATAGATTTGTGGAATCAATCACTTTTGCGCCTTCCGGAATCAAAAGAGGAGATACATCTCTATTTTTATCCTTTAAGTCTCTATCTTCTAAGCTTGAGATAAGGTTGCGCATGTTAACCTCCATACCCTTTTCTTTCAACTGAATTTGACGTCTTTTTGCTCTCTCTTCGATAGATGCATCTAAATAAATTTTTATCTTAGCTTCAGGAAAAACTACCGATCCCATATCTCTTCCGTCTGCAATTAAGCCTGTATTTGGATCGTAAAAGGACCTTTGAGTATCTTTAATAAGGTCTCGAATATTTTGGTTATGTGCCAGGTCTGAAGCTTTTATCCCTATCTCTTCTCTTCTAATGGTATCTGTTACATCCTTGCCATCAAAAAAAAGATGGTATTGATCTCCTATGAGCTTAAAAAAGATGTTCTTATCTTTAAGTTCTATTCCAATTGAGTCTGGATCAGTTTCTTTAATATTCTCAGAAATCAGCGCTATTAACCTATACAGAGCTCCGCTATCTAGGATATTCCATCCTAGTTTCGCTGCTAACAACTTAGCTACTGTTCCCTTTCCAGAGCCGCCTGGGCCGTCAATCGTTATTAAATTATCCATTTTTGAAACTGAATCCCAACGTTTTTGCTTGATCGATGAATTCTGGGAAAGAAGTATTGATACACTCGAGATTAGTGATTGTTAAACCTTCAGTAGATCTCAGCCCTGCTACTAACATTGTCATCGCAATTCTATGATCCCCATGCGAATCAAATACTTCATCAGAAAAAATTCTATCCTTTTTGCCAATTATTTTTAGACTATCCTCATTTAATTGAACTTCAACATCTAGTTTTTGAAGGTTATTGATCATGATTGAAAGTCTATCGCTCTCTTTGTGCTTCAATTCTGATAAACCATTAAATTCTGATTCTCCATCTATCAAGCTTGCAATTAAAAAAAATAATGGGAGCTCATCAATTAAATTAGGAACGATATCTTCCATTATTTTTGCAGGGAGTAAATCCGATGACTTTATGACTAAATCAGCAACTTCTTCATTTCCTAATTGTCTAATATTTGCAAGATCAATATTTGCATTCATATCTAAAAGACAGTCAAGAAAAGCTTTTCTAGTGTTATTTATTCCAACATTTTTAATTTTTATTTCAGAATTTTCTGAAATTAAGCATGCACCTATGAAAAAGGCTGCTGATGAGAAATCCCCAGGAACTTCAATCTGCCCTGGAGTTTTTAAATCACTCTTTTCAATTTCTACAATCCCTTTTGAAAATGAAATATTAGCTTCAAAAGTTTTCATCATCCTTTCTGTATGGTCTCTGGTTGGATATTTTTCTTGTACCTGAGTTTTACCTTCAGCGTTTAATCCTGCTAATAAAATTGAGGACTTTACTTGAGCACTTGCAATTGGCATTTTGTAGGTAATACCTATTAAACCAGTTGACGGACTAATCTTAAGAGGAGGATTTTCTTTATTAGTCGCGGAAATTTTTGCTCCCATTTTTTGCAAAGGGTCAATGATTCTCATCATAGGCCGATTTGAAAGAGAGGCGTCACCGGTCAATGTGGATGAAAAGTTTAACGAGCTCAAGAATCCTGCAAAAAGTCTCATACCTGTTCCGGAGTTACCAAAATAAAGATCTTTTGTTGGAGCAGACAAACCTTCTATGCCAGGAGAATCAAGAAAAATAACGGAGCTTTTAACTTTGGTTTTGATTCCAAGAAATCTAGCTACGTTAAGCGAATTATGAACATCTTCACTATTTTGTGAGCCGTGAATTTGCGTTTTTCCTTTGCTTAAAAGTCCAAATACGATTGCTCTGTGCGAGATTGATTTATCACCTGGAATAACAACCTCTCCTGAAAGATTATTTTTCTTTGATGACTTTAATGATGTAGTCATTCAATCAATAATTTTTTTTCTTGCCTTATTGGATTCAGCAATTAAGTTTTTAGTTTTAGAGCGGCTACTTAAGATATTTTTTTCCATTACCTCTAATTCTTTCTTAAAACCTTTTATTGACTTTAAGATTTCCTTTTTATTTAGATCAAAAATATCACTCCACATTTCTGGGTCACTTGAAGAAATTCTAGTGAAGTCTTTTAGTCCACCTCCCATAAGGACTTTATTCTTTATATTTGAGGATTTTTCGATATATCTCATTAAGCTAAAGCTAATTACATGAGGTAAATGGCTTGTAGCTGCTAATATTTTGTCGTGAGAGTTTAAGTCCATTTTTATGCAATTAGAGCCTAAAGATCCCCATAATTTTTGGGCCTTTGTAATTGAATTTTTTGACGTCATTTTCAACGGAGAAAGAATGCAAATTTTGTTTTCAAAAAGTTTTATGTCAGATGCATCTATCCCACTTCCTTCGTTCCCTGCAATTGGATGTGAAAGAATAGCATTCTCAATTTTGTTGATGAAAGCATTCTTTTTTATCTTATTTTTAGAGCTAGATGTCTCAGTAAATAACACAGCATTTTTAATGAGATCTTTATTTTCGTTAACTAATTTATTGGTAACAATTGGCGGAGTTGAGAAAATAACTGAATAGGGTTTTGAAAGGTCTAAATTTGAGAATGTTCCTTTAATAATTTTATTTTTTATTGCATATGTGATTGTTTTTTTACTCAAATCCTCTGCATAGACTTTAATTCCTTGTTTGCAAAGAGATTTAGCTATTGATCCTCCAATATGACCTAAGCCGAATATTAGTATTTGTTCTTTCAATTCCTTGAACCTTTAATCTTTTTTGCAGCTTCAATAAAAGCATCGTTTTCAAATTCTTGACCAATGCTTACTCTTACAAATCTATCCATATTGTATGATTTGAGTGATCTTAATATGATTCCTTCATTTAAAAAGGCTTCAAAGGTTTCATCAGAATCTGTATCCAAACTAAAAGAAAAGAAATTACCCTGAGTGGGCAGATATTCAATATTTTCTTTTTTAAAGAATTGCATTAATTTATTTTTTTCTCTTTGGTTTAAATCGACAGATTTTCTTAAATGCTCCATATCATTTAAAGATGCAATACCCGCCTCAAGAGCAAAAGAACTTACATTGAATGGCTGTCTAACACGATTTAAATAATCTGCGATTTTTTGAGATGATATGCTGTAACCAAGTCTATAAGCCGCAAGACCGTGAGCCTTTGAAAAACTCCTGGAAATTATCAAATTTTGATACTTATCGATTAAATCAAAAGGTAATTTGTATTGTTCATCTTCAATATATTCAAAGTAAGCCTGATCGAGAAAGACAATTAAATCATTCGGTAAATCATTTAACATTGCTTCAATTTCAGAAAATGTATTCGCTGATCCTGTAGGATTATTTGGCGATGCTATGAAAACTACTTTAGATTTTTTATCAACGAAATTAATTACCGAAGTTAAGTCTTGATGATAATTCTCAGTCACAGGCAACTCTCTTAAATCTGCTCCTGTAGCTAGGATGGCAAGGGGATATATTGCAAATCCATGCTTAAAATAAAGTGCATTATCTCCATTCGTTAAAAAAGCTCTGGCTGAAAACTCAATCAAATCATTGGATCCGTTTCCTAACGTAATGCTATCAAGTGGAACTCCTTCTAACTTTGAGATTTCTTGTTTTAGTTTTGTGCCATTTCCATCAGGATATCTATGCCCTTCTTCAACAATATGACTAATTGCTTTGGTAGCTAACTTACTAGGACCTATAGGATTCTCGTTGCTTGCAAGCTTTATCAGCTTTTCTTTGCTTATGTTTAAGCTATCGGATGATTTTCCAGGTTGATAAGGAGTTATCTTATTTACGCCGAGATTTACTCTATCTTCGGGAAAAGTCTTTTTCATTAAATTCCTTTGGGATAGGATCCCAAAACTTTTAAATTTAGTGAAAGTCGTGATATTTTTTTTAAGGCAATGTCTACATTCTTATCAGTCTTGTGTCCGTCCAATTCTATAAAAAACATATACTCCCAGTTGTTCTTTTTGGTTGGTCTCGATTGAATGTTTGTAAGATTGATTTTTTGTTCTTTAAACTTTTCTAAAATATCTGAAAGTGCTCCAGACTTATTTTTTGTTATTATACTTACGCTAGTTTTATCCTCTTTTGTAGCTGAGACGTCATGATTTCCGACAATGATAAATCTTGTTTTATTATTTTTATAATCTTGAATATTTCGTTTTAATACTTTCATGTCATACTTTTTTGCAGCCTCAATAGAGGCTATAGCAGCGGAATAATTTGTTCTTTTTGACTGCATTACTCCTTGAGAATTACTTGTCGCATCTTTTTTTATAACTTTGGGTAAGTTTTTATTCAACCAAGATTGGGACTGTGCAAAAGCCTGACTGTGCGCAAAGATAGTTTTAATACTTGAAAGAGCAATGTTTTTCTTTGATAAAAGACTTAAATTAATTGGAATGCTTATCTCGCTGCAAACCTTAAGATTACTTTCAATGATTTCATCTAAAGTCGAATTAACAAGGCCTTCAGTTGAGTTTTCAATTGGCAAAACGCCGTAATATTCTGAATTATCTTCAACTGAATCTATAATTTCTCGGATAGATCCGCAGGAAACAAAATTTGTAGAAGACCCGAAATGTTTTTTTGCAGCTTTTTCTGAAAATGAACCTTCAGGCCCCAAATATGCAACCTTAATTTCAAATGCTGTTGAAAAACAGGCCGATATAATATCCTGAAAAATTGTTCGGATTTTATTATCCTCTAGCGGGGAGTTATTCAAAGATTGTAAACGCCTAATAATTTCTTTCTCTCTATCTGGACGATAAAAAGGGCCTTTCGATGTATTTTTTTTTAAATTCTCAGCATCAATAACCAAAGAGACCCTATCTTCAAGTAAAGAGAGCATTTGGTCATCAATTAAATCAATTTTCTTACGAATTAAACCTAATGATTTTTCTAATTTTGAGTTAGCCATACTTATTTGCAAATACATCCATAAAAGAAACTAGAGCATCTATAGCTTCTTCTGGCACAGCATTGTATATGCTAGCTCTCATCCCTCCAACTGATCTATGACCAGCAAGATTCAGTAAACCTTCCTTTTCGCTATCTTTGAGAAATGAATCATTTAGGGAATCATCATTCAATAAGAATGGAACATTCATGATTGACCTACTCTCGATAGATACATCGTTGTAGTAAAAGTCACTGTTGTCTATGTAATCATATAGTTTTTTTGCTTTTCTCAGATTAGTTTCTTCAATTGATTTAAGACCACCATTCCTTTTTAGCCAAGAAAAAACTTTACCTGAAAGATACCAAGCAAATGTTGGAGGCGTGTTGTACATTGATTCTGAATCTGCATATGTCTGATAACTCATTAAAGCGGGAAGATCATCTCTTTTTTGAATTAAGTCTTTTCGAATAATTACAATTGCTAACCCAGCTGGGCCAATATTTTTTTGAGCGCCCGCATAAATGAGTCCAAACTTTTTTACATCTAGTGGTTCAGAGAGTATGTTGGAAGAACAGTCCGAAACTATTACTTTTTCTGGTAAATTATCTAACGACCTGCAAGCAACTCCTTCAATTGTCTCATTCATCACCATATGAATGTAGGAGGAATCATCTGAAATATTCCAATCATTTATTGAAGGATATTTTTTAAATGAAATATCTTTTGAAGATGCGGCTATATTAACGTCATGAAATTTCTTAGCTTCAGCTATAGCTTTTTTAGACCACGATCCGACTTCTAAATAATCTACTTTTTGGTTCTTATTTCCGAGATTCATTGGAATCATTGAAAATTGTAGACTGGCGCCTCCTTGAATAAATAAAACATCGTACTCATCAGGTATAGATAATAAATCAATGAAATCATGTTTTGCTTGCTCCGCTATGGATACAAACTCTTTACTTCTATGGCTCATTTCCATAACCGCTAAACCATGATTTTTATAATCTAAAGTTTCTTCTTGTAACTCCTTCAAGACTTCTTCAGGAAGAGCAGCTGGACCTGCACAAAAATTAAATGCCCTAGTCATCTGTATCTTCAATTATAGAAGCTAGTCCCACAAGCTTTTCTGAGTCTTTAAGTTTTATAACAGTTACTCCTTGAGTATTTCTTCCGATAACGTTAATTTGATCAACTTTAGTTCTGACTAAGGTACCTTTGTTACTTATCAACATTATTTCTTGGTCTTCGATAACCTGGTTTGCGCCAATAAGTAATCCATTCCTATCGGAGGTTTGCATTGCGATAACACCTTTTGCTCCTCTCCTAGTTTTTCTGAAGTCATCGACGTTTGTTCTTTTCCCATAACCGTTTTCAGAAACAGTGAAGATTGTATTTTCTTTCTCGGGAACAAGAAGAGATATGACCTGATCATCTTTCCCTAAATTGATTCCTTTAACTCCCCTAGCAGCCCTTCCCATTGATCTTGCTTCCTTTTCATCAAAAAAAACTGCTTTACCAGATTGAGAAACTAGCATGATGAATTTTTCTCCATTGGTTAAAGTTGAGCCTACTAATTCATCATCAGGATCAAGTTTTATAGCTTTTTTTCCAACTTTCCATTGTCTTTTAAATTCATCTAAAGAAGTTTTCTTTACCACGCCTTTTTTCGTTGCCATAAAAACAAATCCTGGCTCTTCAAACGATTCAACATTCAATAAACTTGTTATTCTCTCCCCTTCATCTAAATTTATTAAGTTTATTAGCGGCCTACCTTTAGCAACTCTTGATGCTGCAGGGATTTGATAAACCTTAAGCCAATACACTTTGCCTAAATTAGAAAAACATAAAAGAGTTGAATGAGTATTTGCAACTATAAGCTGCTCTACAAAATCCTCATCTTTAACAGATGCAGCCGTTTTACCTACACCGCCTCTTCGTTGAGATCTGTAAACTTCAAGAGACTGAGTTTTTGCATAGCCTAAGTGGGAGATAGTCACAACCATATCTTCCTGCTTGATCAAATCCTCATCTGTTAGATCTAACTTATCCTCGATAGGAGTCTTTCTAGTGTCTCCATACTCTTCTTTAATCTCATTTAGCTCTTTTTTGATAACGCTTATGAGCTTATTTTTATCAGAAAGAATTTCTTGTAATTTTTTTATCTGATCTAATATTTCAGCATACTCTTCTTTTAATGATTCCTGTTCAAGTCCAGTAAGTCTTTGAAGTCTGAGATCTAATATTGCATGTGCCTGATGATCCGATAGTTGGTATTTATTCCCGGACAATCCAAAATCATTTTTTTTACTTCCGGATATATCAGCGCCAGATGCTTTTAGAAGCTTAACCACATTAGAGGCTTTCCATGATTTTGATAACAATTTTTTCTTAGCTTCTTGTCCATCCTTTGATTTTTTAATCAGATCTATAACAGGATCTATATTTTCTAAAGCTACGGTAAGACCCTCGAGAACATGAGATCTGTTTTTTGCTTTTTCTAGATCAAATTTGGTTCTTCTGGTTACTACCTCTTTCCTATGATCAATAAATACTTCAAGAATTTGTTTTAAATTTAAAAGTTTTGGGACGTTGTTTATTAATGCTACGTTATTGATACCGTAAACATTTTCTAAAGGAGTAAGAGCATATAAGTTATTAAGAATAACTTCTGGAGATTGACCAGATCTAATTTCAATTACTATTCTGACGCCATCTTTATTAGATTCGTCTCTTATTTCAGAAATTCCCTCAATTCTTTTTTCTTTGGAAAGTTCAGCAATTTTCTCTACCAATCTTGATTTATCTACTTGGTAAGGAATTTCAGAAACTATGATTTTGCTACGATCTTTCTTATCAGTTTCTATATCGGCTTTTGCTCTGAGATAGACTCTGCCCTTGCCAGTTTTTGCTGCTTCTATCAGGCCAGCTCTTCCATTAATGAACCCACCGGTTGGAAAATCTGGACCAGGAATAATCTCTAAAAGCGAATCAATATCAGCATCCGGATTATCAATAAGCAACAAGCATGCTTCTATAGACTCAGTTAAATTATGAGGAAGCATGTTTGTAGCCATGCCTACTGCAATTCCAGAAGAGCCGTTAACAAGAAGATTTGGGATTTTTGTTGGAAGAACTTCGGGCATTAACTCAGTGCCGTCATAATTTTCCACAAAATTAACTGTATCTTTATTTAAATCTGCAAGTAGTTCATGAGCAATTTTTGAAAGTCTGACTTCGGTATATCTCATTGCTGCTGGCGGATCTCCATCCATAGATCCAAAATTTCCTTGGCCATCAACTAAGGTATAACGAAGAGCAAAGTCTTGCGCCATTCTAACAAGCGTGTGATAGACGGCAGCGTCTCCATGAGGATGATATTTACCTATGACGTTTCCAACTATTCTTGCTGACTTTTTATAAGCCCTATTCCAATCATTGCCTTCTACATTCATGGCAAATAATGTTCTTCTATGAACTGGCTTAAGCCCATCTCTAGCATCAGGCAATGCTCTTCCTACAATTACGCTCATTGCGTAATCCATATAGGAAGATTTGAGCTCTTCCTCAATACTTATAGTGGAATCTTTATCGTCAAAAATGTCTGTCATTCAATGAAATGATACTCAGAAAAATCAATAGAAAATAAGCTCAAAATACTAAGTAAATTATAGCATTTCTGTCGTATTTTTAGGGGTTTATTTTATGACTTAAACTCAGAAACTAAGCCACTTACAGACTCTTTTGCATCACCAAAAAGCATACGAGTATTTTGTTTAAAAAATAAACTATTTTCTATTCCTGCGAAACCAGAAGCCATGGATCTTTTTAGGACAAAGACTGTTTTAGCTCTATCAACCTCTATGACGGGCATGCCATATATAGGGCTTGATTCGTCCTCTCTAGCATCAGGATTCACAACATCATTTGCACCAATGACAATGCATACATCTATGGTATCCATAATAGGATTTACATCTTGAGGCTCAACAAGAACATCGTATGAAACATTTGCTTCTGCTAAGAGTACATTCATGTGTCCTGGCATCCTGCCAGCAACTGGATGAATTGCATACTTAACTTCACAACCATTATCTTGAAGCAACTCTCCTAACTCCCTTACAGAGTGTTGTGCTTGAGAAACAGCCATCCCATAACCAGGAACGATAAGAACCGATGAAGCAGCCTCTAATATGAGGTATGAATCTGCAATGTTGATAGGCTTTACATCACCTTGAACCTTTCCTTCACCCGAAGACGAGGAGGAGTCAGTCGCACCAAAACCTCCAAAAAGAACATTAAGCAATGATCTGTTCATTGCCTTACACATTATATTAGTAAGGATCAATCCGCTCGCCCCTACTAATGAACCAGCAACAATCAATACATTGTTCCCTATTACAAAACCTGCTGCACATGCAGCAAGGCCAGAATAACTGTTAAGAAGAGCAATGATTACAGGCATATCAGCACCACCTATAGGTATGGCTAATAAAATTCCTAGTAAAAGAGATAATACTATTAGAAGAATTAATGCATATTGCGCGTTAATCCAATCAAAACCAAAAAGAATTTCAGCAAAGAAAATACCCGAACAAAACTGAAAAAGTAATAGAAGAAGTAATAAAATTACTAATCCAGTGAGGATTTTTTGACCGATAAACAAATAAGGTTTGCCGGGCATAATTTCTGAAAGTTTCCCAAACGCTATTAAGCTTCCTGAGAAAGTTACCCCTCCGATGATAGTTGCTATTCCTATTGCAATCATTGCAACTAGATTAGAAGTTGTTAAAGCAAATAATTCTGCAGAGGCAACCAGAAGGCTTGATGCTCCACCGAAACCATTCAATAAAGCAACTAATTCGGGCATTGATGTCATTTTTATTCTTATTGCGGCAATTGCTCCAACTGCCCCGCCTCCAATAAGACCTATCAAGATAAATTGAAATGAAACTATTTCTTTGCTTAATAAAGTCACAACAACAGCAAGAAGCATCCCTAAAGAAGATACAAAATTTCCTCTTTGAGCAGTATCGGGTGAGCTCAACATTTTTAAACCAAATATAAATAAGACAGAAGCTAAGATGTAACTTAGGTTGATAAAAGTATTATTCTGAAAGGCTTCTAAAATCATTTTTTCTTAAACATTCTAAGCATTCTATTTGTAACTAGATATCCGCCAACAACATTGAGACTTGCCAAGAAAACAGCTATTGTGCCTAAGGCAATAGTAATGCTTGAAGAGTCGCCCCCCGAAGATAATATTGCTCCAACAAGGGTTATTCCAGAAATTGCATTAGCACCTGACATCAAAGGAGTGTGAAGAGTAGATGGAACCTTATTAATGAGCTCAAAACCCAAAAATATTGAAAGGACAAGGACAAACAGTAGCAGCATCATTTCCATTAAATTAACTCCTTAGAATTTCTGATATGAAATTACCATCTTTTGTGACTATGCAGCTTTTTAAAATTTCATCTGATTCATCTAATTCGAGTTTTTTTGCATCTTTATCCCAAAACTCTTCAATTAAATTATAGATATTGCTTGCATATACTTGAGTGGAATGTTCTGGAACATAACCTGGAAGATTTTCATGTCCTATTATTTTCACCCCATTTTTTTCCACAGTCTCACCCAAGACAGAACCTTCGACATTTCCACCTGAGGTAACAGCCATATCAACAATGACGCTTCCAGGTTGCATGCTGGAGATCATATCTCCAGATAAAATTCTGGGAGCTGGCTTTCCAAAAACTTGTGCCGTGGTTATTACAATATCTGAGTATCCACAAACCTTTTTCATTCCTTCTCTTTGTAACTCTAATTGTTTCTCCGTTAATTCTTTCGCATAGCCTTGATCAGTCTCTTCAGTTTCACCGATATCTATTTTTATAAATCTTGCTCCTAAAGACTTCACTTGTTCTTCAACTGCTGGTCTGGTATCAAATGCTTCAACGCGAGCTCCAAGTCTTTTTGCAGTTGCCATAGCTTGAAGTCCTGCAACTCCAACACCAATTACAAAAACTCTTGCGGGAGAAATTGTTCCTGCAGCTGTCATCATCATTGGCATTGCTTTATTCATTTCAGATGAGGCCAACATTACTGCTGAATACCCTGCTAAATTAGCTTGAGATGATAATGCATCCATTTTTTGAGCTCTTGTGATTCTTGGAATTAATTCCATACTGATAGAAACGATCTTTCTTTGTTTTAGCTTCTCTAAAAATTCTTTCTCATTGAACACATCAAGAAAACTTATAGTTAAAGTATTTTCAGAAACTGAATCCAAGTCTGATAAAGGCAAATGATTTACTGAGGAAATAATTTCTGAATTAGATAAACCCTCTGATCTAGATTCGTTTTTGCATCCTATATCTTCTAAATCTTGATCTGCGATATCTATCTTTTGAGTGACGCCTGATTCAAACGAAACTTCTATTCCAAGATCGATCAACCTCTTAGCAGAAGCAAGATCCAGGGCAGATCTCGTTTCTTTTTCAGATTCTTTTGGAAAGAATATTTTCATTTCAAGTTTTAAATAAAAATAAGAATTAATTTTAAACAAAGTATTAAGCTTAATATAAATGAAGCTTTAACTTTTTTTTACAATGTAATTCAATATACTGAACTCAGATTGTCAGAAATATGAATATCGATCAAGCAGAAAAAGATAAGTTCAATAAAATAGCAGAAGAGTGGTGGGATCCTTCTGGAAAATTTGCACCTCTACATAAAATTAATCCTCTACGTTCAAATTATATTAATGACAAAAAAAACGTAAATAATTTAGAGGTTCTTGATGTTGCTTGTGGAGGCGGATTATTAACAGAAGCTTTGTACGATTTTGGAGCGCAAGTCACAGGAGTTGATATATCAGAAGTCGCAATAGAAACAGCGAAACTTCATGCTTCAAAAAGCAACAAAGACATAAGCTATATTCTTGGAGAAGCTGAAAGCCTGCTTGTTGAAAAGAAAGCTTTTGATATCGTTTCTTGTCTTGAAGCTATAGAACATGTTCCCGATCCTGAATTGCTCGTTAAGACTTGCTCAGATTTATGCAAACCGGGCGGCGAAGTGTTTTTTTCAACTATCAATAGAAATCCAAAATCCTTTCTTTTTGCAATTATTGGTGCTGAATACATTCTTAATTTATTACCCAAAGGCACTCATGATTTTTACAAGTTCATAAAACCATCAGAACTTCATGGTTTTATGACAAGGTCGGGTTTAGAAGTTAAAGAAATCATTGGAATGAGTTACAACCCACTTTCAGGAAACTATTGGTTAGGTGATGATGTTACAGTTAACTATTTAGTTCATGCTCATAAACCACAGTGATATAGACCTGTACCTCTTTGATTTGGATGGCACCATTCTGGACACTGCTAAAGAATTTCATCTGTCTCTTAATGTTTTGCTTCAGCAAAAGGAGTTAATTGAAAAAGAATTTTCATCTGTAAGACAAATTGTTTCTGAGGGTGCTGGAGCTTTGATTTCACTTGGATTCTCAATTTCAGATAATGATGCCAATTTCGAAATTCTAAGGAAAGAACTTATTGAGGAGTACGAAAAAATATGTACTGACTCCAAAACATTTGGAGGCTTTGAAGAACTAATAAGATTCATTAAAGATAATAATAAAAAGTGGGGAATAGTTACAAATAAACCTAAATTCCTCACTGATAAAATCTCAAATTTTTATAAATGGGATGAAATGGCAGATATAGTTATCTCTCCAGAAGATGTTGAGAACAGACGAAAACCCGATCCAAGCGGTATAAATTTAGCCATGAAGAAGTTAAATTGTTCTCCTGAAAATACTCTTTTTTTTGGAGACCATTTCAAAGATTTTGAGGCATCAAAACGTGCGAAAACCTCATTTATATTTGCAAAATATGGCTATCATAATAACTCCATTAAAGATGAGGATTTAAACGATGTTGTTTATATTAAATCCCTAAGAGAGATTCTTGATTAAGTTATCAATTTCTTTTTGGCTCAGTTCCTTATAGGAGCCCTGCTTTAACGTAGAGGGTAAAAAAATATTTGCGTATCTTACTCTCTTGAGGCGACTTACTTCATAGCCTAATGCATTCCATAACTTTCTGACTTCTCTATTTTTTCCCTCTTGTATAACAAGAGCAAACCAAGAGTGGGATTTAGTTATCCTGCCTTCAACTAAATCATTGAATTTCATTCTTTTTCCATCTATTTGAATACCTTTTTTTAATTTGTCTATATCAGCCGGTTCAACTTCTCCCCTTATACGAGCAATGTATTCTCTATCAAGCATTGATGAGGGATGCATCAGTTGATTGGCAACTTGCCCATTATTTGTAAGCAAAAGAAGGCCTGAGGTGTTTAAGTCCAATCTACCTACTGATATCCATCTGAAGTTTTTTTCAGGTGGCAACAAATCAAATATTTTTTTCTTAGGGCTTTTTTCTGATCTTGTGCATTCAAACCCTTCAGGTTTGTTTAAAGCTAATATTCTTAACTTATTATTAACATTAAGAGTAATTTTTTTTCCATCAAGGAAAATTTGATCATCTCTAGAAATTTTCTCTCCAAGCTTGGCGAGTCTATCGCCAACAAAGATTCTTTTTTCTTGAATGAACTTTTCTATCTGTCGTCGAGATGCAATGCCTGAATCGGAAAGAACCTTTTGGATTCTTTCTTTCACTGGATTATCTCATTTCCCTCAATGGAATTTTGGTCTGGATCCTCCAAAGGTAATGGGATGGTAGATTCAGAAGAAATATTTATTTCAGGTAAAGAAGGCAAATCCGATAGTTTCTTGAGCCCTAAGTCATCAAGAAACTCTTTTGTAGTCCCTAGCAAACTTGGTTTTCCTGGAACATCTCTAAAACCGACAACTTTAATCCATCCCTTTTCAAATAAATTCTTAATTAAATTACTGCTCACTGAGACTCCTCTAACTTCCTCTATCTCACTTCTTGTTATGGGCTGCTTGTAGGCTATCAAAGTTATCGTCTCCATTAACGCTCTGGAATATCTTTGATTCTTCTCTTGCCAAATTTTAGCAATGTAAGGAGCGTAAACTTGATCAACCTGAAGTCTAAATCCACTTGCAACCCTAGATAAAGTAAAAGAATTATTTTGAGAATTTTGCTCAATCAAATCTAAAGCGTCCTTAAATTCTGAATGAGATGGTTTTTCTTCTTCGTCGAATAGGTTAGTGATCTCTTTTTCGCTTAAAGGTCTGCCAGACGATAGAAGTATCGCCTCAATAATTTTTGAAAGTTTGATCGTATTCATTTAGTGGACGCCTGTAATTTTTTTTGAAAGATGGATTTTTCCGAAAGGTTCGTTTTGAATCCCTTTAATTAGTGAATCTTTAAGCAACTCCATGATTGCTAACAAGACAACTGCAACGCCCATCTTTCCTTCTGACTTCTTTATCAAATCATTGAAAGCTATCAAGTCACTTTTTTGGAGTAATTCAAGAATTTCGGTCATCCTTTCTCTTGTAGAAAGTTCTTCGAAATCAATAACATGACTTTTGTTAAGACTTATTCTTTCTTTAAGCTCATTAAAAATAAGCACTAAGTCTTCTCCGGTAATTTTTGGTTTTTCTTTTGATGCTTCAAATTCAGGTTTTGCTGCACTAGCGAGATAAAAATCTCTGTTTACCATCGGAATATCATTTAAGCTTTCAGATGCTTTTTTATATCTCTCGTATTCTTGAAGTCTTCTAATTAATTCTGATCTCGGATCGTCTTCTATCTCATCATCTTCAGATAGTGAAGGAAGCAAAATCCTTGATTTTATTTCTGCAAGATAAGCAGACATGACTAGGTATTCACCAGCCAAATCAAACTGAAGTTCTTCCATTAGGTTTATGTATGAAATATATTGATCAGTAATCAAAGAAACATCTATGTTGGCAATATCAAGGTTCTGCTTTTTAATAAAATATAAAAGGAGGTCTAACGGGCCTTCAAATGAATCTAAAAATATTCTTAGAGAATTAGGTGGGATGTATAAATCTTCGGGAAGGTCAGATATATTCTCGCCTTGCAATTTTAGAGGCAATTCTTGTTGTTCAGCTTTATTGATGTCTTTTATTGTATCCACAGCTGTTTTGAGCGAATTATAGCTCAATTGCCTTCAAAAGCACAAAATGTAGTGATTTTTTCTAATAATAACCCTATATGTTGGGTTTCCATGAATTGGTAATAGGATATCTTCTACCCTTGTCAAAATTTCTATCGGATATTTTCACTCCCAATGGAGCCTGTCTTCTTTTGTACTCATTAAAATCAATGAGTCCAATTATTTTTTCTACAGTCTTTTTATCAAAACCTTCTTGAATTATCTCTTTTACGGAAAAATCTTTTTCTACGTAAAGTTCTATTATTGGATCCAATATTTCATAATCTGGCAGCGAATCAGAATCTTTCTGATCTGGAGCTAGTTCAGCGCTTGGAGGTCTTGTAATAATTCTTTCAGGAATTACTTTATTTAATCCATTCCTATATTTTGATAGTTCATAAACTAATGTCTTTGACACATCTTTTAAAACTGCAAATCCTCCTGCAGTGTCGCCGTATAACGTCGAGTAGCCAACTGCAGTTTCACTTTTATTTCCTGTTGTGAGAACTAATAAACCGTCTTTATTTGAAATTGCCATCAAAGTCACTCCTCTGATTCTTGACTGCAAATTTTCTTCGGTTTTATCAATTTTTTTATTGTTAAAAATTTCAGAGAGCTTGCTCATATGAGCGTCATAAACCATCTCTATTGGGATTTCTTGATGATTAATTTTTAAATTATTTGCCAAAAGTGCAGCATCATTGATGCTTATATCTGCAGTATATTTAAAAGGCATCATAATCGTTCTAACTTTATCTGAACCAAGCGCATCTGTTGCAATCGTTGCTGTCAAAGCAGAGTCAATGCCACCAGATGAACCAATTAGCACTCCTTTGAAATTATTTTTTTCTACGTAGTCTTTAGTAGCCAGAACTAATGAATCGTAAAGATCTTTCAATCTGTTAGATGTTTTTTCTTTGATTGAACTTTTGTTTATTTCTTCATGATTAAATTGAATAGAGTCAGTTGCAAAGCTTTTAAGTTCAATAGTCACATCCCCTTGCTTATTGACTACCGAGGACGTGCCATCAAAAACCAGTTCATCTTGCCCGCCAGTTTGATTTACGTAAATCAAAGGAATGTTTAATTTTTCTGAGATCTTGGCAAAAACATTGCCTCTCTCTTCTTTCTTGTTGGTAGTAAATGGTGAAGCACTCAGATTTATGAGAAGGTCCAAATTATTTTCTTTTTGCAAATCTATAAATCCTTCATCCCAAATGTCTTCGCAAATTGAAAGTCCTACTTTGAGATCGTCAAATTGAAAAAAATTCTTGGAGCTACCATTTGAAAAATATCTCTTTTCATCGAATTCGATGTAGTTTGGAAGAACATGTTTATCATAGATTTGAATGATTCCAGACTTATCGACTAAAGCAGCAGAATTGTATCTTTTGCCTTCTTTCCAAGTTGGTAGTCCAATTAAAACTTTTGATTTTTTTATTATTGATGACAAATTTTCAACACTTTTTTGTGCAGAAATAAGAAAATCCTCTCTCAATAATAAATCTTCAGGAGGATAGCCTGTAATAAAGAGCTCACTAAATACAATAAGATCTGAACCAGATGATTCAAATTTCAAAATATAATCTCTTGCTATAGAAGTATTTCCTTCTATGTCACCAACAACGGGATTTTCCTGTACTAGAGAAATTTTCACTGTATATTTAGATTAAAACCTTTAAATTGAAGAGATTATATATAAAATGCTTTCACTTAAAAGATTATGCAATATTTAACAGACAATACTAGGATTAAAGGGCTTTTGGAGGTCACACCTCCAATCAAGCTAATTGACAAGTTACCGCTGTCTTCAAAAGCATCAAAGCTGGTTTACGAATCAAGAAATGAACTTTCCTCAATTCTAAAGCAAGAAGATGACCGTTTGTTAGTTGTAGTAGGTCCTTGTTCAATTCATGACCCAAAGGCTGCAATAGAATATGCAAAAAAATTAAAGCCACTTGCTGATGCTTTATCGAAAGAACTCAAAATAGTGATGAGGGTTTATTTTGAAAAACCTAGAACCACAATTGGATGGAAAGGTTTGATAAATGATCCAGACATTGATAACAGTTTCAATATCAATAAAGGACTGAAAACAGCCAGGAAACTTCTTATAGAAATAAACGAATTAGGATTGCCTGCGGGAACGGAATATCTCGATATTATCACTCCGCAATATATCTCTGATTTAATAACTTGGGGGGCCATTGGAGCTAGAACCACTGAGAGTCAGATTCATAGAGAATTAGCCTCAGGTTTGTCTTGTCCTGTTGGCTTTAAAAATAGTACAAATGGCTCAGTCAAAGTAGCTGTTGATGCTTTAAAGGCTGCTAGTCATTCACATATCTTCCTCTCAATCACCAAAGAGGGTAAGTCAGCTATCTTCAACTCGGCGGGCAATCAAGATTGTCATGTAATCCTTAGAGGAGGAAGCGAACCCAATTACAAAGACAAAGATATAAAAGAAACATCAAAAATACTTAATGAAAATGGACTGATAGATTCCGTCATGGTTGATATGAGTCATGGTAATAGCAGCAAACAATTCAAAAAACAGTTAATAGTAAATCAAGACCTTTGTAACCAAATATCATCTGGATCTAAAAATATCATTGGGGTTATGATTGAAAGCAATTTAATTGAGGGAAACCAAAGCTCTGATAAAAAAGATAAGCTTGAATACGGACAAAGTATCACCGATGCTTGTGTGGGTTGGGAAGATACAGAAATTATGCTGAACTTGCTTTCAAGTGCTGTCAAAAATCGAAGACAGAATATCAAGGTTTCAGCATAAATGTCTGAAAAGAAGTACTCGTTCTCAAAAGAAATTGCTGAATCTCTTGGAATTATTGAAGCAATAATTCTAGATTTTTTTCAAAATAATCCAAAAAACTTTTCCTTGGATGCTTTGAAGAATGAGTTAGGGTTCCTTGATGTTTCGCAAATAGAAAATTCTTATAAAAAACTAAACAATTTAGGCCTTTTCAAGATTATTCCTACAAAAAACAATTCGTCCGAGCCAGATGAGACTATGAATTTTTATCCAAGTGAAGATTTGGTTAAGCAAGCATGCAATTTAGGAATTGAAGAGGATTTCTTAGGAGATCAGTTACCAAGTTTTAATTTATTTTGGAAAGGAAAAGATTTAAAGCCACATTTAAAGGAGTCAAAATTTCTTCAATATGCCTTAAAAAATTGGAGGGAAAAGGAAAAAATTGAATATCAAGAATCGAAAAAAGTTCTAATAGATAGCAACTGGCGGCCTTCTGAAGATGCAATATCTATTCTCAAAAGTCTAGACATAAATGATTCTTTCTTTGAGAGCCTTCTGCCAGAATTTATCTTATTTTGGAAAGAGAAAAGAATTAAATCCAATTCTTGGAATTCTACTTTTTTAAATCATGTAAAAAAACAATGGGCTAAAAAGAGCTTTAAGCTCGAAAGTGGCAAAGAAAATCTTCCTTTGTCAAAAAATTGGTCCCCCAGTGAGGATTGCATGAAAGTATTGGAAGTAACAAATATTCCCGTAGAATTTATAGAATCAAAATTACCTGAATTTAGACTTTATTGGATTGATGCAGGAGAAATTTCTACAAATTGGAATAATAAATTTATAAACTTTGTAAAAAACTCCTGGGAAAAGGATTCAAAAAAAAGTTCCAATATATTGGAAAGGCTTGCTAACACTGAATGGGCGAAAAAATAAAAATTCCTAATAACCACATAGAGTTGGTTAATCTAATTTTTGCTCAATTGGAAATCACCTATCACAATCAATTTCATAAAGCTTTTAAGGATGAAGTTAGTTTAAATTTAGCAAAACAATTATGGCTAAAAAAGTTAGAAATATTCTCTCTGGATTTGATATTTGAAGCAATTGATGAATTAACTTCAAAATCAAAATTTCTTCCGTCGTTAAGTCAAACTCTAGAAGGAATTAAAAACCATTATTTAAAAAAAGAAGGAATTAAATCTATTGAATCTGCTTTTGCTGAGGCTTGCTTAGGATCAGATGATCCTGAAAATTTCAAATGGTCACATCCTTTAGTATATGAAACAGCTAAAAATTTTGGTTGGGCCGATCTAAGACGCTCAGAAGAGAAAATAGGTTTTGAAAAGTTTCAATCTCTTATGTCCGATTCCATAAAAGATTATCTTAGCGATGCAAGTAATTTTTATCTTCCAGGGCTGAATATAACAGAGGAAAGAAAAACAAATTTATCTCAACAAGAACAAATTCAACTCCTTGATAAATTAAAAGAAAAGCATTCATATTGATAATTGACATATAAACTGCCATAAGATAAAAAGCGTATATTATTTGGCTAAGTTGATATAATCCTTTTCGTCTCCATATTAAATAAATGAAATTTTTGAGCTCAATCTTAAAATCCATCCTTTCAGTATCAAATCTTCAATCTGCTGGAATATTCCTATTTTTTGCTTCTATATGGATGATTTCCGGATTTTTTGTTGAGAATGAAATACCAACTAAGCAGATAGTTTTAGAAGAGACGACTGTTAGAGTGATGAAACAATCAGCACAACCTTTTTCAAGAAATATAATCCTAAAAGGCTCAGCAGAAGCAGACAAAAATGTTCAACTTAGAGCAGAAACATCCGGTCAAGTAATTGGCCTTCCAGTCGCACAAGGTCAATTTGTCAAAAAAGGCAGTCCAATATGTCAAATCTTTGTTGGAGACAAGGACGAAGTGGCAAAAGAAGCTTCTTTGAATTACGAAACTGCCAAAAAACTTTTTGATGAGGGTCTCTATTCAAACAGTCAACTTCAAGCAGCAAAAGCAAGATACGAGCGAGCTTTCCAAGATCTAGATTTTGCCTCTGTTAAGGCGCCTTTTGATGGAATAGTAGATAGAATAGATCTTGATGTAGGTGACTTCTTACCAAGACAAGGCATTTGCGCTACAGTTTTAGATCTAAATCCAATTCTCATTTCTGCAGAAATTTCTGAAAATGATATGTCAGAAATCTCTCTAGATTCTTTAGCAAAAGTTGAATTAAATAATGGAAAAGTCTTTGAGGGTGAAGTTAAATTTATTTCTTCATCAGCGAATCCACTTACTAGAACATTCAGAGTCGAGATATCTGTTCCTAATCCAGAATTAGATATAAAGGATGGTATGACAGCTGAGGTATCCCTCAAAGGTACAGAAAGAATTGCTCATTTGGTTCCGGTGTCCATTCTCAGGCTGGATAACCGAGGAAATTTAGGAATTAGGACGATCGATACCGATGGTCTCGTGGCTTTTAAAGAGGTCGATATTATTGAGGATACTGGTGTAGGAGCATGGATTACTGGCCTAGAGACTATTTCAACCATCATCACAGTTGGTCAGGATTATGTTTCACAGGGTGAAAAAGTTGGAATTGCCTTAGATACAAGATTCGATAGCTTGAATGAAAGGATTAATTGATTTTTTTGTAGATCGCTACAGAACCACATTAACAATGATGTTTCTAGTTTTAACACTAGGAATGTACTCTTATAGTCAAATCCCAAATGCTTCGGAACCTGATATTGATGTTCCTTTCGTAATTGTTTCCACTTTCTATGAGGGAGTTTCTCCTGAAGATGCTGAAAGATTAATTTCAAGACCTATTGAAAAAAGACTCTTAACAGTCGAGGATGTTAAAGGCGTTCAGTCATACAGTAGATTGAATTTTTCTACTGTTATTGTTGAATTTCCAAATGATTTTGATCCTGATACAGCCAAAACTAATATTAGAGATGCTGTAGATGAAATTGCATTTAAGTTACCCGCAGAGGCTGAAGAACCAACGGTCAGTAACTTTAACTTTGCTCTTGTGCCGATTATGAGAGTCAATTTAGTTTCTAATGAACTTTCCAAAAGAGAATTGAATTTTATCGCTAAAGATTTGCAATCTGATATTGAAGCCATACCTTTGGTTTTGGAAGCTAATGTAGTTGGTGTTCCTGAAGATTTATTAGAAGTAGAAGTTGATAGAACTAGACTGGAAAGTTTTGGTATTACTGCTCAAGATTTTTACAACGCTATTTCACAAAATAATAGAGTTATTCCTGCTGGAATAATTAATACAGGTACGGGTACATTTGCAGTAAAAGTTCCATCTATTTTTGAGGAAGTTAATGACGTCAGAAAGATTCCTTTGATAAAGAGAGATAATGCGGTAATCAGAATTGAAGACGTTGCTTCACTGAGAAGGTCCTATAAGGATCAACAAAGTTATGCAAAAGTTAATGGAAAAAATACTGTCTCGGTTGAAGTTGTAAAAAAAACAGATGCTAATGAACTTGATGCTGTTGAATTAATAAATATTCTTTTAGCAGAAAAAACTGAACGTTATCCTCCTTCTCTTGAAATAGTAGTAACCGAAGATAGAACTGCTTGGAATACTGTTATGTTGAAAGAGCTTATGGGAAATGTGGTTACTGCATTGGTTTTGGTGATGGCGGTTGCCCTGGCAACTATGGGTATACGGTCTTCTTTGATGGTAGGAGCGGCAATACCATTGTGCTTCTTTTTTGGGATGATTATCCTGAATGCTTACGGAACTTCTTTCAATTTTCTAGTTTGTTTTGGTATTTTAATTTCGCTCGGCATGTTGATAGATGGAGCAGTAGTTGTAATCGAATTCGCCGACCGAAAAATGGCTGAAGGCCTTGATAAAACCACTGCTTACAAATTAGCAGCTAGAAGAATGTTTTGGCCAGTAATTGCTTCTAATCTAACAACTCTTGCTGCGTTTTTCCCTTTATTATTCTGGGATTCTTTATCAGGCTCTTTTTTAAGAACTTTAATCGTCACAGTCTTTGCTGTTCTCGGAGGTTCCCTTATATATGCGTTGCTTTTTACGCCGGCAATTGGGTCTTTGTTTGGAAGCATCGGCAATCGAAGCCAAGAATCTATTCAAAACACATCAAAGTTAGAAAATGGAGATCCAACGGAACTTCCTGGAATCACTGGTGCTTATGCAAGAACTCTAAATTTCATCCTAGAGAGGCCTCTGCAAGTTTTATTTTTTACCATACTATTGGTTTACACAATTTTCTTACTTCAAGGACGTCATGGAGCAGGCTCTACTTTTTTTGTTGATGGAGAGCCAACCTTTTTAAGCGTTAATATTGAAGCAAGGGGAAACCTAAATGCTACTGAAAAATTAGAATTAATGGAACAGATTGAAAATAAGATGGTTAAAATACCTGAAATTCTGAGACTTTCAATGTACACGAAAGGAGAGTCAGTAGGCGATCCCAGAAGCAGGGGTTCCTCTGATGGTATCGGAGGCTTTTTGGTTGAACTGCCATTCTTGGAAGAGGATATTTTACCGGGCGGAAGAGATGGCTATGAAGTCTTGGATAGTTTGAGAGATATGGAAAAAGACTTCCCGGGACTGAAATTTGTTATAAGAAGAGAGGAAGGTGGTCCTCCAGTTAATTCTCCCATTGAAATCGATGTCTCTGGAAGAGACTCTCAAGTTGTCTTCGAGGCAACACTTGCCTTAGAAGAATTCATGAAAAATTCTATTGAAGGTGTGGATAATGTAAAAACCACTATCCCTGTTAGAAAAATTGAATGGTCTGTGGATATAGATAAGGAGAAGGCATCTTTATTTGGCGTATCAACCACAGAAATAGGTGCAGCCGTTCAATTTCTTACAAACGGACTTAAGCTAGGCGAGTATAGGCCCGAAGACGTTGATGATGAAGTTGAAATTAGAGTTAGGTACCCTGAGTCTGAGAGGCGTATAAATCAATTAGGTCAATTAAATATTCCAACTAGACAAGGATTAATGCCTTTAAGCAGTTTTGTTGAAATTATCCCCAAATTTGATGTTCCTTCTATAAGAAGAGTTGATGGAGAGAGAGCGTTTACTGTCACAGCAGATTATCTTGAAAATGCCATACCCTCCTTGGTAACTCAACAAATAGATGAATGGATTGATGAGAACATTGAGTTCCAAAATATAAACTTTATTTTTGGTGGTGAGCAAGAAGAAGTTGAAGACGCAGCATCATTTTTTGCTTTGGCTGGAATAATCTCTATTTTCTTAATGGCTATGCTTTTGGTTACTCAGCTAAATAGCTTTTACCAAGCATTCGTCATAGTTTTTGCAATCATTTTGTCTACTGCGGGCGTTCAACTAGGATTATTCCTGACACAATCAATTACCAGTGTGTTGTTCACAGGATTATCTGTCGTAGCTTTGGCGGGTATAGTTGTAAACAATAATATAGTTCTGGTAGATACTTATAATGTTCTTAAACGTAACTCAATTAATTTGAAAGAGAAAGATATTCTTATTAGAACTTGTGCTCAGAGGTTAAGACCCGTTTTCCTTACTTCCTTCACTACGGTGGTAGGACTATTACCTCTTGCAAGCAGTATCGGTGTAGATTTTATATCACGAGAAATTGGATTAGGTGGAAGAGTAGCAGTTTATTGGCAACCTCTTGCCTTTGGCTTAGTCTGGGGCTTATCTTTTGCTACTATACTAACTCTCTTTGTGACCCCAGCATGGCTGATTTTGCCTTCAAGGCTCAAGGAAATTTTTTCAAAATTTGAAATGTTTAGTAAAAAAGTAAATGTCCAGCAACAGTAAAAAAAAATCTCTTAATTTTGAATCTACTCTCAGCGAAATAGAGAAAATTATCGAGAGCTTAGAAGAGGGAAACTTATCCTTAGAAGATTCAATAGAAGCTTATGAAAAAGGCATATCTCTAACTAAAGCTTGTCAAAAAATGCTCTCGGATGCAGAGTTAAAAATTAAAAAATTATCCTCTAAAGAAGGAGAAGATGTTTCTTTTGAGGATATATCGAATGATTGATGATTTCTCTTTTCTGGAAAAAAATCAAAAAAGAATTGAGAAGGCTTTAAATAAAGCATTGCCTGCAAAAGATTTTTCAAATATCACAGAGGCTATACATTATTCTGTTCTTGATGGCGGGAAAAGAATAAGACCACAATTAATATATCTTGTTGCAGATTCCCTTAATTTAAATCTCAAAGATGAAACCATTGATGCTATGGCAGCATCTGGAGAACTAATTCATTGTTACTCTTTGATCCATGATGATCTGCCTGCCATGGACAACGATGATTTGAGAAGAGGCAAACCTTCTTGTCACATAAAATTTGGTGAAGCATCAGCTATTCTTGCTGGTGATGCTATCCAACCTCTAGCATTGGAAATAATCACTGACATTGATGATCCTAATTTATCTGCTAAAACCAAAATTAAAATTATCAGTATTTTTTCAAAGGCTTGTGGTCCCTTTGGAATGGTAGAAGGGCAAAACAGAGATATTAAATCTGAAAACATTGATATCTCTCTAGAAGAACTGGATAAGATTCATATTCTAAAGACAGGTAAATTAATTTCTGCCTGCGTTCATGCCACTTGTCTTTTGAAGGAAGATTTACCTGAAAATGATCTGAAAGCATTCATTAAGTTTGCAGAATGTATTGGTCTAGCCTTTCAGATAAAAGATGATATCTTAGATTGCACTTCATCAACAGAAGATCTTGGTAAGCCAGCAAATTCCGATGAAAATTTAAAAAAAAATACATACCCAAAATTAATTGGTTTAGAAGAATCTAATTCAAGAGCAGACTCTTTATGCAATGAAGCTATTCAGTGTTTAAAATCTCTACCTTACAATACTGAAAAATTAATTAAATTATCAAAATTCATAGTTGAGAGAACACATTAAAATAGAGTGAAAATATTTGATTCCATTCCAAATAAATGCCCTGAAACACCTTTACTAGACAGAGTAAATTCACCTTCAGACTTAAAACAACTAAAGGAAAATCAATTAGGAGATTTCTGTGATGAACTTAGAGAATTTCTCCTATACACAGTTGGACAAACGGGTGGACATTTCGGGGCTGGATTAGGTGTTGTAGAGCTAACCGTTGCTCTTCATTATGTCTTCGATTCTCCTAAAGATAAGATAGTTTGGGATGTTGGTCATCAGACCTATCCTCATAAAATTATTACTGGTAGAAAAAGCTTGATGTCATCCATGCGACAAAAAAATGGTTTACATCCCTTCCCCTCAAGAGAAGAAAGCATCTTTGATACTTTTGGTGTAGGTCATTCAAGCACTTCTATAAGCGCAGCACTGGGTATGACAGTAGGTTCGAATGAAAAAGCTATAGCAGTTATAGGTGACGGTGCATTAACTGCCGGTATGGCATTTGAAGCCTTGAGCCATTCTGGCAATCTCAATAAAGATTTGCTGGTAATACTAAATGATAACAATATGTCAATTTCGAAAAACATTGGCGGGTTATCCAATTACCTGGCAAGAATTTGGTCGAGTCGATGGTATACACAAATAAGAGAAGGAGGGAAAATGGCGCTAAGATTGATTCCTTCTGCAAGAAAATTTGCTAGTAAAGCTGAAGAGCATATCAAAGGCATGGTTGCGCCTGGAACTTTATTCGAAGAGCTTGGCTTTAATTATGTCGGACCCATGGATGGGCACAACGTCAAGGAAATAATTAGAACTTTAAGAAATTTAAACGATACCTCAGGTCCTAAACTTCTTCATCTAATTACTAAAAAAGGAAAAGGATTTAAACCCGCAGAGGTCGATCCAATTGGATTCCATGCGATCACAAAAATGGAAAATCCAAACGCATCAAAGAAGAAAAATGTTGGCATGAAATATTCAGATGTTTTTGGATCTTGGCTAAATTCAAAAGCAAATGTTGATCCTTCCCTTATTGCAATCACTCCAGCTATGAAAGAAGGTTCAGGGATGGTTGAATTTGCGGATAAATTCCCATCGCGTTTCTATGATGTAGCAATCGCTGAACAACATGCTATGACTTTTGCTGCCGGACTTGCCTGCGAAGGAAAAAAGCCTGTTCTAGCAATATACTCTACCTTCTTACAAAGAGCATATGATCAATTAATTCACGATGTAGCAATTCAGAACCTTGATCTCCTTATTGCCATAGATAGAGCTGGTTTAGTTGGCGAGGATGGGGCAACGCATTCTGGCATATTTGATTTATCTTTCATGAGATGTATTCCTAACTTGATCATTATGACTCCCTCCTCTGAAGAAGAATGTTGGAGGTTATTGGAAACCGGTTATAATTTTGAAGGCCCAGCTGCAGTTAGATATCCCAAAGGCTTTGGATTAGGAACAGATCTACCTAATGAATTTGAAGATATTGAGATTGGAAAATCTAAAGAAATTAAATTTTCTGAGACAAATAAAATTTCTATCTTAAGTTTCGGTTCTATGTTGTCTCTCTCAGATGAAATAAGTAAAGATTTAGATGCAAATTTAATTGATATGAGATTCGTCAAACCATTAGATACTGAGTGCATTATCAAGTGTGCAAATCATTCTGAGCTGATCGTTACTCTTGAAGATAATGTCGTTGCCGGAGGTGCCGGTTCGGCCATCAATGAATTTATTGCAGAAGAAAATATTAAAGTTAAAACAATTAATTTTGGAATTTCTGATCATTTCCCATCAATCGGAGGGATATCTGAACAGAGAAAAGACTATCAATTAGACAAGGATAAAATAGTAAACAAAATTAAAGAGAAATTAAGTAAGAAATAAATAAAAACAAAAAAACACAACAAAACTCAAAAATCCTGCAATCAGATCATCTAAAAAAACTCCAAATCCATTTTTTAAATTTTGATCTACGTAAGAAATAGGCCAGGGCTTGGCTATGTCAAAAGCTCTAAAAAGTGCAAAACCTATAAGATAAAAAAAGATTCCATCTGAAATCATACTCACCATGAATAAGGTGAGCAGCATTCCGCCCATTTCATCAGAAACTATTCTTGAGTCATCCTTTATGTCTGCATCTCTAGAAGCAACTATGCATGAAATCAAAAATATTATTATCAAGGAAGTGATGAAAAAAAATAGATGTAAGAAATCATCGATAAAAGCCTCTGCAACAATAAATAAAATTAAGGCGACAGTGGACCCCCAAGTTCCTGGAGCAATTCTAATTAGTCCTGAACCAAAACCTATAGCAATTAAGTGGAAAATATTCTTTGTATTAGGAAAATTATTTTTTTCCATGGTTCCAACCTTTCTTTCTTGGAAATAGTACTTCGTCATTATTGAGAAGATATTTAATTCGACTATTTTTTTTAGTTTGTCCAAGCAAGGAAATATTAATTCCGGAGTTATCAGAAAGTTTCATAATTTTTTTATGATATTTTTTATCAGCAGTGAAAATTAATTCGAGGTCATCACCAAATATAAAATCTTCGAGAGATGACTTATCAATCCTAGGAATCTCATCAAGATGGATTACTGCTCCTTGATTACTGGGAATTAGAATTTTCTCCAAATCTGCAACAAATCCATCTGAAACATCAATGCATGATGAAGCAAACTGTGAAATGGAATTAGAAATTTCTAACCTCAGCTTAGGAAAAATAAATCTTTTGACATTTTTCTTTCTGTAAATATTTTTATTACAATTTTCTTTAATTTCCTCTAAACCTTTTCTGGCAAGTCCCAATTCTCCAGTTAGATAAATATTTTGATTATTTTTGGCGCCAGATCTCGAAAGATGAAGGTTTTTCTTTATTTCTCCAGATACCGAGACAGTCACAGACTTCTGACTTATTTTTATTAAATCGCCACCAATTAAAGGAACCCTTAATAAGTTTGATACTTTGTTTAAGCCTCTTGAGAAGTCACTTATGAATTTCTCATCAAAATCACATGCTAGAGCAACACTAAACCAAAGAGGTCTAGCTCCCATGGCCGATATGTCGCTAAAAGAACGAAGAACTGATCTTGTTGCTATGAATTCAGGGGGTAAAGATTTAGGAAAATGAATTCCTTCATAATTTTGATCAACCGAGTAACAAAGATTATTTGTGCTCTTGAAAACAGCTGAATCATCACCGGAACCTAGAATAAAATTTTTTTTAGATAAAAATTTAGATCCAATATTTTTAAAATATTTTTCAATTAAAAAAAATTCGTCTATCTGTGACATTTACAGATAGACGAATTTAACTTTTTTATTAAGAATTGTAGGCTTCAAATAGACCAGTAGCACCCATTCCACCACCAACACACATAGTGACAATACCGTATTTGCCGCCTCGTCTGTTTAACTCCCTAGCGACATGTCCTACTTGTCTAGAACCAGTCATTCCAAAGGGGTGACCAATAGAGATTGAACCACCATTTACGTTGAGCTTTTCAGTAGGTAATCCAAGTGTATCTCTTATGTATACTACTTGAGAGGCAAAAGCTTCATTAAGTTCCCATAAGTCAATATCTTCGATAGATAGATTGGCTGATTTCAACAACTTAGGTATTGAATAAACTGGGCCAATTCCCATTTCATCTGGTTGACAACCTACAACGGTAAACCCTCTGAAATAAAGTTTAGGTTCCAATCCAAGTTCCTTAGCTTTATCTTCGCTCATGACTAAAGTAACAGATGCACCATCAGATAACTGAGATGAATTACCAGCTGTAACAGAGCCGTTTTCAGGATCAAAAACGGGCTTTAAAGATGAAAGACCTTCAATAGTAGTTTCTGGTCTATTGCAATCATCCCTGTCTACAGTAACTTCTACATCTTTCTCTTCACCAGTTTCCTTATTGACGAGTTTCATCACTGTATCCATTGGAATGATTTCATCATCATAAAAACCGGCTTCCTGAGCTGCAGCAGTTCTTTGCTGACTGGATAAAGCATACTCATCTTGAGCTTCCCTAGTGACATTGTATCTTTTTGCTACGCACTCAGCTGTCTGACCCATGGCATGATAAATCCCTGGCACGTCCTCAGCTAACTGCTCGTTTACATACATATGCATGTTAGTTTGGCCTTGAGTAGTGCTTATTGATTCTACTCCTCCTGCCATGATGCAGTCTGAAAAACCACTTGCAACCTGATTAGCAGCCATTGCAACGGTTTGTAGGCCTGATGAACAGTATCTGTTAACTGTTGTTCCACCAACTTCAATTGGAAGATTTGATAATACCGCAACATTTCTTGCTATGTTATGTCCTTGGGCACCTTCAGGCGCTCCGCATCCTAAAATCATATCTTCTACCATTTCAGGTTTCAGTGATGGATTTCTTTCTAAAAGCGCATTCACTAAGTGAGCAGTCATATTGTCAGCCCTTGTTTGGTTGAACCCCCCTCTGAAGGACTTTGCTAAACCAGTCCTTACACTATCAACGATTACTACGTTTCTCATAAATTCTCCTTAAATTAATTGAACCGTAAAATAAAACTAATATAAATTTTACTTATTTTTATTTGACGAAAGCATATACTAATCTAGTTTTTAAGAAAGTATAAGTAATTCTTCCTGCAAATTTATGAATAGAAAACAAAGGGCAGTTTTTATTGCTAATAGGTTGCAAGAAATGTATCCCAATCCTAAAGTACCTTTAAATCATAAAAATTCATTTACTCTTCTGATTGCCGTCTTATTAAGCGCTCAATGTACTGATGAAAGGGTCAATATCGTAACTAAAGAACTTTTTAAAGTTGCTTCTTCCCCCGAAGAGATGCTCTCTCTTGGCCATAACAAGATATACAACTACATAAAAAGTTGCGGGCTTGCACCTAAAAAAACTAAGGCGATAGTTGAAACCTCAGAAATATTAATAAATCAGCACAACTCTAAAATTCCAAAAGATATAAAGGCATTAGAAGATCTTCCGGGGGTTGGGCACAAGACTGCCTCTGTGGTTTTAAATCAAGCTTTTGGAATAGAAACGTTTCCAGTAGATACTCACATTCATAGATTGGCGCAAAGGTGGGATCTAACAAATGGAAAATCCGTAGTCCAAACTGAAAAAGATTTGAAAAATCTCTTTGATAAATCCCTTTGGGGAAAATTGCATATACAAATTATTTTATATGGAAGACAATTCTGCACTGCCAGAGGGTGCGATGGAACCATATGTTTCATGTGTACCGAATTATTTCCAAAAAGAAAGAAGAAGGTTATAACCAATAAAGCTTAGAAAATTTGCTGTAGAAGCTATAATTCTTTTATGTATACAGAAAATTTGTCTATCCAATCTTTTGATGAAGAACTTTGGAGTTCTTTGCAAAATGAAAAAAAACGTCAAGAAGAACACATAGAACTTATTGCCTCTGAAAATTATACTTCGCCAAGAGTCTTAGAAGCCCAAGGTTCAGTTCTTACAAATAAATATGCTGAAGGATATCCTGGCAAAAGATACTACGGAGGATGTGAATTTGTTGATGTAGCAGAACAGCTTGCTATTGATAGAGCTAAAGAATTATTTGGAGCAGATTATGCCAATGTACAACCTCATTCAGGGGCAAGTGCTAATGCAGCAGTTTTCTTAGCTTTATGTGACGCAGGAGATAAAGTTCTAGGAATGAGTCTTGATCAAGGGGGTCATTTAACGCATGGCGCTAAAGTAAATTTTTCTGGAAAAATTTATGAGTCATTCAGCTATGGTTTGGATGAAAGTGGAGACATCAATTACGATGAGGTGCAAGCTTTAGCTGAAGAACATAAACCCAAAGTTATTATCTCTGGGTTTAGTGCATTTTCTGGAATTATTAAATGGGATAGGTTCAGAGAAATAGCTGATTCGGTTGGAGCTTATTTACTGGCAGATATGTCACATGTATCTGGATTAGTGGCTGCAGGTATTTATCCCTCGCCAGTACCTTATGCAGATGTTGTTACAACCACAACTCATAAGACGCTTGTAGGCCCTAGAGGTGGACTTATCCTTGCTAAAGAAAATGAGGATATTCACAAAAAATTGAATTCAGCACTCTTTCCCGGCTCACAAGGAGGGCCTTTAATGCATGTGATCGCGGCAAAGGCAGTATGTTTCAGAGAAGCAATGGAGCCTGAATTCAAAGAATATCAAAATCAAGTTCTTCAAAATGCGCAACACTTAAGTAAGAGAATTATGGAGAAAGGGATCGATATTGTTTCTAATGGAACAAACAATCACATGTTTCTTGTCAATCTTGTTAGTAAAGATCTTACAGGAAAGGAAGTTGATAATGCGTTAGGTAGAGCTAACATAACTGTTAATAAAAATGCAGTACCAAATGATCCAAAATCTCCTTTTGTTACCTCGGGAATAAGAATAGGAACTCCAGCTGTTACGAGAAGAGGCTTTAAAGAAGATGAAATGGATATTCTTTCAGATTGGATTTCTAATATAATTTTAGATGTGAAAAACGATAATTTAATAGAAAGCACAAAATCAGAGGTTAAGGATCTTTGTGCTGCCTTTCCCGTTTATGAATCATCTAAAATTAATCCATGAAGTGCCCTTTTTGCTCATACGAAGAAAGCAAAGTAATTGATTCAAGACTGGTTGCAGACAGCAGTCAAATCAGAAGACGAAGGGAATGTAATAAGTGTAATGAAAGGTGGACTACTTTTGAGCTCGCCGAACTCCTTATGCCCAAAATCGTTAAACAAGATAAATCAAGAGTCCCTTTTGATGAAATTAAACTTAAAGAGGGTATTTCGCGTTCCTTAGAAAAAAGACCAGTAAGCGAAGAAGACTTTGAAACACTAATTGAGCAAATTAAAAGGGATATAAGAGGATTTGGTGAAAGAGAAGTTTCATCAAGAGTTATTGGCGAAACTGTTATGAAGCATTTAAGAAAAATTGATGAAGTAGCCTTTGTCAGATTTGCCTCTGTGTACAGAAGCTTCCAAGATCCGCTTGAGTTTAGTGAAGAAGTAAAGAAACTTTCTAGCGATTAATGAATAAATCAGCTTTGATGGAAAGAGCTGTCCATTTGGCCTTAAAAGGGAGTTTTACAACGAGAGAAAATCCTAACGTGGGATGTCTTATTTATAAGAACGGCATGATACTCTCGGAAGGATGGCATGTTACCCCAGGCTCAAACCATGCCGAAGTAAATGCAATTCTCAATGCAGAGTCAAAATTTAAGGACTCTACAAAAGATGTCCTTGATGGGAGTTCTTTATTTGTAACTCTTGAACCCTGTTCTACAGAAAAAAGAACACCGCCTTGCACAGATTTAATACAAAAATATTCTTTTAAAGAAATTATCTATATGCAAAGCGACCCATCCCAGAAGGGATCAGATGTTTTAAAAGAAAAAGGTTTTGGGATTGAAAAGTTAAGTCTTAATAACTCAGTTCTAAATAACGGTTTTTTTAAACATTTAGCGGAAGGAAAGCCCTATGTTAGAGCTAAGATAGCTTGCTCGATGGACGGGAAAATTGCTTTTAAAAACAATAATGAACAATGGATAACAACTCAAGCATCAAGGAAAGATGGTTACTTTTATAGAGCCATATCAGGTGCAATTATTACTGGATCAGGAACTCTTGAGACAGACAATCCTCTTTTGAATGTAAGACTTGAAGAGGCAGTCAATGATCAAGACTTTAAACAGCCTCTCAAAGTTTTGTTCTCAACAAAATCATACATTGATAGCAATAAAAAGTTCTTTCAAGATAATTCCAGAAAGATCATTTTTACTAATAATGAAAATTTAGAAATGCGAATCAATGAAACTTTAAATACAGAGATAGTTAAGACTGAATCTGATGCTAATCAAATATCTATTCCTTCGGTGCTCAACTACCTTGGTTCTATAAATATTAAAGATGTTCTTCTAGAGGCGGGTCCCAGATTGATCTCAAGTTTTATTGATTTAAACCTTATTGATGAATATATTTTTTACATTGCGCCTAAAGTTTTAGGGAATAAAGCAAATAGTTTTTATACAAATAAAAATTTAGAAGGTATATTAAATTCTCCTGATTTAGAAATCGTTGAAGAAAAATCCATTGGGAGAGACCTTAAATTAGTGCTTAGAAAGAAAAATGCCTCTTAATACTACAAGTGAATTACTCTCTGATCTTAAAAAAGGAAAGATGGTCGTGTTGATGGATGATGAAGATAGAGAGAATGAAGGTGATTTAATTTTACCTGCAGAAAATGTTTCTCCTGAGGCCATCAATTTTATGGCAATGCATGGAAGAGGCCTCATTTGTCTTGCATTAACTGAAGAACATTGCGACAGACTAAAACTTGATCAAATGGTCAAGACTAATAAAAGTAAGCATGAAACGGCTTTTACAGTTTCCATAGAAGCCGCGAGTGGAATAACAACAGGCATCTCTGCTAAAGATAGATCAAAAACAATTGAAGTCGCTTCAAACCCTCAAGCTCTGAGTTCTGACATAGTCCAACCAGGGCATATTTTTCCCCTTAAAGCAGAAGATGGGGGAGTTTTAAATAGATCTGGACATACAGAAGCTAGTATTGATCTAGCAAGATTATCAGGTTTCCATCCGGCCGCAGTAATTTGTGAGATCATGAATGAAGACGGCTCAATGTCCAGAAGACCTGATTTAGAGAAATTCTGCGAAAAACATGATCTTAAGATTGGGACAATCGCGGACTTAATTAACTACAGACTGACGAATGAAAAATCCATTGAGTTAATCAGTGAATCATCCATCAAAAATAGATACGGAGAGTTCAGTTTTTTTGTTTACAAAGACTCTCTTTTAAATGAAGTCCACTATGCTTTGAAAATGGGAGAAATAAAGTCATCTGAACCAACCCTTGTTAGAGTCCAACAAATTAATATTAAGCATGATATTTTTAAATCTAATGATTTTGGTGAGAGATGGTCTCTTGAGGATGCGATGAAAAAAATATCTGCATCTGAAAATGGTTTAATTGTATTAATTAGTTCAGATTTAACTCAGCCTGACGATGATATCGAAGAAAAAAATGATTCTTCAGATTCGGATAAAAGAAGGATAGGTGTTGGTTCACAAATATTAAAAGAGTTTGGCGTGTCAAAAATTAGGCTTCTTGGTGCAGAAGCTAAATACCCATCTCTATCTGGATTTGATTTAGAAGTTATTGAATTTATTTCAAATTAATCATGACTGACTTAAGTAAAACAGAAATTAACGTCGAAAAAAAAGATTATTCTAACTATCGTATTTTAATAGTCTCAACCTCTTGGAATCGAGAGATCATAGATGTCATGCAAGATGATGCAATTTCTGAACTGAAAGGGTTCAATGTCAATCATATTGATAGTATTGAGGTACCAGGTGCGTTTGAGTTATCACAAGCAGCGGAAAAATTTATTAGTTCTTACGATGCAGTCTTAGCTTTAGGCACCATTATCAAAGGAGAAACTTATCACTTTGAGGTTCTTGCTAATGAAACTGCAAGGTCCTTATCTCAAGTAAGCATTTCAAATAAGAAACCAGTGATTTTTGGAGTATTAACTACCAATAACAAATTACAGGCAAGACAAAGAGCAGAGGTAAAAGGATCTGAGTATGCGAAAAGCCTTCTTATGATGATTAACTTATTTTCTAAAGATGCCGCTGGTTAAAAAAAAGATATCCCAAACAAAGACCAGAGAGATTCTTTTACAGGCGCTTTATCAAAAAGAAATATCAGATATTTCTAATACTAATTTAATCAATCAATTCAAGAAAGCATATAGAGAATTTGATATTTCCAACGTTGCAGAAAAATTGAAGGGAATAAATAAAAATAATGATTCATTGAATAAAAGTATCGCTGATAACTCGAGCATTGAAATTAAGTCAATCGGCGAAATAGAAATTTCAATTCTTCGGCAATCTATCTTTGAAATTGAAAATTCAGAAATAGACTATCCAATAGTTATTAATGAGGCTGTAAAATTAGCCAAAAAATTTGGCCAAGAGGATAGTTATAGATTCATAAATGGAGTACTAGACTCTTATATTTCTGCTAGATAATATCGTTTTTGAATATAGTACTTTCTCTTTCTGGTCCAGTTGAAATGATGTCAACAGATACTCCACAAACCTCTTCGATTTTAGAAATGAATTCCATTGCTTCTTTTGGAAAATCATCCAAAGTTTTTAAGCCAAAAATGGGTTTTTTCCATCCTGATAACTCAATGTATTGGGGCTTTACGTGATCTAGATTGAGAGATTCCTCAAAGAATTCATCTGAATTATCATAGCTATCACAAATTTTAATGCTTTCCATTCCATCAAAAACGTCAAGTTTTGTAATACATAGGCTTTTAATACTGTTAGATTGAATAACCTTTTTCATAGCAACAGCATCAAACCATCCGCATCTTCTTGGCCTTCCTGTGGTAGCCCCTACCTCACCACCTTTCTTTGCAATAAGGTTACCAATGTCATCAAACAATTCTGTAGGCATTGGTCCCTCACCGACCCTAGTAGTATAGGCTTTCGCAATACCTAGAATATTAGTTACAGATAGCGGTCCTAAGCCGGAACCAGAAGCAATACCAGCTGCGGATGAGTTACTTGAAGTGACATAAGGATAAGTTCCATTATCAACGTCTAGTAATGCTCCTTGAGCACCTTCAAAAAGAACCTTCTTTCCATCATTATTCATTTCTATAATAAGTTTTGAAATATTTTTCGTCATAGGTCTCAATCTTTCACCATAAATTAAGGCCTTTTCAAAGGTTTCCTCAAAACCAACCTCTTCAACTGAGAAAAGTTTATTAAACATAAAATTATAAAAATCTAAATTTTCTCTTAATTTTTCTTCCAAAATCTTTTCGTAAAAACAATCAACCAATCTAATCGCCCTCCTTCCTACTTTATCTTCATATGCAGGACCTATACCTCTGCCTGTGGTTCCAATAGTTTTAAATGAATTAGATTTTTCTCTGCATTGATCAAATTTTTTATGATGATCAAGGATAAGAACACAGGCAGAACTTATTTTTAATCTATCTTCGACACCCTCTAAAAAAGTATTGGCTTCTGATATTTCCTCAAATAAGTCATTGGGTGAAAGAACCACACCTTTACCAATCAGTGAAAAAGCATCTTTTTCACAGATAGAGGATGGTAGTAGATGAAGAATTAATTTTTTGTCATTCACAATAAGAGTGTGACCAGCGTTATGACCGCCTTGAAATCTACAAGTTGCATGGAATTTTGGGGAGAGGAAGTTTACAATTTTTCCTTTTCCCTCATCTCCCCATTGAAGACCGAGAACTGCAAAATTTTGTGTTTTTGTCATTTACTCTGTAATTTTAAAATAGATATTAAATCTATATCAAAACCCATACCCTTTCTTTCTTTTTTATTTGCTTTTGAAAAAGGGGTTTTATACTGTCCGCCATTAATCAAGGGAACCCCCGTTTTTGGTTGAAAGATAGAAAAAACTACACCAGAGTGATACGAGTAACCAGGAAAATCAACCATATCAACTAAAACATTCTTAATTTTATTTTTTTTTAGAATATCAAAAGATTGTTTAATGCTTTTCAATTTTTTAGGATCAATTTTTAATTCCTTGCAAATCAAATTAAGGTTCTTAAATTCCTGTTCATAATCACCAATAATATCTAGCAGCTTAGACAAAATTGATAAAGTTCTTTTTCCTTTACCCTCTTTCTCTAGAAATTCAGATAAATCACTTTTTGATCTTGAAGATAAAATATCCTTTAGTTTATTTCTTTTATCTATAGGGAATCTCAGTTTATCTAGTATTTCATCAAGAATAGAAATATCACCAATGGTGAGAACATAATCTTTGAGACCTAATTTTTTAAGAGCTCCAGATAAAGAATTAAAAATATCTTCTTTGACGCCTGCCTCGCTATCATAAAAAATTTCTAGCCCAACTTTCATGGTGCTAATTGCTTTAGTAAAAGAGCCAAGTGGTTTTTTTGTAACCTCGCCGTAGTAACAGTATTTTTTATTTTTTTCAGTTAGAAACCTTCTATCTATTCTAGCTACCTGTTGAGAAATATCGGGTCTTAAAGCAAGAGATCTTTCTGTGTTCGTATCTGAAAACTGAAAACTCGACCTTGATAATTCTTCATTTGCTAAACCTCCAATAGAATCAGAATATTCGACCAGGGGAGTAAAAATGAGATCAAAACCTTTATCTTGAAAATAATCTAGTAACTCAGTTTTTGTTTTTTCTAAATTAGTCGAAAGAGGAGGAACGATTTCTTCGACTCCATCCGGGAGATTCCAGAAATCTGACATACCTATTAATTACCTTTTGAGCTATCCAAGTATTTGAAAAAATCGCTGTCGGGATCAATTAAAAGAACATCTGATTTGTTTTTAAAAGACATCTGATAAGCTTTGAGACTTCTAGTGAATTCATAAAATTCTGGATCTTCATTAAATGCATCTGCATAAATGTTAGCTGCTGTTGCATCACCCTCACCTCTCAATTCTTCAGAAATTTTATACGCATTAGCTAGAATTATTGTCCTTTCTTTATCAGCTGTAGCTCTTAATTCTTCAGCAATTTCGTTACCTTGAGCCCTTAGCTCTTGAGCCAACCTTTCACGCTCAGTTCTCATTCTGTTATAGACTGAGTCATTAACCTCATTAGGTAGTTCAATCTTTTTTATCCTTACATCAATTACTTCGATTCCTAATTCATCACCAACTGTTTGGTTTAGATTGGTAGTTAGATTAGCCATAAGCTCATCTCTTTCTCCAGAAACAACCTCTTGGACACTTCTTGTACCAAATTGATTTCTTAAACCTTCATCAGCTCTTTGAGTTAAAAGCGCTCTTAGGGCCGAAAGTTGACCGCCTGATGTAGTGATATAAAACTGCTCATCATTTGTAATTCTCCACTTAACAAAGTAATCAACAATCAGTCTTTTTTTCTCAGCAGTAAAGTAAGGTTGAGGTAAATTATCTAAAGTTAAAACTCTCTCATCAAATTTTCTTATTGTGTGAAGAATTGGAACTTTAAAATGTAGCCCTGGCTCAATTGAAGAATCAATAATCTCACCAAATCTTAGTTTAATTGCCGTCTCTCTGTCAGTAACTATGTAGAGTGTATTAGCAAGGATCACAAAAGTGATAACAACTGCTGATACGATAAATAAACCAAGCCTACCCATTATCTTCTCTCCTGTCTTTTTCTTATTTCTTCTATAACTTGATCAGTGATATCTCCTATTGAAATATCTTGATCATTATTAGATGATGAATTATTTCTATCTGCAGCTACTGCAGCAGATGCGATTTTATCTAAGGGCAAATAAAGAATGTTATTGCCATCTTGTACATCGATCATAACCTTGGTGCTACTGTCCATTACAGATTGAACAGCATCTAGGTAGAGCCTTTGTCTGGTAACTTCCGGTGCTTTTTTATACTCAACAAGTAATTGACTGAAACGAGAAGCATCACCTTCTGCCTCTGCTATGACTTTGTTCTTGTAACCCTCTGCATCCTGAATAGTTCTTTGTGCATCACCCCTAGCTATTGGAACCACCTCATTTGCATAAGTCTCAGCTTGGTTTCTCAATCTAACCTCATCCTCTCGTGCCTTTACGACATCATCAAATGCTTCTCTAACCGCATCTGGTGGCTTAGATTCTTTAACGTTGACTGTTACAACCTCAATTCCAGTTAAATAATCATCTAATCTTTGTTGTAATCTGTCTTTAACGTCGAATGCAATTTGCTCTCTTCCAGTGGTCAGGACATCATCCATAATATTGCTGCCTACAACATGCCTTAAGGCAGCCTCGGATGCTTGTGCAAGACTGTCGTCTGGAGTTGAAGCTTCTAATAGATAGTTAACTGGATTAGATTTTTTGTACTGAACTCCTATCTCAACAATTACGATATTTTCATCTTTAGTTAGCATCGAGGAAGTTGCTGTATGAGTGAACAATTTTTCAGTATTCACAATAGTTCTTGTATCAATAATAGGAGGATTCCAGTGTATACCTGGTCCCTTAGTATTAACGTACTCACCAAATCTAAGGACGACCGCTTGTTCCTGAGCATCTACAGTATAAATCCCTAAAGCTGCGTATAAGATCGAGATGACCGCTAGAGCAGATGTTAGAATTTTTCTTGGTTTAAAATCACCACCCCCAGAACTAGATCTTTTTCCAAATAAAAAACTAAATTGATCTCTAAATTTTTTTAAAGCTTCATCAATATCAGGAGGGCCATCCTTCCCTCCCCAAGGATCTCTTGATCCATTATTTCCGTTGTTATTCCAAGACATAAATCACATTCTAAAGATAAGATTAATAGAAAGATACTCAATGAGATAAATATTCCATAATTTCATTCTTTGCAGTATCCACAGTTTGAAAAGCTTTTAAGTTAGGAATTTTTTTGATCCAAGTTCTTTGATGCTTTGCTAATTTCTTATGGGCAAAAAATATTTTTTCAATAAGAACATCCTTTTTAATTTTATTCTCTAAAAACATTGAAACTTCTTTGTATCCAGCAGAATTTAAAAGTGGTAATTGATTAGTTTTATAAATTTTTATTATTTCATCCACTTCGTCAATAAAACCTTTCTTCAACATGTCTTTGACTCTATTTTTTAGTTGGGCATCAATATTTGATCCTTTGCCTTTATCAATTACGATAGGAAAAACCTTAGGAATAATATTTTTTTTTCTTTTAAAAAAAGAACTCATAGTTGTTTTTGAAATTTCTATAACTTCCAGGGCCCTAACTATTCTTTGAGTATCATTAGGATGAATATTTTTTGCTGCCTCAGGATCTTTTGCTATCAAATCGTTGTAAGCAATTTCTTTACCCTTTTCATTAATGTCTTGGAGAATTTTTCTTCTAATATTGGGATCAGACTTAGGAAGATCATCAAATCCAACCAGATATGAAAAAAAATACATCATTGATCCACCAACTAAAATTGGTACTTTATTCGACTCAGTTGATTTATCCATGGAGTGCTTCAAATCCTTTAAGAATTCACCAACGGAATAAACTTCATTTGGCTCAATAATATCGATAAGCTCGAGAGGGTATTTTTTTTGTAGATCTTTGGATATTTTGTTGCTCCCAATGTCTGCATGTTTATAAATTTGAACAGAATCAACACTTATCAATTCTGCGGATACTTCATCAAAAAGTTTCATTGATAAATCTGTCTTTCCAGAATTCGTTGGTCCTAGAATACAAATGACTGGGGATAAAGTTTTCAAAATATTTTCAAACTATTGTATTTTGGTTAATTATTAACTAATTTAACACTACGAAACACAAGAAAATTTTTGGGGGAAATATGAACATGCATTTTGCATCTGTTTTTGAAAAAATTTCAAGGATCATTCCGGAAGAACCGGCTCTCGTTTGCGAAGATAAAGTAGTAACTTGGCGAGAGTACGAAGATCAAGCGGCAAAGTTAGCCAATTACTTAGAGAAAAAAGGTCTTTCTTTTGATTCGAAAGTTGGTCTTTACCTTCATAACTCAAATGAATACCTCGTAGCCCAATTTGCCGCTTTTAAAAATGAATGTGTTCCCATAAATGTGAATTATCGTTATCAGGAAGATGAGTTAATTTACTTATTGGATAATTCCGATGCGGAAGCCATTTTTTACCAAGCTTGTTACGCAAATAGAATTAGAGCCATAAAAAATAAGCTTCCTAAAATTAAAGCTTATATTCAAGTAATGGACGGAAGTGAAGATCTTTTAGAAGGATCAGACGAATATTCAGAAATTATTCAAAAAGAAAACAGACAGGATGTAAGAGAAAGATCTGAAGAGAATTTTTATATGCTTTATACAGGCGGGACTACTGGAATGCCAAAAGGAGTTATGTATAAGCAGGGTTTATTTCTTGGCTCAATGATGAAAACAGCTTTTGCGATGGGTTTTCCCGTCCCTGAGGACATAAATGATATCGAGGCTCTAATTAAAGAAAAGGCTGGATCTAATGAATTACCGGTCAGTCTTGTTGGATGCCCTTTGATGCATGGAACAGGAATGTGGTTAGGAGCATTTTTGCCTCATCTATCCGGTGGGAGTGTTGTGACCATGCCCTCTTTAGGATTTGATCCAGATCGTTTATGGAGAGAAGTAGAAGGTAAAAAGGCTACAAGTGTTGTAATAGTTGGTGACGCATTTGCAAAACCTATGTTGGATTCATTGAATAAGGCTTCAGATGATGGGAATGATTACTCTATAGATAGCTTACAAACAATAATTTCTAGCGGAGTTATGTGGAGCTCTGAAGTAAAAGATGGACTTCTTAAGCATAAGGACATGGTTTTAATTGATGCCATGGGATCAACGGAAGGTGGAATGGGTTCATCAACATCCTCCAGAGATAATCCAGCGAAAACAGCTAAATTCAGCATAAACCCTGGAGTAATTATTGTAGATGATGACGGAAAAGAAGTTTCACCTGGCTCCGGCGTAAGAGGAAAAATTGGCACAAGCGGCCTAGTTCCAGAGGGTTATTATAAAGATCCGGATAAGTCTGCTGAGACTTTTAAAGAATTTAATGGAATAAGGTATAGCTTTCCTGGGGATTATGCCCTTCTCGAAGAGGATGGATCGATTACGCTATTAGGAAGAGGCAGTAATTGCATCAATACAGCAGGAGAAAAAGTTTACCCTGAGGAAGTCGAAGAAGCTTTAAAGCTTAATGCTAGTGTTTATGATTGTCTTGTTGTTGGTTTGCCTGATGAAAAATTTGGTCAAAAAGTTGTCGCTGTTGTTTCTTCGGAAAAAGATGATGATCCCAGCGAGGCAGAACTGATTGGTTTCTTAAAAACAAGTTTAGCTGGCTATAAAGTTCCAAAAAGTATTCTTCTAACAGAAGAGGTAAAGAGGGCGCCAAATGGAAAAGCTAATTACAAATGGGCAAAAGAATTTGCTGAATCGTCTTTGAGCTAGTTCAAATAGAATCCCAGAAGAAATTAAGAGCAGTGATAAATAATTAAAAGGAATAATGAGAGGGATCTGACTCTGAAAGAAATAATTCTATAAAGCTTCTTCGCCTGTCTCGCCAGTTCTAATTCTGATAACTTTTTCTAAATCAAAAACAAATAACTTCCCATCACCAATTTTGCCTGTGTTTGCAACGGAAGAGATTGCATTAGTAGCTTTTTCAACTTGATCGTCAGAAACAGCAAGTTCGATTTTTGTCTTAGGGAGAAAATCTGCTTTATATTCAGTTCCTCGATAGAGTTCTGTTTGTCCCTTTTGACGACCAAATCCTTTGACCTCTGATACGGTTAATCCTGCAACATCAATTTCCGACAGAGAAGACCTCACTTCTTCTAATTTAGCTGGCTTAATTATAGCTACGATGAATTTCATTATTTATTTTCCCCAGAAATGTAAGACTAAATATTACTATAAATATTTTAGAAAATGTTTCTATGTTAAAAAAAAATTTAAATTAAATTAAATTCTTTGCAGACTTTTTTGCTAATAAACTTTGACGCACCTCTATTTTCATTCAGCCAAAGGTTAGTATCCTTTTTCAGAGAATCGGAAATAACTTCAATGCTTTCAACTACGGAGGATATTTCATCTTTGTTGGAAATAAATTTTAATAATCCTAGATCACTTAATTTCTTAGATATTTCATCAAAATTGTAGGTGCTTCTTCCTGAAATAATAGGCTTATTAAAGAAAGCTGGTTCGAGGAAGTTTTGTCCCCCATGATCTACTAAAGTCCCTCCAATGAAAACACAATCTGCAATTTCATAAAAATCTAATAACCTTCCCATTACATCAACTATAGTGACATCACTCTTGATATCAGGATTGGAAGAAATTTCAGTATATAAAATGTTAGATAAATTTTTTTTATTTACTAATTCCTTAATCTCACCAAATCTTTCGGGATGTCGTGGCGCTAAAACTAAATGCTTATTGTCTTTATTTAAATCTATAAAACTATCAATAAGGATTTCTTCCTCTCCTGGATGGGTACTACCACAAACAAATAGATATTTTTCTTTGTAATAATTAACTTCATTTTCGGTAAAGTTTTTTAAAGTCATTAGGTTGATATCAAACTTAATTGATCCGCTCACACTCATTGCATCCCTATCAATACCAGCCTCAAAAAATCTTTCAAAATCATTTTTTGATTGAACAAAAGCGTGATCAATTTTGTTAAAACTACTTTTGAAGAAGGAGCTCAGTCTTTGATATTTTTTTAAGGATTTATCAGATAGTCTCCCATTGACTAGAACAACCGGTAGCTTAAATTCATTGGATACATTAATGAGATTCGGCCAGATTTCGGTTTCTACAAGAAGGAGTATTGAGGGATTGTAAAAACTAATGAATTTTTTACAGATAAATTTTAAATCGAAAGGAAAATAAACATGTTTTAAATTTTTACTAAGATTTTCTTTAGCTTTTCTTGCTCCAGTTAAGGTTGTTGTAGATAAAATAAAATTAGGACTTTCTAGGATCTCTTCTAGGTCTTGAATTAACTTTAGGGCAACATTCACCTCTCCAACTGATACAGCATGGATCCAAATTGATTTATTTACATTTCTCTCTCCTTGAAAAAAACCAATCTTTTCCAAAGCTCGAAGTTTTTTTTCTCCGAAAGAACTTGCTTTGAGCATATGCCTCAACAAAGCAAAAGGAATAATTAGAGAAATTAAAAAATTGTACAAAAAGAAAATAAAATGCTCCAAATCTTCAATTTATTCAAATGCTACTATAATGGGAAAAATTTTAAATGTCTTAAATGCTGCATCTATTGAACCTTTTTGAATTTATTTTTTCAAAACCTCTTGCCTATTTTTTAAAGACTTTTGGAAAAATAAGAAGAAAGATAGCCGAAAAGAATTTAGAAGTTTGTTTTCCAGAATTAAATGAATTAGATAGATCTAAAATTCTAAATAAACATTATCTTCACCTTGGTGCTTCAATTTTTAATGGTCTTAAAGCTTGGATTCTTAGCAGTCAACATTTTGAAAAGCTTCTAATAAATCTTGATGAATTTGATTTAGATGAGCTCAGAAAATCTTTGCAAGGTAATCTTGTTTTGATTCCTCACACAACGGATCTAGAAATCACAGGTCGAGTAGCAGCAATGCTGTTTGACGTAAATGCAATGGCAAAAAAACAAAAAGGTAAGTTAGTGAATAATTTTATTTTTAGTTCGAGAGAAAAATATTTCAAACAAATTTTGTTTCCAAATGAAGTATTAAAATCTATGAGACTATTACAAAAAGGTGAAAATTTACTCTATTTACCAGATCAAGACTATGGATATGATCACTCAATTTTTGTGCCATATTTCAATATACCTACGTTAACCGTTAAATTTCCGTCAATTGCCAAAAAAAGAACTGGATGCAAAATTTATTTTCTTTATTTGGAGGATATAAAAAATAGATACAAAATAATTTTAAAGAAAATAGATATGAGCGGTGAAAATCTTTATGAAGACTTAGCTTTGCTAAATAAAGAAATTGAAATATCTATAAGGGAACAACCAGAGAGGTATCTTTGGATACATAGGAGATTCAAACATCGACCTAAAAATACTCAAGATATTTATGATGAAAGCCTCTTACGAAAAAGGCTATATTGAAAAAACAATATTATCTATTAGTCTTGTATTTCCAATTTTTGCAGCAGTTGCTAAAACAAAATTACCTTTAAGGTGAGGACTTTCATTTATTGATTCCAAAGACTCTGCATCAAATAGATCAAAATAAATTACATTGATATTATTTTTTTTAAGATAAATTATTTTATTTTTTAAATCCTTTCTCTTAAAACCGTTCTTAAAAATAAGATTTTTCGTATCTACAAGCGTTGAATATATTTTAGCTGCCTGCATCCTTTCGGTTTCTGTCAGATAATTATTCCTCGAAGACATTGCTAACCCAGAATTTTCTCTTGCAGTAGGTATGGTTATTAATTTGCATTTGAAATTATGCTTGATGATTAGTTCTTTAATTACTAGGGTTTGCTGAAAATCTTTTTCCCCCATGATGATCGAATTAGGTTTTATAATTTCTAGAAACTTTCTAATAATTGATGCTACTCCGTTGAAGTGTTCTGGACGATCTATCCCGCAAAGAAAATTGTTATATCTTGAAGTTTCTTGATGAATTCCATTTAAGAGTTCTTTAGATTTAGGCAGAAAGAGATAGTCACATTCCTTGCTTATGAGTTTTAATTTGTCTTCCTTTAAAGTCTTTGGATATGAATCAAAATCTTCATCTTTTCCAAATTGTAGAGGATTAACAAAAATAGAGACTATAACTTCATACTCTAATTTTTTTGCTTCAGAAACTAACTTCAAATGTCCAGCATGAAGGTTCCCCATAGTCGGAACAAATGCAAGTTTTTTTGAATTTAATGCTTCTAGTTCTTTATTTGATTTTATTATCTTCAATCTAAAAAAGTATGCTCTTTTGATGGAAAAATGCCTTCTCTTACCTCATACACATAAGAACTAATTGCTTCTTGAATAGAATTATTTTCAGCAAGGTAATCTTTAACAAATTTAGGTTTTTTTGCTAAGGGAGAAATTCCCAATATATCGTGCAAGACCATAATTTGCCCATCTGTTTTGGGCCCCGCTCCTATACCAATTGTTGGTATTGATAAATTATCCACTAAAGAATTTGTTAATGAATCAGGAATGCATTCAAATAAAATCATTTCGGCTCCCGCATCTTGAAGTTCAATAGCTTCTTTAAGTATTTTTTTCTTATCCTTTGGATCTCTTCCTTGAACAGAATAACCTCCAATTCTATTTATTGATTGAGGAGTAAGACCAATATGAGCGCATATCGGAATGCCTTGAGAGGATAAAGTTTTTGTAATATTCAGCATCCATTGACCACCCTCAATTTTTATAGAATTTGCTCCTGCCTGCATGATCCTAGAAGCATTTTCAAAAGCGAGATCTTCGGTTGCACAACTCATGAAAGGCATATCCGCCATAATGTGTGCGCTCAAATTTCCTTTTTTTACACATCTCAAATGATAAATAATATCATCAACAGAAACTGGAAGAGTTGAATCGTGCCCTTGTATAACCATACCCAAGCTATCTCCAACTAAGATCATCTCGACGCCATTGTCACTTAAAGTTTTTGAAAGAGTAGCGTCGTAGCAAGTAAGTGCAGAGAATTTAGTTTTATTCTTTTTGTGCTTTCTAAAATTTTCAATTGTAATTTCAGGAGATTTTACTGCACTCATAACTCAAGAGGATATTTTATTAATTATATTAGAAGTTGATTTTCCTTTGACAAGTTTAACTAACTTTATTTGACCTCCATAAGATTCAACAAATTCCCCACCGACAACTTGTTCTTTTGTATAGTCTGCTCCTTTCACTAATATACTAGGCTTCAGTTTTTTAATTAATTTCAGAGGATTTTCTTCATTGAAAATAATCACTTCATCAACAAATTTTAATGCTGAAAGGATTTTTTTCCTTTCAGATTGACCGATTATTGGCCTTTCAGGCCCTTTTAATTTGCTGACTGATTTATCAGAGTTAAGACCAACAATTAGCTTATCTCCGTAACTTTTTGCTTCTTTTAATAAATCTAAATGACCAGAGTGGATTATATCGAAGCAACCGTTCGTAAAAACAATAACTTGTTCTTTATTGCTTTTTGAGGCCTCCAAATTGGTAACCTCATCTTTGCTTACTGTAGAAGTTCCTAACTTAGAAACTGAAATCGAAGCTGCTAGGTTAGCGAACTCAGCAGCAGAAAAAATATCATTAGCCTCAGATAATGCTGCGCCCAAGGCAGATATCGTTGTATCTCCTGCACCTGATACATCAAATACCTCTTGAGGGTAAGCGTTTATGAAGTTCCCAATAATTTTTTTATTAGATTTTGTGAGAACATACATTCCTTCTGAGCCTAGAGTTACTATCAGCGATTCCAAATCCAAATGCTCCAGCATTTTCTTTGCTTTATTTTCTAAATCTTTTTTTGAGCCCACCTTTCCCATAATATTCTCAAATTCAGACTTATTAGGAGTGATTAAATTTGCTCCTTTGTACTTTGTAAAATCATTTCCTTTTGGGTCAATAAGGATCTTTTTCTTTAATTTTCTGGCTGATTGGATGAGCTTTCTTGCATTTGATACAGTCCCTTTTCCATAGTCTGAAACTATAATTAAGTCTGTTTTGGCAATATTTTTCGTAAATGTATTTAATATATTGCTTAGCTTGCTAGCAGGAAAATACTGCTCATAATCTATTCTTGCTAATTGCTGATTGGAAGACATCAATCTTTGTTTACAAATGGTTTGAAAACTTTTTTCTGATAATAAATTAAACTTTATTTTTTCTACCTTTAAATGTTCTTTTAACAAAGAACCAAAATGATCTTTGCCAACAGCGCCGATAAGAAATGGTTCAATTTCAAGATGCTTTAAATTATTTGCAACATTCGCTGCGCCCCCCAATTGAAACTTAGATTCTTTAAAGTTTACAACTGGAACAGGTGCTTCAGGAGAAATTCGTGAAGATTCTCCATGGAGATACCAATCGATCATGACATCACCAATTACAGTTATTTTCTTTTTCATTCTTTAATTAAATACGAAAGATTCTATATCAGAACTAAGTTGATCGCCCTTTTCCATTGGTAAGAAATGTGAGGCTTCATATGGTTTAAGCCTAAAATTATGTTTTTTTTGGAGACTTTTTCTTGCACCATCTCCCATGGTTGATGCAATTAATGCATAGGGTACGAATACATTGCACTTTACCTTTTTTATGTATTTCCATGTATCTAATGATGCGGTATTGAAAACTTCTGCTTCCCAATGCGGATGGCAGCTTAAATAGGCTTTATCCTCTTCGACAATCATTCCACCATTTAAGTAATCTTGCAAAATATCATCATTCCAGGATTTGTAGGCTCCTCTGCCTTTAAAGTGATTGAATGCTTCTTGCTTCGATGCAAATTCAAACCTTCTATTTTTTGCAGCTAAGACCATATGAGAAGTTTTATTCAGTCTAAAAAATTTTTTTACTCTGCCGTAAGCAGAAAATCTTGGACCCGGTAAAACAGGATCAATCAAAAATAATTTTGAAATTTCTGAGAACTCTGTTGAAAGCTTTAACGCAATAATTGCTCCCATTGAATGGCCAGAAAAATATAATTCTTTTGAAGAAAATTTTTGAACAAATTCGTTTGCGTCTTCAACAAGTGAATTCCATGTAGAAAGTTTTCCAGGATCTGCATTTGCTGAAGATAATCCATGCCCTCTTTGATCTAAAGAAATTATTTTGAAATTGTCTCCTAATTTTTTTGATAGATTGCTTAGAAATTTATTGTAAGTCTCTGCATTGAAACCAGTAGCATGAAAGAAAAAGATCAATTTTTCAGCTGCTTGACTTCCATGGACCAGATAGGAAAAATTTTCTCCTTTTGAATTCGTGTAGACTTCCCTAGTAAACATTTTTTAAAGTGAATTGGATTAAAAATTTTAATAATCATATAGGTTTCCTTGATTTTTCTGAAGCAGAAAGACTTTATGAATTAGCATCAGATGCCTCAAAAAAAGGTCCTTGCATTGAAATTGGAACTTATTGTGGAAAATCTTCTTTGGTTATTGCTGAAGCCTGTGCAGCTAATGATACTTATTTAATGACAGTCGATCATCATATAGGCTCAGAAGAGCACCAACCTGGCGAAGAATATTTCGATAAAAATTTTTATGACGAAAGACTTCATAAATTTAATACTTATCCTGTTTTTAGGTCTTACATTGAGAATTTTCCTTACAAAGAATCTATATTGCCTGCAGTAGGTGATTCAAAAGAAGTAAGTTCAATATGGCCAAAAAATTATGAGATAGGTCTTCTCTTCATTGATGGAAGTCACAGCAAAAAATCAGCCTTTTCAGATTTTAAAGCTTGGAGTGATTTCATTTGTAAAGATGGTTATTTGCTCATTCATGATGTTTTTCCTGATCCTAATGATGGAGGAAGGCCACCCTATGAATTATTTGAGTACGTAAAGGAAACAAATCAATATAAATTCATAGAGCTTTATAAAACTTTAGGGATATTAAAAAAAATTTAAACTACAACTTCTTAAAAAAGTCACCTGCCGAAGTAAATTTATTTAATGCATTCGCAGCCAGAATATAAGCTGCTGCAGTCCAAGTAGGTTTTTCAATTGGCCAATATTTCCCATCATCAAAAACATAACCCATCCAGAAAATGTTGTCTTTGGGATCTTTTAATTCGCTTACTTTTTCAAAGAGATCCTTAGCTTTTTTGGTTTCATCTATTTTATTTAGCGTTATTATTAATTCAGATGTTTCAGCTACAGTTATCCAAGGTTTGTCGCTTACGCATCTACAGCCAAACTCCTCATTAATAAATATGTTCCATTTGGAATTAATTTTTTTTAGAGCCTCAGATTCATTATAAATTCCTGCTAAAATTGGATAATACCAATCCATACTATATCTTTCTTTTGAATCCCAATTCCTATCGAATCTAGATGTATTGTTTAAAAATACCTTTCTTAGAGCTGTAAGTGAACTTTCTATTTGATTAGAGTTTTGGCCTAACAAATCAAAAATTTTTTTATAAGCTTTCAAGCTCATAAAGATTGATGAGTTTCCAGTTTTTAAGGCATCATCTAGCCATTTCCCATTTTCCATAGCCCAGGAGAATTCTCCGAAATCAGTTTGCGCTGAAAGAGTAAACTTCAGAGACTTTTTAAGAGTTGGAAGCAGGTTTTCTAAGAAATTTAAATCTCCATAGCTCTCATAATTATGAAGTGCCCCAATTGCAATATACGAGGAGAAGTTCGATTCTTTTCTAGAAGAAATATTTTTGTTGGCTTGATACTCTGAATACCATGATCCATCATTCTCTTGATGATCAATAAGCCACTGGAAGCCTAGCAAAGATCTTTCCTTTTCTCCAAAAACATCCAAAGCCATACAGCATTCAATATGGTCCCAAGGATCAAGGATTTTATCTTTCTCCGAAGGAATTCCTCCCGATTCATCTTGACTCTCGGCAATGTACTGCGAAAGGTGATTTAACTCAGATAAAGATTTCAAAGCTAGATTCTAATTTTTCTCAAAATAAATAACTGTGCTTTTACCAATCAAAGGTTGCAATATTTTTTCTAGAAGTCTTGTGATGAAAGGTTTTTTCATCATATCCCACACTAGAAAGTCATGATATTTATTCACTAGGTATGAATTGTCTTGGTTCTTCCAAAATAAGCATTTTAACCACCAATACGGACTATGAAGAGCATGTTCACGATGTTTCTCAATGAATTTACAGTTCCTTTTCTCAATCATTTTTCTTAGCTGCTTGTATTTAAAAATCCTTACATGTCCACCTGGTGTTAATTGATAATCTTTACTCAGAGACCAACAGACCCATTCCGGAAAGAAAGAAGGAACACTCACAGCAATTTTACCTTTTTGCTTGGTGACTCTGATAATTTCATCAACTGCACAATCAACCTCTGGAATATGCTCTAGCACCTCTGAGCAAATCAAGTAATCGAAAGTCTCATCGGCAAAAGGGAGTTTTGTGGCATCAGTGCATCCAAAACTGCAACTTTTACTGTCAGATTGTTCATCAAATTGTGGAAAATTATTCACAGCTTTCTGAACATCCTTTAGATTTAAGTCAAAACCATAAACGTCTAAATTCGAATGCATGTATACACCAAAACAATGCCGACCTTCTCCGCAACCTAGGTCAAGAACTTTTGCATTATCTACAAGATTAAGTTTTTGAATATTTATTGTTTGCATGATTCTCTATAACTTGATAATAAATATTTTCTAGTTTTAAAGCAGCATTGTGCCAAGTAAATTTATCTTTAACTCTCGAGATACCTTTGGCCACAATATTTTTTCTTAAATCTTCATAAGAAAATAATTCATTTACAGCTTCAACGATAGCATTTTCATCTCCAGGAACAATAACCTTTCCTGCTTCTCCAATGATTTCCTTTAAAGATCCGCCATCAGATACCACTGCGGGAACTCCACAAGCCATTGCTTCTGCAGCAGCAAAACCAAAACCTTCATACAAGGAAGGAATAACTACTATATGAGATGAACAATATTGCTCTCTTAATTCTGAGTGAGATAAATCTGATACAAAATTGATATCATCTTTAAGATCTAAACTATTTATAAGTCTTTCTGTATGTCCTTCCTCTCTAATTTTTCCTAAAACACTCAATTTAGCCTTTGGATAATTTTTTTTGATTTTTGGAAAAGCTTTGATCATGAAATCCAAACCTTTCATCGGTACGTCAGAGCTTGCTATAGATAATATTTTGTAATCCTCATAAGGCTTTTCAGAAGGATAAAAAAAACTTAAATCTATGCCGTTGTGAACAACTTCAATACTTGCTTCTTTCAATGAGAAATCCATAACAACATCTTTCCTAGATGATTCAGAGGGAACAACAATTTTTTTTAATTTTTTTGCTACCTTTATTTGAGTTGGAATAAATGAGTGCCATCTTTTTATTAAGAGTTTTAAAAAAAAATCATTTGTACTTTTAAGTTGAAATTCTAAGTCTTTCGTAATTGGGTGATGGATAGTAGTCACCAAAGGAAGTTTCTGCTGAAGAGAAATAAGTTCTTTACATAGAGTTTGATTGTCATGGATTACATCAAATTGGCCAGCATTTTCTTCAATAAATTTCTCCAGCCTCGGACCAAAAGTATGTGGCTCAGGAAAACCACCTGTGTTTGCGCTGATCCATTCCTTCAAGTTGTTTAAAGATAATAATTCTGAGAATTTAACATCAAGAAACTTATTTTTTTTTGAAAATAAGTCTAGGCTGGGTATTTTAACTAGTTTGATATTTTTTCTTATTTCCGGATAAGGAGGACCAGAAATGACAGTAACCTCATGACCAAGATTCGATAGAGCTCTACTTAGATAGTTTATGTAAATACCTTGACCTCCTGAAGAAGGATTACCTCTATATGTAATCAAGCCGATTTTTAATTTTTTCTTATTCAAAACTCTCTTCTTTAAGCATTTCGATAATTAGAGAAGGATATATTTCGGTCATTTCAGATTTCTTGATCACTCTTTGATGCTCAAAAACGGGCCCTACTTTTGAAGGATCCGTAGGTCCAAATAAAAAAATTCCAGATAGTCCTAATCCGGCGCATATATGAGTTAGACCTGTATCAACTCCTATAAAAAATGAACACTTATCAAACTCTTCTTTGATCTCATGAAAATTATCAGTTTCCAGCTTAAAGGTTCTAGAATTAGTTTTACTTATTTCATTAAAGTAATTTAATTGATTCTCTCCATGCACAGGTATACAAATATCTATATTGAAATTGTTTAAGTGATCGGCTAATTTTTTCCAATAAGTTAAGGGATATTCTTTATTTCTCTTGCTAGATCCGTGAATGAAAATAATCTTATTTTTTTTATCTGAGCCTTCATGCTTAAATCCATAATCATATTCTTTATCCAACTCATAATTTAAACTTTCAGCTGCTAACTTTTTCATTCTCATTACAGCATGTTCCTCCTTATTTACATTTATTCCTTTGTCGTATAGAAATGTTAAAAGCCCTTCTTTTGCTGATCTAAAGTTATATCCCATAAAATTTTTGGAACTAGAAATTTTTTTGATTTTTGATCCTATGATTTGAGTTCTCATCAATCCTTGAAAATCAATTACAAAGTCATAAGTTATATTTTTAAATAATTCATTTATTTCTTCATTCAAATTGTTAAGTCTTTTCACAAAAGATTGATTTTTTGTTTCTCTTAATGATATTGAAAAGAAATTGTCGATAGACTGATTTAATTTTGCTGTACTGAGAAATGTGCCATCAACAAGAAAATCTACTCTAGATTCAGGGTAATTTTTTTTTATGTCTTCTATGGCTGGAAAAGAATGGATTATATCTCCTAGGGAAGATGTTTTTATTATCAGGATATTCAATTATTAGAAATATTAGTCAACCATTCAGGGAATAAAATGTTCTCCCCTCTTACATGGTTGGAGTATTTTGATTGAAGAATCTTGGTAATAGGTCCTCTTTGACCGTTTGATATTTTATTTTTATCAACATATGTAATTGGTAATACCTCTGCTGCAGTTCCTGTAAAAAAAAGTTCATCTGCCTGAAAAACCTCTTCTGGAGAGATATTCTTTTCAATGACATCAATTTTTTCATTCTTAGCTAAATCAATGATACTCTTTCTTGTTATACCATTAAGTGAAGCTTCAACATCAGGAGTGAATATTTTCCCGTTTTTCACCATGAAAAAATTTTCTCCAGAACCTTCAGCAACGTTGCCATCTGTATCTAACATTAATGCTTCATCAAAGCCTGATTCAAGAGCTTCATTAAGAGCAACAATAGAATTAACGTAGTTTCCGTTAACTTTTGATCTCGAAACTTTATTTCCTCTTTGTCTTGTATAACTAGATAATTTTACTCTGATTCCTTGCTCGTAAAGCTCTGGAGAAAGGTAGCTTGGCCAGTACCAAGCAGCGACAATACAATGAACTTTAAGATTATCAGCCCTGAGTCCCAAGCCTTCAGAACCATAAAAACACATTGGCCTTATATAAGCTTCCTCTAATTTATTTCTTTTTACGACTTCTATTTGGGCTTTATTTATTTCGTCTTTCGAATAAGGAATTTTTAATTTAACTGTTTCTGCAGATTCAAAGAGGCGATCTGTGTGGTCTTTAAGACGAAAAATCGTTGGTCCTTGCGTGGTAGAATAAGCTCTAACACCTTCAAATACACCTAATCCGTAATGAAGAGTATGAGTTAAAACATGAACTTTGGCATCTTTCCAGTCAACATATTGGCCGTCAAACCATACAACGCCATCTATATTATCGAGGCCTTTTGAAGTATCCATATCTAAATTTGAACTAAATGAAAATTAATCAAAATATTTTTAGAGCATATGATATCAGAGGTATTGCATCTGAGGACCTGAGCGATGAATTTGTTTCGTCATTGGGATCATCTTTGAGTCATAAAATTAAAAAATTAGGTTTAAAACAAGTTGCTGTAGCACGCGATGGAAGATTGTCTGGAGAAAGAATTTGCACTGCCTTAGTTAAATCATTCCAAGATAATGGCATAAACGTGATAAATGTGGGTATGGTGCCCTCACCTTTACTTTATTTTGCGGTTGAGAAATTCAATACTGAGAATGGAGTCATGATCACAGGAAGCCACAACCCCAAAGAATACAATGGTTTTAAAATAATTTTGGGTGGCAAAACTATTTTTGGACAAGAAATTCAAGAAATTAAAAATGACATACTACAAGGTACATTCTCAAATAAAATCAAGAAAGGTAATTTAGAAGAGATAGACATTTTGGATGACTATATTAATGAGCTTAGAAACAATATCTCATTAAAAAGACCCATGAAAATTTGTCTTGATTGTGGAAATGGAGTTGGGGGAGTAATTGCGCCACAAGCATTTAAAGCAATTGGTTGTGAAGTTATAGAACTTTTTAGCGAAGTTGATGGAAATTTTCCAAATCATCACCCCGATCCTAGTAATCCTAAGAATCTTGAAGACTTGCAGAGCGAGATAAAAGAATCAAATGCTGATGTTGGTATAGCCCTAGATGGTGATGCAGATAGAGTTGGAGTTGTTGATAGCTCAGGGAAAGTTATCTACCCAGATATTCAAATGATTCTCTATGCAGGTCAAGTTTTAAAGAAAAATAAGAACGCGACAATTATTTTTGACGTTAAATGTTCTAACGTGCTAAGAAATTTCATTGAAGAAAACTCTGGCATAGCTTACATGTCAAAAACTGGCCACTCCTTCATAAAGAAAAATCTTTTTGAAAAGAATGCTCTTTTAGCAGGAGAAATGAGTGGGCATATTTTCTTTAAAGACAGATGGTTCGGTTTCGACGATGCAATTTATGCTGGAAGTAGGATGCTAGAAATTTTGTCTGAAAAAGAACAAAGTTCATCAGAAATTTTTTCTGAACTGCCTCAAAATTTATCGACTCCAGAGATAAATATATCTGTTTCAGATAAAAACAAGTTTTCAATAGTAAGTAAACTAATAGATATACTGGAGAAGGAAAATGGAGAAATTAGTTCCTTAGATGGAATCAGAATAGATAAAGATTCTTGCTGGGGTCTCATTAGAGCATCAAATACTTCTCCAAACTTAGTTTTGAGATTTGAAGGAAATTCACCTAAAGATTTGGATGACATAAAAAATGTATTTAAAAATGCTATTTCAAAAGTAGATAATAAGATCAAAACAAATTTTTAATGATCAAAGATAGTAAATCAGCAGAATCACTGGCAAAAATTCTTAGTGAGGCTCTACCTTACATACAAAAGTTTTCTGGGAAGATAGTAGTCATTAAGTACGGTGGCAGCGCTATGAAAGAAAACAAATTAAGGCAAAATTTTGCTAGAGATATTGCTTTGATGAGACAAATTGGAATATTTCCTGTTCTTGTTCATGGAGGCGGACCACAAATTGAAGAAAATTTGAAGAAGAGCAGTATAAAAAGTGTTTTTATTGATGGTCTTAGAAAAACAGATGAAAATTCAATAAAAATTATTGTTAAAACGCTAAGAGAAGTAAACGGAGATATTGCTGAACTGATCAAAACTTGGGGAGCAAGAACAAAAACATTCAATGACGTTAGAGAGAGTATTCTTATCTGTAAAAAAATTAAAACAAAGATGGATCTTGGCTTTGTGGGAGATATTACAAAAGTTGATGGTAATTTGATCAGAAAAAATATTTTTAATGGAAAAATTCCTGTAATTGCTCCAATTGGCAGGGATAGATTTGGAATGCATTACAATATTAATGCTGATCATGTGGCTTGCAAGGTTGCTGAAAAATTAAAAGCTGAAAAAATAATTATGATGACGGATGTGAAAGGAGTGTTGACTAATAAAGGGAAGAAAATATCTGAAATGAATATCAAAAAAGCCAAAAAAATAGCTAAAACCATTAAAGGAGGAATGCTTCCTAAACTCTCATCTGCGATAAAAAGTCTAGAAAGCGGCGTGAAAAGTGCTCATATCGTCGATGGAAGAGTGCCGCATGCAGTTTTAGTTGAGATACTTACGGACAAAGGTGTTGGAACTTGGATAACCAAATAGGATGACTGAAACTCTGACAAATAGACAAATTAATATTATGCAAACTTTAGTTTCCATGCTTGAAAGTAAAGAGCCAATAAAAATTACTACTGCTGAATTAGCAAAACGTTGTGAGATAACTGAAGCTGCCATCTATAAACATTTTCCAAGTAAAAGAAAAATATATGAAGGCTTGGTTGATTTTTGTGAGGAAAATATATTTCCAAGAATATCATCCATCAAAAAAGAAGTTTCCAGTCCGGAGACTCCCTTTAATATTTGTACTTTGATATTAGCATTTTGTGAGAAGAACAAAGGTATTTGTAAAATTTTGACTAGAGAAGTACTAACCCCAGATGAAATAAAAATTGAAGAAAAAGTAAATCATTTATTTGAAAGATTCGAGCTTGAGATAAAGCTTGCCTTCCAAAATTACGAACAATCTAGCAAGGCAAAATTCAACTTAACTCCAACTGATTCAGCTGGATTGGTCATTTCTATTCTAGAGGGAAAGATTCAAAGCTTTGTAAGATCAAATTTTAAAAGAAAAGTATTGGAAGAATGGAATGAATATTCTTCAAAATTAATGCTGACAATTTATAAGTAATTTATTTAATTTATAAGAAAATCAAAGAAGATATTCTTTTCATCCGGCCTGGCAATTTCTCCAGTGCTTTTGTTCAATCTGGCTGCAGATAAATTCTTAGGCCTTGGTTGCGTTCCTTTATCGATATTGTTCTCAACCTCGGAGACATAATTCATCCAAATAGGTAAAGCAGTTGTACTTCCGAACTCTCTCTCCCCTAGTGGCTTAGGTTGATCATATCCAAACCAAACTGTTGCTAAGAAGCTATTATTAAATCCTGTAAACCAAGTGCTCTCAGCATCATTAGTTGTTCCAGTTTTTCCTGCAAAATCATCTCTGGATAATTTCTTTATATTGCTTGCTGTTCCTCTTTTTGCCGCTTCTATCAAAATGTCATTAATTACGTATGTGATTCTAGGATCAATAATTTCTTCTTCATTATTTTCTTCATTGTATCCATTCCATAATCTTGAGGTTCTTAAATCTAAAGTTTTAGTTTTTGAGAAATCTAATACTTCTGAACTAGGAAGAACGACTTTTTCAATGTAATAAGGCTCTATAGATTTTCCTCCGTTAGCAATGATAGAAAAGGCTTTTGCATTTTGTAAAGGAGTAGAACTATAAGATCCCAGAGCCAGAGACAAATCATTCGGAATTTCATCTTCTTGGAATCCATATTTCTGAACATGGCTTCTTACTTTGTCGATACCTAATTCCTGGAGAAGTCTCACTGAAACTATGTTTCTTGACTGAACCAATGCCTCTCTCAATCTTGTTGGTCCATAGAATCTACCGGATGAATTTTTTGGGCGCCAGACATCTTCTAAATTGTCATCTTCAAAAACTATGGGTGCATCGAGGATTATTGAGGATGGGTTATAACCATTTTCAAAAGCAGCACTATATAAAAAAGGTTTAAAGTTTGAACCAAGCTGAGGTTTTGCTTGAAAAACTCGATTGTAGTTACTTGAATAAAAATCATATCCGCCAACTAAAGCCAAGATCTTTCCATCCTTTGGATCAAGACTCACGATGCATGATTGAATCTCTGGATATTGGGAGAATTCCACTTTTTCGCTACTTCCATTCATCCAAACGAGATCTCCAGGAGAGAAGAAATCTGAAAATTCCTGAACTTCTCTATCTATTCTATTTTCATCTATTTTTGGTCTAATCTTCGTAATCAGGTCTTCTTTAAAAATTCTTATGAGCTCTAAATTAGAATTGATAAGAAATACAACTTGATCTTCTACTGAAAGAAATATGGCAGGGACAAAATCTTTGTATTTTGGGAGTGACTCATATAGAGATTCAATCAACCTGAAAGGATGCTCATCGGTTTTTTCTATTCCATACTCATCAGAAAAATCTATGTCTTGATAAAAAAATTGATAGAACACTTCGGACTTATTAAGAAATTTATTTGGGATCAAATTTTCATAGTTCTTTGGCTTTCTAAATCCATGTCTACTCTCATAACTCTCTATTCCAGTTTTGAGAGCTTTGTTGGCAGAAAGTTGATGCTGTGAATTTATTGTTGAATAAACTTCATAGCCATCTTTATATACTCCCTTTCCGTAGTTACTAACCATGTATTTTCTAATTTCTTCTGCCAAATGACCGGCTTCCACCTCAGGTTTGATTCCATAATTATCTGCTGTAAGAGGTTCAGATACATTTACCTCATAATCGCTTTCTGAGATGTATCCGAGATCTTTCATTCGTTTAAGTATCCAATTTCTTCTATTCAATGCTCTTCTTTTATTTGCCAGTGGATTCACCTCTGATGGTCTTTGCGTTGAAGCAGCAATCATTGCAAATTGAGCTATAGATAAATCTTGAAGAGGCTTTCCATAATAAATTGAGGAGGCCGCAACAATGCCATAAGCTCTGTTTCCTAAAAAAACTTTATTTACATAAAGTTCAAATATCTCCTCTTTTGTTAAGAAGACTTCAAGCATAAAGGCCGTATAAATTTCCTTTAACTTTCTTTTGTAGGTTTTTTCTTGGGTAAGCAAATAATTTCTTGCAACTTGCATTGTCAAAGTTCCACCACCGCTGCCTTTTTCTCCCGTAATTATCAACTCACTTAGTGCTCTAGCAAGAGCAGTAAAATCGATACCCGTATGAGAGAAAAATTCATCGTCTTCAGCTGCAAGATATGCATTAACTAGTCCCTCAGGTATGTTTTCAAAAATAATTTTAGTTCTATGGATTTCCCCAAACTCAGAAATAAGTTTTCCATCGCTAGTGTAAATTTTTAATGGAATTTGTAATTCTGCTTTATCAAGGTCACTAATTTTAGGTAATTCAGGATAAAGATATATGTAAACTCCAAGCGCCATTTGAAATGGCAAAAGAACAGTAATTAAAGATATTAGAAATATCTTTGATCTTAATAAAGCCCTAAAAAAATTTTTCATTTTCTAAAAGATAATTCTAATAGATATAATGAGTAGATGAACATCTTTCTTGTTGGACCCATGGGATCTGGAAAATCAAGCTTGGGAAAGAAACTGGCTAAAAGTTTAGATAAAAAATTTATTGATACAGACAAAGAAATTGAGAAAAAAGAAAACAAAACTATTAATGAGATTTTTGAAAATGAAGGTGAGAAATATTTTAGAGAAAAAGAGAGAGAGTTTTTAATAAATATCCCAAATAACTTAAATATTGTTATTGCAACTGGCGGAGGTATCGTTACTGATCAGGAAAATCGTGAGAAATTAAAAGAAAATAGAGTTATTTTCTTAAATGCCTCAGTTGAAAGACAGAGCAAAAGAACGTCTAGATCGGATAAAAGGCCTCTCTTAAAAAACGTAGACAGGTTAAAAAAACTCAGAGAACTCTACGATCAAAGGTTAGAGTTTTATAAAGAAGTTTCAAATTTTGAAATTAATGTAGATAAATATAAAAACAAAGATATTCTCATGAAAATTATTGAAGAACTAAATGAAAACAATTAAACAATTAAAAGTAAGCACACCTAGTTCAAATTATTCCATTTATTTTGGTAATGATTTTATTAATAGCTTTCCCTTAAAAAAAATATCCAGTTCAAAAGAAATTTTTTTTATTTTTGACTCAAAACTTCCTGATTTATCAATCAGAAAAGTTAAGAACTTCATAAGGAAATCAAAGCCGAGTAAATTTGAATCCTTTAGATTCATGGCAAATGAAAAAAATAAATCTTTAGAGACCTCTCAAAAAATTATAGAAAAATTAATTGATTTAAAATTCTCAAGAGATTCATTGATTGTTTCTTTTGGTGGCGGCATAACTACAGATCTCGCAGGTTTTGTAGCTTCTGTATATCTTCGCGGAATTGAAGTTATGCATATTCCTACTACTCTTCTTGCCCAGGTCGATGCTTCTGTGGGGGGTAAAACAGGTGTTAACAGTAAAAAATTTAAAAATATGATTGGAGCATTCAAGCAACCTGAAGCAGTATTGATTGATACATATTTTCTTAAATCGCTGAGCAAGAGGCATTTAGCAGCAGGTTACTCAGAAATAATTAAACATGCGTTGATTAAAGATAAATATCTTTTTTCAAAATTAGATAACTTTGATCAGAATATTGAAAAGAAAGTAAACATTGCAGAGTTATCAAACCTTATTAAGACATCAACAAAAATTAAGGCAAATATTGTTGAGCAAGACGAAAGAGAGAAATCAGTTAGAGCTTATCTCAACTTTGGTCATACTTTCGCACATGCCATAGAAAGCGTTCAATCTTTTAATGGATTAAATCATGGCGAAGCAGTTGGCGTTGGAATGGTTTGTGCAGCTAAATTATCTCTATTGTTAGGCAAAATAAATTCACAAGAGTTTGATAAAATTAAGTCCTTAATTAAAAAATTCAACCTTCCCACAAAACTTCCTGCTAATTGTGCACCTGCAAGAATTCTTAAAGCCATGCAATCGGATAAAAAAAGTAAAGACACAACTTTAAGATTCATTATTTTAGATGGAATAGGAAAGGCTAAAATAGTTGAAAACGTTGACAGAGAGAAAATCTTAAATAGCTTAAAAATATAAAAAATATTTCTCTTATAACATAGAATAAAAATTGGTCTTTTTTATTATTTTTTGGTATAAATAATTAAGTAAGAAATTGACATTCTTCCCTGAGATCTTGGGCTTAAGATCAATCGTTCATCCCTATTTAGGGACGGAAGTAGGTAAAAAATCAAACCGAAGGAACGCATCTTTCTATGAGGAAGGATGAAGCATTGACTCGATGGTAAAAGGTATAAATAAAAAATTAATAGAGCGTCCAAAAAAGAAAGGACTTTATGATCCAGCTAGCGAGAAGGATTCTTGTGGCGTTGGCCTAGTTGCCAACATAAAGGGAATACCTTCAAGAGAAATCATGGATGATGCCTACCTTATCAACTCTAGAATGGATCACAGAGGAGGATGTGGTTTTGAAGAAAACACAGGAGATGGAGCTGGCATTCTTCTAGCTTTGCCGCATTCTTTTTTTCAAGATCAGGCAAAAAAAATAAATATTAATCTTCCTGATTTTGGTTCTTATGCTGTAGGTAATATTTTTCTGCCACAGGATCAAAAAGAAAGATCTTTTTGTAAAAAAATTGTTGAACAAACTATTCAATCAGAAGGACAGAAATTTTTAGGTTGGAGAAAAGTTCCTATTAATCCTAAAAAGGCAGACGTTGGACCTGCTGCTAGAGATTGTCAGCCTGAGATAGAACAAGTTTTCGTTCAAAAATCGATCAAACTTGATCAGGAAGCTTTTGAGAGAAAACTTTACCTAATTAGAAAAATTTTCACTAAACGACTTAGATACCAAGAAAATTTGAGTCAAGCCTCTTTGTTTTATGCCTGCACTCTTTCATCGAGACTGATTGCTTACAAAGGCATGCTTACCCCAGCTCAGCTTTTCCCTTTTTTCCCAGATCTTGAAAATAAAAAATTCGAAACTCATTTGGCAATGGTTCACTCGAGATTCAGTACGAACACCTTCCCTTCTTGGGATAGAGCTCAACCCAACAGATATATGTGTCATAACGGCGAAATAAACACTTTAAAAGGAAACATGAATCAAATGTATTCTCGACAAGGTCTTGCGAGAAGTGACTATTTCGGTTCAAAAATTAATAAATTATTCCCCATAACGGAACCAGACTGCTCTGATTCAGGTTCATTCGATAATGTTCTTGAGCTGCTAATAATGTCAGGAAGAGAACTACCTGAGGCTGCCATGATGATGATTCCTGAAGCCTGGCAAAATGATAATGAAATGAGCCCAGCAAAAAAAGCCTTTTATGAGTACTCATCATCATTTATGGAACCTTGGGATGGTCCTGCATCTATAGTTTTCACAGATGGAAATTATGTTGGAGCCGTTTTAGATAGAAATGGACTCAGACCAAGTAGATTTTATGTAACTGATGACGACAAAGTCATCATGGCTTCAGAGGTAGGAGTTCTTCCGGTTGATCAAGCAAAGGTTTTATCAAAAGGAAGACTTCAGCCAGGAAAAATGTTTCTTATTGATTTTGAGGAAGGCAGGATGATTCCAGATGAAGAAATCAAAAAAAGGGTCTCAAAAAAACTTCCTTATAAAGATTGGGTAAAAAATCAAATTATAGATATCCAAGATCTAAAAACATCCAAAACAAAATATAAAACAGACGATCTAATCTCAAGGATGCAGTCTTTCGGTTACACCACTGAAACACTTGAGTTCATGTTGCTACCCCTTGTAACTGAGTTGAGAGATCCTCTTGGATCTATGGGAAATGATGCTGCTTTAGCATGTTTATCTGATAAACCCAGAATGATTTATGACTACTTCAAGCAACTTTTTGCTCAGATTACTAATCCAGCAATCGACTCAATAAGAGAGGAAGTAATCATGTCTCTTGAATGCCTAATAGGCCCAGAGAGTAATTTGCTCGAATCTTTAGAAGAAAATGCACATCGATTAAGATTGAAGCATCCTATTCTTTCAAATGAAGAACTAATTAGTATAAAGAATAACAAAGATTATGGTTGGACTACTAAGACTATCGATATTACATACGAAAGAGGTAGTGGAGCCTCAGGTCTAAAGAAAGCTCTAAAAAGAATCTGCACTGAATCAGAGGACGCAATAAAGCAAGGATATTCTTTTGTACTTTTATCTGACAGAAATCTGTCAAAAAGTAGAGTTGCTACAAGTTCATTGCTTGCTTGTTCTTCCGTCCATCACCATTTAGTTAGAAAAGAAAAAAGAACACAATTAGGACTAATTATTGAGTCTGGCGAAGCCAGAGAGGTTCATCATCACTGCCTTCTTATCGGATATGGGGCTGATGCAATAAATCCCTATCTAGCTTTTGAAGTCTTGGAGAAATCTTTAAAAGATCAAATACTCCAAGATAAAAAATTGAGAAATACCTCAGATTTAGTTACTGCCTATAAAAAAGGAGTTGCTAAGGGTATGTTGAAGGTCATGGCCAAAATGGGAATATCTACACTTCAATCTTATAAAGGTGCTCAAATTTTTGAAGCGGTTGGTTTAGCTGATGAAATAATTGATTTTTGTTTTCCGGGGACTACTAGCAGAGTACAAGGAGTAGATTTTGAAGTTTTAGCTGAAGAAATAGAGAGAAGACATGCAATAGGTTTTCCTGAATACGATCAAAATAAAGTATCTGTACTTCCTAATCCTGGAGATTTTCATTGGCGTAACGGCGGTGATTCACACATGTGGGATCCAAAATCGATTTCCTCTTTACAATTAGCCTCTCAAGCAAATGACGAGAGTAAATATTGGGAATTCTCAAATCATGCAAATGAACAGACCACCAAAAACAGTACTTTGAGAGGCCTGATGAAATTCAAATATCCTAGAAAGGGGATTCCTTTGGATCAAGTTGAATCTGAAAAAGAAATTGTAAAAAGGTTTGCAACCGGAGCAATGTCACTAGGCTCTATTTCTACAGAAGCTCATGAATCGCTTGCATTAGCAATGAATGAACTAGGAGGTAAATCAAATACTGGTGAAGGAGGAGAGGATCCTATTAGATTTAAACCATTAAAAGATGGAAGATCTAAAAGATCAGCAATAAAACAAGTAGCCTCTGGAAGGTTTGGTGTAACTATGTGGTACCTGACTAACTCTGACGAACTTCAGATAAAGATTGCTCAAGGTGCAAAGCCTGGAGAAGGTGGTGAACTTCCTGGAAAAAAAGTTGATCAATATATAGCAAAGATAAGACATTCCACGCCAGGCGTTGGACTAATAAGTCCTCCTCCTCATCATGATATCTACTCTATTGAGGACATAGCTCAATTAATACACGATCTTAAGAATGCTAACAGGAAAGCTAGAATAAGTGTGAAGCTGGTCTCTGAAATTGGAGTTGGAACTATTGCAGCTGGAGTAGTAAAAGCGAAAACAGATCATCTGGTCATTGCTGGTCACGATGGAGGAACAGGAGCCTCTCCATTAACATCGATAAAGCATGCAGGCCTTCCCTGGGAGCTTGGAATTGCTGAAACACACCAAACTTTGGTGATGAATAATTTAAGATCCAGAGTGGTTCTCCAAACAGATGGCCAGTTAAAGACTGGAAGAGATGTTGCTATAGCAGCAATCTTAGGTGCCGAGGAGTTTGGTTTCTCAACAGCGCCACTGGTTACTTTGGGATGCATTATGATGAGAAAGTGTCATTTAAATACTTGCCCCGTTGGAATTGCTACTCAAGATAAAGATCTAAGAGAAAAATTTAAAGGTAAGCCAGAAAATGTTGTTAATTATCTTTTTATGGTTGCAAAAGAGCTAAGAATGATAATGGCGAAGTTAGGAATCAAAAATCTCAATGACTTGATAGGAAGAGTTGATCTTCTCGAATTAGATAATGCTATCAATCATTGGAAAAAAGATGGCATTGATTTATCAAATCTTCTTACTCCTGCTGAAAAAGTATTTAAAAATACTGATGTATTTAAAACTCAAGATCAAAACCACAATCTAGAAAAATCACTTGACCTCAAGCTGCTTAAAAAGATTAAGCCATCAATATTAAGTAGGGAGAAAATTTTAATAAATCAGAAAATTGGGAACACAAACAGAGTCTTTGGCACCATTATATCTAACGAGATCTCTAAAATCTGGGAAAACAAAGGATTGCCTGAGGATACAATTCACATGAAATTAAATGGGTCTGCAGGACAAAGTCTTGGAGCTTGGACTTGCAAAGGCATGACCATTGAGCTTGAAGGGGATGCGAATGACTATGTTGGTAAAGGACTTTCAGGTGGAAAAATAATCATCTATCCAGATAAGAAAAGTAAATTTGTAGCAGAGGATAATATTATTCTTGGAAATGTTGCGCTTTATGGAGCTACAGGAGGGGAAGCATATTTCAGAGGGATAGCCGCAGAGAGATTTTGCGTAAGAAACAGTGGGGCTAAGGTTGTAGTAGAAGGTATCGGAGATCACGGATGCGAATACATGACCGGTGGTGTGGCAGTGATTCTTGGAGATACAGGCAGAAACTTCGGTGCCGGAATGAGTGGAGGAGTTGCATACGTTTATGATTCTAAAAACTCATTCAAAAGAAAATGCAACACCAGCACTTTTGAGTTAGAAAAATTAGAAAATGAGAATGATCTCAAAGAGCTTAAGCAACTAATAAAAAATCATAAGAAATTTACTGGTTCAGCTGTAGCGACTAGAATCCTAAAAGATTGGAACAATTCAATACTAAAATTCGTAAAAGTAATGCCTACTGATTACAAAAGAGTCATGATGGAATTAAATGAAACAAAACTTAAAGTGAGTTGAAATGGGAAAAGTAACTGGCTTTAAAGAATTCTCTCGAGAAGTTGAGCCTTACAGGCCAGCAAAATCTAGGGTTTTGGACTTCAAAGAAATATACACTGATCATGACGATAAGCTCCTTAATACTCAAGCGGCTAGGTGTATGAATTGTGGTGTTCCCTTCTGTCAATCAGGTGAAGGCTGTCCTGTATACAATTTAATTCCTGAGTGGAATGATTTGGTCTACAACGAGCAGTGGGAAGATGCATTTGATAGGCTTTTCAAAACAAATAATTTTCCAGAAGTCACTGGAAGAGTCTGCCCAGCAGTCTGCGAAGGAGCATGCGTTTTAGGTATAACTGAAACTCCTGTTGCCATTAAAAATCTAGAATTTGCAATCGCTGATAAAGGAATAAAATCTGGATGGCTTAAGCCTAAGGTTCCGGAGGTCAGGACCAATAGAAAAATAGCTATAGTCGGATCAGGACCTGCTGGTCTTTCAGCAGCTCAACAACTAAATAGCGTTGGCCATTCTGTTGAAGTCTACGAAAGATCTGACCGCATTGGTGGATTAATGATGTATGGAATTCCGAATATGAAACTCGATAAATCAATACTAGATATGAGAATTGAGATTATGGAAAAGGAAGGAATAATTTTTCACACAAATACTGATATTGGTGCTCCGAATTCACCCTCTCTTGAAAACCTTATCAACGAGAATGATTCTGTTCTTTTAACCACTGGAGCTACTAAACCCAGAGATCTAGGCATCCCTGGCAGAGAAGGAGATGGTGTTCACTTTGCTATGGAATTTCTTGGCAAAAACACTAAAAGTCTATTAGACAGCAAACTCAAAAATAATAACTTTATCTCTGCTCAGGATAAGAACGTAATCGTCATTGGTGGAGGAGATACAGGAAACGATTGTCTCGGTACATCATTAAGACACAAGTGCAAAAGTCTTCTTAATTTTGAAATAATGCCTGAGTTGCCCAGAGATAGAGCAGATAACAATCCTTGGCCTCTTTTTCCTAGAATACACAAAGTTGATTATGGTCATGAAGAATCAATCGAGGTATTAGGAAAAGATCCCAGGGAATATTCAATCTCTGGAAAAGAATTTTTAAGAGATGAGTCTGGAAAGTTAATAGGAATCAAAACAGTAATGGTTGATTCAGCTTTTAAAGAAATAAAAGGAACTGAAAAAACTTGGAAAGCAGATCTTATTCTTCTAGCGATGGGTTTTCTTGGACCAGAAAACTATATAAATCAAGAAGTAGATATAGATCTTGATGAAAGATCTAATTTTAAGGCAGATCATAATATCCATAAAACCTCACATCCAAAAGTTTTTGCTGCCGGGGATTGTAGAAGAGGCCAATCACTTGTTGTTTGGGCAATAAATGAGGGAAGAGCCGCTGCTCGAGAAATTGATAAAGAATTAATGGGCTCTACTGCTCTTATTTAGAGTAATCTGAGTCTATCTTTCTCATCAATCCTTCTTGGATAGCTGAAGCTACCAATACTCCATCCTGTGTATAAACACTTCCTCTGTTGAAACCTTTTGCATTACTTGCGCTAGGGCTATCTGTTACATATAACAACCATTCGTCCGCTCTGAAAGGTCTATGAAACCACATGGCATGGTCAATACTCGCAGCCATTACTTTTCTGTTCATGCCTCCCCAACCAATACCATGCGGAAGTTGTGCTGTACTGAGCAAACCAAAATCTGATGCGTATGCCAATATATTTTGGTGGACAAGAATATCATCTGGAAGGTTTCCATTTGCCTTCATCCACGTATGTTTATAAGGAGGTTTTTTTTCACTATTTAGTGGATTGAATTGCTCAACTGTTCTTAATTCAATTGCTTTCTCTCTAAGAAATCCATCTCTATACTCTTCAGGGATTTGATCCATCATTGACTCTCTTAATTCCCTTTCACTTTTGAGCTCTTCAGGCCCAGGAACATCAGGCATGTCGAATTGATGTTCGAAGCCGCCCTCGTCCTTTTGAAAAGAAACAGACATATTAAAGATTGCCTCACCGTTTTGAATTGCATCAACTGTTCTTGTTGTAAAACTTCCTCCATCTCTTATTCTTACTACTTGATAAACAATGGGGATGTCTATTCTTCCTGGTCTCAAAAAATAAGCATGAAAAGAATGCGCGTATCTTTCCTCTTCAATGGTGTTATAAGCTGCACTTAAGGCTTGGCCTAAAACTTGACCGCCGAAGACTCTGCCCCATGCAGTTTTTTCGCATTCACCTCTGTAAAGGTTTTCTTCTAATTTTTCTAGATTAAGTGTTTGAACTAAATCATCTAAACTTTTTTGTGACGACATTAATTTTCCTCAATTGTGTGATCAACTTCAGTCCCAGGAGTTTTTATAGAAGTCTTACCAACTACTTTTGCTGGAACACCAGCAACTGTCATGTGCTCTGGAACATCTTCTAGAACCACGCTTCCAGCAGCTATTTTTGCACCCTCGCCGATTTCAACATTTCCTAAGATTTTAGCTCCTGAACTTATTAAGACTCCCTTCCTTACTTTGGGGTGTCTATCCCCTACCTCTTTTCCTGTTCCACCAAGAGTAACTCCCTGGAATATAGAAACATCATCCTCAATCACTGAAGTTTCTCCAATCACTATTCCAGTAGCATGATCGAGCATTATTCCTTTTCCAATAGTAGCTGCAGGATGAATATCTACGCCATAAACCTGCGAGGTTCTGCTTTGTAGAAAATAAGATAAAAGAGTTTCTTCTTTCCAATGATAATTAGATGCCCTGTAGGCCTGCAAAGCTGAGAATCCTTTTGAAAATAAGAATGTCTCCAAAATGGTATTTGTTGCGGGATCTCTGGAAATAACTGCATTAAGATCTTTTTCAATAGCTTTTGAAACATCTTTGGTATTAAGAGCTTGCAAAATACTTGGAAATAATTTTTTTTCAGAAAAAGACCATGCCTGAGATAAATCTCTGGATAATTTTAGGCTAATGGAAGAAATAAAATCATCATTAGATAAAACCAAAGACTCCAAAAAGTCTTTATAATCTTCATTGGATTTAATATAGTCCTCAGCCTCAGATTGAAGCTTTGTCCATATATTGTTATCTACGGCATTCATAAAAAAACAGAAGTCTAGACGAAGTTAACAAAAAGTCATAGCTATATATTTGAAGTTTTAGGGTATAAAGGATAATAATTTATAAAAGAATAATATGACAATTTCAACTTCCCAAAATCTAAGCGCTACTCCAGATATTAAGGTCAGCGTTGGAAATACCTTTGGCTTTGACTCTAATCTAGAAGTACCAGCCTTTTCTGAACCAAGTGAATACGTACCTGCTCTTGATCCCGACTATTGTTTTGACAAAGAGACAACCCTCTCCATTCTTGCAGGATTTTCGCATAATCGTCGAGTAATGATTCAAGGTTTGCATGGTTCTGGTAAATCAACTCACATTGAACAAGTCGCTTCAAGATTAAATTGGCCTTGTGTGAGGATTAACCTAGATAGTCATATCAGTAGATTAGACTTGCTGGGCAAAGATGCAATTGTTATCGAAGATGGAAAGCAATTAACAAAGTTTGTGGAAGGTATACTGCCATGGGCAATACAGAATTCGGTTGCCTTAGTATTTGATGAGTATGATGCGGGAAGACCGGATGTAATGTTTGTCATTCAAAGAGTTCTTGAAGCTGAAGGAAAATTAACCTTGTTAGATCAAAATAGGGTTTTGACGCCTAATCCGTATTTTAGATTATTTGCAACAGCAAACACCGTAGGTTTGGGAGATAGTACTGGCCTTTATCATGGGACACAGCAGATAAATCAGGGACAAATGGATAGATGGCAAATCGTGTCAGTTTTAAACTATTTAGATGAGGAGCTTGAGCAAAAGGTTATTCTTTCAAAAGTAAAAGATCTAGATAACAAAGAAGGAAAAGAAACTGTTCTAAATATGATTAGACTTGCCAACTTAACAAGAAAAGGCTTTGAGAGTGGAGATATATCAACATTAATGTCGCCTAGAACAGTCATTAGTTGGGCAGAAAATTATTCTATTTTTGAGGATTTGGTTAAATCATTCGAGCTGAGTTTTCTCAACAAGTCAGATGAAACTGAAAGACCAATCATTTCAGAATATTTTCAGAGATGTTTTGGTGCTGAAACCAATAGTTCCATAAGTTCTGAATCCAATTAAATTTTGTTAGAGAAATCTGATAAACAAACCATAAAGGATGCGCTTGCAGCTTCGGCTAAAGCTATTTCTGAAGATACAGAATTAAATGTAAATTTTGGAATAGAGAACCTTAGACAAAGCTCTTTGCCAGAACCACTTCAACCCGTTAAAAACTTTAATGATCTGAGGGCAAAATCTGATCAAGTGGCTCTTATAAATAAATATTCAAGTGATAATTTATTCACACATAGAGATGCAAAAGTAAATGAAATCATCAAGGACTTAGACCTTACTAGAGTCGAGCTACTGGGCTCAAAAAAATTTCTAGGAGTTTCAAAAAACCTTGAATTTCTTTTTCAGAAAAATATTAATTCTTTAGATGCTAATGAAGACTCTTCTTCTGTAGCTATCTCGCATTGGTTGAGATCTGAACTTCTCGGACAAGAATTAGGACGTCCTGATTCAAAAAAATTTGAAGATCTTTATGAAAAACTTATTTCTTTTCAAGAGAAATACCTAGGGCAATTGGAAGAGTCTTTAGAAAGTTCGTTGGACTTTTCCAAAGTCATCTTTTCTTTACTAAAAGATCTTGAGATTAGCGTGGATGAGCAACAGCCTGAAGAAGAAAATGATGAGAAGAATGAAGAAGAAAATGAAGATGAGTCCAGCGAAGAAGAAAATCAGGAAGAGGAAGAAGAAACTGACTCAGATGATGGGCAAAGTGACGAGCAAGATACTTCTATAGAGGATGAAGAAATGGATATCGAAGAGGGAGAAGTAGATGCTGATGAAGATTCATGGATTGAAAATAGATCAAAATTAGAAGAACTTCTTAAAAAAGTTGGGGAACAAGAATACAAAGTTTACACGAAAGATTTTGATGAAGAAGTTAAAGCGGAGGAGTTATGCGACTCTGAAGAATTAGCTAGATTAAGAGGAAGATTGGATCAATTAATGGAATCCAGTAAAAATGCCATAGCGAAATTAGCTAATAGACTGCAAAGATTATTATTAGCTCAACAGAATAGATCTTGGGAATTTGATAAGGAGGAAGGTCAGCTAGATCCAAGCAAACTTCACAAAATTATCGTAGATCCTTTCACCCCACTGAGTTTTAAAATTGAAAAGGACTCAGAGTTTAAAGATACTCTTGTTTCTATTTTGGTTGATAGCTCTGGATCTATGAGAGGAAGATCAATGACTACTGCAGCAATCTGTGCAGATATCATTGGCAGCACTCTTGATCGATGCAATATAAAAACAGAGATTCTTGGATTTACAACTAAACACTGGAAAGGTGGAGACTCCAGAAAGTTATGGTTAGAGCAAGGCAAAATCCCTAATCCAGGGCGCTTAAATGACTTGAGACACATAATCTTCAAACCTGCAGATCAAGCTTGGAGACGGGGACGAAAAAATCTAGGACTGATGCTAAGAGAGGGACTTTTAAAAGAAAATGTAGATGGAGAAGCATTGATGTGGGCTCAAAACAGACTAAATAAAAGACCTGAGCAAAGAAAAATATTAATGGTTATTTCAGATGGAGCCCCTGTTGATGACAGTACGCTTTCGACAAACTCTACCAATTATCTTGATACTCATCTACGAGATGTTATAAAAAAAGTAGAAACCGCATCTGAAACAGAGCTTATTGCGATCGGTATCGGACATGATGTTACAAGATACTATAAAAAAGCAGTCACCATTCACAGAGCAGAAGAGTTAGGAGGTGCTATGCTTGATCAATTAACCTCACTGTTTGAAACCTGATTAAATTGACCCTCGGCATTCAAAATGCTTTAATAAATTTTTAAAAAAGGTACACATATGGAAATTGTTAAAAGAAACGGACCACCAGAAGATTTAATATATTTTGATGATGAATTGCCTCTTGAAGAGAAGCATGTTGAAGATGTTATAGAAATCTTTAATACCCCTTTAACCGGAGCATACAACTGGGATTACACAGTAGCAGAAAATAGAATTAAAAGACTTTATGAATTAGGTAAAGAACTAAATTGGAACGGTTCTATTGATTTAGATTGGAGTTACAATCATCCTAAAGATAAGCCTTTAGTTGGTGGAGAATTGTTCGAACCACCTCATGAACAATTAGATGCTTGGAAAAATCTATCTGATGAAGAAAAAATAGAATTTGATAGACACGAAACAGCTGAACTCCTATGTCAGTTTTTGCATGGAGAACAGGGTGCGTTATTAGTTGCCTCACAAATTGCAAGTTGTGCACCAACATACAATGCAAAACTTTATGCTGCTTCACAAACTTTTGATGAAGCAAGACACGTTGAAGTTTTCAACAGATATCTTCAGGAAAAAATAGGTTTCCATTATCCTGTTAATGCAAACTTAAAAGCTTTGCTTGATAAAATTTTGACTGATGAAAGATGGGACCTTAAGTTTATTGGTATGCAAGTAATTATTGAAGGTCTTGCCTTGGCCGCATTTACTAACTTAAAACTAGATACTAATTGCGTACTTCTGAAACAACTACTTCATTATGTAATCAGAGATGAAGCCAGACATGTCACCTTCGGGATTAATTATCTAGAAGAATATATAAAAACTTTAAGTCCAGAAGAAGTAGAAGACAGAGCACAGTTTGCATACGAAGCATGTGTCATTTCAAGAGATAGAATTATTAACACCACTGCTATGCAGAAATTTTTGAAAATGTCTCCTGAGGAAGCTAGGCAATTTACTTTAGAATCAGGAGCCATGGAAACTTTTAGAAACTTCTTATTCTCAAGAGTCATGCCTAATTTATCAAAAATTGGTCTTTTAACAGACTCCATCAGACCAAAATATGAAGAATTAGGTTTACTTGAATATGAAAATGCTCCCAGTGATTTTGAAATTGATTGGGCTGAGATAACAAAACCCCTCGAAAGCTCAGAGCAAATCGTCAAAGAATCAAATGAGCAGGCTAAGGCTGTAGCAGAAATGCTAAACCAAGCTTAAGTTTTATTTAATTTTTAATCTTAAATAGAAAGTCAGGTTAGCCTGACTTTCTGCTTTTATGTTATTGAGATTCTCAACAATAAATAATTTAAGTCCGAATTCGGAAAAATCATTGATTGGAGATGAATAATTTGCTGAAAAAACTCTTTCTCTATGTGCAGGCGCCAAGTTAACTTTCACTGTACCCACCGTGGAATTACCAAAATAGTCTCTTCCAGATATAAATTTAAGGTCAGCTGTACCTTTTTCTATGGATAAAGGAACTAAATAGTCCAATCTAAAACGATCTTTTTTATTGAAAATATCTTTACCAAGAATGCTTAGGTTTGTTGATGTAAGAAATGATGAATCCGATCTAATATTGATAAAAGAGAAATTTTCATAAGGTTCAGCCTTCATGCCCGTCAATGATATAAAAGCTGAGAAATTCTCATTAATAAAAAAATCTGAATCGATAGTTAATATTGAAGAATAGGAATTTTTTGAAGAACTTTGTCCATTTAAAAACATCATCCCAAGATAAGAAGAATCTTCCTCAAGGCGTCCCAACTTGATGGATGTTTTATTATTTTTTGAGAAAATATTTAACTGAGTTGAAAAATACTTCGAATAAGCCTTATCTTGATCAGTCCAGGGGTTCCAACCCTGGAAACCTTTGGAAAAACTAAAACCGTAACCAAATCTTTTGTCTTTGAATGAGTATTTTATGCTTGGCCCATTGGATACAAAATTTTTAATTGGATCGTAAGAAGTACTTAGTGATGAAAAATAATTTTTCTGATTTAAAGATAAATTAAAAGAATTATTGGGATCTAAAGAAAGAGCATAAGAAAAACCACTTTTCTGAGTAGTTTGATTAGATAAAAAATCATAATTCTCTATTGAGGAAAATATCTGTAAATATTCATTTCCTGATGTAGGTAATTGCGAGTTGGGAAATCTTGGTAAATAGCTATTCTCTGGATTATTATTTCTTACAAGTTGACTTGCATTAATTGAAAAGGGGGCTCCAAGCTCGTCAAAATAAGTTAAGAATAGTTTATCGCCTAAGTTATTTAGACTTCCAAATAATGGCGAACTCAAAAAAATGTTGGCCTGAGAAAAAGTGGTTACTTGGTTTGTTATGGGAGAAATAAAATAGGTTTGTCCAATCGGTTCTATAGCTTTTTTTAAATCAAGAAGACCTTGACCGTAAATATCAGAATTTGAGTAAACTCCTTCTTTATTTGCTGTAACATAAATACGTTGAAGTATTTCTTGCCCAGTCAATTGACCCCTAAATTTTTCTGTTAATAATGCTACTGCACCGCTGACGAAAGGAGCTGCAAAAGAAGTTCCTGAACCTGTTCCATAGTTATCATTTTCAGGATATTCAGTCGTAACATAGGCCCCGGTAATATTCTCGCCCGGAGCAGCAACACAAAAATCTTTTGCTAAGCCACAACGATTAGAGTGATCTGCAATTAGACCTTCTTCATTAAGTGAAACAACCGCAACAGAGGTATCCTGGAGCTCTTCGATAAAATAGACCATTCCTGGAAAAATTTCTGGACTGGAGTTATCAACTTGTTGTTCTGAATATCCTCCTGCATTGCCTGCACTCCATACAAAAATAGTTTTATTAATTTTATTCTGTTGCGCAATGGTTTCTATTACAGTAGGAAAAGATGCTCTAACTGCAGACTCCTCATAATCTGCAATGTTTCCTTGCATTCCATAACTATTATTCACTGCTGTAACATATCTAGATGTAAAGTCTTTATAAAAAGAGGCATATGCCTGATCAAGACCACTGTAATCCTCTGCATTTTCTTCAGTAACTTCTACAGGTTCATAATCTTCATCAGGTTCTGCAAGAGGGATGGCAATAAAATGAATTTGGGCATTATAGGCAACTCCCTGAATATCATTAGGATTATTGCTTTCATCTCTATCTCCTGCTGCAATTGATGCAACAAAAGTTCCATGAGTTTTATCATCCGCTGTGGGTGCTCTATACCCCGAAAAATTTGAATAATCTAAAACACTATCAGTTGTAATTTTGTTCTGCGAATCAAGCTCGACATGATTTGTTTCAATTCCACTATCCATTATTCCAATGGTTGTTCCAGCACCAGAAAGATTATTTGCATATGGCTCTGCAGCATTAATCATGGCAAGCCCGTATTGATTTATATACTCAACTGAACCTTTAAATTTTGTCATCAACTCTACGTAAGATGCAGTTGAGTCTGAACTACTAGAGTCTTGAGAAGATTGTCTTTGACTTGAATTTGATTGAGAGTTCTGAGGAGGAACGTCATTGTTTGGAGAAGAAGGCTGTGTTGAACCACCCTTCCCTCCGCCACCACAGTTAGCCAATGCGATTGCAAAAAAACAAATTGTAATAATTTGCTTAAAATTCTTCATGTATGATGTAAACAAAAAAAAGTTCAATGAAGGTAGGAATTGATTTTGGTATTAGTTTCACAGATTTATCTATTCTAGATGAATCTGAACCAAAGTTTATATCTTTCGATTCTAAAAAGTTATCAGTTTCTAATATTTCAAAACAAATTCATAAACTAGTTAATTTTGATGATGTCGAATTCATAGGCGTGACAGGGGGAAAGCACTATGATTTACCTTCAAAGATTGATGGAATTGAGTTATCGCATGCAAATGAAATAGATGCCATCAGTAAAGGTACAAATTATTTGGCTAAAAATGATAAAAAAAAGTTAATTATCAGCTCCGGATCTGGTACGGCATTCGTCTTAAGTGACGGAAATATGATATCTCATGCAGGGGGAACAGGCGTTGGAGGAGGAACTATAGTTGGTTTGTGTAATCTAATTAATGATGAAAATAATCCTGATGTAATCAATAAACTTGCGAATCGAGGTAAGGTAGAAAAGGTAGATTTATTACTTAATGAAGTTGTATCAGGACCAATAGGCGAATTACCCAAAGATGCAACCGCTGTAAATTTTGGAAAAGTAAGATATAAAAATAAATCAACTAAAGCAGACAAAGCAGCTGCAATAATGAATTTAGTCGGACAAACTGTTGCGAGAATGGCTTCTGCAACTGCAGTAGCATTCAACTGCGAGAATGTTTACGTAGTTGGGAGAACGCCTCAATATGATTTATACAAGAGCGTTCTAAAAAGGTGGATTTCTTTTGCTGGATTATCGGCCGATTTTCCAAAGAACGGAGAGTTTGCAAGCTCTTTAGGGACTCTTATTGATTAAAGAATTATCTCTTATGGATCTAAATTCATTGTTTTGATACCAATTAGGGAATTCTCTCGAATTTGCTAAATCCTTTGTCATTGAATAGAAGATATCTATATCTTCGGCTATCCCATCATAATTCCAATCTTCGTATACTTCATCTGCTACCTGATGATAGAGATTACTAGTGTATTCTGTTGCAAACTTCATGCCTTTTTCCAAGCCTCCATCAACAAGGTCGTACCCCGGATCTGCATACAAAACAGGAATTCCTTTTTTTGCAAAACTTATGTGATCTGATCGATAGAAAAATCCCTTTTCAGGGAACAAATCTGGCGTAATAACTTTTGAATATTTTTTTAGATGTCTTTTGAGAATATCTTCTAATTCAGAGGCTCCATAGCCAATAACTAACATATCTTTTGTTTTACCAATTGCGGGTATCCCATCAAAATTCATTCCTGCAACAATTTGAGAATAATCAAATGGAAAATTCTCAGCAAAATACGCTGAACCTAACAATCCTGATTCTTCAGCAGTTAAACCAAGAAACATAACAGACCTTTCTGTATCTTCATTTTTTAATCTTTCAGCTACGCTCATAATCAAGGCAGTTCCGGTAGCATTATCAACGGCTCCATTATAAATTTGGTCACCATCTAAGGAGGAATCCTTACCTAGGTGATCCCAATGAGCCATCAACATTATGAATTCATCAGGATAAGTCTTGCCTCTTTTTATGCCCACTACATTATGAGAATTTGAATATTTAATTTGATTGTTAATTTTTGCACTGACCTGAAAACCTTCCAGCTCGATGGCTTTAAAATCTCTCTTCAAAGCAGCGCTTTTCATTTCTTCGTAGGAAGATCCAATAAGAGAGAAAATTTTCTCTGAAGTTTCATTGGTAATCCATCCTTCAATCTTTGCTCTATGGACATTTTTTGATTTTGAATATAAGTCCAATTGAGGCCCTGTATTACTTGTCTCTACAACGTTCCATCCGTATGCAGCGGGAGCAGTTTCATGAATGATGAGCATTCCTGTAGCTCCTTTTTTAGCAACTTCTTCAAATTTATAGGTCCATCTACCATAGTAGGTCATGGCTTTTCCTTTAAATATATTTTCATTTTCCAGCTCAAAACCTGGATCATTAATTAAAGCTACAACTACTTTTCCCCTTAAATCGACTCCTTCGTAGTCATTCCAATCGTATTCAGGAGCATCAACACCGTAGCCTATAAAAACCATTTTTTGATTTTTTAGTTCAACTTCATTGACTTGCCGTTTTGTCCAAAAAACATAATCAGTTCCAAAGTCTATATCTAACTTCTCATCATTATAAGAAATAGAAAAAGTAGATGAATTTTTAAGTGTAATTTCAGTTAATTTGACATCGCTAAGATAACTGCCATTCAGACCTTCAAGACCAAATTCTGAAAACTTTTCCGATATAAAGTTCTTAGTTTTAATTCCTCCTGGTGTACCCGGAGCTCTGCCCTCAAAATCATCTGAAGATAATGTTTTTACGTAATCTATGAAGTTATCCATATATTCCGTAGAAACAGATGGAACATGATTGCAAGAAAATAAGAAAAGGAAAATAAGTAATGAAAAGGTTCTCATGTTGAGAATATAAACGAAAAGCTCGACGATGTCCTACTCTCGCGTAACAAAAGCTACACTACCATCGGCGCTAAGTGGTTTCACTTCTGAGTTCGGAATGGAATCAGGTGGGACACACTTGCTATTGTCATCGAGCAAAATTCGTTTTTTTCGTATTGAATTCCAAATTTTCTGGCTTAGTTTAGAAAAATTTCTAAATAACTAAAAATATACGGTTAAGCCTCACGAGCAATTAGTACAAGTTAGCTCAATGCCTTACGGCACTTACACACCTTGCCTATCAACGTCCTAGTCTTGAACGGCTCTTTAGGAACCCGAAGGTTCAGGGAGATCTTATCTTGAGGGGGGCTTCCCACTTAGATGCTTTCAGCGGTTATCCTGTCCGAACATAGCTACCGGGCAATGCCACTGGCGTGACAACCCGAACACCAGAGGTTCGTTCACTCCGGTCCTCTCGTACTAGGAGCAACTCCTCTCAAATCTCCAACGCGCACGGCAGATAGGGACCGAACTGTCTCACGACGTTCTAAACCCAGCTCGCGTACCACTTTAAATGGCGAACAGCCATACCCTTGGGACCTGCTCCAGCCCCAGGATGTGATGAGCCGACATCGAGGTGCCAAACACCCCCGTCGATGTGAACTCTTGGGGGGTATAAGCCTGTTATCCCCGGCGTACCTTTTATCCGTTGAGCGACGGTCCTTCCATACAGAACCGCCGGATCACTATGACCTACTTTCGTATCTGCTCGACTTGTCAGTCTCGCAGTTAAGCATCCTTATGCCATTGCACTCATTGCATGATGTCTGACCATGCTGAGGATACCTTCGCACTCCTCCGTTACTCTTTGGGAGGAGACCGCCCCAGTCAAACTACCCACCACACACTGTCCTTGATCCGGATAACGGATCTAAGTTAGAACCTCAAATGTATAAGGGTGGTATTTCAAGGACGACTCCACCAAAGCTAGCGCTTTGGTTTCAAAGTCTCCCACCTATCCTACACATATAAATTCAAAGTCCAGTGTGAAGCTATAGTAAAGGTGCACGGGGTCTTTCCGTCTAGCCGCGCGTATACGGCATCTTCACCGCAAATTCAATTTCACTGAGTCCTGGGTCGAGACAGTGTGGCCATCGTTACGCCATTCGTGCAGGTCGGAACTTACCCGACAAGGAATTTCGCTACCTTAGGACCGTTATAGTTACGGCCGCCGTTCACCGGGGCTTCGATCACAAGCTTCGTCCGAGGACTAACCTGATCAATTAACCTTCCGGCACCGGGCAGGCGTCACACCCTATACTTCCACTTACGTGTTTGCAGAGTGCTATGTTTTTAGTAAACAGTCGCAGCCACCTGGTATCTTCGACCTCTTTCCGCTTAGAAAGCAAGTTTCATCACGTAATAGAGGCGTACCTTCTCCCGAAGTTACGGTACCATTTTGCCTAGTTCCTTAACCCAAGTTCTCTCAATCGCCTTAGTATTCTCTACCTGATCACCTGTGTCGGTTTAGAGTACGGTTCCTTGCAATTTAAGCTTAGAAGTTTTTCCTGGAAGTAAAGCATCAATCACTTCTTTTTCACAAATGAAAAATCGTCATCAGTTCTCAGCATAAAGTATCCCGGATTTACCTAAGATACATGCCTAAGACCTTAAACAGGGACAACCATCGCCCTGCTGACCTAGCCTGCTCCGTCACTCCATCGCAATTACAAAAAGTACAGGAATATTAACCTGTTTCCCATCGACTACGGCTTTCGCCCTCGCCTTAGGGGCCGACTTACCCTGTCCCGATTAGCGTTGGACAGGAAACCTTGATCATTCGGCGGAGAGGTTTTTCACCTCTCTCTCGTTACTCATGTCAGCATTCTCACTTCTGATACCTCCAAAGAATCTCTCGATCCTTCTTCATTGGCTTACAGAACGCTCCTCTACCATAGATGTAAACATCTATCCGCAGCTTCGGTTTATGGTTTAGCCCCGTTAAATCTTCCGCGCAGGCCGACTCGACTAGTGAGCTGTTACGCTATCTTTAAAGGATGGCTGCTTCTAAGCCAACCTCCTAGCTGTTTGTGCCTTCCCACATCGTTTCCCACTTAACCATAATTTGGGACCTTAGCTGGCGGTCTGGGTTGTTTCCCTTTCGACTACGGACGTTAGCACCCGCAGTCTGTCTCCCGTGCTCATACTTCTTGGTATTCGGAGTTTGCGTCGGTTTGGTAAGTCGGGATGACCCCCTAGCCGAGACAGTGCTCTACCCCCAAGAGTAATACACGAGGCGCTACCTAAATAGCTTTCGAGGAGAACCAGATATCTCCGAGCTTGATTAGCCTTTCACTCCGATCCACAGCTCATCCCCTCATTTTTCAACATAAGTGGGTTCGGGCCTCCAGTGAGTGTTACCTCACCTTCACCCTGGCCATGGATAGATCGCCCGGTTTCGGGTCTACTCCCTGCGACTCAACGCCCTATTAAGACTCGGTTTCCCTATGCCTACCTATTAAAGTTAAGCTTGCCACAGACAGTAACTCGCTGACCCATTATACAAAAGGTACGCCGTCACTCCGTATATCCGAAAATATACTTAGAGCTCCGACAGCTTGTATGCATACGATTTCAGGTTCTATTTCACTCCCCTCTCCGGGGTTCTTTTCGCCTTTCCCTCACGGTACTGGTTCACTATCGGTCAGCTGAGAGTATTTAGCCTTGGAGGATGGTCCCCCCATGTTCAGTCAAGATTCCACGTGTCCCGACCTACTCGATTTCACTTTGAAGAAGAATTCAAATACAGGACTATCACCTTCTGTGGTAGAGCTTCCCAACTCTTTCTTCTTTCTTCAACAAAGCTTAAGGGCTGTTCCGCTTTCGCTCGCCGCTACTAACAGAATCTCGGTTGATTTCTTTTCCTACGGGTACTTAGATGTTTCAGTTCCCCGCGTTCGCTTCATTTATCCTATGAATTCAGATAAAGATACTTGAGTTATCTCAAGTGGGTTTCCCCATTCGGAAATCTCCGGATCGAAGCTTAATTGCCAGCTCCCCGAAGCTTATCGCAGGCTTTCGCGTCCTTCATCGCCTTCAGCTGCCAAGGCATCCGTCGTATGCACTTAATTACTTAACCATATATTTTTAATTACTTAAAAATTATGAAAGTTTTCTGATTACTAAGCGCCAGAATTTGCCATTAGCATTCTGAGATAAATCTCAGAATATTACTTGGTGAATTATCAAAAAATTTTGATAAAACAATCAACAATTGATAACAAAAATTGTTGATCATGAATGAATAAATTCATTCATATTTTGGAATTACAATACTTTTAAAGAACTCTTAAGATCTGAATAGTGTCGATTTAGCGATCTATAGAAAATTCAAGTAATTCGAACGGACACTCACAATATTAAGTCGTGTATATATTTTAGGAGGTGATCCAGCCCCAGGTTCCCCTAGGGCTACCTTGTTACGACTTCGTCCCAGTCGCGTATCACACCGTGGGGGCCGCCCTCCAAAGGTTAGGCAAACCACTTCTGGTGCAACACACTCCCATGACGTGACGGGCGGTGTGTACAAGGCCCGAGAACGTATTCACCGTGACATTCTGATTCACGATTACTAGCGATTCCTGCTTCATGGAGTCGAGTTGCAGACTCCAATCCGGACTGAGGAAGACTTTTTGGGATTAGCTCCAGCTCGCGCTTTCGCAACCATCTGTATCTCCCATTGTAGCACGTGTGTAGCCCAACCCGTAAGGGCCATGATGACTTGACGTCGTCCCCGCCTTCCTCCGTGTTATACACGGCGGTCTCCTTATAGTTCCCACCCGAAGTGCTGGCAAATAAGAATAGGGGTTGCGCTCGTTACTGGACTTAACCATACATCTCACGACACGAGCTGACGACAGCCATGCAACACCTGTCATAGTGTTCCCGAAGGCACAAATCTATCTCTAGAAATTTCACTAGATGTCAAGGGTTGGTAAGGTTTTTCGCGTTGCATCGAATTAAACCACATGCTCCACCGCTTGTGCGGGCCCCCGTCAATTCATTTGAGTTTTAGCCTTGCGGCCGTACTCCCCAGGCGGAGAACTTAATGCGTTAGCTGTACCACTGAATCTAAGATCCAACGGCTAGTTCTCATCGTTTACGGCGTGGACTACCAGGGTATCTAATCCTGTTTGCTACCCACGCTTTCGCACCTCAGCGTCAGTGTCGATCCAGAGAGTTGCCTTCGCCATTGGTATTCCTCCTGATATCTACGCATTTCACCGCTACACCAGGAATTCTACTCTCCTCTATCGTACTCTAGTCTATAAGTTTTGAATGCAGTTCCTAGGTTGAGCCCAGGGATTTCACATCCAACTTGACAAACCGCCTACGCGCGCTTTACGCCCAGTAATTCCGATTAACGCTTGGACCCTCCGTATTACCGCGGCTGCTGGCACGGAGTTAGCCGGTCCTTATTCTGTAAGTTAAGTCACGGAATATAGGTATTAACTATATTCTTTTCGTCCTTACCTAAAGTGCTTTACAACCCTAGAGCCTTCTTCACACACGCGGCATAGCTGGATCAGGGTTGCCCCCATTGTCCAATATTCCCTACTGCTGCCTCCCGTAGGAGTCTGGGCCGTGTCTCAGTCCCAGTGTGGCTGATCGTCCTCTCAGACCAGCTAGAGATCGTAGTCTTGGTAGGCCATTACCCCACCAACAAACTAATCTCACGCAGGCTCATCTAACAGCGAGAGCTTCCAAGGATAGGCCCTCTTTCCCCCTTAGGGTGTATGCGGTATTAATTCGAGTTTCCCCGAGCTATCCCCCGCTGAAAGGTAGATTCCTACGCGTTACTCACCCGTCCGCCGCTTTACTAGCTACCGAAGTAACGTTCTCGCTCGACTTGCATGTATGAGGCTTGCCGCCAGCGTTCAATCTGAGCCATGATCAAACTCTTCAGTTTAAAAATGGACGCTCAATAAATGAACATCAATTACGAGTGTGAGTTGTCGTGTAACAACTCATCAAATGAAGTTTTAAAAAACTTCTAAAAAAATTGCACGAACCTTAATATCTAAGGCAAGTGCCCGCACGAATTACTTGAATAAACTGTAAAAAAACACCCCTGCAAATGCGCAAAAAAAAAAGGATTTTTGGCGTTCGGGACGGTCAGTATACATTTGTTTAAAAAAAAACAAAGTACTATTTTTTTTAACTTACCAGCTTGATTCTTATATGCTTTCTTTTACCTATTTGGAAGTAATTTTCTTCTCCCAAATTTATCAAAAGATCAGGATTTTCAACTTTTATTTTGTTCATTTTAATCCCAGATTGTTTTATCAATCTTCTACACTCTGACTTACTTTGAATGAATTTATTGCCTAAATCCTTATGAGTAAGAAGTTCAACGATTGAAATCCCTGAGGTTTCATTTATTTCAAAAACAGGTACTTCATTAGGTTCTAACTTACTACTGAAGACATTTGTGAATGCTTTTTCGGCATTCTCTGATGTTTTCTTGTCATAAAACCTTTCAACAATTTCTGTGGCAAGTTTCTTTTTAAAGATCATAGGATTATCTCCATTTTTGACCTGATCTTTAAATAAATCTATCTCATCATTAGATCTGAAGCTGAGTAAATCAAAATATCTCCACATAAGATCATCAGATATGGACATAATTTTCCCAAACATTTCATTTGGTTTGTCATTTAAAGCTATGTAGTTATTGAGAGATTTAGACATCTTTTTAACACCATCTAATCCTTCTAATAAAGGAACGGTAATAATTACTTGCTCATTCTGTCCGTAATATTTCTGAACTTCTCTACCGACTAGAAGATTAAACTTTTGATCAGTTCCTCCTAATTCAATGTCAGCTTCTAGAGCATAGGAGTCATATCCTTGAACGAGTGGGTATAAAAATTCATGCAAAGAAATCGGTTTATTATTTTCATATCTTTTTTTAAAGTCATCTCTTTCTAGCATTCTCGCAACAGTCATTATCGAGGAGAGTTTTATAAATTCATCAGGTTTCATTTTTGTAAACCAGGATGAATTAAATTTAATTTTAGTTTTCTTTTTATCAAGAATTTTAAAAACTTGATCAGCGTAAGTTTTCGAATTCTCTGCTAATTTCTTTTCATCGATATTTGGTCTAGTCTCGTTGACTCCTGAGGGATCACCAATTAAGCCAGTAAAGTCTCCTATTAAAAATATTACCGTATGCCCTAAATCCTGAAATGCTTTGAGTTTGTTTATAAGTACCGTATGCCCTAAATGCAGGTCTGCTGAGGTAGGATCAAATCCAGCCTTGACTGTGAGTTTTTTTTTAGATGTTAAGAGTTTCTTAAAAGCATCTTCAGGTATGATTTCATCAGAACCTCTTTTGATAATTTCAAGAGCTTGTTTAGTATCTTTATCCATGATCTGTGTTTATGATAATTTAGATCAACCTTATTTACCTATTTTTTTAATTTAAAATTCAATTAATGCTTAGTTTTTTCAAAGAAATTCGAATTTATTTAGGAATCATATTCTTCTTAATAGGTTCTTTAATAGCTCTGATGTACTTTTCATTACCAAAAGGATTAGAGGAATTTTCTTTATCTTTACCTGCTGATGAAGAAATAAAATATGAGCGAGAAACAATAAAATTAGGGCAACAAGATGCAAATGGAGTCATTAAGACAGATAACAAAAAGGTATACAAGCAGATAAAAGTTAAAAGTCAGGATAATTTAATAAAGATTCTAAGAAACGAAAATATTCCAGATAGGTTTATCCAAGCCTTAGTAAGAGCAAAAGGTTCAGAAAGAATGGCCAGAATCAAAGAAGGAGACTTTGTAGAAATTGTTCATGATTTTTTAATGAATCCAGCATCAATTTCAGTGACATCAAATTTTATGGATGGATACGAGGCAATCTTCAAAAATGGTTTATTTAAAATATCTAAGTTTTCAAGAATTCTTGATAAAGAAGAAATCTATCATTCAGCAACGATTGAGGATTCACTGTTTATGTCCGGGAAAAAAAGCAATATTCCTGAAAGTATAATTATGGATTTAGCTTACATATTTGGCTGGGACATTGATTTTATTTATGACATAAGATCTGGAGATAGTTTTGAGCTTATATATGAGCAACTTTATTGGAAAGGCAACAAAGTAAGAAACGGGGACATAATTTCTGCTAATTTTTATAGGGGTGAAAATAAATTCAGTGCTGTTCGATATTTTCAAGATGGCAAAAAGGACTATTTTTCACAAGAAGGAAATAACTTAAAAAAGGCATTCTTGAGATCTCCCGTAGAATTTAGTTATGTGAGCTCAAAATATAACTTGAATAGAAAACATCCTATTTTGAATACCATAAGAGCTCATACTGGTGTTGACTATGCTGCGACAACTGGCACACCAGTCAGAGCTACTGGTGAAGGAACTGTAATCTTTCGAGCAAATAAGGGCGGATATGGAAGATTAATTGAGATAAGGCATTTTAATGAATACACAACTAGATATGCTCATTTGTCAGGATATGCCAAAGGTCTTCAAGTTGGCTCTAAAGTTGATCAGGGAGACATTATTGGTTATGTGGGTAAGTCTGGTCTAGCAACTGGACCCCATCTTCATTATGAATTCCGAGTAAATGGGATGCATACAGACCCCTTGAGAGTTAAATTCCCAAATGCCAAGCCTATCGAATCAGAAAATAAAGAAGATTTTAGGAATTTTGCTTTAGCTCTTGATTTGAAAATGAACACACTTAAAAAAAAGCTTTTTAGTTCAAATGAAGAAAAAATTGAAGAGTAACTTGTTCATCGGAGTCCTGTCTGGGACGAGTGCAGATTCAATAGATGCAGGGTTATTCAAAATTGATAAAAAGATATCTTTTTTAAACTTTGCTTCCACCAAATACGATGGAAAACTTAAAGATGCGATCTTAGATATATCAAGAAATAAGAAACTTCCTTCTAAAGGGGTTCTGAAAGATATTGATAATAAGGTAGGAGAAATTTCAGCCAAGACAATAAATAAGCTCATTAAAAAAACCCCTTTCAAGGCTAGTGAAATTTGTGCAATTGGATCTCACGGACAAACTCTTATGCATAAAAGACAAGGAAGGAAAACATTTTCTCTTCAAGTAGGAGACCCATTTTTAATAGGAAGAGAAACAAATATAACCACCGTATCTAACTTCAGACAGGCCAATATAAAAAATGGAGGTCAAGGAGCACCTTTAACTCCATCCTTTCATAAGGAGTTTTTTAAATCTTCTACCGAAGACAGGCTCATCATAAACATAGGTGGAATCTCAAACATGACATTCCTTCCAAAAAAAGGGAACTCCTTTGGATGGGATTGTGGTCCAGGCAACTGTATGATTGACAATTTTATTCAAAAAAATTCTAAAAAAAAATATCAATTTGATAAGAATGGTCAATTGGCTGCCAAGGGAGACATTTATCCATACGAAATTGAAATTGACAAATATTTAAAATCAAAATTATTTCAGTTTGAGCTGCCAAATAGCTTTTCAATTGAAAATTTTGATTTAGAAAAATTCCAAATAAAACTTAGAAAAGCTTCTTCTGCTGATCAAGCAGCCTGCCTTACAGAGATAACCGCTAGATCAATCTTTAAAAGCATCGAAAATTTTTGTCCAATCAAAAAAGCTTCTGTTTACCTCTGTGGTGGCGGAGCAGAAAATAAGTTTCTGGTATCAAGATTAAAGATACTTCTTGGATCGTCGTTTCCAATAAAAAATATAAATACTTTGGGACTTAAGCCAAAATATATTGAAGCTGCAACTTTTGCTTGGTTGGCAAAAAAAAGGCTTTCTGGGGAAAAAATATACTTAAAGATTTCAACGGGCGCCAAACCTAGCTTATTAGGCGAGATTAACAAAAATTAAATTGAAAAGGATGCTCCGCAACCGCATTGAGTTGCAGCATTTGGATTATCAACAACAAATTTTGCTCCCTCAAGATTCTGTACATAATCTATAGTAGATCCAAATACATATTGCATACTTAGAGGATCTACGACAACGTCTGCACCATCAAAATCTACAATAGTGTCCTCATCATCTTTTTGATGATCAAATTTGAATCCATATTGGAAACCTGAACAGCCACCACCAGTAACAAAAACTCTTAACATAAGAGATTTATTTGATTCTTCTTCTCTCAGTGAGAGAATTTTTGAAATTGCATTTTCTGTTAAGAAAATTTCTTTGGGTTTAAATTTTTCTATCATTATCAATATTTTAGCGAATGAAACTCATCTATGTCATGCATAAGATTAAAACACTGAACTGCTTGACTTGCTGCACCTTTAAGTAGGTTGTCTAAGGCAGCATTTATGATTAATTTATTGCTGCTTATTTTGGCACTAACGGCAATTTCGCAAGTTGGCATCCCGCTTATATTTGTTATTTCAGGTACTGTACCTTTTTTTAAAACTTTTACTAGTTTTTCATCGACATAGTAATCTTCGTAAATTTTTTGGAAATCTTTGTTTATATCTTCAGGTTCAACATATGCTGTTATGTACTCCCCTCTGAAGTGAGGGAGTAAGTGGGGAACAAACGAAACATTAAATTTCTCATCCATGATTTTGTCTGCATAATATTTGATCTCATCCTCATGCCTGTGAAAATCGGGAGAGTAAACTTTAAAGTTATCTTTCATCGACTCTGCGAGGCCCCCTTCAGATTTTGCTTTTCCAGCTCCACTGTAGCCAGATTTAGCATCTATGATGATATCGTTACTTTTTAGCTGGCTCATGATGGGCATTAGTGACAAGAGACTTGCAGTTGGATAGCAACCTGGCACCGCAACTAAGTGAGATATTTTTATGTCGTCCCTGAAAAGTTCTGGCAAACCATAGATGCTCTCCTTCAAATTTATAGGATCTTTATGATCAGTATCATAATTTTTCTTCCATCTATCTGCATCATTGAATCTAAAATCAGCTGATAAATCGATAATTTTGACTCCTGCAGATAATATCTTTGAAACATACTGCATTGAAAAACCGTGAGGAGTACAAAAGAAGATGGCATCAATATTAGAAAAAGACGCTTTATCGATATCTGAAATAATCAAGGCTTCATCTTTCTTTTTGACAGAAGATGATTCCTCCAGCCTCTCTCCGATACTTGATGATGCATATACAGATACAATTTCTACATGCTCATGTGCATCCAGAATTTTTTTTAATTCCCTTCCAGAGTATCCCGTGACTCCTGCTATGGCGATTTTAATTTTTTTCATTGTCTATATTTAAAAACGGCTTGGAATTATACTTAATTGAAAACAAAAAACATGAAAAAGAAAATTTTAATTATAGGGGGACATGATCCAAGCGGAGGGGCTGGAGTGATGATGGATGCTAATATCTGTCGCCTTAATGAATGTCATCCACTGACTTTAATAACCAGTGAAACTGTCCAAAATTCACAGAAATCTAAAGATAATTTTCCTGCAACTGAGAAAGTATTTAAAAAACAATTAGATTTCATTCTTGATGATATAAAACCAGATGCAATCAAAATTGGCCTGATTGGTAGCTATGAGATTGCTCGAGTAATAAAGAATTTTCTAGTAAAAACAAAAATGCCTGTTGTGATAGATCCTGTAATTGGGCCAACATCTGGGAAATCTTTTTTAAATAAAAAAGCTATTGAATTTATGAGAGATGAATTGTTACCTCTAGCTAGTATCGTAACTCCTAATGAAGATGAACTTCTCAGATTAAGTAATAAAAATAATATAGAAAATTCAATCAAGTTCTTTTATGAATTAGGGATTAAAAATACTTTAGTCACTGGCAAAATTAAAAATAACAAGATTGTGAATTATTTATTTAGCGATGGATCTGATCCACTTCAATTTAAGAATCATCTTTTAAAAGGAAATTTTCATGGAACGGGATGTATGCTCTCATCTTTGTTAACTATTTTTTTAGCAAAGAAATTCTCTGTTGTAGACTCTTGTGAAAAGGCAAGCAATCAAACTTCCTCATACTTGAAACTTTTCAAGAAAATTGGAAGGGGTCAAAAATTGTTATGAAAGGCATTTACGCAATTACTCCAGATGATATTGAAGAAAATGAATTGATAGAAAAGTCACTAGAATTGATAGAGGCAAAAATTAATTATCTCCAAATCAGAAGAAAGGCTGATACATTAGATCAGATATATTCTGTGGCTAGTAAGATAGTAAAATTCACAAAAAATCATAGCTGTAAATTGATAATTAATGATCACATAGAGATTGCAAAAGATTTAAATGCTGATGGCGTCCACTTAGGGATGGAAGATTATGAGAACTTCCTTAAAAAACCTGATGATCAAAAAAAAGCATTTAGCTCATATTTTAGAGAAAAAGTCATAGGTCTTTCTTGCAAAAATAATCTAGGTCTCGTGAAAAATCCCCCTGTCGATTTATTTGACTGGGATTATTTAGCTGTTGGCTCAATGTTTAGAACAACAACTAAGACTGATACTGTTTTAGTGAATGCTAATCAAAGATCTCTTTTGATAAAGAATTCTTCTAAGCCTTTAATTGCGATTGGAGGAATTGATGAAAAAAATATAGGAGTACTTTTAAAGGATAATTATAATTTTTTTGCAATTTCAAAATTTCTTTTTAATAATGATTCACCTTCAAGAGCTTTAAAGAAAATAAAAAAAATTATTAAAGGAAGTTAAATGGCTAAATTTGATCTCATTGGACTTGGAAATGCCCTAGTTGATAGTGAATTTCACGTAACTGATTCTTTTCTAAAGAAAAAAGGTTTTGAAAAAGGGACTATGCATTTAGTTGATTCCGACGAACAAACTAATTTATTAAATAGTTTAGAAAAAGAGTATGGAAAACCCAGTTTAGCTTGTGGAGGATCTGCAACTAATACTATTTTTGCTGCATCGATTTTAGGATCATCCTGCAGCTATATATGTAAGGTAGGAAATGACAAGAATGGTAATTTTTATTTAGACGATCTCTCTGATGCAGGAGTGAATATAGATCACTCAGTTATGTTAGATTCAAATATAAATTCTGGAACTTGCACTGTCATGGTAAGTCCAGATGCCGAAAGAACAATGAGTACCTGCTTAGGAATAAGCTCTGATTTGTCTGCCACAGATGTAGCTGACGAGATATTTAGTGATAGCAGATTAATATATTTGGAAGGGTATATGATGAGTGGAGATGATTCTTATGATGCTTGCATGGAAGCAATAAAATTGGCAAAAAGTAAAAATGTTCAAATTGCTTTCACTTTATCAGATCCAAACATAGTGTCAGCATTCAAGGAAAGGATGCTAAATGTTTTGAATTCCAAAGTTGATGTTTTATTTTGCAACGATGAAGAAGCAAAAGTAATAACTGATTTAGAAAACCTTGAGCATGCAATAAAGAAACTCGGAGAATATTCAAAAAAAGTTTTCGTAACTCTTGGCTCCAAAGGAGCCATGATCCTTGAAAATAGTGATATTGAATATGTTGAAGGATACAAAGTGGATCCAATAGATACAAATGGAGCTGGAGATATGTTTGCTGGTGCCGTTTTAAATCGATTGCTTGGGGGATCTTCAAATGCAGAAGCTGCGAAATTTGGATGTTTTTTAGCTTCAAGAGGCGTAACCGTTTTTGGTCCTAGGCTGCAAAGAGAAGACTATTTAAAGTACCAAAAAGAATTCAATTCACTATAAAAAAAACTAGTAAATTAAAGTTTCTTTTGCTATCTTGCACAACCTAAATTTCTAATTGATGGCTACAGCAAAAAAAACAAAATCGAAACCAAAAGCTTCCTCAAAGAAAGTTCCTGCAAAAGCAAAGTCATCAACTAAAGCAGCAAAGGCAGTAAAAAAATCAGTTAAAAAAACCACTTTAAGAAAGGCTCCCGCAAAGAGGGCTGCAAAAAAATCAACTACAAAGAAAGCTGCCAAAAAAACAGCTCCTAAAAAATCTAATGTAGATATTTCTGATTTTTCAAATTTTTCTAGCACCTTTCAGCCTTACAAATCGAAAAAAAATGAAAAATATATGAATGCTAATCAAAAAAAGCATTTTGAAAATATTTTACAAGCATGGAAAAATGCCCTTCACGAAGAGCAAGAAAAAACCGAAAATTTAATTCAGACTGATCAAGGTAATTTTCCTGATTCTGTAGATAGAGCATCTAAAGAAGAGGAATTCATGCTTGAACTACGAAAAAGAGACAGAGAAAGAAAACTTATTTCAAAAATTGAACAGTCTATGAAGGATCTATCAGATAATTTTTATGGCTTCTGTGAAACTTGCGGTATTGAGATAGGAATTAAAAGACTTGAAGCAAGGCCCACTGCAACACAATGCATTGATTGTAAAACAATCGAAGAGATTAAAGAAAAGCAACAATACGGATAAAAATGCCATATGGATCTGATCAGGTCTACCTAGTTACAGGCAGTAATTCTGGCAATTCACAAAAATACCTAAAAAAAGCTGTTTTTCTTATCGAGAGGATTAAAAACACAAAAATAATTACTACTTCGTCAATCTATCAATCAAAAAGTTACGGTCCAATTAAACAAAAGGATTATTTAAATCAGGCCATCCATATTGAAACAAAGTTAAATCCTTTTGAATTACTCGATCAGGTCTTATCTATAGAAGATAATTTAGGTCGAGTTAGAGAAGAAAGATGGGGGCCAAGAATAATCGATATAGATATTGTTTTTTATGGCAATGAAGAAATCTCAACTCCCAATCTCACAATTCCTCATTATGATTGGAAAAATAGAGATTTTTTTATTGCATGCTTAGATGAAATAAGTTGCCCTTTCGTTGAGGGGAATGGTTTATCATTGAAAAAAGTAAAAAAGCTAGTTTGAAAATGTCAGATAAGATCTTTCCAGTCCCAAAGGAATCAAATCTTGTTCCGCTTATTTCTGAGGAGAAATACAGTGAACTTTATAGACTCTCCATAGATAACCCAAAAGAATTTTGGGGTGAGCAAGCTCTATCTAGGTTAAATTGGATAAAGCCTTTTGATGATGTGCTTTCCACAAATATGGAAAAAGCCGAGTTTGAGTGGTTTTCTAATGGAAAGTTAAATGCTTGCTTTAATTGCGTTGACAAACATCTTGAAAATAATGGCAATGACATCGCTTTCATTTGGGAAAGTGACGACGGCAGCATATCTAAAAAAATTACTTACAAAAAATTATATGAAGAGGTATGTAGATTATCTAATTTACTTAAATCAAGAGGAATAAAAAAAGGAGATAGGGTGTGTATTTACATGCCCATGATTTTGGAGGCTACTTATTCAATGCTGGCCTGCGCAAGAATTGGTGCGGTACATTCAGTAGTTTTTGGAGGATTTTCTGTTGAATCATTGAAAGACAGAATTCTTGATTCTGATTGCCAAACGATAATTACTGCAAATGAAGGATTAAGAGGAGGTAAAAAAGTTCCTCTAAAAAACAATGTGGACTCCGCAGTAGAACAATGTCCTAATGTTCACACTGTTATAGTTGTTAAAAATACAGATACAGAAATTAATATAAATCCTGAGATTGATGTTGCCTACTCTGATGTAATTTCAAATTTTGAACCTCACTGTGAATGTGAGCCAGTGGATTCTGAAGATCCACTTTTTATTCTCTACACGTCTGGTTCAACCGGAAAACCAAAAGGGGTCTTGCATACAACTGCTGGATACCTTCTCTCTTCTGGAATAACGCACGAACTTGTATTCAATTATAAAAAAGACAAGGTTTATTGGTGCACAGCGGACGTAGGTTGGATAACCGGTCATACTTATATTGTTTATGGCCCTCTGATGAACTGTGCTACCTCAGTTATTTTCGAGGGAGTCCCAACTTATCCAGATTATTCAAGATTTTGGAATATTGTGGATAAATATAAGGTAAATATTTTTTATACAGCTCCAACAGCGATAAGAGCATTAATGGCTCAAGGTGATGAGCCTGTAAAAAAAACTGATAGGGGATCTTTAGAAGTATTAGGAACCGTAGGAGAACCAATAAATCCAGAAGCTTGGGAATGGTATTTTAATGTGGTGGGTAATAGTCAATGTCCAATTGTCGACACCTGGTGGCAAACAGAAACTGGAGCAATGATGATAACTGGCCTAGCAGCTTTAACATGTCAGAAACCTGGCAGTGCTTCAAAGCCATTTCTTGGAGTAAATCCTGTGCTTCTGGATGAAAATGGCAAAGAAATATCTGGAGCAGGTTCAGGTAATTTAGCCATCAAAGATCCATGGCCCTCTCAAATCAGATCAGTGTATGGAGATCATCAAAGATGCATTGATACATATTTTAAAACTTACCCTGGATATTATTTTACTGGGGATGGGGCTAAAAGAGATGAAGATGGATATTTTTGGATAACAGGAAGGGTTGATGATGTTTTAAATGTCTCAGGACATAGGCTTGGCACCGCTGAAATAGAAAGTGCATTAGTCTTGCATGAGCAGGTCGCAGAAGCTGCTGTTGTTGGATATGAACATGAAATAAAAGGGCAAGGAATTTACTGTTACGTCACCCTAATGGTAGGTTCGTTTGGTGAAGACTCTCTTAAGAAAGAATTACTGGATTTGGTAGCTAAAGAGATTGGTGCCATCGCTAAACCAGACATTATTCAATTTTCTCTTGACTTGCCTAAAACGAGGTCAGGAAAAATTATGCGAAGAATTTTGAGAAAAATTGCTGCAAATGAGATCTACGATCTTGGAGATACTACAACCCTTGCTGATCCTAGTGTAGTTGACCATTTGATCAACAATCGATTAAATAAATAGATATGTTTTTTATAGATAGATCCAAAAAAATCCTAATGGTGAATGAGCACGATTCTCTCCCGGGGAGGATTGATGAAATGCAATTTAATGAAAGTCACTTTGTAAATAACTCATCAATGAAAGGACCCTTTCCTGAAGGTATGTCTGAGGTATTTCTTGGGATGGGCTGCTTCTGGGGAGCTGAGAGGCTTTTTTGGAACACAGTAGGAGTTTATGTCACTTCGGTTGGTTATGCAGGAGGCTTTACGCCTAACCCTCTTTATGAGGAAGTTTGTAGTGGCCTAACCGGACATACTGAGGTTGTGCATGTGGTGTTTGATCCCAAAACTATCTCCTTGCAAGAAATACTAAAGATTTTTTGGGAGGGTCATGACCCTACTCAAGGGATGAGACAAGGCAATGACATGGGAACACAATATCGATCTGCAATTTATTACTCAGATGAAACCTTATTGGATCAAATCAAAAAAAGTGAAGTGAATTACAGCGAAGCACTAAAAAAAGAAGGATATCCTGAAATCACGACTGAAATTCTTCCATTAAAAGATTACTTTTATGCTGAGGATTATCATCAACAATACCTTGCGAAAAACCCAAACGGTTATTGTGGTATTGGGGGCTGCGGAGTAAGACTTCCGGATTAAAGTTAGCCCCAGATATAAATATCTTTATCTTTAGTTACTTTTTCTTCTTCTATCAACTTTATTAAGTGGGCCTCTAGAGAAGATTTTGCTATGCCATGCAAGTGACTTCCAACATCATCATAAACTTTTGGCAAAAGTTCATCTATCGTGCATCGATTTAACTCAGTTATTGCATCAACTACTTTTTTCTCTCTAAACATCCTATGGCTTACTATCCAGTCAACAACAGCGTTAGCATCTCGCATGGTTTCACCATGCCCAGGCGCTATGGTTTCGATACCAAGTGCTTTCAGCTTTTCTAAAGAATCAATGTATTCCCTCATGTTTCCATCGGGAGGAGAAATTACGACCGTTGATCCCTCCATGATGTGATCTCCAGTAAATAACATTTTCTCTTCTTCTAAGAAAAAACAAATATGATTGGAGGCATGGCCGGGAGTATGAATGGCAATCAAAGTATGATCGACTTCTTTGATCTCATCTCCTTCTGAAAGTTCTTTGTTTGGTTTAAAAGTTCTATCTTGATGCTTCGGATACTTGGCATACATACCCATCACTGGAGCCGCAGTCCTTTGGTGAAGTAATTTTGCTCCAGGGGAGTGATCTGGATGCGTGTGTGTCACAAGAATCTGGGAAATATCCTCTCCACAAACTTTTACAATATCTTTGATATGTTCTTCAATGGCTGGTCCGGGATCGATGACTGTGAAATTTTCTTTACCGACTATATAAGTATTTGTTCCGGGTCCTGTAAAGACACTTGCGTTGCCTGCAGTTAATCTTTTTACTAATGGTGATAGCTCAGTGATCTTCATAACCTTCATCTCCTGGCAAAAGTCCAACTAGCTTTCCATCTTCCATGAAAAATTTTGGAAGTATGGAGGGAGACTTTTGGTGATTATTTTTAGATTTATCATCTAGAAGATCCTCAGTTGTTGAAAATCCTGAAATAGCTTCAAGATTTTTTATTGTTGGCATGATAATCGGAAAAGTTCCTTCTGAACCTTTTGTTAGTGCTTCCTCTGGAGTAATCCAAGTGCTCTTAACTCCCTCGCCACCATCGTGTTCTGCTTTTTGATGTTCCGGTGAAAGCGCGACAAAAAATCTAGTGTCGTACCTACGTTTTTCCATTTTTGGGGTAATCCAATGAGACAAAAATCCTAGATGATCCGTGGCAAGAGTCAGATTAAATTCTTCGCAAAGTTCATTTAAAACATGCTCTCCGTTATTTAACTTATCACGATAAGAATCAAGAATTTTTTGTTGCTCGCTATCTGGATTGAACAATATCTTGTCTTCGGTATAGGCTAAAAGAACTCCGCATTCTTCGAAGCATTCTCTGATGCAAGCCACCCAATAACCTAAACCTGAGGATTCTATACCTAAGATTTCAGAAGCTTTTTGATCGTTCAGTCCTCCACATTTATCGTACAGCGACTCTTGGTAGTCTTCTTGATCTAACTTACCGCCTGGAAAAACCCAAGCGCCGCCAAAATTTGTTTTGGCTGCTCTTTGTATCATAAAAACCTCTGGAGTGGTTTTCCCATCTCTAACCAATAAAACTGTAGCAGCGGGCACTGGGGTTGCAGCCTCTTGATTTGGATCAGCAATGCTGTGATTTATTTTATATTGATGCTCTTTATTCGAATCTTTATCGGACATTGACTAAAATTATTTTTGAAAAGAAATAGAATAACACTATATTTACAAACATCTAATTGAAAAAATGGAAAATACAGTAAGGTCAATAATAAAAAAGCTAAAAAGAATTCCGGATGCTAATAAACATTCTTTCGGACATGTCTTAGTTGTCGCCGGAAACATAGGATTTGGTGGAGCAGGAATTCTTTCATCCACGGCAGCTATATCTTGTGGCGCAGGATTAGTTAGTCTGGCCACTAGATCAGAGAACGTGACTGCAGCCTTAAGCTATTGTCCAGAGGTAATGGCAAAACCAGTAAACTCAGGTCAAGATTTGGATGAACATTTACTTAAACCTAGCATGCTTTGTGTAGGACCAGGGCTTGGAACCAATGCTTGGTCCGAGCAAGTTCTTTATAAATCTTTGCATGCTGCCAAAAAAAGGAATTTGCCCATTTTGATTGATGCAGATGGATTGAACCTAATACCTAAGATCTTAGACTTCAAGATTCCCAGAAAGAACTTAATCATCACTCCTCATGAGGGAGAGGCAGCCAGGCTATTAAAAGCTAATAAAATTAGCAGTCAAAAAAATAGACAGATTATGGCAAAAAAATTATTTGATCTATATCCAGGCACTGTTGTATTAAAAGGCAAAGAAACAATTGTTTATGATGGAGGCTCTTTTTCAGTTTGCCCGGCTGGCAATCCAGGAATGGCTGTTGGCGGTATGGGAGATGTCTTAAGCGGCATGATTTCAGGCTATTTAGCACAGGGACTCTCTTCTAAGGAAGCATCTATTTTGGGCGTTTTTCACCACGCGGTTGCTTGTGATAGCCTGCAAGAGAATTATGGTCAAAGATCTCTTAGACCAAGTATTCTTCTAGATCATCTTGTTGATTTAGAGTTCTAAGTGAGAAAAATATTAATATAGACATTGGAAGAATTAATCGGCGAAAAGGAAACTGAGGATAAAGCAAAAAATTTTACCTCTTTAATTAAAGGATTTAAAAATTCCCTTCTTATAAACTTGATAGGAAATTTGGGAGCAGGGAAAACAACTTTTGTAAGAGGATTAATTCAAGAGCTTGGCTTTGAAGAATTTGTAAAAAGTCCAACCTTTACAATAGTAGAGTCATACGAATCTGATAATTTAAAAGTTTTTCATTTTGATTTATACCGAATTGAAGACGATAAAGAACTTCAAGCTATTGGCGTGGAAGATTATTTAACCGAAGAAAATGCTATCATCTTGGTTGAATGGCCAGAAAAATCAAAGAGATATTTTAATGATCCTGATTATATTATTGAGTTAAATCATTGCGACAATGATGAAAAGAGGCTGATCAATATCATAAAGGATCCACGTCAATAGATAATCTAACTTTGTTGCCAATAATCTTGTGGTTTTCTAATACTCTATTGAGAGAGTTGTGTAGCAGAGTTCTGCTTTTACTTTTTGCTGAAATTTGCCACCTGAAGATGTTTTTTCTTTTTTCAATGATGCATGGCTGAGGTCCAATCACATCAATGTGAGGATTTACAAACATGCTTCTAATTTTATTTAATTCCTCTTTGCAAGAGATATAAGAAGTTGATTCTGTTATTAGATTTATGGAATGATAAAAAGGAGGAAGCTTATTTTGATTTCTGTCTTGAAGAAGATTTTCTGCAAGAATCTCGTAACTAGAATCGACGACCTTTTCAAGGCTTGGATGCTCAGGCACAAAAGTTTGAATCAATACCTTTCCAGACTTGTTGCCTCTGCCTGATCTGCCCGATACTTGTGTGATTAGTTGATTCATTCTTTCTGTTGCTCTGAAGTCAAGACTGTAGAGACTGAAATCTCCGTCTAAAATAACTACCAAGGTGATATCTGGGAGGTGATGACCTTTGGCAAGAATCTGCGTGCCAACTAGAATCATAGGTTCCCCTTTTAACGGTTGAGCTAGCAAAGTATTCAGATCTTTTTTATATGAAATATCGCTATCTATTCTTAAGATGGGGAAATCAGGAAAAATAGTTCTTAAAGACTCCTCTAATTTTTCGGTTCCTGCCCCATAAAAAGATAGTTCGTTGTTTGGACAAACTTTGCATTCTTGGAAGTAATTTTCAGCATATCCACAATGATGACAAGAGTATTTATTGGTTTGTTTGTGATAGACCATTCTAACCTCACAATTTGGACAATTAGGTGACCACCCACATGACTCGCAAACAACCACAGGTGAATAACCTCTTCTATTTTGAAAGATCATCACTTGATTTCCACTGGTAAGTTCTTTCTTAATTTCAGCTATCGTATTTGTAGCTAGCCCTGAAATAATTTCTTTACCTCGAAGATCAATTAACTCGAGTTTTGGCTTACTGGCTTCACTTACTCTTTCCTCAAGTTTATTCAAAGCATATTTTTTTAGTTTTGCATTATTGAACGACTCAAGGCTTGGGGTTGCAGATGCTAAAACGACAGGACAATCATGTAACTTCGCTTTATAAATTGCTGTGTCTCTGGCTGAATAACAAGGCATCTCATTTTGTTTATATGAAGAGTCATGCTCTTCATCAATAATAACGAGCCCTAAATCAGGAGTTGAAGTAAAAATAGAAGATCTTGTGCCTAGGATAATTTTTGCACTTGATGACTGAATTGACTTCCAAGATCTTTGTCTATCTTTGTTAGACAAGGAAGAATGCATTGTGACTACCTTATTTCCAAATCTACTTTTAAGTGATTTTTCTAAAGATCCGGTCAAGCCAATCTCGGGAACCAAAACCGCAACTTGTTTATGATTTTCTAATACATCTCTAACAATGTGCATGTACGTTTCAGTCTTACCACTTCCAGTTACGCCGAATAAAAGATGCACCTTAAAAGATCCTAAAGATTCTTTGAAAGACTCATAGGCTGCCTTTTGCTCGTTGTTTAGTTCAAGAGAGTTTTCTGTAGTTTCGTATTGAATTTCTTCTTTATATTTGATTTTCTTTTTAGAAATAAGCTCTTTCTTTATAAGCTCTCTCAGAATTCTCGAGTCATATGAAATACTCTTCAAGCCATGACGTGTGGCTGTTTTTTCTTTTCTGAAATAAGACAACATTTCAAGTTGCTTAGGAGATTTTTTTAATAGATCTTCGCTGTAAAATTCTCCTTTTTGAGTAAGCTCAAAAATCTCTTGCTCATCCGGAATTTCAATCTCCTTTCTCATTGAAGGAGGGAAGAAAAGCTTAGCCACCTCTCCTATTGGAGTTTTATAGTAATTTGATAGCCATGAAATTAACTCAATATCTTTTTTGTTTAGTAATTCCTTATCATCTAAAACAGAATCAATAGACTTTAGATCCTTTTGAAAATTAGGTTTTGTAGATGAAGAAATCACAACTCCAATTAAAGATCTTGAACCAAAAGAAACCTTTACTCTGGTTCCAGGGAGAATTTGGTTTTTACTGAGATATGAAAAACTGCTCCTTACAGGTACTGGAACAGCTACTTCTACAACATTGTATTCAGAATCTTTCATGTGTTGATAATAAAAACTTCTCTGGTATCATGCCGTCACTAAATTTATTAAGCAAACAAATTGAAAAGAGACATTCATCCAGAATACAGAGAAGTACTTTTTCATGATACAAGTGTAGATCAGTACTTTCTTATTCCTTCGACCATTCAAACGGATCAAACAAAAGAATGGGAAGGAAAATCTTATCCCTATTGTCCGCTTGATATATCTTCTGCTTCTCATCCATTTTATACAGGTAAGCATAAATTAGTTGATACAGGTGGAAGAGTTGATAAATTCAATAAAAGATTCAGAAAACCTTCATCTAAAGCTAAATCAGAGGAATCTCCTATAGTTGAAGAGGCAGCAGCTGAGACTCCTGTAGTTGAAGAAGCAGCAGTTGAGACTCCTGTAGTTGAAGAGGCAGCAGTTGAGACTCCTGTAGTTGAGGAAGCAGCAGAAGAACCCAAGTCTTAATTAAAATTTATAAATCAATTACTTTGATAATTCATCTCGTTACATGAATTCGGAAAATATTAGAAATATTGCAATTATTGCTCATGTTGATCATGGAAAAACTACACTCGTAGACAAGCTTCTAGAGCAATCTGGAACCTTAGATAGAAAGGATTTAGGGTCAGAGAGGCTGATGGATTCTTTCGATCAAGAGAAGGAAAGAGGCATCACTATACTTGCCAAAAATACTGCTATTAATTGGAAAGATTACAAAATAAATATTGTAGATACTCCAGGTCATGCTGATTTTGGTGGAGAAGTGGAAAGAATTCTAACCATGGTTGATTCAGTTCTACTTTTAGTAGATGCTGTTGACGGACCAATGCCTCAAACAAGATTTGTTACTGAAAAGGCTTTTGAACAAGGTCTGAATCCAATATTGCTGATTAATAAAATTGATAGAGATGGTGCAAGGCCAGATTGGGTATTAGATCAGGTTTTTGATTTATTCGATCGTCTAGGCGGTAATGATGAACAAATGGATTTCGATGTTATTTATACATCTGCTTTAAATGGAGTTGCTGGATTAGAGCCTGATGAGATAAAAGAAGATATGTCTCCTTTACTGGACTTAATAATTAAAAAAGTCCCTCCTCCAAAAGTTGATGTAAGTAAGCCTTTTCAAATGCAAATCAGTGCATTAGATAGTAATGAATATGTTGGAGTAATTGGCATTGGAAGAATTAAAGCTGGAAAAATTAAACCCAATGATCCAGTAGTTATTGTTGATTCAGATAAAGAAGAAAGGAAAGGTAAAGTTCTACAAGTGATGAGTCACAGAGGCCTAGAAAGAATTGAGGTATCCGAGGCAGATGCAGGAGATATTGTTTGCGTTTCAGGAATTGAGAAACTCTTCATCTCAGATACTTTATGCTCACCTGAAAATATATCTTCACTTCCTCCTCTAAAAGTAGATGAGCCAACCGTAAGCATGACTTTTCAAGTAAATGATTCTCCATTTGCTGGTCAAGATGGAAAATTTGTTACGTCAAGGAACATAAAAGAACGATTAGAACAAGAATTACTTAGTAATGTTGCATTAAGGGTTAAACAAGGAGACTCGCCTGATAAATTTATTGTATCCGGCAGAGGAGAACTTCATTTATCAGTTCTCATAGAAAGCATGAGAAGAGATGGATTTGAGCTTGGAGTTTCCAAGCCTGAAGTTATTCAAAAAGAAATTAATGGCGAAATCCATGAGCCTTATGAACAAGTGGTGATCGATATTGAAGAGGAGTTTCAAGGATCGATCATGGAAGAGATGGGTCTAAGAAAAGCAGAATTAAGAGATATGGTTCCGGATGGCAAGGGAAGATTAAAACTAGAATTTTTGGCTCCCTCGAGAGGTACTATTGGTTTTAGGTCTCAATTTTTAACTTTAACAAGTGGGACCGGGATTTTTACAAGCGTATTTGAAAAATACGACAAAGCGAAAACAAGTGAACTTAAGAATAGACAAAATGGTGTCTTAGTTTCCATGGCGGCTGGAAAAACACTTGCCTATTCATTATTTAATCTGCAAAACAGGGGAAAATTATTTGTTGGTCATGGTACAGATGTATACAAAGGACAAATTGTAGGTTTGCATTCTAGAGATAATGATCTGCCAGTGAATCCTACAAAAGCAAAACAATTGACAAATATAAGAGCAGCGGGAACGGATGAAAATTTAATTCTAACCCCACATATAAATCATTCCTTAGAGCAAGCATTGGAGTTTATTGAAGAAGATGAGCTAGTGGAGGTTACTCCAAGCCATCTTAGGCTGAGAAAAAAAGAATTTACCTTCTAAGCTAACTATAAGCCAGAGGATCCAAAACCTTTGTCTCCTCTCTCTGACGATGAAAACTCTTTCACGATAGAAAAATTAGGATTCATAACCGGCAAGAAAACCATTTGAGCAATTCTTGCCCCAGGCTCAACTGTGAACGTTTCATCAGATCTATTCCATAAAGAAACCATGATCTCTCCTTGATAATCCGAATCAATTAATCCAACCAAGTTACCTAAAACTATACCGTGCTTATGACCTAAACCAGATCTTGGAAGAATAAAAGCAGCATAATCAGGATTATCTATATGAATACTAAAGCCGGTAGGCACTAATGCGGAGTCGTTTGGATTGATAAAAAAGTCTTCTTCAATGCATGCACATAGATCCAAGCCTGCAGAACCAGCAGTCTGAAAGGTGGGCAATGGAAATTCTTTACCTAACCTTTCATTAAGAATCTTAAATTTTACATTTAACGGTAAATTAGATTCCTTTTGATTTTTACCTGTGAAAGTTTTAATGATGTCAGGCAAAAGAAAGCCTAAAATTCTGACCAATAACCATCTAATCACTTTAAATTATCGGATATATATTTGATTATTTCTCTTGAAACTTTCTCTTTCGTGGATTTATTGATTTTCCTTGAATTTTTTTCCGAGATTAAATGCACTTCGTTATCATCGGAATCAAATCCAATCTCAGCATTTGAAACATCGTTTGCAATGATCAGATCAAGTTCTTTTTCAGAAAGTTTGAGTTTAGCGTTATCAAGAACATTCTCAGTTTCAGCAGCAAACCCAATTACCTTCTTATTTGGATGAGCTTTTTTAACGCTCGCCACAATGTCAGGATTTTCTTCTAAAAGAATGTTGTTTGCATCGAGTATCTGTTGTTTTTTGATTTTTTGATTCGAAGGATGAGATGGCTTGATGTCACAAACTGCAGCGGTTGCAATGAAAATATCTATCTCATCTATCATTTCATTTACTTTGTCATACATTTGTTTTGCAGTTTCAACATCATGTCTGAATATTCTTTCAGGAGTGGGTAGATTGACTGGCCCGGATATCAAACTAACAAAAGCGCCTTCATCACAGGCTGCTTCAGCTAAAGCAAAACCCATTTTCCCTGAACTACGATTTGATATGAATCTAACAGGATCAATCATCTCACGTGTTGGTCCTGCAGTAATAAGGATTTTTTTTCCCGCCAATAGGCCTTTACTAAAGTTCAATGAAACTTGTTGAATTATATCCGACGGCTCTGTCATTCTTCCTGGGCCGGTGTCACCACAAGCTTGGGTTCCAATATCTGGGCCAATAAAAATAAAGTTTTTTTCTGCAAGAGTGGATATATTGTTTTGTGTCGCCCCATCTCTCCACATTGCCTGATTCATTGCAGGAGCAACAAAAATTGGTGCATCAGTAGATAGAGCAACCGCACTAAGAAGATCGTCGCCTCTACCTAGGGCTAGTTTAGCAATTGAGTCGGCTGTGCATGGCGCTATGACAATAATATCTGACCACCTAGCCAATTCTATATGTCCCATTGCAGCTTCAGCTCCAGGATCAAGAAGATCAGAATGAATTGGGTTGCCCGAAAGAGCCTGCATAGTTAAAGGTGTAATAAATTCCTGAGCGGATTTAGTCATCAAGACCCTCACGTCTGATCCAGAGTTTTTGAATAACCTAACTAATTCAGCAGATTTGTAGGCAGCAATGCCACCAGTCACGCACAAGAGAACCCTTTTATTTATTAGCTGATCCATAATGCGAAATATAACTTAGATAGGTTTTCATAACCATTAGTTTCTGGTATAAATCGTGCTTCAGATTTATAAAAAATATAGTTATGTCAAAAGTTTGTCAGGTAACAGGTAAAAAGCCAATGGCAGGAAACAATGTTTCCAAGGCATTAAACAGAACGAAAAGAAGGTTTTTGCCCAATCTTAATCAACATAAATTTTGGGTTGAATCTGAAAATAAATACGTTTCTCTATCTGTTTCTGCAAAAGGGATGAGAATTATTGATAAGAAAGGAATTGATCAAGTTTTAAAAGATATTAGATCAAGAGGAGAAAAAATATGAGAGAAAAAATTAAGTTAGTCTCTTCTGCCGGAACAGGACACTTTTACACTACGGATAAAAATAAAACTTCAACTCCAGATAAGATTGAAATGATGAAGTTTGATCCAAAAATTAGAAAAAGAGTTATCTACAAAGAAGAAAAAATTAAATAGTGACTATTTCAGGCTTATACCTAGCCTCTAAATCTCCCCGAAGAAAAAATATCCTTAATCAATTGATGGTTGATTTCGAAGTTCTTGAAATTGACGTTGATGAAGATGAGATTCAAAACGAGGGTCCTCAAGAATATCTAGACCGAATAGTTAAATCTAAAGTCACAGCGGCTGGAAATAAAATACTGCAAGAGAATTTAACTCTTAAGCCTTTTTTAGTGGCCGATACGGTGGTTAGTCATAAAAATAAAATTTTTGGAAAACCAACTTCCAAAGATCATGCTCATAGAATGTTGAAAGAATTATCCGGAACCACTCATACCGTAACAACAGGAATAGCTTTAGGTCATATTTCTGAATTAAAAGAAATAGAGTTTGTTCAGAATCATTCACACACAGTTGTAGAAATGAAATCTCTATCCGCAAAGGAGATCGAGAGATATGTTTTAACTGAAGAACCAATGGACAAGGCTGGTGGTTATGGCATTCAGGGATTAGGTGCTTCCTTTGTTAAAGGTATTGGTGGTTGTTTCTTCAATGTTGTTGGTTTACCAATTCAAGAAACCTGCCTACTTTTAGATGACTTAAATATCTCCTATTGGTCAAACAAAGATTAAATTTTTATTGATATGATGCCTTGATGGTGATCATAAAATCATTTACCGCGACTTTAATCGGTGGACTCTTGGTTCTTTCTTTTGAACCATTTGATTTATGGTACCTAAGTCCATTTTTTTTGGCAGGTTTGTGGAGACTGCTAGTTCTTGAGTCACCCAAAAATACTTTTGTAATAAGTTTTTTCTTTGGCTTGAGCCTTTGGGTGCTTGGAGCTGGTTGGGTTGAAAACAGTATAGTTAATTACGGAGGAGCTTCTAAGCTCGCTGCTTATACTTTTGTTTTTTTGATCGCATCTTTTTTGAGCCTTTTTCAAGCAACAAGTTTCTTTTTCATGAGTTTATTTCGTCTTAATGATCACTACAGGTTGATTCTAGCGTTTCCTGTATTTTATGTTTTCGGTGAATATTTAAGAGAATTTTTGTTCACAGGATTGCCTTGGTTATATGTTGGATATTCTAGCTTAAATAATTTTTTCCTTAATGGTTATATTCCAGTCATAGGTGTATTTGGAATGTCATTTTTAATATGTCTGTTTGCAAGTCTTCTGAGCTCCATGATCTTTTTTCAAAAATTAAGAAAATCACATTTATTTTTGAGTTTGGTCTTTATGAGTATGTTTGCTCTCAACGCAACTTGGTTATCAACTAAATCTTGGACAGAGAAGACTTCTAGTTTTCAGGCAATTATTGTTCAACCTAATATCGATGTTCTTGAAAAGTGGAGTCGAGATGGTCAGGTAAAATCTAGAAACTATTTTTCTAAGGTATTTTTTGATGAGCTTATCGGTAACGAAAACTCACAAGAAAAAATTATATTTTTTTGGCCAGAAGTATCTTTGCCAGGGTTATTTTCTAGATTTGAAATTTTTTTAAAAGGTTTATCAGGCACCTTAAAACTAGCAAACGCAGGTGCAGTAGTCGGGATGCTTGATGAAAAAAAGGATGAAGGTTATGTGAATTCTTTAAAAGGTATAGGCATTTTACAAGGGAATTACGAAAAGAAACGTCTTGTTCCTTTTGGGGAATATCTACCTATGGGTAATCTATCAGGTTATTTATTTAATCTCTTTCAATTAGATAGGCCTAATATTGTCAAAGGAGATAATAACTCTTTCATTTCTGGAGATGGTCTCAGAATAGGAAGCAGTATTTGTTATGAGATTGCTTATCAAGATGATGTAGCTTTTCAAGCAAAAAATTCGGATATGATATTTTCAGCAAGTAACGATAACTGGTTCGGAACCACCATAGGTCCACATCAGCATCTTCAGATTGCCAGATATCGAGCTGCAGAAAATCAAAAGCCCCTCTTGCGTAGTACTTCCACCGGTATATCAGCTGCAATAAATTTTCGCGGACAAGTTATTGAACAAATTCCTACATTCGTAAACTTTAATAATAAAAATGAGTCATATGATGGTCAGATTTTGAAAGTTAAAATCAACGCAAGAAGTGGCTCAACGCCATATAACGAGAATGGAAAATATCCATTTCTTTATTTAATTTTATTTATTTTTATTGCCCAAATTTTAAGAAGGTTTATATTTGATAAATGAGAATTGTTTCATTGATATCAGTATTTTTGTTATTTTCTTGTTCGACCATGTTGCTAGATAAAAAAAAATATAACTATGAGGAACTTCAAAATGAAAGGTCTTTTATACATATCGACCTAAACGAGCAAAAATTATATTATCAAGATGGTAATCGAGTTATCGACTTTCCTATCTCATCATCCAGCTATGGTATTGGCAGCGAAGAAAATTCCTTCAAGACCCCCCTCGGACTTCACGAAATATCTGAAAAAATAGGAAACGATCTACCTTTGGGGGCTGTGATGAAAGGTAGAGTTTGGAATCAGGAAATCATTGAACCGATTATTGAAGATATCGACATTGAAGAGGACGTTATTACTTCAAGAATTATGTGGCTTGATGGCTTAGAACCAGGGAAAAACAAAGGATCCGGGATAGATTCGAAAGCTAGATACATCTACATTCATGGAACTGCAGAGGAAGGACTCATTGGAAAACCTGCTTCGTTGGGTTGCATCCGAATGATTAATAAGGATGTAATAAGGTTATTTGATTTGGTAGAGGTAGGAACCAAGGTATTGATTTATTCCCAATCGTAACCAAATATAAATTATGAAAATCTTATCTTTATTGTTTCTTTTTGCCTCGTCACTGGTGTTTGCTGACGATTCTTCATGTAAAAACCTGCTTGATCACGACGTTCGTATATTAGCTTCATCAGATTCCGAAAACCTCTGCGCATACAACGATAAAGTCATTATGGCGGTCAATGTTGCTAGCTCGTGTGGATTCACCTATCAATACGAAGGCTTAGAGAAAATTTACGATAAATATAAACAGAAGGGTTTCATTGTCTTAGGATTCCCCTCTAGAGATTTTTTATATCAAGAATTTAAAGATGAAGATAAAACAAAGGAATTTTGTAAGACAACTTACGACGTTTCTTTTCCTTTGTTCGCAACCTCTAAGGTAAGAGGTGACAGAGCAAACTCATTTTACAAAAATCTCGCTAAAAATTCTGGAGAAGAACCTTCTTGGAATTTCAGTAAATATTTGATTTCTAAAAACGGTGATATAGAGCTAATACCTCATACAACTAATCCTGATTCTCCAGAGGTGATGAAAAAAATAGAAGCTCTTCTCTAATCTATTACTTCTACACCGTTTTGTGTTGCTACTACAACCTTGGTAGCTGTCTTCTGGGCAAAGATTCCGTTCTCAACTACTCCTGGGATTCTGTTTAATCTAATTTCTAATTCATAGGGAACAGCGTAATCCAAATTTAATACATCTAGTATTTGGTTTCCCTGATCAGTGACAAATCCTGTTCTGTAGGTTGGCTTCCCTCCTAGCTTAACTATTTCTCTCGCAACAAAGCTTCGTGCGTATTCCAAAACCTCGATTGCTAGCGGAAAAGCGCCAAGCCTATTTACTTTTTTTGATTCATCCACAATACAAATAAATTCTCTTGCAGAGTAAGCTATTATTTTTTCTCTAGTAAGAGCTCCGCCTCCGCCTTTTATAAGCTGCTTCTTATCATCATACTCATCAGCTCCATCAACATATATATCTGGCCCACCGACATCGTTTAGCAACGAAACTTCAATGCCTTTCTGTTCAAGAAGTTTTGAGCTTCTTTCAGAGCTTGAAACCGCTGCTTTAAAGACAGGATTTTTCTCAGCTAACATTTCGATAAATAAATCAACAGTAGAGCCTGTCCCAATACCGATGATTGAGTCCTCGTAAAGTTTTGGCAATATAATATCCAGTGCTTTTGCAGCAGACTGGCGCTTTAAGTTTTCTTGATCAGAGCTCATTGAAGTGCTTTTACTATGATTAACAGTATAATACAGCGCTTTTAAGGGATTCATGACTAAAAAGAGACAGATCATAGAGAAAATCATTTCATCTAAAGTGTATGATATTGCTCAAGTTACTCCGATAGACAAGGCTAGTAACTTATCTAAGTCTTTAAAAAATAATATTTTTCTAAAGAGAGAAGATCTGCAACCTACTCACTCTTTTAAAGTAAGAGGCTCGTATAACAAAATTGAGCATCTTTACAGAAAAAAGAATGTTCAACATGTAGTGACTGCATCGGCAGGCAATCATGCTCAAGGTGTGGCCTTAGCAGCAAAACATTTAAAAATTAAAGCTACAATTTTTATGCCCCTTACAACTCCTAAAATAAAAGTTAATTCTGTAAAAATGTTAGGAGCTAAAGTTAAGCTGACAGGAAATAATTTTGATGAAAGTGCATTGGCTGCTAGCAAATACTGCGGTCAATACAATTTAGATTTTATTCATCCATTTGATGATGAGCTGGTGATCGCCGGACAAGGTACCGTTGGCTTAGAAATTGCAAATCAATTTACCGATAACATCTATGCAGTTTTTATAGGCTCCGGCGGAGGTGGTCTTGTTTCTGGAGTGGGTGAATATTTAAAATCTATAAGGCCCGATATAAAAATAATAGCTGTCGAATCAGAAGACTCTGCCGCTCTACATCAAACCCTAAATTCTGGGAAAAGAATTAAACTTAAAGAAGTTGGTTTATTTGCTGATGGAACAGCAGCAAAACAAATAGGCAAGAAGAACTATCCTATTATCAAAGACGTTGTTGATTACTCAATGACAGTAAACATAGATGAGATCTGCTCGGCAGTTAAAGATACTTTTATCGAAACAAGAACCATACCTGAGCCATCAGGAGCACTGGCTCTTGCTGGATTGAAAAAATATGTCTCCAGATATGGATTAAAAAAGAAAAACTTAATTGCAATTTATTGTGGCTCAAACCTTAACTTTGAGATGCTTGCCCCAATCGTAGATAGGTCTAGCATGGGCGAACAAAAAGAGATTTTCTTAGGAGTTCAGATTCCAGAGGTGCAAGGAAGTTTTATAAAACTTTGCTCAGCTATCGGAAATAAAAACATCACTGAATTCAGTTACAGAATGGATGATTCCTCAACTGCAAAAGTATTTTTAGGTCTTGAATTAGAATCAAAGCAAAAAAAAGAATGGTCTATAAAGTCTCTCAAGAAGAAATTTTCTGTTATTGATTTATCTGAAGATGAAGTCTCTAAAGTTCATTTAAGGCATATGTCAGGTGGAAGAGGACCAGCTTTTAATGGAGAAGAATACGAGGAAATATATATGGTTGATTTCCCAGAAAAACCCGGAGCACTCCTATTTTTCTTGGAGTCTCTTGGAAATCAATGGAACATTTCTCTCTTCCATTACAAAAATCAAGGAGCTTTGTATGGTGGAGCCTTAATTGGTTTTAAGGTTAAAAAGAACTCTAAGAAAAAATTAGAGCAGAAATTAATTTCCATAGGATTTCCGTTCACTAATCAAACTTCCAGCAAAGCTTATCAAGCGTTTTTAAAATAATTCAGTCCGACACTATAATTTGATCGAATTTCATATCGAATTCTTGTTCATCAAATTTAATTCTCTGATATTTATAAGCGATTCCAATTTTGATAATTTTTTTATTTAAGTTTTCAACGTATCTATCATAAAAACCTCCTCCTCTTCCCAGTCTTTTATAGGATTCAGAAAATCCAACCATTGGAATCAAAATTGCTTCAAAAGAGGCTTTCTTTTCTTCGATAAATTCTGGCTCACTAATTCCTAAAGGATTTATTTTGTACTCGGTAGCAGAATCTACTGGGCAGAAATCAAGCTGGTTTTTGAGGAGATTAACTCTTGGTAGAAAAACTTCCGTTCCTTTTTCAATAAGCAGTTTATTTAGTTCTTTTGTAGGAAATTCATCTGAAAGAGACGCATAACTGGCTATTGAATTGTACTTACCAAAATATTCTATTGCTCTGCTGAACAAAATTTTTGTTTCTTTTTCCTTTTCGGAATGATTTTGGATAGAAAATCTTCTTTTAATTTCAGACCTTGCATCCGTTTTGTTCATTAAGGAAGTTTCCCAGATTACCGTTAACAAAACTAGACCTGAACCGTGAAGTTCAGGGCGGGAAAATCACCCGCTATCAGGCTGCCCTTAGGGCGCTCAACAAGCAAGGTATCAAGTCCCTTGATTTAATTTATCGGCTCGAGGTTTATTTTGTATATCGAATAACCCAGGAAACAAAGAAATTATAGTTCCAATATTAGAGCTTTGAAAGCTCTGATATTTCTGAGACTAACTTAAAGTTCAGATCTTCGCCATCTTCGTCTTGAAGATCTGGATCCTCAGTTTGACTGATCTCTGGTTCTTTCGTGATATCTTCTTTTGGAGATTCTGATTGGTCTATGCTTTCAATGACCTCAGCTCCTTGAGACTGAAGCTTTACTAAATCAGAGGAGATATCCAATGCAGCTAGTACTGAAATTCTCTCCATGGGGAGAGTTTTTAATTTTCTTTTGGTTGATTTAATTTTTTTATCGAGTTTCTCGGCTGCTTCCAATAAATGAGGTTGTTCTTCAACTGGACATTGAAGCTTATATTCTAAGCCACCAATTCTTATTGAGATAATTTCTTCTTCCATAGTTATAGATTATCCACTTTATCTATTAAATTCTCTATATTTTCTAACGCTTCATCCATGCCTTTTTTTAATTTAATGTTTTCAGATTTAAGCTTTTTATTTTTCTTTCTTAAATCTTGATTCGCTTCCCTAAGTTTTTTTGACATTTCTAGAAGTTCTTTTATGTTTTCTTCAAGAGAAGCTTTTGACATTTGATTATTTTAACATTCTGCATATAAAAAAAAGCACCCTTTGAAAAATCTTAGGGTGCTTTTTTTACTATCAGATTAGAACAAGTCGTTATTCATTACCTTGTTCCATGCCTTTATGAAATCTTTGGTAAATTTCTCAGATGAATCGTCTTGAGCATACACTTCGACGTAAGCTCTTAACTGAGAGTTTGAACCAAACACTAGATCAGCTCTTGAAGCAGTCCTAGCTTTTTCACCAGAGACTCTATCAAAAGCTTCGTAAGAATTACCGGTTCCGTTAGGTTTCCACTGAACTCTCATATCCAAGAGTGTTTTAAAGTATTCATTAGATAAAGTATCAGAGTTCTCTGATACCAATCCATAATCACTAGCAGTTATACCTAAAGATCTCATCCCGCCAAGAAGAACTGTCATCTCCGGAGCAGTAATACCCAACAGCTGAGCTTTATCAAGCATCATCTCTTCAGCACTTACATCTAGTCCAGAACGATGATAATTTCTAAATGCATCTGAGAGAGGCTCTAAGTATGCAAAAGATTCTTCATCAGTTTGATCTTGAGAAGCATCACCTCTTCCGGGTGAAAAAGGAACTTCTGAACCAGAAGCTTTTTCAATTGCTAAGTTTCCACCAAGAACAATGATATCTGCCATGGATACTCCAGTATCTTTGGAGACTCCTTCGTAAGCTGAAAGAACTTTTGAAAGTTGTTCTGGTTTATTAACTTCCCAATCTTTTTGAGGAGCTAATCTCAATCTCGCACCATTAGCTCCACCTCTAAGATCTGATCCTCTGTAGGTAAAGGCACTTGCCCAAGCAGTTTCAGTCATTTCCTGGATACTTAAACCAAGATCGTCAATCTTACTTTTCACAGCAGATACATCGTAATCAGAATTTCCAGCAGGAACTGGATCTTGCCATATGAGGTCTTCTTCAGGCACTTCAGGGCCTATGTAATTTGCCTTCGGACCCATATCTCTGTGGAGCAACTTGAACCATGCTTTTGCGAAAGCATCTGCAAATTCATCAGGATTTTCATGGAAATGCTTTGAGATCTTGTTGTACTCAGGATCTTCTCTTAAAGCAATATCAGTTGTTGCCATAATTGTGGGTTCTTTTATTGAAGGGTCATGAGCACTTGGCGCCATGTCTTCTTCTGCTTGGTCTACTGCGTACCATTGATGCGCACCAGCAGGACTTTTGCCGAGCTTCCATTCGTATTTAAAAAGTAAATCGAAGTAGCCGTTATCCCATTTAATTGGATTTGTTGTCCACGCTCCCTCAAGACCACTGGTAATTGAGTCAGCTCCAAGACCTGATCCATATTTATTGGTCCAACCGAGACCCATCTGTTCGATTGGTGCTCCTTCTGGCTCAGCTTCGACTAATTCAGCATCACCAGCACCATGACATTTACCAAAAGTATGGCCTCCAGCGACAAGAGCAACTGTCTCGTAATCATTCATAGCCATTCGGCCAAATGTTTCTCTGATATCGTGAGCACTAGC
>CACIUX010000004.1 GCA_902589965.1 uncultured SAR86 cluster bacterium
TTTATTTTGAATCTTTTGTAGTTACTGATCCAGGAATGACAGAGCTTGAAAGCTCTCAGATTTTAGATGAAGAAGAGTATTACGAGGCACTTGAAAATTATGGTGAAGAATTCAGAGCAGGAATGGGAGCAGAAGCAGTTAAGACACTGCTAATGGAGATGGATTTAGAAGAGGAAATTGCTTTAATTGAACAACAAATGACAGAAACTAAGTCCGAAGCAAAAATAAAAAAACTTTCTAAAAGGATGAAAATCATAAAATCATTCAGTAATTCTTCCAATAAGCCTGAATGGATGATCCTCGATGTCTTGCCTGTATTGCCTCCAGACTTGAGACCTTTGGTTCCTCTTGAGGGAGGAAGATTTGCTACTTCAGATCTCAACGACTTATACAGAAGAGTGATAAACAGAAACAATAGGCTTAAAAGACTAATGGAACTCAATGCTCCTGAAATTATCGTTAGAAATGAAAAAAGAATGCTCCAAGAATCAGTTGACGCTCTTTTAGATAATGGAAGAAGAGGAAGAGCTATAACTGGTTCGAACAAAAGACCTCTCAAATCTTTAGCTGACATGATAAAAGGTAAGCAGGGAAGATTTAGACAAAACCTTTTAGGAAAAAGGGTTGATTACTCTGGCCGTTCAGTGATCGTGGTCGGACCTACTTTAAAATTGCATCAATGTGGTCTACCTAAAAAAATGGCTCTTGAACTTTTCAAACCATTTGTCTTTGGGAAGCTTCAAAATCTTGAGCTAGCAACTACCATCAAAGGTGCAAAAAGGATGGTTGAGAGAGAAGAGCCTGTTGTTTGGGATATTTTAGCCGACGTTATAAAGGAACATCCTATTCTCTTAAATAGAGCTCCAACACTCCATAGATTGGGAATCCAAGCTTTTGAACCATTACTTATTGAGGGTAAAGCCATCCAATTACATCCTCTAGTTTGTAAAGCTTACAACGCAGATTTCGATGGGGATCAAATGGCTGTTCACGTTCCGCTAACTTTAGAAGCTCAACTTGAATGCCGTGCCTTGCTTATGGCGAGTAACAATATTCTTTCACCTTCAAATGGTAGGCCAATCATAGATCCGTCCCAAGATGTTGTGTTAGGTATTTACTACATGACAAGAGAAAAAATTAATGCAAAAGGTGAGGGATCTATATTTGCAGACGTTAAAGAAGTATCCAGAGCTTTTGAAACAGATGCAGTTGAACTTCAAGCAAAAGTTAAAGTAAGGATCAAGGATAAAGAAGGCCAAACTGAACTTAAAGATACTACAGTTGGAAGAGCATTACTTTATCAAATCTCCCCAGATGGATTAACTTTTGAACATTTTAATAAGACCTTAACCAGCAAAGGCATTTCCGATCTGATAAACACTTGCTACAGAGATTGCGGTTTGAAAGATACTGTAATTTTTGCAGATCAACTCATGTATCAAGGTTATGAATACTCAACTAAATCTGGCTCTTCAATTTGTGTTGATGATTGTTTAATCCCGGAGGATAAGGCCGAAATCATTGAAAAATCTGAACAAGAGGTAAAAGATATCGAGGCTCAATACTCATCTGGTTTAGTGACTCAAGGTGAAAAATACAATAAGGTCATTGATATTTGGTCCCGTGCTAATGAAAAAGTAGCAAACTCTTTAATGGATACTATCTCAAAAGAAAAAGTTACAAATAAAGACGGAGAACAGGTTGATCAAGATTCCTTTAACTCTGTTTATATGTACCTGGATTCTGGTGCAAGAAGTTCGCCCGCACAAGTAAGACAGCTTGCAGGAATGAGAGGTCTTATGGCCAAGCCAGACGGTTCAATTATTGAAACTCCTATAACTGCGAATTTCAGGGAAGGATTGACAGTATTGCAATATTTCACCTCTACTCATGGAGCAAGAAAAGGACTGGCAGATACCGCTCTGAAAACTGCTAATTCTGGTTACTTAACTAGAAGATTAGTTGATGTGGCACAAGATTTAGTGGTTAGAGAAGTTGATTGTGAAACTAAAAAAGGTATTGAAATTAAATCAATTATCGAAGGAGGTGAAACTGTACTTGAGCTTAAAGATAGAGTTTTAGGTAGAGTCACAGCAAAAGAAGTTTCTTCAGCAGACGGAGCATTTAAGTTGGCTGCAAATACTGTTATCGATGAGGCTATTGCACAAGAATTAGGAAATCATTCTATCGATTCAATTTTTGTCAGATCTCCCATAACTTGCGAAACAGCATACGGAATATGCTCCATGTGTTATGGAAGAGACTTGGGAAGAGGGAATCTTGTTGACCCTGGAGAAGCTGTAGGAATTGTAGCTGCTCAATCAATAGGTGAGCCGGGCACACAACTAACAATGAGAACTTTCCACATTGGAGGTGCTGCCTCGAGGTCTTCTGAAGAAGATAAAGTTCAAACTAAGTACGACGGTAGTGTCAAATACACAAATCTTAATTCACTTGTAAATAGAGAAAAGAAAAATGTATGTATATCAAGATCAGCTGAGATTTCGGTATCGGATGAAAATGGCCAGGAAAAAGAAAGATACAAGGTTCCTTATGGAGCCATTATTTCTGTTAACGATGGAGATCAAGCTAAGGCAGGAGACATTATTGCATCTTGGGATCCACATACGAGACCTATAATTTCTGAAGTTGAAGGTAAAGTTAAATTATCCGATATGGAAGAAGGCATCACAGTCAAGACAATACAGGATGATTTAACTGGATTGAGTAGCACTCAAGTTTTGGATGTTTCTGAAAGATCTTCATCAGGTAAAGAGCTTAGTCCATCTGTAAGCATTATGGATGAAAAAGGAAAAGAAGTTACTTTACCTGGAGGCAAGCACGCTGCTGTATATTCTCTCGAAGGTAACTCTATTCTTGGTTTGACAAATAACTCAAAAATAAAAGTTGGTGATGTTATTGCTCGTATTCCTAAAGAATCATCTAAAACTAGAGATATAACTGGTGGTTTACCAAGAGTTGCAGATTTATTTGAAGCCAGAAAACCTAAAGAGGAAGCAATTCTAGCCGATATGTCTGGTGTGGTTTCTTGGGGCAAGGAAACTAAAGGAAAAAGAAGATTAGTCATAACAAAAATGGATGGCAAGGAGGAAGTAACTTCAGAGACGCTTATTCCCAAAACAAGAAATATTAATGTTTTCGAAGGAGAGATGGTTAGCAAAGGAGATGTAGTAAGCGATGGACCTTTAAGCCCTCACGATATTCTTGCCCTAAAAGGAGTTGAAGAGCTCACCGATTATGTTGTGAATGAGATACAGGATGTTTATAGACTCCAAGGAGTTGAGATATCTGATAAACACATAGAAGTGATTTTGAGACAAATGCTAAGAAAAGTTGAAATCACTGATCCCGGCGATTCTGACTTTATTTTAGGTGAACAAGCCGAACTATCGGCAGTTGCTGAAAAAAATAAAACTCTTTCTGAAGATGGAAAAGCTTTAATTGAATTTGACAGAATTCTTCTTGGAATTACTAAGGCTTCATTAGCTACTGACTCATTCGTATCAGCTGCATCTTTCCAAGAAACAACAAGAGTTCTTACAGAAGCGGCTGTGACTGGCAAAATTGATAAGCTTAGAGGACTCAAGGAAAATGTAATTATTGGTAAATTGATTCCTGCTGGCACTGGTTTCTATGCTGAAAAAGATGAAATTGAGTCTAATTTGGAAATGGAGCTAGCTGAAGCTATGGAAGGAACAGAGATCTCTGAGGAATAATTAAATAATGTTTGACCTAGACTATCTTCATATCTAAAATCGCACACCAAAATGGCTACTGTTAATCAACTTATAAAAAAACCGAGAAAGAGCAAATCTGCAAAGTCGGATGTTCCAGCTTTAAACAGATGTCCACAAAGAAGAGGTGTCTGCACTCGTGTTTATACTACGACTCCAAAGAAGCCTAATTCGGCTCTAAGAAAAGTTTGTAAAGTCAGATTGACATCAGGTTACGAAGTTATTTCCTACATTGGTGGAGAAGGTCACAACTTACAAGAGCACTCTGTTGTTCTTCTAAGAGGCGGAAGAGTAAAAGACCTCCCTGGCGTTAGATACCATACCGTTAGAGGTACTCTTGATACTTCGGGAGTTGATGACAGAAAGCAAAGAAGATCTAAATACGGATCCAAAAAACCTAAATAATTCAAAAATATGCCAAGAAAAGGTCCAGTTCCTAAAAGAGACATACTTGCTGATCCAAAATTTAACAGCATTAAAGTTGCAAAGTTTATTAATCAGATTATGCAACGCGGAAAAAAAAGTGTTGCTGAGAAAATAATGTACTCTGCTTTAGATCAAATCTCTGCAAAATCTAAACAAGATCCTTTAAAAGTATTTGATGATGCTTTAGACCAAGTCGCACCTCAAGTTGAAGTTAAATCCAGAAGAGTAGGTGGGGCAACCTATCAAGTTCCAATTGAAGTAAAGTCTTCTAGAAAAATGGCTCTTGCAATGAGATGGTTAGTAACCAGTGCGAAAAAAAGATCAGAAAAGAAAATGGCTGACAAGTTAGCTAACGAATTACTAGACGCGTCAGACGGCAGGGGAGAAGCAGTCAAAAAGAGACAAGATACCCACAAAATGGCTGATGCAAACAAGGCATTTTCACATTTCAGATTTTAATAAGATAAATACTATTTAAATATGAGCGGCAGAAAAGTTCCACTTAAACTCTATAGAAATATAGGTATTTGCGCCCACGTAGATGCAGGAAAAACAACCACTACAGAAAGGGTTTTATATTACACAGGCATCTCTCACAAAATTGGAGAAGTCCATGATGGTGCTGCGACTATGGATTGGATGGAACAGGAGCAAGAAAGAGGTATTACCATAACATCAGCTGCTACAACTTGTTTCTGGAAGGGAATGAAACAACAATTTGATGAACATCGTGTCAATATTATTGATACACCTGGTCACGTAGATTTTACTATTGAAGTTGAAAGATCTTTGAGAGTGCTGGATGGAGCAGTTGTTGTTTTCTGCGGCAGCTCAGGAGTTGAACCCCAGTCTGAAACAGTTTGGAGACAAGCAAATCGTTATAAGGTTCCTAGAATTGCTTTCATTAACAAAATGGATAGAGCTGGAGCAAACTTTCTTAATGTTGTTCAGCAAATGAAAGATAGATTAGGCGCCTCACCAGTTCCTATTAACCTTCCAATCGGTGCTGAAGATGACTTTGAAGGAATGGTTGATTTAATTTCAATGAAAGCTCTCTATTTTGACCTTGATGATATGGGAAAATCCTACAGGGAAGAGGATATTCCTGAATCGATGTTAGCTGAGTGTGAAGATTACAGAGAGAAGATGCTTGAATCTGCCGCTGAGGCTTCGGAAGATTTAATGGATAAGTACCTCGAAAATGGAGATCTTACTGAAGAAGAAATCATCTCAGGGCTTAGACAAAGAACCTTATCTAATGAAATAGTTTTATGTCTGTGTGGTTCAGCATTTAAAAACAAAGGAGTTCAGTGCGTACTAGACGCGGTAATTAATTATCTGCCATCTCCTGATGAGGTTGAAGCTATTAAAGGTGTTTTGGAGGACGAAGAAACTGAAGATCAGAGATCTTCTAGCGACGAGGAGCCATTCTCAGCTCTTGCTTTCAAGATTGCTACAGATCCATTTGTAGGAACCTTAACCTTTATAAGAGTTTATTCGGGTGTTTTATCATCTGGAGATTCCGTTTATTCACCATCTAGAAGATCTAAAGAAAGAATCGGCAGGATGTTGCAGATGCACGCTAACAACAGAACAGAAATATCTGAAGTAAGGGCAGGTGACATATGTGCAGTCATAGGTCTGAAGGACGTCAGTACAGGAGAAACTCTTTGCGATAGAGATAAGGCTATCATCTTGGAGAAGATGACATTCCCAGAGCCAGTGATTTCAGTTGCCGTTGAACCAAAAACTAAAACAGATCAGGAAAAAATGTCTACCGCCTTAGGAAGGCTAGCTCAAGAGGATCCATCTTTTAGAGTGAATAGTGATGAAGAATCGGGTCAAACGATAATATCCGGCATGGGAGAGCTTCACTTAGACGTAATCGTTGACAGAATGAAACGAGAGTTTGATGTTGAAGCTAATATTGGTAAGCCTCAGGTAGCTTACAGAGAAACAATTAGGCAAATGGTTGAGTCTGAAGGAAAGTTTGTAAGACAATCGGGTGGTAAAGGGCAATACGGACACGTTTGGATAAAAATTGAACCCTTAGTTCAAGAAGAGACAGAAGAAGAAGATAAAGATATCTATGAATTTGTTAATTCTATAGTTGGTGGAACCATTCCAAGAGAATTCATTCCAGCTGTAGACAAGGGCGTCCAAGAGCAAATGGAAGCCGGTGTAATTGCTGGTTATCCTTTAATCGATGTAAAAGTAACACTCTATGATGGTTCTTTCCATGATGTAGATTCAAGCGAGATAGCTTTTAAAGTTGCTGCTTCACAGGCTCTAAAAGATGGAGCTATGAGAGCTAAGCCGGTCTTACTTGAACCGATTATGAAGTTAGAAGTTGTGACTCCAGAAGAGTACATGGGAGATGTCGTTGGAGATTTAAATAGAAGAAGAGGAATTGTCCAAGGAATGAATGATATACCATCTGGCAAGGCTCTCAATGGAGAAGTTCCACTTGCTGAAATGTTTGGCTATGCAACTGATTTAAGATCTGCAACCCAAGGTAGAGCAACGTTCACTATGGAGCCTCTAAAGTACGCTGAAGTCCCCAATAACGTAGCAGAATCCATCATAAATAAAAGCTAATACGCTTGTTGACATCGCATCGATGTCCCAATAGAATTGCCGCTCGTCCGTGAGATGGATGGATCGATTTACGGATAAATCGATTAGTTCTTTAACAGATATTTATTACTTTTGGAGGTTGGTTTGCAAGACCAGAATATTAGAATTCGGCTCAAAGCTTTTGACAATAAATTAATTGATAAATCGGCAAGAGAAATTGTTGATACTGTTAAAAGAACTGGCGCGGTTGTTAAAGGACCAATACCAATGCCTGTCAAAAAAAGTCGCACTACTGTATTAATCTCGCCCCATAAGGATAAAGATGCAAGAGATCAATATGAAATTAGAACCTATAAAAGAGTGATGGATATCATCAAGCCCACTGAAAAAACTGTCGATGCTTTAATGAAGCTTGATCTTTCCGCTGGGGTTGACGTTCAAATCTCACTAGATGAGTTAAGTAAATAAGATGATTGGTTTGATAGGCATAAAAGAAGGCATGTCCCGGGTTTTCACAGAAGATGGAAATTCCGTGCCTGTTACTGTGGTAAAAATCGACTCCAATGTTGTGACCCAAATAAAGGAAATTGATTCAGAAGGTTACTCATCAATACAAATATCTACCGGAACCAAAAAAGAAAAACATCTCACAAAACCCGAAAAAGCCCATCTCAATAAATCAAACATTCCCTCAGCAAAAACAATTAAAGAATTTCGAATCCAAGAATCAGACTTGGAAAATATTGAACTTGGTCAATCATTGGAATTAAACATGTTTGAAGAAGGTCAGATTATAGACGTTACCGGTACAACCAAAGGCAAAGGCTTTGCTGGCACGGTCAAACGTTGGAATTTTGCAACACAAGATGCAACACACGGAAATTCTTTAGCGCACAGGAAACCTGGATCTATTGGTCAATGTCAAACTCCTGGAAGAGTTTGGAAAGGAAAAAAGATGGCAGGTCATCTAGGAAACACCCGTCAAACAACACAGAATTTACAAATACAAAAAATAGATGCAGAAAATAATCTTATATTAGTAAAAGGCGCTTTACCTGGATCTAAAGGTTCGCCAGTAATCATAAAGTCAGCAATTAAAAACTAATAACCATGCAGCTAACTTATTACAAAGAAAAAACATCAGCAGATTTACCTGAGACTATATTTGAACAAGATTTTAATGAGGATCTTGTTCATCAATTAGTTAATACTGTAATTTCAAATAATCATAGCGGCACTAAAGCTCAGAAAAATAGATCTGATGTCAGCGGAGGTGGAAAAAAACCTTGGAGACAAAAGGGAACCGGTAGAGCAAGAGCTGGAACAACTCGTGGACCGATTTGGAGATCAGGCGGTGTTACATTTGCTGCTAGACCCCAACTTACAAAGAAAAAAATAAACAAAAAGATGTTCAAAAATGGGATTAAATCAATCCTTTCCAAATTAGCCAAAGAAGAAAGAATTATCATGGTAAAAGATTTTTCTTTAGATGAACCAAAAACAAAAAAACTTTTAGAATTAATCTCTCCATTTGAGACTTCTTCTATGACAATAATTTTAGATGAGATTTCTGAAAATCTTCATTTAGCTTCTAGGAATTTAAAAAATATAGATATCACTACAGCTGATCAAATCAATCCAGTAGATTTAATTTCACATGAAAAAATCCTACTCACAGATAAATCTTTAAAAAAAATTATTGGGGCATATTCATGAGTCAATTACACCCCTTAAAAGTATTAAATTCATCTCATCTTTCTGAGAAAGCTTCTTTAGCTATTCAAAATGCAAATAGTTACGTTTTTAAAGTTTCTTCTTCTGCTAACAAGCTTCAAGTAAAAAAAGCAATAGAATCTTTATATAAAGTTGAAGTTGAAAAAGTAAATATTCTGAATGTCAAAGGCAAAACAAAAAGAACACTGAAGAATAAAATTAGAAAAAAAAGTGATTGGAAGAAAGCTTATGTATTTCTTAAGGAAGGCAATCAAATAGATTTATCAATTGAATAATAATGACTGTAGTTAGAGCAAAACCAACATCTGCGGGAAGAAGATTTAGAAGCTTCCAAGTAGATCAGAATATTCATAAAGGTAAACCTCACGCACCATTATTGGCTACAAAAAGTAAAAATGGTGGAAGAAACAATAGGGGAAGAATAACCGTAAGACATCAAGGCGGTGGACATAAACAACATTATAGAATCATTGACTTTAAAAGAACAAAAGATGGGATACCCGCAACTGTAGAAAGAATTGAATACGATCCTAATAGATCAGCTCATATAGCTTTATTGTTATATTCAGATGGTGAACGAAGATACATTATTGCTCCCTACGGCCTCAAACAAGGTGATACGGTACAATCTGGTAACGACTCTCCAATCAAAGTAGGGAATGCTCTTGATCTTAATTCTATCCCTGTAGGTTCTACTATTCATTGCGTGGAGCTCAAACCGAAAAAAGGTGCTCAAATAGCAAGAAGTGCTGGTTCCTATGTTCAATTTGTTGCAAAAGAAGGAAATACAGCAACCCTAAGAATGAAAAGCGGAGAGGTAAGAAGAGTGCCTGTCGAATGTAGGGCTGTTCTTGGAACAGTGTCTAATTCTGAGCATTCTTTAAAATCTATTGGTAAAGCAGGAGCAAAAAGATGGTTAGGAGTTAGGCCCACCGTTAGAGGTGTTGCAATGAACCCTATAGATCATCCGCATGGTGGAGGAGAAGGAAGAACTTCTGGAGGTAGGCATCCAGTATCACCTTGGGGAGTTCCCACGAAAGGCTACAGAACAAGAAGCAACAAGAGAACAGATAAACAAATCATCAGAAGAAGGAAGAAATAGACATGCCACGCTCAATAAAAAAAGGTCCGTTTATCGATCATCATTTGATGGATAAAGTCTCAAAAGCTGTTGAGTCCAAAGATAAGAGACCCATCAAAACATGGTCCAGAAGGTCTATGATCTCTCCAGAAATGGTCGGTTTAACAATCTCCATCCATAACGGCAGGCAACACGTACCTATATTCATTCAAGAGGACATGGTAGGGCATAAGTTAGGTGAATTTGTTCCTACTAGAACTTTTAAACAACACTCAGGCGATAGGAAAGCTTAATGACAGAAGTATCAGCAAAATTATCCAGATTTAAGTCTTCAGCTTCAAAGATAAGACTATTGGCAGATCAAATCCGCGGTAAAAAAGTTGATGAAGCATTGGATATTCTTACCTTTAGTCCAAAGTCTGGTTCTAGAAATTTAAAAAAACTTTTGGACTCAGCTATTTCTTCTGCAGAAAATAATTATGGTCTAGATATCGATACTTTGTTTGTCAGTCACATTTCCGTTGATGAAGCTTTGATTATGAAAAGAATAAGGGCAAGAGCTCGAGGTAGGGCAGATCGGATTGAAAAAAAGACATGCCATATAAACCTAAAACTAAGTAATTAAGGAGAATAAGTGGGACAAAAAGTTAATCCAATTGGAATCAGACTAGGCATCTCCAGAGATCATAACTCTGTGTGGTTTGCTGAAAAAGATAAATATAGAGAGATCCTATTTAATGATTTTCAAGTTAGAGAGTTTCTAAAAAAAGAACTTGATAATGCGTTTGTTAGCAAAATACACATAGAAAGGCCCGCTCAAAGCGCAAAAGTCACAATCCATACTGCAAGGCCTGGAATGATTATCGGTAAACGAGGCGAAGATATCGATCGATTAAGAGAGAAGCTAACGCAAATCATGAATGTACCTGTAAGTCTGAATATTCAAGAAATAAGGAAACCTGATCTTGATGCTCAGCTTGTTGCTGCAAACATAGCACTTCAACTTGAAAAAAGGGCTATGTTTCGAAGAGTCATGAAGAGAGCAGCTCAAAACACCATGAGACAGGGAGCGCTTGGCGTCAAAATAAAAGTCTCAGGTAGATTAGGTGGAGCCGAGATTGCAAGATCTGAGTGGCATAAAGAAGGGAGAGTGCCCCTTCATACATTAAGAGCAGATGTTGATTACGGCTTGGCCGAAGCAAAAACTACTTACGGGATTATTGGTGTGAAGGTATGGATATTCAGAGGCGAATTAATTGATAAAAAAATTAAAGAAAAAGACAAGGATAGCTAATGTTTCAGCCAAAAAGGACTAAATATAGAAAGCAAATGAAAGGTCGAAATCGAGGCCTTGCACAGAGATCTAATTCTTTAGATTTCGGTACATTTGGTTTGAAAGCTACATCAAGAGGTCAAATTACGTCCCGTCAAATTGAGGCTGCCAGAAGAGCCATGACCAGGCACGTAAAACGTGGAGCAAAAATCTGGATTAGAATCTTCCCCGATAAACCAATTACCAAAAAACCCCTTGAAGTTAGGCAAGGAAAAGGAAAAGGAAACGTAGAATATTGGGTTTCCCCAATTAAACCTGGAAAAATTCTTTATGAAATGGAAGGTGTTGACGAAGCTTTGGCTAGGGAGGCATTTTCTCTAGCAGCTGCAAAACTTCCTGTCTCAACTCAATTTATCTCTAGAAAGGTTATCTAATGGCTAAAAATCCATCTCACGCTGATTTAATGAAGGATCTAGAGAAAACAAGATCTGAATTATTAGATCTTAAACTTAAAAGTTCATCTGCTTCTCTTCAGCAGACGCACCTTTTAAAAGAGAAAAAAAAGGCTGTTGCAAGAATTTTGACTTCGCTTAAACAACTTAAACAACAAGAGGATGCAAATGTCTGATAAAGCAATAAGAACAATGACAGGTATGGTTGTAAGTTGTAACTCTGACAAAACTGCAGTAGCAAAAATAGACAGAAAAGTTAAACACCCTAAATTAGGAAAAATAATTAGAAGATCCTCGAAGATCAGCTTTCATGATGAGGCAAATGTTTGTTCTCTTGGAGACAAAGTAACTATCAAAGAATGTCGACCAATTTCAAAAACAAAATCGTGGACTTTGGTAGAAATACTCAAAGAGGGTAAGTCATGATTCAAACAGAAACAATCTTAGAAGTGGCTGATAACAGCGGTGCCCGAAAAGTGATGTGTATCAAAGTGCTTGGCGGATCAAAAAGACGTTACGCAAGAGTTGGCGACGTTATCAAAGTGGCAATTAAAGAGGCCATTCCAACAGGCAGGGTTAAGAAAGGTCAAGTTGCAGATGCAGTTGTAGTTAGAACTAAAAAGGATATTCGCAGAGAAGATGGATCAATCGTTAGATTTGACGACAATGCAGCAGTGCTCATAAATAACCAACAGCAACCAATTGGAACTAGGATTTTTGGTCCCGTTTCCAGAGAATTGAGATCTAATAATTTCATGAAAATAATTTCTCTAGCTCCAGAGGTAATCTAATGAATAAATTAAGAACCGGTGATGAAGTGATCGTGATCTCTGGAAAAGATAAAGGAAAAACTGGAACTCTAACTAAAATTAAAGGCGACAGATGTTTAGTGTCTGGAATAAAACTTGTAAAAAAACATGTAAAACCAAATCCTCAAATTAATGAGCCCGGAGGGATTATAGAAAAGGAGTCTTTTATCAACATATCCAATATTGCTTTTTACAATAGCAGTACAAAACAGAGAGATAAATTACAAATTAATTCAGATGAGAAAAAAGGAAAGATCAGAGTTTCAAAATCAACAAATAAGGAAGTTAAATAGGAATGTCTATTACTAAAATAAACTATCAGGATAACGTTATCAGTTCACTTAAAGATGAACTGGGCGTGAAAAGCTCCATGGCTGTTCCCAAAATTACAAAGGTCACAGTAAATATGGGGCTAGGACCAGATGCACTGAATAATCGAAAATCAGTTGATGATGCAATTGCAGATCTTGAATTAATAGCAGGCCAAAAACCAATAAAGACTTTTGCGAGGAAGTCGGTAGCGAGTTTTAAAATAAGAGAAGGATTCCCAATTGGGTGCAAAGTTACTTTAAGAGGTAACAGAATGTATGAATTTTTAGACAGGTTGTTGTCTATAGCAATTCCAAGGGAAAGAGATTTTAGAGGATTGAATCCAAAATCTTTCGACGGTCAAGGTAATTACTCATTGGGAATAAAAGAGCACATTATCTTTCCTGAAATTGATTACGACAAAGTAGAAAAAATACGCGGTATGGATATTTGTATTACAACCTCTGCTAATAATGATAAAGAAGGTTTCGCCCTTTTATCAAAATTAAACTTCCCATTTAAAAGTTAAAGGTAAAAATTATGGCTAAAGTTTCAATGATTGCTAGAGAGAACAAAAGAATCAAGATGGTTCAAAAGTTTGCAAAAAAGAGAGAGGAGCTTAAAAAAGTTATCGCAGACATGAATCTATCTGATGAAGAAAGATATGAGGCAAGATTAAAACTTCAAAAACTTCCAAGAGATGCAAGTCCTGTTCGTCTCCAAAGAAGATGTCAAATAACTGGAAGACCGCACGCTGTTTACAGAAGGTTTGGCCTTTCAAGAAATAAATTAAGAGAATTGGCTATGAAAGGAGATGTTCCAGGATTAGTTAAATCAAGTTGGTAGAGGTTATCAATGAGTATGCAAGATCCAATTTCTGACATGATTTCTAGAGTGATGAATGCTCAAGCTAGAGGGCATGCAACGGTAAGCTTTTCATCTTCCAAAATTAAAAACGCCATTTGCTCAGTATTAGAGAAAGAAGGATTCATATCATCTTTTAAGATTGAGGGCGAAGAGAGCAAAAAAACTATTTTAGTTTCCCTTAAATATCATCAAGAATCGCCGGTTATAAGGGAATTGAAAAGGATAAGCAAACCTGGATTAAGAAAATACTTTTCATCAAAAGAAATTCCTTCAGTCAGAAATGGTTTAGGTGTTGGAATTATTACAACAAGTAAAGGAGTTTTGACAGACAAAGAAGCAAGAGAACATGGGGTGGGCGGAGAATTAATCTGCACTGTATTTTAATTATGGCTAGAAACACTGAGAGACCAATTCCAATTCAAGAAGGTATAGAAATATCCCTTGCTGAAAACTTACTTAAAGTTTCGGGTAAGAATGGAGACTTGTCTATGTCTATTCATCCTTCAGTAATGGCTACCACTCCCGAGAAAGAACTACTGTTTTCTCCTAAAGAAGAAACAAAAGAATCTATCGCAATGGTTGGGACAATGAGGGCTTTAGCAATAAATATGATTAAAGGAGTTTCAGACGGTTTCGAAAAAAAATTAGAAATTAATGGTGTTGGTTACAGAGCAAAGCTTTCTGGAGATAAATTGGAACTCTCACTAGGATTCTCTCATCCAGTAATTTACCAACTACCTGAAGGGGTAAACGCCGACGTGCCATCTCAAACTGAAGTTATTTTAAAGTCAGCTAATAAGCAACTTTTAGGAGAAACTGCTGCAAAAATTAGATCATTTAGACCTCCAGAACCTTATAAAGGAAAAGGTGTTAAATATGCCGAAGAAAGAATCAAACGTAAAGAATCTAAGAAGGCTTAAGCATGAGTGATAAATTTAGCGCAAGACAAAGAAGATCTAGAAAACTTAGATCTAAGACCAAAGAAATGAGTAATCATAGGTTATCTATTTTTAGATCCAACAATCAGATTTATGCACAAGTTTTTTCTCCTGATGGAAAAGAAGTACTTGCGCATGCTTCTTCTGCAGATAAAGAGGCAAAACTTGATAAAGGTGGAAATCAAGAAGCTGCAAAAAAAGTTGGAGAATTGGTTGCTAAAAGAGCTATCGAGAAAGGCATTAAAAAGGTTACGTTTGATAGATCGGGATATAAATATCATGGTCGTGTAAAGAGTCTTGCTGAATCTGCACGTGAAGCAGGCTTAGAATTTTGAGGAATTATGGAAGAAAATATAGATCAGTTTAGTAACGAAGCTCTAGAAGAAAAACTTGTAGGAGTTAATAGAGTAGCAAAAGTTGTAAAAGGTGGAAGAATCTTTGGATTCACAGCTCTTACCGTCGTGGGAGATGGAGCTGGCAAGGTTGGTTTCGGAAGAGGAAAAGCCAGAGAAGTTCCTATGGCTATTCAAAAAGCATTAGAAAATGCTAGAAAAAATATGATCAAGATTGAACTTAAAGGATCTACTCTTCATTACCCAGTTAAATCAACTCATGGAAGTTCCACTGTTTATATGCAACCGGCTTCTCCAGGTACTGGAGTCATTGCAGGTGGTGCGATGCGAGCCGTCCTTGAGTTAGCTGGCATTAAAGATGTTTTAGCCAAAACATATGGTTCAACCAATCCTATTAATGTTGTTAGAGCGACTGTGAAGGGATTAGCAAGCGTTGAATCACCGGAACAGGTTGCAGAAAGGAGATCTTAAGAGGAAAAAATGTCTGACGAAATGATTAGAGTTAAATTAAAGAGGGGTTTAGCAGGCTCGATGAAAAATCAGAGACTCTCCGTAAGAGGATTGGGATTAAAAAAAATTAATCAAGTAGTTGAGGTTCAAAACACGCCTGAAAATCTAGGCATGATCAAGAAAGCTCATCATCTACTGGAGGTCTTAGATTAAATGCTAAAACTTAATAACCTTCAAAGAACAAACAAAAATAAAGTCTCTAAGCGTATTGGTAGAGGAACAGGATCTGGCTCAGGAAAAACATCTGGAAGAGGTCATAAAGGTCAAAAGGCAAGATCTGGAGCTTCAATAAGGCCTGGATTTGAGGGAGGTCAAATGCCTATCCAACAAAGACTTCCAAAGTTTGGATTCACTTCTAGACAAAAACCATACAGTACTCATATAAAACTCAGAGATATAGAAAAGCTTGCTGAAGATCACATTACTTTAGAGGTTTTGAAGAAAAATAAAATCATTTCAAACAAGATAAAAAAAGTGAAGATCGTTAACGGTGGCGAATTGACAAAAACGGTGAAAATTGAGGGTTTATCTGTTTCTAAATCTGTTGAGGAATTAATTAATAAACTAGGCGGAGAAATTATAAGTGGCTAGAAACCCAGCCAAATCATCTGGATTGTCTGAACTTTGGGCAAGGCTTAGATTTGTTCTTTACGCAATAATTATTTATAGGATTGGAACTCATATTCCTGTTCCAGGCATTGATCCTATGAAACTTTCTTCTTTATTTGATCAAAATCAAGGAACTCTTCTAGGCTTATTCAATATGTTCTCTGGAGGTGCGCTAGAAAGGATGAGCATCATGGCTTTAAATGTTGTTCCTTACATCACTGCTGCTATTGTGATGAATCTATTAGAGGCAACAACTCCAAGCCTTAAAAAAATGTTTAGACAGGAAGGAGAAGTTGGGAGAAGAAAAAGGACCAACTATGTTCGTCTAGGTACTTTAGGGCTTGCAATTATTCAATCGAGTGGTTTTGCGATAGCATTATCGAGCCAAGGGCTAGCTAGTACTCCTGGAAATATGTTCATTGTTACTGCAGTTATTTCTTTTGTTACTGGAACAATGTTTTTGGTATGGCTCGGGGAACAGGTCAATGAGAGAGGCATCGGAAATGGAATATCTCTTATCATTTTTGCCAGTATTGTTTCTGGATTGCCGAGAGCAATAGGCCAGTCATTTGAGGGAGCAAGACAAGGAGAAATCAACTTAATTGTACTTTTATCTGTTGCTCTTCTTGCAATATTGGCTATTGCTTTTATTGTTTGGGTAGAAAGGGCGCAAAGAAGAGTTTCGGTTAATTATGCTAAGAGACAAATCGGCAACCAGATGGCTATGGGCCAAACTTCTCATGTTCCATTGAAAGTAAATATGTCAGGAGTAATTCCTGCAATCTTTGCTTCATCGATAGTTCTTTTTCCAGCCTCAATAAGTACTTGGTTTGGACAATCTGAAGGTTTTGAGTGGTTGCAAGAAATATCATTGGCTTTAAGCCCTGGGCAACCCTTATATGTAATAGTTTTTGCAGTTTTGATAGCTTATTTTTGTTTCTTTTACACCGCTATTCAATTTCCGGCAAAAGATATTTCAGATAATCTTAAAAGATCTGGAGGATTCTTGCCTGGAATAAGACCTGGCGATCAAACAGAAGGCTACATTGATAGTGTAATGTCTAGATTAACAGTGTGGGGATCAATATACATGATTGCAGTATGTCTACTTCCTCAATTCTTAATTGTTTCTGCAAATGTACCTTTTTATCTCGGGGGAACATCACTTTTAATTGCTGTGGTAGTAGTCATGGACTTCATGGCTCAGGTACAATCGCACCTTTTATCTAGTCAATATGAGTCTTTAATGAAAAAAGCTAATTTAAAAAACTATAGAAGGTAATTATGAAAGTAAGAGCTTCAGTAAAAAAAATGTGTAAGGACTGCAAGATAATCAAAAGACACGGCACCGTTTTTGTCATTTGTATTGAACCAAAACATAAACAGAGGCAGGGGTAGTAAATATGGCTAGGGTAGCAGGTGTAAATATTCCAGATAAAAAACAAGCTTGGGTTTCTTTAACTCATATTTTTGGTATCGGCAGAACGAGAGCATTGACTATTTGTGATCAATTGGGCATTGAAAAAACTTCTTTGATCGGAAGTTTAAGCGAAGAAGATTTAGAAAAACTTAGAAAAGCTGTAAATGAATTTCTTGTAGAAGGAGATTTAAGAAGAGAAATAAGCACCAACATTAAAAGACTTATGGATTTAGGAACTTTGAGAGGAATGAGACATAGGAAACATTTACCTGTCAGAGGACAGAGAACAAAAACTAATGCTAGGACCAGAAAAGGGCCTAGAAAACCTATTAGAAGATAAATATGGCAAAACAAGGGACAAAATCTAAAAAAAATAGCCGAACATACAATGATGCCGTTGCGCATATATACGCTACATTTAATAACACCATCATTAATATTACCGACAAACAGGGAAATACATTAACTTGGGCAAGTGCTGGTGGATCAGGTTTTAAAGGATCAAGAAAAAGTACACCTTTTGCCGCTCAGGTAGCAGCTTCCAAAGCTGGAGATGCTGCTAAAAACTTTGGAATAAATAATTTGGAAATTGAAGTTTCCGGACCTGGAGCAGGTCGAGAATCTGCAGTCAGAGCTTTAAATGGTTGCGGTTTTAAGATTACAAAAATTTCGGATGTAACTCCTATTCCTCACAATGGGTGTCGTCCTCCAAAAAAGAGAAGGGTGTAAAGTGGCAAGATATAGAGGACCAAGAAATAAATTATCACGCAGAGAAGGGACCGATCTGCTTTTAACAAGTGGGTATAGGTCATACGAATCCAAAATAAGATCTGAAAATCCTCCCGGACATCATGGGGCAAAAAGAATCAGAACTTCAGACTATGGTTTGCAATTGAGAGAAAAACAAAAAGTAAAAAGAATGTATGGAGTTCTAGAAAGACAATTTAGAAATTATTACAAGGCAGCAGCTAGTAGCAGAGGTGAGACAGGAACAAATCTCTTGCAATTTTTAGAGGCTAGATTAGATAACGTGGTCTATAGAATGGGATTTGCTGCTACTCGTGCCGAAGCGAGGCAATTAGTTAATCATAAGTCAGTTTTGGTTAATGGAAAAAAAGTAAACATTCCTTCTTATCAGGTAACAGAAGGAGACGAGATAAGTATTTCTGAGAAATCAAGAAATCAAAAAAGAATTTCTCAATCTTTTGAGATTTTTAAAACAAGGGAGCCTTGTGAGTGGATTGAAGTTAACCACGATAACTTTTCAGGCATTTACAAAAATACTCCTGACAGAGATTCGCTTAGTAGTGAAATTAATGAAAGTTTTATTGTTGAGCTTTATTCAAGATAATTTTAAAGAGGATATTCTATGACAGATAATTTCGATATGATCAAAGACTTCTTAACTCCCAAAGAAATTTTGGTAGAAGAAGTTGATTCAAACAATTCAAAAATAGTGTTAGAACCTCTTGAAAGAGGCTTTGGACATACCTTGGGAAATGCTCTTAGAAGGATAATTTTATCTTCAATCCCCGGCGCGGCGGTTTCTGAAGCAAAAATAAATGGGGTTCTTCATGAGTTTGGCTCTATTGATGGAGTTAAAGAGGATGTCATTAATATTCTTTTAAATCTAAAAGGTCTTTCCGTAAGACTTTCAGATCAAGAGGAAGTCGAAATATCAGTGAATAAATCAGGATCAGGAGATATCAAAGGTAGTGATTTTGAACTTCCTGCTGGAGTTGAGATTGTCAATCCTGATCACGTAGTTGCTACTCTCGCTGACAAAGGCTCCCTTGAGATGACAGCAAAAGTTACAAAGGGTAGAGGTTATGTTCCTGTAGACATCATCGCTTTGGCCGAGAGCGAAGATACTGAGGTCGGCTCACTAAAGATTGATGCTTCATACAGTCCAATTAAAAAAGTTTCTTATTCAGTTGAAAATGCAAGGGTAGAAAATAGAACTGACCTAGACAAGCTTATTCTTGAGGTTGAAACCAATGGAACAATCGATCCTGAAGAGATTGTGAGGTTAGCAGCGACTATTTTACAAAGACAATTAATGGCTTTTGCCGAATTAGGTTTTGAAACCGAAGAACCAGAGGAAGATGAAACTCCTCCAGTTGATCCAATTATGTTGAGGCCTGTAGATGAACTCGAATTAACAGTGAGATCAGCCAATTGCTTAAAAGTAGAGAAGATTCATTATATTGGTGACTTAGTAACCCGAAAGGAATCTGATCTTTTAAGAACTCCTAATCTAGGCAGAAAGTCACTTAATGAAATCAAAGAAGTTCTAGCAGCTAGAGGATTATCTTTAGGTTTAGAACTCGAGAATTGGCCCCCGTCAAATGTTGAAGGTTAATAGATGAGACACCAAAAAACAGGAAGAAAATTTGGTCGCACAAGCGATCAGAGAAAAGCTATGTTTAAAAACATGGTTATTTCTTTGATTGAGACTGAATCTATAAAAACCACTGTTCCAAAGGCAAAAGAACTTAGAGGTGTCTTTGAGCCATTAGTTACATTGGCTAAAGTAGATTCTGTTGCCAACAGAAGAAGAGCCTTTTCAAAACTGAGAAATGATTCTGCGGTTGGTAAACTTTTTTCAGACCTAGGACCTAGATTTAAAGATAGACCTGGCGGATATCTCAGAATTATTAAGATGGGACCAAGACCCGGTGACGCAGCCCCAATGGCTTTTGTTGAGCTTACCGATAAGTCTGAGGATTCTTCTGAAGAGATATCTCAGGAAGATTAATTCAACATTTCCTTCAGAAATCGCCCAGTATGAGATTTTTTAATTTTTGAAATTTCTTCTGGAGTTCCTTCTCCAATAATTTCTCCGCCACCCGATCCGCCTTCTGGGCCAAGATCTATTATCCAATCAGAATTAACAATCACATCTAAGTTATGTTCGATAATGACAACAGTATTGCCTTGTTCATTCAATTTATTGATCACTTTTAATAGTAGGTTTACATCATGGAAATGAAGACCAGTTGTTGGTTCGTCTAATAGATAAAGAGTATCCCCGGTGGCTACCTTGCCAAGCTCTTTAGCAAGTTTTACTCTTTGGGCTTCTCCTCCAGATAACGTTGTAGCGGGCTGGCCAATTTTTATATAACTCAATCCCACATCATAAAGAGTTTGTAATTTTCTTTTGATGGGTGGAATCGAATCAAAAAATTTTAAGGATTCTTCAACGTTCATATCAAGAACCTCAAAGATGTTTTTCCCCTTGAATTTCACCTCAAGCGTTTCTTTGTTATATCTTTTTCCATCACAAACATCACATTTAACATAGACGTCAGGCAGAAAATGCATTTCTACCTTAATTAAACCATCTCCTTGACAAGTTTCACATCTGCCACCTTTAACATTGAAGCTGAACCTTCCTGGCTTATAGCCTCGAGCTCTTGCCTCTTCCGTTTCTGAAAACAGCTCTCTGATAGGCGTGAATATTCCTGTGTAAGTAACAGGATTTGATCTTGGAGTCCTTCCTATTGGGGACTGACTAATCTCAATAATTTTATCTAATTTTTTTTCACCTGAAATATTTTCAAATTCTTGACAGTCATAGTTAGATTTATGAATCTTATTTGCCAAAGCAGGATATAAAGTTTGATTAATCAGAGTAGATTTTCCAGAACCCGAAACTCCAGTAATGCTGATAATTTTTCCCAAAGGTAAATTTAAATCAACATTCTTGAGATTGTTCCCATTACAACCCTTAATACAAAGAGAACCTTTTTCAGATTTCTCAAATTTATCAATCTTAATATCTTTTTTCCCGGATAAATATTGTCCGGTTAAGGAACTTTCTTTCTTAAGGATTTCTTTATAATTGCCTGCAAAACTGACAAACCCTCCATGAATACCTGCCCCTGGACCGATATCAATAATATGATCAGCACATTCTATTGTCTCTTTATCATGCTCAACGACGATAACCGTATTTCCTAAATCTTTTAATCTAAACAAAGTAGATAAAAGTCTCTTATTATCTCTTTGGTGTAGGCCAATTGATGGTTCATCAAGAATGTATGTAACTCCAACGAGCCCAGCACCTATTTGACTGGCAAGTCTTATTCTTTGTGCTTCGCCTCCACTCAAAGTTTCGGCGCTTCTTGATAATGTTAGATAATTAAGCCCGACATCAGATAAAAATTTTAATCTTTCTTTCAGCTCTTTTACTACCTTCTCTGCAATTGCTCCCTTTTTGCCCTTTAAATTCAAGTTATTAAAAAAATCAAGGCAATCATCAATGGTCATGTTTGTTATATCCCAAAGCTCTTTATCATCTATCTTCACAGATCTTGCCTCTTTATTTAATCTCGAGCCTTCACATGACATACAAACAGTATTGGTCATATATTTGGATAAATACTCTCTAGAAAAAGCTGATTCACTCTCTCTAAATCTTCTATCAATATTATTAAGCACACCTTCGAAAGGTTTAAATGATTCTCTGAGATTCCCTCTTTTAGAAACATAACTAAAATCTATAATTTCCCCTGAACTACCATTCAGTATTTTTTCTTTTATATTTTCAGATAAATCCTCGAAGGGTTCGTCCAAGGAAATGCCATAGTGTTTTGCTACCCTGTTGAGAAGATAGTGATGATACATCTGACTTGAATCCCATCCCTCAATTGCCCCTTGATTCAAGCTTAATTCAGGTCTCACAATAACTTTTCTTCTATCAACTTGGGACTTCTGACCTAATCCATCGCAATCATCGCAAGCTCCAGAAGGGCTATTGAAAGAAAATAGTCTAGGTTCTAATGAAGCAATACTGAAACCACACTCGGTGCAGGCCATTTTTGTTGAAAATGTTATGTCTTTTTTAGATTCATCAAGGAAAGAGATAGTTACTATTCCATCTGACTCTCTCAACGCAGTTTCTATTGATTCAGATATTCTTGATTTATTTTTTTTCGAAATAGATAGCCTATCAATGACAATATCAATATCATGTTTTTTATTTTTATTAAGTTGAGGGAGATTATCCAGATCAATGATTTCTCCATTAATTTTTGCCCTAATAAATCCTCTCACCTTAAGGTCGTTAAGTAGGATTAAGTGCTCACCTTTTTGTTGGCTTACTATAGGGCATAAGATAATAGCTCTCTCATTTTCCTCATCTTTAAAAAGTTTATCGACTATCTGATCGATGCTTTGAGATTCAAGGGAGATTCCATGATCTGGACAAAAAGGCGTGCCGACCCTTGCATAAAGCAGCCTCAAATAGTCATATATTTCAGTAACAGTCCCAACTGTAGACCTTGGATTATGAGATGTGGATTTTTGCTCTATTGAAATAGCGGGGGACAAACCATTTATATGATCAACATCGGGCTTATCCATAACTGACAAAAATTGTCTTGCATAAGAAGACAATGATTCAACATATCTTCTTTGACCTTCAGCATATAAAGTATCAAATGCTAAAGAAGACTTTCCTGATCCAGAAAGTCCTGTAATGACGGTAAGTTTATCTCGAGGAATTATTACATCGATGTTTTTAAGATTGTGCTGTTTAGCACCTTTGACTTCGATATTTTTCATTTATTTATAAATAGTCTTTCAGATGGATTATAATGAATTTACATTAAAAATAAGGTGCATTATGGCTCGAAGCGGAATAAATAAGGTTATATTAGTTGGTAATCTCGGGAAAGATCCTGACATGAGGTATACGGCGGGAGGAGATGCAGTTGCAAATTTGAGTATCGCTACATCTGAAAGCTGGAATGATAATCAAACTGGAGAAAAAAAGGAAAAAACTGAGTGGCATAGAGTTGTTTTTTTTAGAAGAATTGCAGAAGTTTGTGGGGAGTATTTAAAAAAAGGTTCTTCTGTCTATATTGAGGGATCATTAAGAACAAGAGATTGGGAAGACGATCAAGGAAATAAGAGATATACCACAGAGATTATTGGGAGAGAAATGCAAATGTTAGGAGGACGAAGATCTGAAGATAATATGGATCAGAGCCCTCAGATGAATAGCTCTAGTCCTCAACCTGAGGAGGGGCTCATAGACGATGAAATTCCTTTTTAGGATTTTAACTTTTCAAAAACTAAACTAACGTTAGTTCCCCCAAAGCCAAAGCTATTATTCATTACAGCATTCAAGTCCTGATCTCTGACTTCTGAAACTAAGTCTAAACCTTCACCTTCATCAATCGAGCTAGAAAGATTAAGGGTTTTTGATATAAAACTGTTTTTTAGCATTAATAGTGAAAAAATACTTTCTAAAGCCCCAGCGGCACCTAGGGTATGTCCAGTTTGAGATTTTGTTGAGCTTATGGGAGGAATTTTATCTATGAAAACCTTTTTTATAGATTCTAACTCGACAGGATCTCCAGCAGGTGTTGAAGTTCCGTGAGCATTAATATAATCAATATTATCTTTTCCATGCATTTCAACAGCCTTTAGCATGCAATTAGTTGCTCCTTCTCCGGATGGATGGACCATGTCATCTCCATCAGAAGTTGCTCCATATCCAGTAATTTCAGCATAAATATCAGCGTTTCTTTCTAGAGCATGATCTAATTCTTCAACGACGAGCATGCCCGCTCCTCCGGCTATAACAAAACCATCTCTGTCTTTATCAAAAGGCCTTGATGCTTTCTCAGGACTCTCATTATATGAAGAAGACAGCGCTCCCATGGCATCAAACATACTAGACATTGTCCAATGCTCATCTTCAGCGCCACCAGCTAATATTATTTTTTGTTTTCCCAATTGAATTTGTTCCAGAGCTGATCCAATACAATGTGCGCTTGTTGAGCATGCAGAGGAAATAGAGAAATTCACCCCTTTGATGCCAAAAAAAGTTGCAAGAGCTGCTGACACGGTGTTTCCCATTGTTTGAGTAACTCTATAAGGTCCTATTCTTTTAACTCCTTTGCTCTTAACTATATCTGCTGCTTCAACCTGGCTTCTAGAAGATGCTCCACCGGAACCTGCAATGACCCCAACGTCTAGTGAAGAAAACCTTGATAGATCCAAGCCTGAGTCTTTTATAGCCTCTGCAGCACTTAAATAGGCATAGCTTGCTGCTTCTCCCATAAATCTCAAATGTTTTCTATCAATGAGATCCTTTAGATTTAAATTAATGGAGCCAGAAATATGACTTCGCATACCCAGTTCTTTGTATGATTCATTGAAACGTATCCCTGATGTACCCGATTTAAGAGATTTCGTTATTTCAGAAATATTGTTACCTATGCAAGATATGGCACCAATTCCTGTTATTACTGCTCTTTTTAAAGTACTCATCAAAAATTACCAGGGTTCTCAAAAAGCCCAACTTTTAAGTTCTTCGCTGAATAAATTTCCTTTCCATCAACATACATTAATCCGTCCGCAACTCCAAGAACAGTTTTTGTTGATAGCATTCTTTTTACATGAATCTCATATTTAACCGTTTTAGCATGAGGAAGCACTTGACCATAAAATTTTACCTGCCCGGCACCAAGAGCTCTTCCTATTCCATGATTCCCAGACCAAAGTAAATAAAACCCTAAAATTTGCCACATTGCGTCCAAACCTAAGCATCCGGGCATAACTGGATCATCTTTAAAATGACAATCAAAAAACCAAAGGTTCTCATTGATATCAAGTTCTGCCTCTATTAGTCCATTTGAGTAATTACCCTGATCTTCTGATATTGAAGTAATTCTATCTAACATCAGCATATTGCTACTTGGAAGCTTTCCATCATTTTCATGAAATAGCTTTCCGTTCGAGCAAAGTTGAAGTTCTTCTTTCGTGAAAGAATTCTTTTCTGTAAATTTCATCAATCTCTCAAGTACAAATTATCATAGTTGATTTATTGAATCTATTGCGACAAAGAACTTATTTAGATATCATTCGACCTCAATTTTGATATAAAAATGTACGCGGTAATCAAAACAGGTGGTAAACAGCATAAAGTTGCTGAAGGCGAAATCCTTAAAGTTGAAAAACTTAAAGCTTCTGAAGGAGAACCTGTTGATATTACTGATGTGCTATTAATTGAGAAAGATGGCGAAGTTACTCTTGGCTCTCCTTTTATTGAAGGGGCGAAGGTAACTGCAAAAATCCTTCGACACGGAAAAGAAGATAAAGTAACTATTATCAAGATGAAAAGAAGGAAGGACTACAGGAAAAAGCAAGGTCATCGTCAAAATTATAGTGAAATTCAAATAGAGCAAATTTCGGTTTAAGTATGGCACATAAAAAAGCAGGTGGTAGCAGTAGAAACGGAAGAGATTCTGAATCTAAAAGACTGGGCGTTAAAAGGTACGGCGGCCAACTGGTATCTGCTGGCTCTATTCTAGTCAGGCAAAGGGGCACAAAGTTTCATCCTGGCACAAATGTTGGAATTGGAAAAGATCATACACTTTTTGCAAAAATTGACGGCACTGTATCTTTCAGCAAAAAAGGTAGAAATCTTAGACAATTCATAAATATCACTCCCGCAGATTAAATAATGAGCTTCATTGACGAAGCCGCTATTCAATTAATAGCTGGCTCTGGTGGAAACGGATGTTTGAGCTTCAGAAGAGAAAAATTTATTCCTAAGGGTGGTCCCGATGGTGGCGACGGAGGGAAAGGCGGAAGCATTTTTCTTAAAGCTGACAGCTCTTTAACAACGCTGCAAGATTTTAGATTACAAAAAAAATACCAAGCTAAAAATGGTTCTCCTGGCGAGGGTAAAAATAAACATGGCAAGGATGCCAGTGACATAATTTTAAAAGTTCCCGTTGGTACTGTTGTTTTTGAAGAATCAACTGAAGAAGAGATAGCAGACTTAAAAAAAGATGGCGATCTTTTTGAAGTTGTTTCTGGAGGAAAGGGTGGATTAGGGAATGCAAGGTTCAAGTCATCTACCAATAGAGCTCCCAGAAAAACTACAGATGGAGAAAAGGGAGAAGAGCTATCGCTTCAGTTAGAACTAAGATTAATAGCTGATGTTGGTCTCTTAGGATTTCCAAATGCAGGAAAATCTACCTTAATTTCGAGTATATCTGAGGCAAAACCCAAAATAGCCGACTATCCTTTTACTACTCTAACTCCTAATCTTGGAGTGGTTGAGGCTAAATCTCTCAATCCATATGTAATTGCAGATATTCCAGGATTAATTCCGGGAGCTGCCAAGGGAGCAGGGCTTGGGATAAGATTTTTAAAACATTTATCTCGAGTAAAGTTATTGCTTCATCTAATTGATGTATCAGAAATCAAACCTGAAGATGTAAAGGAAAAAAAGAATTCTTTAGATAAAGAGCTAAAAGAATTTGACGAATCTTTATCTAAACTAGAGCAATGGATTGTACTAACTAAAGCAGACACAAAAACAGAATCGAAGGATGATTATTTATCTAAGGCAAAAAAGATTTACAGCAATGAGGTTTTTTTAATATCTTCTGTAACTGGGGAAGGATTAAGCGAACTAGTCAAAAAGGTCAGTACAAAAATCATAGAGATTAATAGTAATGAGTAATTCAATAGTAGTAATGAAAGTAGGGTCCTCCTTAATTTCACAAGGAAGTCGAGAAAATTCAGCTTTTTTTAAAAGACTTGCTAAGTGCATTCAGAAATTTAGAGAAAATGACTTTGATGTAGTTTTAGTTTCATCTGGCGCAATTTCCTATGGAATGAAGAAAAGAGGCATAGAAAAAAAACCAAAGAATATCAAACAACTTCAATCATTATCAGCTGTTGGCCAAATAGGGCTTATTAATGCTTACCAGAAAAATTTTGATAAATTTAAAATAGAGGTTGCTCAAGTTCTCCTCAGTCACAGTGACTTTAAATCTGAAACAAAATCTAACAATATTAAATCGAGCATCAATAATCTCCTCAGATGGGGTATAACGCCAATAGTCAATGAAAATGATTCTGTATCAACAGAAGAAATTGAGAGAGGAGATAATGATCAATTAAGTGCAAAACTAGCGAATCTTATTAGTTCTAAAAAACTTATACTTTATACAGATCAAAAGGGTTTATATTCAAAAGATCCAAGAACAAATAAGGACGCAGTTCTTATTGACGAAGTCAGCCTTAAAGCTCTTTCAAATCAAAAAATTATTTTTGGAGATTCTGGTAAGTTAGGAAGGGGAGGCATGAAAACTAAATTGTCAGCTATGAAAATTTTCTTAATTAATAATCAAAGGATTGGCTATATCCTAAGCGGCCATGAAAAAGATCTATTTGGTTCATTGCAGAACCAAAAAAAGAGAACTAGATTGAAATTAAGCTGACTTAAGAGCTTTTAATTTTTTGTTGAGTCTTGATTTAGTTCTTGCAACGTGATTTTTGGGAAGAACTTTTTTATTGGCAAGTTTGTCCATTAGTTTCTGAGTTTTCTTAAACTCGTTCCCGGCAGCTTCGATGTCCTTATCATCAAGTGCTTTTTCAAAAGCCTTAATACTTGTCCTCGCAGAAGCACGTTGAGAGCTTTTAAGGGCATTTCTTCTATTAGCTTGCCTAGCTCTTTTAATTGCTGATTTAATGTTTGCCATAGGTGCGGAATGATGAAGATAACAAACTAATTTGTCAATATAATACTTAATAAGTTTATTCATTCATGCGAAAACTAGCCATAATCCTTATTTCCATTAGTTTGTTATCGTGCGAGCAGTTAAGCATGGTTGATAATAATAATTTGAAATCAATTTATCCCATGACTAAAAAAGTTAATATTTCTGATTTATACTTTTCAAAAGAAATTCAAGATCCATATAGATGGCTTGAGGATGATCTCGATAAGGAGACAAAGAGGTGGATAGAGGATCAAAATCTCTTTACTGATAAATACTTCGAAAGTTTAGGATCCAAAGAGCAAATAAAAGATGGATTAAAAAAAATTTGGGACTATGAGAAATTTTCTTCGCCCTTCAAAGAAGGAAATTACATTTATTTTTTCAAGAATACTGGCCTACAAAATCAATCAGCGCTTTATCGAAAAGACTCTCAAGGGGTTGAGGAAGTCTTTTTAGATCCTAACTCGTTCAGTGAAGATGGAACTATCTCTTTATCTGATATTGGTTTTAGTAAAGATGGAAGTGTTGCTGCTTATGCAATTTCTGAAGGTGGAAGTGATTGGAGGAAAGTATTCTTTTTAGATACAGAAACCAAATCATTGTTATCAGATTCTCTAATCAACGTTAAGTTTTCTTCATTAAGTTGGAAAAACAATGAGGGTATCTACTATTCAACTTACGATGCTCCTGAAGGAAGTGAACTAAGTTCTTTGAATAATAATCATAAACTTTATTTTCATAAATTAGGAACTACTCAAGAAAAAGATCAAATTATCTTTGGAAACAAAGCTGAACAAAAAAGAAGATATGTTTCATCCTCTGTAACAGAGGATCAAAAATACTTAATTATATCCGCCGCAAATTCCACATCTGGAAATGAACTCTATTTAATAAATCACTTAGATGAAAATCCACAAATTAAAACTATAAATGATGATCTTTCTATCGATGTTTATTTATTGGATAGTCTAGATGACGAACTTTTTTTAGTGACTAACAATAATGCTGATAATCAAAAAATTATTTCAGTTCAAGCCACAAAACCTTCTTTATATAACTCCAAAGATTTAATCCCAGAACAGGATTCTGTAATGAGTCCAAGCTCTTCAGGAGGATATATATTTGTAGAGTTAATGCAGAATGCAATTTCAAAGACTTTTCAATATGATTTTTCTGGAAAGCTCATTAGAGAAGTCGATCTTCCGGGTATAGGTAGTGTTTCTCCAATCTCAGGGAAAAGAGAGGATGATGAACTTTTCTATTCTTTCTCCAACTACCATACACCTCCCACAATCTACAGCATCAATCCCAAGAGCGGTAAATCAAAAATTTATTTCAAGCCAAAGATAAATTTTGATCCTGAAAAATATATATCAGAGCAGGTTTTTTATACCTCCAAAGATGGAACAAAAGTTCCAATGATCATCACATATAAAAAAGGTTTGAGTAAAAATGGTAAAAATCCAACAATTCTTTATGGATATGGAGGTTTTAACATTTCCCTCACTCCAAATTTCAGCAGCATTATGGCTTATTGGTTAGAAAAAGGCGGAGTTTATGCGGTTCCAAATATCAGAGGAGGCGGAGAATATGGGAAGAAATGGCATCTATCTGGGACAAAAATGAACAAGCAAAATGTATTTGATGATTTTATCTATGCCGCAAGATTTCTTTTTTCAGAGGGCTATACAAAATCAGAAAACTTAATTTTGAGAGGAGGTTCAAACGGAGGTCTTTTAGTTGGTGCTGTTATGACCCAAGAGCCTCAGCTTGCTAGAGTTGCTCTCCCTGCGGTTGGTGTACTAGATATGCTCAGGTATCATAAATTTACTGCCGGTGCAGGCTGGGCTTATGATTATGGTACATCAGATGAAAGTGAAGAGATGTTTAAATATCTTTTATCTTATTCACCATTACACAATATTAAAGACGAAGTCTCTTATCCCGCCACATTGATAACAACAGGCGATCATGACGATAGGGTAGTCCCAGCTCATTCATATAAGTTTGCCGCTTCATTGCAGGAATTACACAGTGGAGATAATCCTATCCTCATTAGAATTGAAACTGAAGCAGGACATGGTGCAGGCACTCCAACCGAGATAATCTTAGACTCTTATTCAGAAATCTTTTCATTCATCTTAGGAAATATAGAAAATAGATTATCAATAAAATAGATCAATTTAATTTCTAATTTTGGTGGAGGCGGCGGGTATCGAACCCGCGTCCAACTAACTCTTACCTTCAGATCTACATGCTTATTTCACCAATTTTCTTTTACTTCCATGGCCCGATGAAAAGGGATTAGAAGAGTAAGCTCAGAAAAGTCTTATCAAAATGAGTCTGAGCAACACATTTCAAGCATTCTACTAGTCGACTTCGCTTATCCCTTAGTAGAAGTCAGGGTAAGGAAGCTAGCTTAATTATGCAGCTAGTGCGTAGTTGTTTTTGCCAACTAATTGTTTTGAGAATTGTTTAACGAGAACTCCTCAATCTCGACATGCACTTAAGGTTCGAAAGAAAGATGTCTAATCCTGTTCGCCCCCAAAAAAGCAAGTAATTGTATCTAATGATCTTCACTTAGAAAAATTTTCTAACGAAGATTTTTCCTTATTCCACTCCTTATTTTTCAATGAGTGTCTCTTATCGTATTTTGATTTTCCTCGAGCCACAGAAATTTTTACTTTAACTAAATTATTTTTCCAAAAAATTTTTATGGGGACGCAACTCAATCCTTTTTCATTTGTCTGTTTGAAAAGCTTAGATAACTCTGCCTTAGTAAGTAAAAGCTTTCTAGACCTTTCTGATGAAACTTCGTAATTAATTTCTTTCATGGGTAGAATTTTCAACCCAATAATCCATGCTTCTCCTTTTTTTAGAACAACGTAAGCATTTTTTAATTCTATCTGCCCATTTCTGATACTTTTAACCTCCCAGCCTTCCAAAGAAATTCCTGCTTCAAAATCATCTAAAAGCTCATAATTAAATCTTGCTTGTCGATTTTCAATTGTTGGTCGCAAGTTACTTTTTTTGGAGATGTTCATTGATGTAGTATAACTATTAAGTAATGATTCTTTTAGAGACGTCTTTGTATGGCAAATAATTCAAAAATTTGGAAAGGCAATTGGACTTTTATACTAGCTGCAGCAGGATCCGCTGTAGGCCTTGGCAATATTTGGAAATTTCCCTACATGGCGGGTGAAAATGGTGGAGGAGCATTTGTAATAATTTACCTAGCCTGCATCGTATTAATTGGATTTCCAGTGATGATGTCCGAGATTTTCTTAGGAAAATACGGAAGATCAAGCCCAGTTTATACAATGAAAAAATTTGTTTCCCTCAAAGGAATTTCTTCGTACTGGGTTTTGCTAGGGTGGTTTGGTGCCTTAGCAGGTTTGATGATCTTATCTTACTATAGCGTTTTTGCAGGTATTTCTTTGGCTTATATTTTTAGTCCAATTCCTGTTGACTCACTGAATCCTTCTCAATATTCTGTTGATTTTTTTGCTCAGTTTCAGTCCTCTCCAATGAGGATGATCTTTTGGCACAGCCTTTTTTTGATTTTAACTTGTTTGATAGTCGCAAAGGGAGTCGTCGATGGAATTGGCGCCACCATTAAGATAATTATGCCAACTTTATTTTTTTTGATAATTCTGCTTTCAATTTATTCATCATTTACGGGAGAAATTGGTAAAGCTATCAGTTTTTTGTTCATGCCAGATTTTTCTAAGATCACGTCAAGTGTAATTATAAGTGCCATGGGTCAGGCTTTTTTTACTCTGAGTTTAGGCATGGGGGCAATTATGGCTTATGGTGCATATATTCCTGAGGAACAAAACTTAACCAAAACTGTCAGTTTAATAATTTTTCTAGATACTTTTGTTGCCATAATTGCTGGAGTGATTATTTTCCCGATTGTATTTGCTAATCCAGAGCTTACTCCAACCGCTGGTCCGTCATTATTTTTTGAGACTTTACCTGTGGCTTTTTATGGTATTCCCTTCAGTTTTTTTGCTTCAGCTCTATTTTTTATTCTTGTTTCGTTAGCTGCCTTGAGTTCGTCTGTATCCTTAATTGAACCCAGTACAGCTTGGATGGAGGATAGATTTAAAATTTCCAGGACTTATGCTGTTACTATCCTTGGATCCATTGCTTGGCTATTGGGACTTGGAAGTTTGTTCTCATTTAATCTAATAGCAGACTTTCAAATATTTTCGATGTCGTTTTTAGACTTTATGGACTTTTTAACAAACTCAGTCATGTTGCCATTAGGCGGCTTGTTTATTGCTTTACTAGTTGGCTGGATTCTTTCAGAGAACTTTGTCAAAGAAGAGATGAAGATAAAAAATGAACTTTATTGGAAAATTTGGATAAATCTAACTAGGTATGTCGCTCCAATCTTAATTGGATTGGTCTTTATTTTTGCTCTCTTCTAAATTATTTGTCCAAGACAAAAGTCTTCCCGACTCAAATTTAAGGGTAAAGCTAGTTTTTCCCAGAAGCTTTTCGCCATGAATTATTTGTCGATAATACTCCCATCTATCTCTTTCTAGAGGATCGCGGATTAAAGGAGTTCCCATAATGAAATTTACTTGAGCTTCTGTCATACCAACTTCTAATTGTTGGATCATCTCGTCTGTGACAAGGTTTCCTTGAGGTACCACCACTCTATAAAATCTATCCCCGCAGGAAATAAATACAAGAGAGATAAGAATTGCTATTATTGATTTATTCATAGGAATCCCAATTATAATGGGGAATACACATAATAAAATGGTTAAAGATAAGAATATTAGAGACGCAGGACTCAAGGTAACTTTACCGAGGGTAAGGATTTTAGAAATTTTTGAGTCATCTGATCAGAAACACCTTAGCGCTGATGAAGTTTATAAAAAACTTATTGAGGCTGGAGATGAGGTTGGTTTGGCTACTGTTTACAGAGTTCTTACTCAGTTTGAATCAGCGGATATACTAATGAAACACAACTTCGAATCAGGCCATTCAGTTTATGAATTGATGCCAGACGATCATCATGACCACATGGTATGTATGGAAACAGGCAAGGTTATTGAATTTAATGATCAGATCATTGAAGAAAAACAAGAAGAATTAGCTAAGTCTATGGGGTATAAAATCGTTGATCATAGGTTGGTTTTATACGTTGAACCTATAAAAAATGACTAAAAAGAAAGACTCTAAACTTTATCAGGATGACGTCTCAGAGCTTGAAGAGGTTCAAGATAATGTTGAACAACCGGAAGAAAAATCAGATTTAGAAGAAGAAGTTGAGCCTTCACCAGAAGAAAAAATTTCCTCTCTTGAAGATCAGATGATGAGACTTCAAGCAGAAATGATTAATACACGAAAATCTGCTCAAAATGACATTGCACGCGCAAGAATATTCGGCTTAGAGTCATTTATGAAAGACTTGCTCTCAGTTATTGATAATCTATTTAGAAACCTAGACTTTAAGACGGAAGAAAATACTATTCCTGCGGATGGTTACGAGTTAATTTTGAGAGAGTTGGAAAATGTTCTTGGTAAAAATGGAATAGTTCTTTTAGATCCTTTAGGAGATGAATTTGATCCAAAATTGCATGAAGCTATATCAACTTCAAATGATAAGGACAAAGGAAACAATATTATTTTATCCGTTGCGCAAAAAGGCTGCACATTAAATGATCGACTTATCAGGCCTGCCCTTGTAGTAGTAAATAAAATCCCTCATTAATCTTGTTTTTTCCTAAAAAAGCCATATTTAGGGTTAAAAGGAGATAAAAGTTATGTCTAAAGTTATAGGAATTGATTTAGGAACCACTAATTCTTGTGTTGCTGTAATGGAAGGTAACCAAGCAAAAGTTATTGAAAATTCAGAAGGAGCAAGAACAACACCATCTGTTGTGGCTTACACGGATGAGATTCTAGTCGGACAGAGTGCTAAAAGGCAGTCTGTAACAAACCCTGAAAATACTCTATATGCCATTAAAAGACTCATAGGTAGAAGATTTGAAGATGATGTTGTATCAAAGGATAAAGACATGGTGCCATTTAAAATCATTAAAGCAGATAATGGAGATGCTTGGGTCGAGGCAGGTGGAAAAGGCTTAGCACCACAACAAGTTTCTGCCGAAATTCTCAGAACCTTGAAGAAAAGAGCTGAAGAATATCTAGGGCAAGAAGTAAAAGAGGCAGTCATCACTGTTCCTGCATATTTCAATGACTCTCAACGTCAAGCCACTAAAGATGCTGGAAAAATAGCCGGCCTTGATGTCAAGAGAATTATCAATGAACCTACAGCTGCTGCACTTGCTTTTGGTTTAGATAAAAAAACCTCTGATCAGAAAATTGCTGTTTATGATTTAGGAGGAGGGACATTTGATATTTCTATAATTGAACTTGCTGAGGTCGAAGGAGAAAAACAATTCGAGGTTCTTTCCACAAACGGAGATACATTTCTTGGTGGAGAGGATTTTGATATTGCAATAATAGATTATTTGGTTGATGAATTTAAAAAAGATCAGGGCGTTGATCTAAAAGCAGATCCTGCTGCGCTTCAGAGATTAAAAGAAGCTGCCGAAAAAGCAAAAATTGAATTGTCATCCAATCAGCAAACTGAAATCAATCTTCCTTATGTAACTGCAGATTCTTCAGGGCCAAAACATCTACTTTATAAAATCACTAGAGCAAAATTCGAATCTTTGGTATCAGAATTGGTAGAGAGAAGCATAAAGCCCGTTGAAATTGCTATGAAAGATGCTGGCCTATCTCCATCTGACATATCTGATGTAATTTTAGTTGGCGGTCAGACTAGAATGCCTCTTGTTCAAGATAAAGTTAAAGAATTTTTTGGGAAAGAGCCAAGACAGGACATTAATCCTGATGAGGCGGTTGCTATGGGCGCAGCTGTTCAAGGTGCGGTTTTAGCAGGAGATGTTACAGATATCCTTTTGTTGGATGTAACTCCTTTAACGCTTGGGATAGAAACTTTAGGTGGTGTTGCAACTCCATTAATAGAGAAAAATACAACTATCCCAACTAATAAATCTCAAATTTTTTCCACTGCAGAAGACAATCAAACAGCAGTAACAGTAAACGTTGTTCAAGGAGAGCGAAAACAGGCTGCTGACAATAAGCAATTAGGTCTTTTCAATTTGGACGGTATTGCTCCTGCTCCTAGAGGCATGCCGCAAATTGAGGTAGCTTTCGATATCGATGCAAACGGAATATTAAATGTTTCAGCCAAAGACAAAGCAACTGGCAAAGAGCAAAAGATCACTATTCAGGCATCCGGAGGATTATCTGAAGACGAGATAGAAAAAATGGTTTCAGATGCCGAAGCGAACGCTGATAACGATAAGAAGTTTGAGGAACTGGTAAACGCCAGGAACACAGCAGATACTCTCATTCACGGTTGTAAAAAAACTCTGGAAGAATCAAAAGATAAAGTTTCAGAAGATGAAAAATCTGCTATTGAGGCTGCTATTTCAGATTTAGAGGAGGCTCTAAAGGGAGATGATAAAGATAGCATAGAAGAGAAAACTAAAGCTTTAACAGATGCTTCCTCATCAATGGCACAAAGACTTTATGCAGAACAGCAACAAGAATCACAGGAAGCTGATCAAGCTAATGATAGCGATAATCAGGGATCGAATGAAGAAAATGTTGTTGATGCTGATTTTGAAGAAGTAAAAGAAGAATCTAGATAGATTCTTATCAGTTCCAATGAGTAAACGAGACTACTATGATGTTTTGGGAGTCTCTAAATCCTCCTCAAAAGATGAGCTAAAAAAAGCTTACAGAAAATTAGCAATGAAATATCATCCGGATCGAAATCCTGATGATCAAGAGGCAGCAGATAAATTCAAGGAACTATCAGAGGCCTATGAAATTCTTTCTGATGATCAAAAAAGACAAGCCTATGATAACTTTGGCCATCAGGGAGTCAATTCTCAATATTCAAGTGCACAAGGTGCTGCAGATGCCTTTAGTGATATTTTTGGAGATATTTTTGGAGATATTTTTGGAGGATCATCAAGAGGTAGATCGAGATCGAGTGGTGCAGATCTTGCTTATAATTTAAGCATTTCACTAGAAGAGGCTGTAAGAGGTACAGAAGTAAGCCTTCAAATACCATCTAAGGAAAGATGCTCTGGTAAGTGGTCTACCTGTACCTATTGCTCTGGAACAGGAGTTGTCAGAATGCAGCAAGGCTTTTTTTCGATGCAACAAACTTGTCCTCAATGCAGAGGAGAAGGCGAAATACATGATCCTAACTGTAATATTTGTCATGGTGAGGGTTATATCAAAAAAGCTAAAACTTTATCTGTAAAAATTCCTGCAGGAATTGATTCTGGCGATAGAATAAGACTCTCGGGAGAAGGCGAACCTGGTAATCGCAATGATCCTAATGGAGATCTTTTTATCACAGTAGAAATTAAGGAACATAAAATATTCCAAAGAGATGGGAGGCACCTATACTGCGAGATACCAATAAATTATATCGATGCCGTCCTTGGAGGAGACGTTGAAGTACCTACTTTAGATGGAAAGGTAAAGTTAAAAATACCTTCTGGAACTCAGAGTCATAAATTGATGAGACTTAAAGGTAAGGGTATTAGGCCCATTAATGGAGCATCAAAAGGCGATATCTTAGTTAGAGTACTAATTGAAACTCCTATCAATATTTCGTCAGAGCAAAAGAAACTTCTTGAACAGCTGAAAGAATCATTTGATAAAGATAGAAATTCCCCTAAAGAAAAATCTTGGTTTGAGAACGCTAGAGATTTTATGAGAGGATAATGATTAAATTATTTGTATGCGGTATCTCAGGGCGACTAGGCGCAAGCATTGTTGATGAGGTAAAAAAATCATCAAACATAAGCTTGGCAGGGGGTTTAGTTAGCGGCAGGGATAACTCTTCAAATATAAACGTCAGTTTACAGGGAGTTCAAATCATTTCTGACTTAAACGATCTCACCGATGCTGATGTCGTAATTGATTGCTCTACTTCGCTAGATTTAATAAAAATTAAAGAAAAATGCGAACTAATCGGTGCTAGCTTAATTGTTGCTTCAACTGGAAAAGGAGATTTCAGGGAGATTTTTAATAATAAAAGTCTATCAATTCCTGTTTTAGCCGCACCTAACTTAAGTATTGGGGTAGCCTTTTTGAGCAATTTATTAAATTATGTTTCTGAAAAAAAGCTTCCTTTGAAAAGAATTAATATCGAAGAAACTCACCATAATGAAAAAATTGATACCCCTTCAGGCACCGCTTTGATGTTAAAAAAGGAGTTAATAGAACTATTTAATGTTGATGAAATTGAAATAATTTCAAATCGAGATGAATCTTCTGTAGGCACTCATAAAATTAATATATATCTTGAGGACGAGATTCTATCTTTAGAGCATAAGGCACTTGATAGAAAAGCATTTGCTTTAGGGGCTCTAAATCTAATTGAATGGATTCATCGTAAAACCCCTGGAATATATTCAGTTCAAGATGCATTGAATAATTAGTTTTCCTTTATATTCAGTTGTGATATAAAACACTCGCGAAAGCTTAAAAACACACTTGGATAAATCAAATATTTGGGTGCTGCTTTGCTTCGAAGCAGTTAAATATCTGATCCAAGGAAGAATAACCCGGCGTCATGCCTATAACAAAAGGAGCTAAATATGGAAATATCCATAGAACAGATGCTTAAAGCAGGTGTCCATTTCGGTCATCAAACAAGGTTTTGGAATCCTAAGATGGAGAAATTCATTTTTGGATCTAGAAACAAGGTACACATAATTGATTTACAAAAGACTTTAGATTGCTTGGAGCCATCTCTAGACTTTTGCAAAAAAATTGCATCCTCGAATAATAGAATTCTATTTGTGGGAACAAAAAGATCAGCAAGAGAAGTCATAAGACAAGAAGCAGAAAGGTGCGGTATGCCTTATGTAAATCACAGATGGCTGGGTGGAATGCTGACAAACTATAAAACAATTAGAGCCTCAATAAGAAGATATGAGTTTTTAGTATCTCAAGAAGAAGAAGGTAAGTTTAACCAATACACAAAAAAAGAGGTTTTAAAGCTAAAAAAGGAAATGGATAAACTGGAAAGATCTATTGGAGGAATAAAGAATATGGGGGGACTTCCAGAAGCTTTATTCATTGTGGACGTAGAGAATGAGAAAATTGCTGTAGCTGAAGCTAAAAAAATGGGGATTCCTATTGTTGGTCTTGTAGATACAAACTCTGATCCTGATTCAGTGGATTATATTATTCCTGGAAATGATGATGCCATAAGGTCAATCTCTTTACTTGCTAGATTAGTCTCAAATGCTTGCCTTGAAGGAGCTGAGAAAGCCACGGGCATTAGAGGTGATGGAGATGGTCCAGTTATTGTAAAGAAATCCGATCTTGATAAAAAAGAAAAGGTAGATGCCAAAACTTCTTCCGATGCAAAGGAAAAAAAACAAGCTAAGGAAGAATCTCCAGCCGAGAATGTTTCTGAGGAAAATGAATCTGAATCAGAACAGAAAGAATCGAATGAGGTAAAAGAATGACTGAAATCAAAGCTGCAGATGTGAAATCTCTCAGAGATAAAACTGGTCTTGGAATTATGGAATGCAAAGCTGCCCTTAAGGAAACAGGAGGAAATCTTGACGAGGCGGTGGAATATCTAAAAATTAATAGCAACTTAAAAGCAGAGAAAAAAGCTTCCAGAACAGCGGTTGAAGGTCTATTGCTAACAGCCAACAATCTAATGGTTGAAGTTAACTGTGAGACTGATTTCGTTGCTAAAGATGAAAACTTTAAAACTTTTTGCCAAGAAGTTTTATATTATTGTTTAGAGAATGATTCGAAATCTATAGAAGAAATATCAGATGACCTTGAATCAGAAAGACAAAGCCTTGTTCAAAAGGTTGGAGAAAATGTAATTATCAGAAAAAAGGAATCTATCGGAGGAGATAACTTGTATTCATACATCCATAGCAATGGAAAGGTCGGTGCTTTAGTTTCTCTTAAGGATGACAATGAAGAATTAGGAAGGGATATTGCTATGCACGTCACAGCATCCAATCCAAAATTTCTATCTCCAGAAGATGTAGACTCTGAAACAATTGAGAAAGAAAAACAAATTTTAAAGGCTCAGGTTGAAGATACAAATAAGCCAGAAGAAATTATTGAGAAAATGATCGAGGGCAGGTTAAATAAGTTTCTATCTGAAATAAGTCTCCTCAAACAGCCTTTTGTTAAAGATCCTTCAACCCCAATTGAAAATATTCTTAATGATCACAAGAACTCTATTGTTGAATTTACACGTATAGAAGTTGGCGAGGGAATAGAAGTAGAGCAAAAGGACTTTGCTTCCGAAGTCCAAGCACAGCTCCAAAATTCTTAAATGGCATCAGCAAAACGAGTCCTTCTAAAGCTCAGTGGAGAGTGGTTTGCTGGGAAAAAGGAAAAAGGTTTTGATGAAAAAATGTTTGAAAGAATATCTTCAGCTATAGACTTTACTAAACAAAAAAAAATTCAACTAGGGATAGTCTTAGGAGGAGGAAATATCTTTCGAGGAAGAGATCTCAAAGACATAAAAATCGATAGAGTGTCTGCAGACTACATAGGAATGTTATCTACTATTATGAATGGGATAGCTTTATCAAACTTTCTTAGAGAAAAAGGTCATTCGAATAAACTTTTCTCTTCATTTGCTATTGGAAACTTTGTTCAAGCTTATAATACCGAAGATGCTTTAAATGCTCTTATGGACCAAAAAGTTGTCCTCTTAGTTGGGGGAATAGGAAATCCCCTTTTCACCACGGATTCAACTGCAAGTATAAGAGCAAATGAACTGGAAGCAGATTTTATGTTAAAAGCAACCAACGTAAATGGAGTTTATGATACTGATCCAAAAGAGAATCCAAAGGCCAAAAAATTTGAAAACTTAACTTTTGATGATGCAATTAATCAAAACCTTCAAGTAATGGATCAAACTGCCCTTTGCTTCTGCAGAGATAATAATTTACAAGTTAGAGTATTCAATGCTGATGAAAAGGACGGATTTGAAAAAGCAATATCTGGAGAAGAAATAGGTACATTACTTAAAAATTAATATGTTAGAAGAAATAAAACAAGAGACTCTTGAGAGAATGGAAAAAAGCATTTCATCTCTTGAAAGTTCATTACAAAAAATAAGGACGGGTAGGGCTAATCCTTCTCTGCTAGACGCTATACAAATTGATTATTATGGGAATATGACGCCACTTTCCCAAGTAAGTAACATTTCTGTTCAAGATGCAAAAACATTGTCAATTTCTCCTTGGGAAAAAAACTTAGTACCTGACATAGAGAAAGCAATTCAGTCATCTGACTTAGGTATCAATCCAGCTACTTCAGGTGATGTCATTAGAGTCATTCTTCCAGATTTAACTGAAGAAACTAGAAGAGATCTAATTAAAGTAGCAAAATCAGAAGCAGAAAATTCAAAAATCGCTTTAAGGAATCAGAGAAGAGACGCTAACGGGCTGCTCAAAGAATATCTTAAAGAAAAAGAAATTAGTGAAGATGACGAAAGGCGGGGTCAAGAAATTATTCAGAATCTGACTGACGATTTTATATCCAAAGTTGAGCAATTACTTGAATTAAAAGAGAAAGACTTACTTGAAATTTAGTTTCTATGACGAGCAATTCATCCAATAAGATTGGTCATGTGGCCATAATAATGGATGGAAACTCAAGATGGGCAAGGCAAAGGAATCTAAAGACAATTGAAGGTCATAAGCAGGGTGTAAATCGATTAAGAGATATTGTTAAGTATTCTGCAAAATCTGAAATAACCCATTTATCTGTATTTGCTTTTAGCACAGAAAATTGGAAAAGATCTGCTTCAGACGTTTCAGATTTAATGAAACTCTTTCTTCAATCAATAATTAAAGAAGTTCCAGAATTAATTGAAAACAAGGTTCAGCTAAATTTTATTGGTGACATCCCTCGTTTCTCTAAATCTCTAGTATCCCAAATTAATTCTGCCATGAAGGATACTCAAGCCAAGAAACCAAACCTTAATCTTAATGTTGCCATAAGTTACGGTGGTAGATGGGATATTCTGAATGCTATAAAGAAAATCAAAGATCATAAAATAAATACAGACAAATTAAGTGAAGATGACTTCTCTAATCTTCTATCGACCTCGGATTTTCCGGATCCAGATTTATTGATAAGAACAGGAGACGAAATTCGTATAAGTAACTTCTTTCTTTGGCAGATATCATATTCGGAGTTGTATTTCTCAAAATTACTATGGCCTGATTTTAAATTATCTAATTTTAAATCTGCATTAAATAAATTCTCTACAAGAGATAGACGATTTGGAAAGGAATAATAATGATTAGATGGATATCGGGCATAGCTCTAGGATTCCTTTTTCTTGCTTACATACTCTTATCTGCATCCTTCTTTTTTAACTTTGGATTGATAATTATTTTTTGCATTTCAATTTATGAGCTTATCAAGTTGAAAGTTTTCTCTCTTCAATCTCTTTTAGCTTTCATTCTTATAGTAACCGCAATCTTATGTTTATATTTAAACGAGCTGGAGCGAACCTTGATCTTGATAGCGGTTATGATTTCAGTTGCAACCGATGCATTTGCATTCTTTGCAGGTAAAGTTTTAGGCAGAAATAAAATATTCCCTATTGTAAGTCCCAATAAAACTTTAGAGGGAACGATCGGGGGTGTAGTTTCATCAGTTGTGATCAATTCTCTGATGATAACTTTGATTTTCCAAAACTCATTAAAAACTTTAGATGTAATCTTGCTTACTCTTATGATCTTTATTTGTGCAGTAGCGGCTGTGTTTGGTGACCTGTTAATAAGCTCCATAAAAAGACAAGCTAATTTAAAAGATACAGGGAGCCTTATACCTGGCCATGGTGGACTGTTAGATCGTATTGATAGTCACATCCTTTGTATTCCAGTATTTTTTGTTTTATATGAGGTTCTTCTATGAAGACAGTGCTTGTTCTAGGATCAACTGGTTCTATAGGAAAAAGTACGCTTGAAGTGCTGGATCTTCATAAAGAGAATTTTAAGTGTATCGGCTTGAGCGCAAATAAAAATTTTCAAGCTTTGCACGGGCAGGCGTATAAGTATTCAGTTAAAAATATTTGCATACAGGAGAGCTCTACCTCAGAAACTGATATTGAAAAGAACTCAGACATAAAAATTTATAGAGGCTCAGATGGCCAAAGTGAAATGATTAGAGATATGGATGCAGACATCGTAGTTGTTGGAATTTCAGGTGCAATTGGCCTTGAAGCAACTCATGAGGCCATAAAAACTGGCAAAAGAGTATTGATCGCTAATAAAGAGCCGCTGGTAATGTGCGGCGAATTCTTATTGAGTGAGGCTAAAAAATATCAATCAGAAATAATACCTCTCGATTCTGAGCATTCTGCTATTTTCCAATGCCTTCAAGGTTCTTCTAAAGATGATGTAAATAAAATCATATTATGTTGCTCAGGTGGTCCATTTTGGGATAAAAAAATTGAATCTTTTGAAAAGATAACTGTCCAAGATGCATTGAATCATCCTATTTGGAAAATGGGAGAAAAAATATCAATTGATTCTTCAACCTTGATGAATAAATCTTTAGAGATCATAGAGGCATCGGTTTTATTTGGGGTAGATGCTAATAAAATAGACGTTGTGATTCACCCTCAACACATTGTTCACTCAATGGTTGAGTTTAAGGATGGCTCAATACTTTCTAATTTATCTGCACCCGATATGAAAGCCTCAATATCATATGGATTAGGATTTCCTAAGAGGCTTGAATCTGGAATAGAAAGACTATCTTTTTCTGATCTTTCTTTAAATTTTTTTGAGCCTGACCATAAAAAATTTCCAACTTTAGATTACGCAAAAAAAGCTTTATCTTTGGGAGGGAACCTTCCCTTAATTCTAAATTCATTCAATGAAGTTGCGGTTGATCTTTTCTTGCAAGAAAAAATAAATTACCTAGATATCTTTCAACTGATTGGTCATGCATTTGAAGCGAAAGATAATCTAGACATAAATATAAAATTTGATACTGTTGACGAAATCTTGCATTTAGAAGCCTTATCTAAAAAACAGGCTAAAGTTTATTCAGAGAGATATACTTTCTAATCATGACAGCCGTTCTAATTTACTTAATAGCATTTGTTGTACTGATTTCGGTAATAACCATTATTCATGAGTCAGGTCATTTTTTTGCTGCAAGAATTTGCAGAGTAAAAGTTTTAGATTTCTCAATAGGTATGGGACCATCTATCTTTCAGAAACAGGACAAGCATCAGACAAATTACAACATAAGAATTTTACCAATCGGAGGATTCGTACAAATGCTAGGGGAGGGTGAAAGTTCCTCTGAAAAAGATTCCTTTCAATCAAAACCATATCATCAGAGATTATTCATAGTTCTCGCTGGTCCTATGGCTAATTTTATTTTAGCTTTCATAATTTTTGCCGGTTTAAATATTTATGGAATTCAAGAAATATCCTCTGACATCGGGCAGGTTGGAAAAGATAGTCCTGCTTATAACGCTGGAATAGAATCAGGAACCAAGATAAAAAGTATTGATGAATCTTTTGTTGAAACCAGAATGGAGGTTCAATCTGCCTTGTTAAGACGGCTCGGAGAAACTGGCATTATAAATATTGAAACCGAAGATTTTCAAGGCGTCACTTCTTCACACCAGATATATATATCTGAGTGGCTAAAGGGAGAAGAACCAAACGACCTAATGGGAGATCTAGGAATGTATCTACCTTCGGAAATAATCATTGCTCAAATGACAGAAAACGGTCCAGCTGAAAATTCTGGACTAATGATAGGCGATAAAATTAATGCTATCGATTTCAATGAAATACAATCTTGGGAAGATCTTAAGTTTTTTATCAATTCATCTGAAGGAAAAGAAATATTGGTAAGTATTTCAAGAAATAATTCCAACTTTGATTATCTTGTTCAGCCTGAATATCGAGAATCTCCTGAACCTGCATGGTTAATTGGAATAGCGGCAAATTTGAAGATTCTTCCATCTTCGATTATAAAAAAAAGGTACGGTCTTCTTGAAGGCTCACTTAAAGCCTTTAAGGATACCTACTCCAAATCTGTAGAATCATTAATTTTTCTAAAAAAGATGGTACAAGGCTTGATTTCGCCTAGAAATCTTGGTGGTCCGGTTATGATTGGTCAATATGCAGGAGATTCAATTAAATATGGGGGTCTCTTTTCCTTCTTAATGTTGATGGCTCTTATCAGTATCGGATTGGGTATTATCAATCTATTACCTATTCCGGTTTTGGATGGTGGCCAAGCCGTGATGATGACATTAGAAAAAATAAAAGGTTCACCTCTTTCTGAAAACTTTGTAGGAATATCGTATAGGCTGGGTATAGCATTTATTGTATGTCTTATGATCTTTACCTTTTTTAATGACCTTTCAAGGATTTTTTGATGAAAAGATTATTATCCTTTTTTCTATTTATATATTCTGTTGGCACTTTTGCAGATTCCTGGGTAATTGAAGACATAAGAGTTACTGGCCTTCAGAGAGTTTCAGCAGGATCAGTTTTTGCCTCGATGCCAGTATCTGTCGGTGATGAAATAGATCGAAGAGAAATTCAACTTGTTGCAAAGTCAATTTTTAATACTGGTAAATTCGACGATATAGAAATTGGAAGGGATGGAGGAGCCTTACTAATTAACTTGGTTGAAAGGCCTTCCATTGCATCTATAGATATTCAAGGTAACAAAGCAATAAAAACTGATGCATTACTTGAAGGACTGAGAAACTCTGATTTATACGAGGGCCAACTTTATAGAAGATCAATTGTAGAAGGGTTAAGTGTAGAGCTAGAAAGACAATACGTAGCTCAAGGTAGATACGGCGCAAAAGTTAAGGTGGAAAGTAATAATCTACCAAGAAACAGAGTTGCAATCTTAATCGAAGTTGATGAGGGCGAAGTGGCTCAAATTAAAGATATAAATATAGTCGGTAATCAGACGTTTACTGATGAAGAACTTTTGAGAGGTTTTGAACTGAGCAAGGGTAATTGGTTATCTTTTATTACGAATGACAATAAATATGCTCAAGAAAAGTTGAGAGGTGATCTCGAGACTCTAGAGTCTTTTTACAAAAACCGAGGATATGTAAAGTTCTCAGTTGATTCTAGAGTTGTCAGCGTGTCTCCAGATAAAAAATCGGTTTTTATAACCATTGGAGTAAGAGAGGGAGGAGTTTATAAAGTTAAAGAGACTAAATTAGCTGGAGATCTTCCTTTATCAAAAGATAATCTAAGAAACTTAATTTTCGTAAAGCCAGATACAGTATTCTCTCAGGAGCTCGTAACGGCATCTGAAGAATTTATTACTAATACACTTGGGAATGAAGGTTACGCCTTTGCTGAAGTCTCAGGAGTTCCTGAAATCTTAGACGATGAACAAGCGGTAAATCTAACTTTTTTTGTTGAGCCTGGCCAAAGAACCTATGTCAGAAGAATAGAATTTATTGGAAACGAAAGGACCTATGATGTAGTGCTTAGGCGAGAGATGAGACAAATGGAAGGAGCATGGGCATCTAATGCTTTAATTGAAAATTCTAAACTTCGTTTAGAAAGGTTAGGTTTCTTTAAGCAAGTAGAGGTTGAGACAAAGCCGGTGCCTGGTATTAGTGATCAAGTGGACATTGAGTACACCGTAGAGGAAGAATTCTCTGGTTCCATTGGAGGATCAATTGGATATGGTGCATGGGGTCTTACTTTGGGTGCAAACTACTCCGAGAATAATGCTTTTGGAACTGGAAACAGATTAGTGGTAGGAATCAATAAGAATGCTTGGCAAACCAGTTATAACTTCAATTTTTTTGATCCTTATTACACCATTGATGCAGTAAGCCTCGGGTACAATGCCTTTTACCGATCATCTGACTTTGGTTCTTACAATCTTGCTTCTTACTCAACAGATTCTTACGGTTTAGGAGCTCAATTTGGTTTCCCTATAAGTGAAATTGAAAGATTAAATCTTAATATATCCTACGATAATACTAAGCTAGATGCGGGTAATTTCTCGTCTTTGCAATTGAATGATTTTGTTAATCAGGAAGGAGATACATTTGAGACTTATAAATTAACCACTACATGGTCTAGAGTTACCCTAAATAGAGGTATTTTCCCTACGGCCGGTCAATCCCATGCTGTAAGTATCCAAACCTCCCTCCCTGGCAGCAGTTTAAATTATGGGAAACTAATTTATAGAATGAAATATTATGCTCCCATGGGGAATGATTGGGTTTTTTCTTTCAGAAATCAGATCGGAATTCTTGCAGCATACGGAGATACTTCTACGCCACCATTTTTTGAACATTTCTATGCTGGGGGGATGAACTCCGTTCGTGGTTTTAGAGCAAATACTTTGGGACCAAGGTCGGAAGCAAGTGAATATGTGATTGATTCAAATGGCCAAATCGTAACTGATTCAGATGGTAACCCAATACCAAATCCGTATTACTTTTATGAAAGAAGACCTATAGGTGGACAATACTCTCTTGAAGGTGGAGTAGACTGGATATTCCCGTTACCTATCAGCCAAGATACTCGATCTGTAAGAAGCTCTGTTTTCTTTGATTATGGAAATGTATTTAGCGACGGTTGCAAAGCTTACGAAAGAAATTGTTTTAAATTTGATACAAAAAATCTCAGATATTCCGTTGGCTTAGCCGTGACTTGGATAACGCAATTAGGTCCTTTATCATTTGCAATTTCTCAAGTATTCAACAGAGATCCTTTGGAAGAAATTGAGCAGTTTCAATTTGAAATTGGTACGCAATTCTAAAATATTTATTGGATAATTTGCCTCGCAATCATGTAAACTTGCCGTCAAATTTATAAAATTAAGATATAAGGCATATTATGAAAAAAATTACTTCCGCTTTAATTTTAGTTTCTCAACTATTTTTTGGTACTTCTTTATTAGCAAATACCGATGGAATGGCTGTTATTGACTATCAAGCAATCTTTTTTGGAACTGATGCAGCAAGACAGGCATTTGAAGAGCTCCAAGAGTCTGATGAATATAAAGAAATCACGGATGATATTGCCTTAAAAGATGGGGAAAGAAAGGACGCTGCAGATAAGCTTGAAAAAGATGGACCCACAATGTCAGAATCTGAAAAAGCTGATCTTTATAAAAAAATTCAATCGTTAACTCAAGATTTGCAGTTTTTAGCTCAAAAGAGAGGAGCGCTCGAGCAAGAATTAGGTCAAAAATTACAAGCTGAGCAAGCAGAAACAGTTCAAAAAGTCGTTAATGAGCTAATTATTGCCAAAAAAATCAAGCTATTATTCAGAAGAGAGGCTTTAGCAGCATTTGAGGGAACTAATCCACTGATAAATATTACTCCTGAAGTAATTGAGCTCATAAATCAAGAAAGCGAAGAATAAGATTAAATTTTGTCCTCAAAGCCCTATAAGCTTAGTTACATAGCAAAATATATCGGTGCCTCATTAGATGGAGATGATATTGAGATATCATCCATGAAATCTTTGGCTTCGGCATCTGATAAAGATATTTCATTTTTTTATAGTAATAAGTTTAAGGAAGACCTTTCAAAAACTAACGCAGGTGCTGTTATTACAGATACTGCGAACTCAAAATACTTCAAAGGAAATAAATTAATAATAGATAACGTTCATCTGGCATATGCCAAAGCAACTGACTTATTTGCTGAATCAACTTTTTTGTCTGAAAAAAAAGGTTTATCTAAGGAAGCATTTATTAATAAAGAAGCTGTAATTTCAGATCATGTTTATGTTGGACCTGGTTGCGTGATAGAAAAAAACGTCGAGATAGGAAAGGGTTCTATTTTATTACCTAATGTAACTGTACTTTCAAATGTTTCAATTGGAGAGAATTGTATAATTCATTCAGGAACTGTAATCGGTTCAGATGGACTTGGTTTTGCTAAGGACGAAAACGATAAATGGAAAAAAATAAATCACTTAGGAAAAGTGGTGATAAGTAATGATGTCGAGATAGGATCTAATTGTACTATTGATAGAGGTACTCTAGACGACACAATCATAGGTGAAAATGTGAAGTTAGATGATCAAGTTCATATTGCGCATAATTGTAAAATTGGAAAATCTACAATAATGGGAGCAAATGCAACAATTGGAGGAAGCACAATCATTGGAAAAAACTGTATGATAGGTGGACTTTGCGGTGTAGCTGACAATCTGGTTATCACAGATGGGGTTACAGTATCTCCAGTTTCGTTCATATTTAAATCAATAAATAAAGCAGGTAAATACTCGGGTTCTGCTCCGCTGATGCCAAGAGGAGAATGGTTGAAAGCTTCAGCAACTTATAAAAAGTTTTCAAAAAAAGATTAATGATTGAAAAGCAAGATATAAAAAGATATCTACCTCATAGAGAACCTTTCTTATTTGTTGATGGCGTGACAGAAATAATTAAAGATGAATATATAAAAGGTTTCAAAGAGGTTAAAGAAGATGAGTATTATTTTAAAGGTCATTTTCCTGATAACCCAATACTCCCTGGAGTAATAATCATTGAGGCATTAGCTCAAGTATCTGGAATTTTAGGTTTTGTTACTATGAATAAGACCCCTGAAGAGGGTTCAATTTACTACTTTGTTGGAGCTGATAATGTTCGTTTTAGATCTCCAGTAGTTCCTCCAAGTATATTGACATTAGAATCTAAGAAAATTCAGGATAGGCGCGGCATATGGAAGTTTGACTGCAAGGCCTCATTGGAAGAGAATTTAGTTTGTTCTGCCACGATTTTATGTGCAGACAGACCAAAATGATTCATGAAACTGCAATAATTGATCCCTCAGCAAAGATCGCTAAAAATGCCTCCATTGGTGCGTATTCATCTATCGGTAAAGATGTAGAGATTGGTTCAGGAACCATAATTGAATCGAATGTAGTCATTCATAAAAATTCAAAGCTTGGAAAAGACAATCATATATATCCTTTTGCAAGCATTGGAGGAGATCCTCAAGATTTAAAATACGAAGATGAAGAAACTTTCCTCAAGATTGGTAACAATAACCAAATCCGAGAGGGAGTTACCATAAATAGAGGTACTGCCCAAGAGAAAGGTTTGACATCAATTGGAAATAACAATCTCTTTATGGCTTATTCACATGTGGCTCATGATTGCACTTTAGATGATGATATTGTTTTAGTTAATAATGTTGCTTTAGCTGGAGTTGTAAATATTGCAAAAGGTGCAAGGTTAGGTGGATATACTTTAGTTCATCAATTTTGCAATATTGGCCCATATAGTTTTTGCGCCATGGGATCTGCAGTTTCAAAAGATATTCCTGCATTTGTAAGAGTTAGCGGAAATCCTGCCATACCAAGAGGACTGAATGTAATTGGAATACAAAGATTAGATCTTAGAAAAGATCAATCATCACTGTTAAAAAAATTTTATAAGCTTGTATATTTAAGAAAACTTAAACTTGATCAAGCCATTTCTGAGATTGAAAAAGAAGTATCCGATTTTGATGAAGGAAAACTTTTTCTTAATTCAATTCAAAGTTCTGATCGAGGAATAGTTCGCTAATGCCATTGAAAGTGGGGTTATGTGCTACGGAGTCATCTGGAGATATTCTCGGTTCAGACTTAATTAGAAACCTTAAATCTAAAGATCCTTTAATAGAGTTCTTTGGCCTTGGCGGCTCTGAAATGAAAAAAGAAGGTTTTAATTCATTTGATTCAAATGAAGAACTTCAAGTAATGGGACTGATTGATCCAATATTTAGGATTAAAAGAATTCTTAAAAAAAGAAACGAACTAATAGACCACCTAATAGATAAAAATATAGATATTTTTATTGGAATCGATAGTCCATCATTAAATTTAGGAATTTCCAGAATTTTAAAAAAAAAGTCTAATATCAAAACAGTGCAGTATGTTTGTCCTCAGGTTTGGGCATGGAGATCAAACAGAGCAAAAAAATTTAATGATTTTTTAGATCTCGTTTTAAATTTATTCCCTTTTGAGAAAAGGTTTCTTCAAAATTTCAGTGTTAATTCAGTTTTTGTAGGTCACCCTAAAGCATCTCGCATTTCAACTAATATTGATAAATTTAAATATAAATTGGAATTAGACTTAGATCCTGATCTAAAAACACTTTCTTTTTTACCTGGGAGCAGAAAATCTGAAATCAATGCTCATTTGCCCGTGATGATTGAAACGATTAACTCTCTGAGAAAAAGGGGAGATTATCAAGTTTTAATTCCCTTTAAGGATGAAAACGAAATTTCGATGAATTTAGGTAATTTAAAATCAAAAACTTACAAAATATTTATCGATAAGACAGATTCAGTTCTTGCTGCAACTGATATAGCAGTTAGTGTGTCTGGCACAGCTACTCTTGAGTGCCTTTTAAATCAGGCTCCTCCAGTAGTTTGTTACAAAACAAATTTGTTTAATAACTTTCTTTTAAATCAATTTTTAAAAACAAAATACATTTCACTCCCGAATATCCTTGCAGAGGAGAAATTAATCCCAGAATTGAGACAAGGTTTTGTTAATGCCGATAGAATAGAAAAAGAGCTGCTTAACATGTGTGAAGCCACCAACTTAGATCGGATAAAAATGAAATTCCATGAAATTCATAATTCTTTGAAAGTAAATCAAGAAGATAAATTTAACTGTCTTTTTGATTTAGTATGATTCTCGGAGTAGACGAAGTTGGAAGAGGATCCATCGCCGGTCCGGTTGTGTCTGCTGCGGTTATTTTAGGAGAAAATAAAATCCTTGGGCTTAAGGACTCTAAAGATCTCTCAGAAAAAAAACGTATAGAATTTTCTAATCAAATTAAGGAATTATCTCTTGACTGGTCTATTGGATTATCTTCTGTAAAGGAAATAGATAAATATAACATCCGGGAAGCTACTAAGCTTTCAATGATAAGGGCAATAAGCAAAGTAAAAAAACCTTTTTCAAAAATAATTATTGATGGAAACGATAATTTTTTTAATGATAAATCTGTAGAATTTATAATTAAAGCAGACACTAAAATTAGAGAAGTAATGGCCGCTTCTATAATTGCAAAAGTCTATAGAGATGAATACATGACAGAACTAGAAAATAAATTTAAGGGCTATTTTTTTGACAAACATAAAGGTTACTCAACCAAACTTCATAAGAGTATGATTAAGAAATATGGAGTCACAAATATTCATAGAAAATCTTTCAGGCCAATTAAGCAATTTCTAAATGAATAAATTTTCACACTTAAACATACATTCTCAATACTCAATCTCTGATGGCTTAGTGAGATTAGATGAGCTTTCAAGCAAAGCAAAAGAATTAAATTTTGAATCTATTGCGATAACAGATGATTCAAATTTATTTGGATTTGTAAAATTTTATAAAGAAATGCGCGACAAAGGCATTAAGCCAATTTGTGGGGTAAATTTTAATTCTGTGAAAGACATAAGCAATAATTCTGAGTCTGGAAAATTAACTCTTTATGCAAAAAATTTTGAAGGCTATAGAAACCTAACAAAGTTAGTATCTAAAACCCATATAGAAGGAAGAATTAGATCGATACCTCATCTTAAATTGGAGTGGCTAAAAGATTTAAATGAAGGATTAATTTTATTATCTGGAGATATGGAAGGACACATCGCTGATGCAATCCTAAAAAATAATTTTGAGCTAGCCGAAGCAAGAATAGATTTTTTTAAAAAAATATTTAATGAGGATTTCTTCATTGAGATTTCCAGGCTAGGAAGGGAAAGGGAAGAAGATTACATTAATATTGTTACATCTATGGCGGCCAAAGCAAAAATACCTCTTGTAGCAACCAATCAGGTTAGATTCATGGAAGAAGAAGAATTTGAAGCTCATGAAACTAGAGTATGTATTCAAACTGGTAATGTTCTAAGCGATCCTGCAAGAAAAAAGAATTACTTATCAACTCAATATTTCAAATCAACAGATGAAATGTTTGAGTTGTTTGAGGATATACCAGAAGCTTTAGAAAATTCTTATTTGATTTCTCAAAAATGCAACCTTGTAATTGAGCTAGGCAAATATATTCTCCCTGACTTTGAGACACCCAACGGTGAAACAGAAGATGATTACCTAAAAAAAATATCTATCGTAGGCCTGCATAAAATTTTTGGAGACGAAGTTAAGGAAGATTATTTTTCAAGACTAGATTTTGAATTAAGTGTAATTCAAAAAATGGGATATTCAGGCTACTTTTTAATTGTTGCAGATTTTGTTAATTGGGCTAAAGAGAATGATGTTCCTGTTGGTCCGGGAAGAGGATCAGGTGCTGGATCATTAGTTGCATATGCCATAGGAATAACAGGATTAGACCCTATCAAATATGATCTGTTGTTTGAAAGATTTCTTAATCCTGACCGAATTAGCAATCCAGATTTTGATATAGATTTTTGCAAGGATGGTAGAGAGAAAGTAATTGAATACGTTACAAATAAATACGGGCAAGATTCTGTTGCTCAAATAAGTACCTTAGGCACTATGGCTGCTAGAGCAGTTGTAAGAGATGTGGCAAGAGCTCAAGGAAAATCCTATAGCCTTGCAGATCGTCTTGCTAAATTAATTCCTTTTCATCCTGACATGACACTAAAAACTGCATTGCAAAATAAAGAATTAAAACAAGCAATTAAAAATGATGAAGATGCAGAAGAAATTATTGAGATGTCACAGAAACTTGAAGGTTTATCAAGGAATGTGGGAAAGCATGCTGCAGGCGTTGTCATGGCTCCATCAAAAATAACAGATTTTTCTGCTCTCTACTTAGATGAGGAGACCGGCGCAGTATCTACTCAATATGATATGAAAGATATTGAACTTGTTGGATTGCAAAAATTCGATTTCTTAGGTCTTAAAACTTTAACAATAATGAAAAATGCCCTGAAGCTAATTAATCAGAACAGACAGAAATTAAATCTTGAACCAATTAATTTAGATGATCTTCCTCTTGATGATTCAAAGACGTATCAGCTCCTCCAAAAAGGCTTAACTACTGCTGTTTTTCAACTGGAATCAAGGGGTATTAAAGAGTACATAGTTAAACTAAAACCGAATAACTTTGAAGATATTATTACCTTGATTGCCTTATATAGGCCTGGTCCATTAGAAATGAACATGGTTGAAACTTATATTGAAAGAAAACACGGAAGAGAAGAATTCTCATACGGTGATGAATCAGTTGAAAAAATACTTGATAAAACTCATGGTGTGATTGTTTATCAAGAACAAGTGATGCAATTGGCTCAGGAATTCTCCGGTTTTACGCTTGGTGAGGCAGATATTCTTAGAAGAGCAATGGGAAAGAAAATAGCGTCTGAGATGGAAGAACAAAAAGAACCTTTCATAACAGGCGCAATTGAAAAAGGAAAAAATAAAAGATTTGCTGAAGGATTATTTGATCAAATTGAAAAATTTGCTGGCTATGGTTTTAATAGGTCTCATTCTGCAGCTTATGCCTTTATTTCTTATCAGACAGCATGGTTAAAAGCCCACTATCCAGCAGAGTTTATGTCTGCTGTCTTAAGTTCAGAAATGGATGATACTGATAAGATTCAGATGCTACTTGATGACTGCAAGCTTTTGGGCCTTAAAGTCTTGCCGCCTGATATTAATTCAAGTTTTTTTGAATTCAGGAATATAGACAATGAAACACTGATGTATGGATTGGGAGCAATAAAGGGAGTTGGCAAGTCAGCCATCGAAAGCATAATTGATAACAGGACTTTAAAAGGGAACTTCAAGACCCTTTCAGATTTTTCTAGTCGCATTGATACAGAAAAAGTGGGAAAAAGAGCACTGGAACCTCTGATAGCTTCTGGCTCAATGGATTCATTTCAATCTAGTAGGGAAGAGATGTTTGTGAATATTGAATCTGCTTTAAAGTTTGCCAGACAGGTGTCTGAAGAGAAAAAAAGCGGTATTGATGATTTATTCGGTGACGTTGAACTGCCTAACGTAATTCCTATCACAAAAGCAAAAACCATTGAATTTGATAAGTCTCTAGGTGAGCTAAACTCTTTAGGATTTTATTTCTCATGTCATCCTATGGATGAATATAAATGGGAAATTGAGCAAATTTGCCCTAACAGGATTTCTAGTCTCAATGAAGATAAAAATATTCAAAGGTGTGCAGGTGTTATAACTACCAAAAGGACAATTCAAGGCAGGAGAGGCCCGGTAACATTTGCAACATTAGATGACGGAACTGAAAAAATAGAAATTATTTTGGGTTCTGATGTAATGCAATCAATGCAGGTTGAATTAAATAACAAAGATATTTTTATTGTGGACGGCAAGGTTACTGTAGATAATTCTCGAGAAGTTTTGTACGGATTAGCAAAAAAAATTGAAGTAACTAATATCAATACTTTAGAAAACTTAAGAATCAGGATGGTAGAAAAATTAAGAATATCTCTGATTGAATCAAAGAAGTCTAACATTGAGAGCTTCAAAAGATTGCTAGACGACCTTGGTACAGAATCTTCAATTGGTTGTCCTGTTGAGCTGAAATATACTTCAAAAAAATCTGAAGCAGAAATAGAATTCGATGAGGATAGGAGAATTTTGTTAACTAACAATACCATGAAAGCCCTTTTAAATACTTATGGAAGAGATAATTTAGAACTTATGTATCATAGAAGATAATGTCTTACTCTTTTTTAGATTTTGAAAAACCAATCAGCCTTTTAGAAAAAAAGATTGAAGATCTGCGCTCGAGCCAAGACCAGCCAGATGTAATCCAAAGCCAAGTTGATTCTCTTAATAAAGAAATTATCAAAATAACAAAGGAGCTATATTCAAATCTTTCCATATGGCAAAAAGTTCAAGTTGCGAGACATCCCCACAGGCCGCATTTCAGTGATTACATAGAAAAAATATTTCATAATTTTGATGAACATCATGGCGATAGAAATTTTGGTGATGATAGGGCAATAATTGGAGGGACCGCTACTTTCAAAGGAAAGCCTGTGATGCTTATCGGTCATGAAAAAGGTAAGGACACAAAAGATAAGATAGAAAGAAATTTTGGTATGTCGCAACCAGAAGGTTATCGAAAAGCTGCAAGGTTAATGAAGCTCGCAGAAGATTTTTCTATGCCGGTCATAACATTTATCGATACTCCTGGGGCATATCCTGGCATAGAAAGTGAAGAAAGAGGCAATTCACAAGCCATAGCCTATAACTTAAGTGTTATGTCCAAACTTAAAACACCAATTATTGTAATTATTACTGGAGAGGGCGGTTCTGGGGGAGCTTTGGCAATTGGAGTGGGAGATAATATATCAATGTTAGAGTTCTCTATTTATTCTGTGGCGTCTCCAGAAGCTTGTGCGTCGATAGTTTGGAGAGATTCTTCAAAAGCAGAGGATGCTGCAAAAGCAATGAAATTAGACGCTTCTAATCTTCTAGAGTTAAGTTTGATAGATAAAATCATCGATGAGCCTTTAGGCGGTGCTCATAGAGATGTTCAAAAAATGAGTTCCGTTCTTTCAGACCACATTTCTGAGCAGCTTGAAAAATGTTCGTCCCTTAATATTTCTGATCTTCTTAATGAAAGACACAAGAAAATTATGAGCTACGGAGCCATCGAGTAAGTGAACGAAATTTATGAGTCTTTCTCAGGTTACTTAACCGAAGATTCAAAAAAATTCTTAGTTGCTTTCAGCGGAGGATTAGATTCAACGGTTCTCCTTTATGCTCTTAAGCAAGCTCTAGTTAAAGAAAAATTAAACAAAGAAATCCTTGCGATACACGTAGACCATAAACAGAACAAGAATTCAAAGAACTGGATCGAACACTGCAAAAAATTTTGTGAAACCATGCAGGTTTCTTTCGCTTGTTCTCAAATCAGATCAAATAAAAAAGCTCTATCAGAAAATGATTTAAGGAATCTTAGATACGAGATATTTTCTGAATATGTAGATAAAAATTCTATACTCTTCCTTGCTCATCATTTAGATGATCAAATTGAAACTTTTTTCTTTAGAATTTTTCGCGGAACGGGAATGGATGGCATAGTTGGCATTCCAGAAGAAAGAGCTCTCAATGACGGAAGACTAGTTAGACCTTTTCTTGGTTTGTCAAAAGATCTTCTTCTATCATATGCAAAAAAACATAAACTTGATTTTATAAACGATCCATCGAATAAAGATTCAAGTTTTGATAGAAATTACATAAGGAAAAATATCATCCCAAAAATAAAGAATCGTTGGCCTAACTATGAAAACAAAGTTCAATCCTTTATCGATATTCAAAAGGAATATCTGGGTGTAGCTGAAACTTCTCATGACTTTAGTGATGCTGATCTTTCTAAAAATACTCTTAATCTCAGAAAGCTAATTGATGAAAAAGATAGTCAAAAAAAAATCATCCTTAGAAAATGGATAAAATTAAATGGTTTAAATTCACCAAATCAAAAAGTACTTGATAATTTAATTAATATTTTCATAAAAACTTCAAAGAATAATTCCTATTTTCACTGGGGTGCAAAAGGCAAAAAGGGATCTGTCTCAATAAAAAAAACAAAAGAGTGCTTAGTTGTCTCTGAATTGATCTAATCTAGGGCGTTTAATACAGAGATAATAGAGGCAACTAGCGTGTTGGCATGAATACCAGCCCCCCAAGATAGGCTTTTCTTATCTTTTTGTACTTCTATGTACGCTACCGCCTGAGCATCTGCCCCGGATGAGATTGCGTGTTGATGATAATCAGAAATTGAAAATGATGATTTATTGTAGTTATTGAATGCACTCATAAATGCATCTATAGGCCCATTTCCTTCACCCTTTATGTCAAATTCTTTACCTTCCTTAGTTAGAGTAACTTCAATGTTATCTTTTTGTATTCCTTTATCGTCAGGACCAGAAGAAATTTTATGAGAAACATATCTGTACTTATTTCCTTCCAAATAAGTTTCCCTAAATTTGGTCCAAATGTCTTCACTCTCTAATTCTTTTCCAGTCTCATCAGTAACTTGTTGAATAACCTGACTAAAATCAATTTGAAGCCTTCTGGGCATTGATAGTCCATGGTCTTTTTCTAGAATGTACGCAATTCCACCTTTTCCTGACTGACTGTTTATCCTAATCACAGCTTCATATGTTCTACCTAAATCTTCAGGATCTATTGGGAGATATGGAACTTTCCAAAGCGGATCATTGGATTCTCTCATTGAATCAAAACCTTTTTTGATTGCATCTTGATGTGATCCTGAAAACGCAGTGAAAACTAAGTCCCCAGCATAAGGATGCCTAGGATGTACAGGTAATTGATTGCAATATTCAACTTCTCGCATTACATGATTGATATTGGAAAAATCTAATTCTGGATCTAAACCTTGTGTAAGTTGATTTAGGGCAAGGGTTACTATGTCAACGTTGCCAGTTCTCTCTCCATTACCGAAAAGACAACCTTCGATTCTATCCGCTCCTGCCATTAATCCTAATTCGGCTGCAGCTACGGCAGTCCCTCTATCGTTATGGGGATGAAGACTCAATATTACACTTTCCCGGTTGTTTAAATTTCGTGACATCCACTCAATTTGATCTGCGTATATATTAGGAGTAGACATCTCAACGGTAGCAGGAAGATTCATTATTGATTTATTATCACTGGAAGGATTCCATATCTCATTCACCTCATTACAAACCTCAACCGCATAACTTAATTCTGTTCCAGTGAAGCTTTCAGGACTATATTGAAACACCCAATTAGTCTCATTATTTTTATCTGCTAGTTCTTTAACTAGGGAAGCACCGTTCAAAGCAATTTTTTTGACCCCATCTTTACTTTCTCTGAATACTACCTCGCGTTGAAGGGTAGAGGTGGAGTTGTAAACATGAATGCAAACTTTTTTTGCTCCTTTAACAGCTTTGAAGGTATCCTCAATTAAATGATCTCTAGCCTGCGTTAAAACCTGAATAGTGACATCATCAGGAATTAAATCCTTTTCAATTAAGTCTCTAACAAAATCAAAATCAGTTTTTGAAGCAGATGGAAATCCAACTTCAATTTCTTTAAATCCAGTCTCTAATAGTAATTGAAAAAATCTATGCTTTTTTTCAGACCCCATAGGTTCAATCAAAGCTTGATTGCCATCTCTTAAATCGACACTACACCAAATAGGTTTTTTAGAAATAATATTTCCTGGCCATTTACGATCGCTTAGGTCGATCCTTTCAAACGGTAAGTACTTTGAAGTATTTGTATTTGTAATTTTTTTCAATTAAATAACCAATTTATAAATTATTATACTATTCATAGCGAATGATAAATGAATAAAGAGATTTTAAACAAAATGGGCATCTCAACTTATGAATTGGTTGAGGATTTTATATTTGTAGATAACAAAGTAAAGGCAGTCGATAAAAGTGATGAAAGCGAAGGCAATGATCAGTTTTTAAAATCATTGGATTACTACCTAAATAATTTCACTAAAGATAAGAAAAATGCATTGAATTTTCTAAATTCTAAATCATTGAAGTTATCTGAATTATTGGAAAATTCTCAGATGAGGAAACAAGCTTGGAAAAATGAAAATTAATTTCAGACCTATGAATAAAAATGATATCTACTATGTTCACGGCATAGAGTCGCTAACTAATGAAACTCCTTGGTCTGAAAATAATTTTTATGATGCCTTAAGGTTTAGTAAAGCCGATGTGGTAACTATTGACGGTAAAGTTAATGGGTATGTCATCTATCAGTATGTGATGGATGAAATCCATCTATTGAATATTTCTGTCGCTCCACAATTTATTGGAAAATCAATTGGTTATCAGTTGCTAAAAAGGGTTGTAGATCAATCAAAATATACTTTTAAAAAAAGAATTTTTTTAGAGGTTAGAGAATCAAACCAAAGAGCTATTAAGTTTTATCGTCGAAATGGTTTTCAGGAAGCAGGAGTAAGAAAGAATTATTACAAATTAAATTTTGGTAGAGAGGATGGATTAATTATGCAAAAAAATCTAAGCAAGCCTGTAATTATTCTTCTACTCGATAATGTCTTTAAGTTCTTCTTCAATCTCGCTAGGTTCCGTCTGAGGTGAATACCTTTTTATAACGTTCCCATCTCTATCAACTAAAAACTTTGTAAAGTTCCACTTAATGGCTTCGGTTAAAATTCCAGTTTTTTCCGATTTTAAATATTCATAAAGCGGATGGGTATTTGACCCATTTACTTCAATTTTTTTCATTACAGGAAAATTAACATCGTACTTCGTTTTACAAAAAGTTTGAATTTCCTCATCGGTACCTGGTTCTTGACCCATGAATTGGTTGCAAGGGAAACCAATAACTTGCAAATCTTTCTCATATGAATCCTGGATTTGTTTAAGGCCTTCGTACTGCGGTGTAAGACCACATTTACTAGCTACATTAACTATCAAAATATACTTTCCTTTGTATTCTTCTAAGTTTTTTTCTGCTTCTTTTGAATCCTGAAAATTTATTGAATAGATGTTTGGTTCCACTTTTTCCCCCTATATACTAAGCAAATGTTTTAGGAGGGTAATTATTATGGAATATAGAAAATTAGGCAATACAGACATCGATGTGAGTGTTATTTGCTTAGGAACCATGACTTGGGGACAGCAAAATACTGAAGAAGAAGGTTTTGAGCAAATGGATTACGCCGTTGAACAAGGAGTAAACTTTTTTGATACTGCTGAGTTATATTCTATTCCACCAATGGAAGATACTCAGGGGAGCACAGAGACAATAATTGGTAATTGGTTTGAAAAAAGAGGTAACAGAGAAAAAATTATCCTTGCAACTAAAGTTGCAGGAAGAAGCGGCATGAAATGGTTTCGAGGCGGTGAAACAAGACTTGATAGCGATAACATTACAAAGGCTATTGAAGGAAGCCTTAAAAGACTCAAAACTGACTACGTTGATCTTTATCAACTTCACTGGCCAGATAGACCAATAAATTTATTTGGTGGAGGCCTCTCTTATAAGCATTACGATTTAGAATCAGTAGCCATAGAGGAGACATTAAGAGTTTTGGGTGATTTAGTGAAAGAAGGAAAAATTAGGTACGTTGGCCTTTCCAATGAAACCCCATGGGGCCTGTCCGAATTTATTAAGGCTGCAGAAATGCATGACTTACCCAAAGTTGTGAGCGTTCAAAATGCCTATAACTTGTTAAACAGAATTTATGAAGGTGGGATGTCCGAATTCCATCACAGATCTCAAGTTGGTTTGTTAGCTTACTCACCTCTTGCGCAGGGATATCTAACCGGGAAATACCTTGATGGTGCTAGGCCTGCTGGAGCTAGGACTACGTTATTTGAACGAGGCCAAAGATACGAAACGGAACAGGCAGAGGAAATAATAAGGAAGTATGTAAATCTTGCTAATGAATATTCAATGGATCCTGCTTTGATGGCTAATTCATTTGTTAATGATCAAGATTTTGTGACCTCAAACATTATTGGTGCCACAACTATGGAGCAGCTAAAGATTGCTGTTGGCAGTATTGATACAAAGCTTGATGAAGAATGTCTGAAGAAAATTGAAGAAATTCATTACGGATGTCCAAACCCTTGTCCATGAGTGACATTATCTGGGTAGAAGGAACATTCGAAGACTTAAGCGTTCATCAACTTTATGACGTAATGAATCTTCGCCAAGAAGTATTTTTAATAGAGCAAAACACTTCATATCTGGATGCGGATAATGTTGATCAGGACTCTTTTCATTTACTTGCCTACATAGGATCAAATCTTCAGGGTTACAGTCGTCTAGTACCGCCAGGAATAAAGTATGAAGACGTTTCTATAGGAAGAGTGGTTTTACACAAAAAATCTCGTGGCAGTGGGTTAAGTAAGATTTTGATGGATAAATCTATCCATACATGCCAGATTCTATATCCCGAGACAGACATTAGAATTTCAGCACAACATCCCTTGGTAGATTTTTATCAAGGTTACGGCTTCAAAACAGTTGGAAAAATTTATGATGAGGATGGGATTCCTCATATAGAAATGGTCCTAGAAAAATAATTGAATATTTCTTACCTCAATTTTGGATTCTTGCTTTCATTTATTCTGGGAATAGTTTTCTTAACTTTTGATTTTTTTGGAGATATTTCTCTTCCGTCCTCAAACTGGGCAATAAAAGTTGGGGACAAATCCGTTTCCATGGAAAGTTATCTAGCTCAGATCAGCCAACTTGATTTCAATAATGACGGGGAAATAGACGCCGAACTTAAAGAGTCAGTGATTGATCAACTCGTCATTGAGCAATTATTGATTATGAAGGCAATCGATGAAGATATTATCCAAAGCGATCCTCTATTGAAAAATAATCTCATCGATTACATGACAAACATCATTTCTAATCAGACCATCTCGAATATTGGGTATGAAGACGTTGAAGAATATTACAAAAATAATCTAGATAAATTTTCTCAAAATAATTTGTATTTAATGGAATCTGATAGTGAATTTATTAATTTACCCAATGATTATCTTACAAAGCAGAAGCTAAGAGATTATTTGGGAGCAGATGCAATTATAAATATTGATATTCTTGAGATCGGCAGTGAAATTAAATTTATCCAAGATGATCAATCGTTTAGTGTTTTGCTTATAGATAAGATAGAAGGGGAACCCGCTTCATTAAACTCGATATTTGACATAGTAAATCAAGAGGCAATAAGGAGCGAAAGAGAGAGGTCTTTTAGAGAATACATAAATGAACTTAAAAAAAGTTATCCAGTTGAAATAAACCCTATCCTATATAAGTAATGAGACTTCTGTCTTTGTATCTCTTATTGACAGCCTCTTTCTTGAGCTCACATGAGCTTCAAAAATTTAACCTTTCCTTAGACTTTCTTGAAACAGATGAATCCAAGGAAATTGAGATTAACATTATAGTACCTCGAAACTTATACAGACCATCTTTGGAAGAGAACCTTAACAATGGATTAAATTTTGATGCCTGTAAAGAAAAAGATTTTGATCTAGTTAATTCAACAGCGAGATACTTAACTTTCAAGAAAAAAATTACTTGTAGCAATTTTCCTAGATCACTTGATGCTAGAAATTTCTTCTCTTTTTATCCAGATCAAACTATTTTGGTGAATATAAAAAAAGAAACTAGCCTTCAAAATCAAACATTTTTAAATAATTCTAAAAGTAAAATTGATTTCAAAGAAGCCGATCAGAATTTTAGTTTTTTTTCTTTAGGATTAAACCACTTTCTAGGGGGCTACGATCATATTGCGTTTGTATCTCTTTTAGCCTTACTGATAATTGGAATAAAACAATTAATTTATCTACTCTCTGGCTTTACCTTAGGCCATGCTATCAGCATTACGTTCTCATCCTTAGGCTTTATTTCTGTAAAAATTTCAATAATTGAAATCCTTATTGGCTACTCAATATTTTTATTGGCTCTGGAGTACTTAACAATTAGACAAGTTAATAAAAATGGAATCATGAAGATAAATTCCATGTTTTGGATATCACTGGTCTGCGTTTCACTTGTCTTCTTTCCAGAAATAACTGTTCTATCAGTAGGCATGGCTTTGATTGGAATTTCTTATCCTTATTTAATTACAAGAAATTCACTCATTAGAATTATTGCTACCGTATTTTTTGGACTTTTGCATGGTTTTGGATTTGCTTCAAACTTATCTAATTTTGATTCTCAATCACTAGTCTCATCTATTATTCTCTTCAACTTGGGAATAGAAGCAGCTCAAATTTTATATGCTATTTTTCTTCTTTTAGTCCTTAACCTTATTGCAAAAATAAGGCTTATAAGCAGACTATTTTTAAAAGATTTTATCTCTTTGATTGTTTTTTTCTTCTCTACCTTATGGTTTATAGGAAGGTTGCTGTTCTAGATAATTTTGACTTGTTCTGCCTGGGGTCCTCTTGCACCATTGGTAACGGTAAAGCTTACTCTAGTACTTTCTTTTAATAATTTTCTATCACTTTCATTTACCGAAGCAAAATGAACAAAAAGATCACCACCTTTATCTCTCTCAACAAAACCGTAACCTTTGCTAGGATCAAACCATTTGATTGCTCCTTTTTCTCTTTTCAACCTCCTAGTAATTTGTCTTCCATAGACTATCGCCATACTGGAGATGAAAGTTGACATCAACAGAACCAAAAACATAGGTCCAAATGAGAAAAAAAATTGAGGGAAGTTAAAAACTAGAAAAGTAGCTAAGAGAGAAATGATTGCTGAAGTTGTGAGTCCGCGTAACCACATCCAATTATATTAAAGGATTAGTTAAGTTTATTTAAGTTCTTTAAATGTAATTGAATAGACTTAGATTCTTTAAGTGCCTGCTTATATTGACGTTTTCTCTCATTTACAAGGCTTTTAGGAGCGCTTGAAATAAACTTTTTGTTGCTTAAAGTATTTTCAATATTGGCCAAATTTTTGGTTACTTTCTGTAATTTTTGCTCATTTCTTAATTTTTCTGATATTGGATCTACGTTTCCTTCAAAAGGTATATGAAATTTGAGATCGTGTGAAACAACTATGGCGCAAGGTTTATCTATCTCTAATACTTTTAAATCTTTTATTCCAGCAAGTTTTTTTAAATGATCTGAGTTTTCGAGAATAAAATTCAGTGAAGTTTTATTGCCCGATATAAACACCTCTTCAAGCTTTAAAGATGCAATACCCATTTCAGCTTTCATGTTTCTTATTGACGATATTGAGTTTTTCAAATTTTCTATTTCTTTGTATTTTGATCCTGAAATTCTTACTTTTTTTGGAAACGATTGATTTAACAAGAATGATTGTTTTTTTCCGGAAGCAATCTGATTCCAGATTTCTTCTGTAATAAAAGGCATAAAAGGATGACAAAGTTTTAAGATTGACTCAAGAATATTCAGCAAACCAGATATGATTCTATCTACTTCGCTTTTCTTAATGTTATCTGAATCAAGTCGATTTTTTGAAAACTCGATGTACCAATCACAAAAATCATTCCATACGAATTCGTAAACACTTTGAGTGGCTAAATCAAATCTGTAATTATCCATATGGGTATTCATAGAAACTATCGTGTAATTTAATTTCTCCACGATCCATTTATCTTCGGGAGTTTTTATAAATTGATTAGTCTTTTTGAAACTAGCTGGCTTATTTAATTCAATGAATCTAGAGGCATTCCATAGTTTGTTACAAAAATTTCTATAACCTTCTACGCGCTTCATATCAAAATTAATATCTCTACTTCCAGAAGCAAGAGACAAAAAAGTAAATCTCAAAGCATCAGTACCGTGAGCTTTTATTCCTTGAGGATAATCTTTCTTTGTCTGTTTGATTATCTTCTGCTCGTCGTCTGGATTTAACAGACCAGAAATTCTTTTTGAAATAAGAGCTTCTAAATTTATTCCATCAATAATATCCAAAGGATCAAGAACATTTCCTTTTGACTTAGACATTTTTTGGCCTTCACTATCTCTGATAAGCCCAGTAATGTAGATTTCTTTAAACGGTATTGCCTTTGTGAAATGCTTAGTCATCATTATCATCCGGGCAACCCAAAAAAAGATGATGTCGAAACCAGTCACTAATAATGAGGTAGGGTGATACTTATCTAATCTTTTTGTTTGTTGAGGCCAACCAAGGGTAGCAAAAGTCCACAAAGAGGAAGAAAACCACGTATCCAGAACATCTTGATCTTGAACCAAAGATACTTTTTTATCTAATTTATATTTTTTTCTAATATCTTTCTCGTTTTCTCCGCAATATTCACCTCCATCTTGGTCATACCAGATTGGGATTTGATGACCCCACCACAATTGCCTACTGATGCACCAATCTTGAAGCTCGTTCATCCAAGAGAAATAAGTTTTTTTCCAATTATCAGGAATAAAATTGATTGACTTTTTTTTGACCAAACTCAGGGCTTCCTTACCAATAAGGTCTGTATTTAAATACCATTGATCTGTCAGGTAAGGCTCTAGTATCGTGTCGGATCTTTCTGCTCTTGGAATAGATAATTTATGCGGTTCAATTCTCTCTAACATCTGGATATCTTTTAAAGATTTAATAATTTCTCTCCTAGCATCAAAACGATCCATGCCTGAGAAAGGGGCCGGAGTTTCAGCATTCAAAGTGCCATCAGGATTCAAAATATTTATTGGTTCTAGTCCATGTTTTATGCCTAGTTCATAATCATTAAAATCATGACCAGGAGTGATCTTCAAACAACCAGTACCAAAATCTTTATCAACGTATGAATCAGCAATGATGGGGATATATTTATCGGTAAAAGGTATTTTTGCTTTTAAACCTATTAATTTTTTATATCTTTTGTCTTTGGGATGAACAGCTATTGCCTGATCACCAAACATTGTTTCAGGCCGAGTTGTAGCAACAATAATAAAGTCATCTCCAACTTCGTATTTGATATGCCAAATATTCCCATTTTCTTCTCTAGTAGTTACCTCTAAGTCGGATAAGCCAGTCTCATTTTTGGGATCCCAATTAACCAATCTATTCTTCTTAAAAATCAGTCCTTTTTCATAAAGTTCAATGAATACTTTTCTTACAATATGCGCATAATCTTCATCCATGGTGAAAGCTTCATTTTCCCAGTCTAAAGATGCACCTAACCTTCTTAATTGACTTGTGATGGTATTTCCTGACTTGCTTTTCCACTTCCAGACTTCCTTGATAAATCTATCTCTCCCTAATTTATTTTTACTTTTATTTTCCTTTTCAAGATTTCTTTCAACGACTATTTCTGTTGATATGCCAGCATGATCTGTACCTGGTTGCCATAACACATCGTATCCATTCATTCGTTTGTATCTACAAATCGAGTCCATGATAGATGTTTGAAAGCCATGCCCCATGTGTAGAACTCCTGTCACATTTGGGGGAGGAAGCATGATGGAGAAAGCTTTGCTATTTTTCTTTAAGCTTGGTGAAAATAATTTAGATTCTTCCCATTTATAAGACCACAATCTCTCAATTTTTTTGGGTTGGTATTTAGAATCCATTATCCAATATAGTTTGGTTTAATTCCGTATTCTAAACAAACTTTAAAACTCTCTCTCGCAATCTTTTGATATTCACCGCCATCTTCAATAACCAATTGATAAGAGGATTTAAAATCTTGAAAATTCGAAGGCAATTTTGGGTTCAAATTAATCAAATAAGTATTTTTATTACAAGGATGCTTTATTCCAGGGAAGGAAATCAAAATTGGAGCATCAGGTGAATCTAAATCATTACAGATTTTATGAGGTAGAAAAATATCTGAAATATTTTCCCACAGAAAGTCATCTAATTTTTTTGCTTGATTTAGATCTTCACAATTTATGACAATATAATTTTTTTCGTCAGATTCAATATTTTTCCAATAGAGGTCTTTTGTAAATTGGCAGCAAAACTTTTCTCCCTCGTCTAAGGAAGTTCCAGCCTTGTAAAATTCCATTAATTACGATTGAGACAATAGGTAATTAGTTAAGAGTGGAACAGGTCTTCCTCTTGAGGCTTTCGCTTTTCCAGACCCATGAGCTGTCCCGGCTACATCAAGATGCGCCCAAGGATACTTTTTAGTAAACCTTGAAAGGAAACAAGCAGCAGTAATTGTTCCAGCTCGCCCACCAATGTTGGCTATATCAGCAAAATTACTATCCAAATCACCTTGATATTCATCCCATAGAGGCAATTGCCATGCTTTGTCCATTGAAGCATGACCAGCATCTATGATTTTGTCGGCTAATTTCTGATTATTACTCATCAAACCTGAAGCAACATGACCTAAAGCTACTATTACTGCTCCAGTTAATGTCGCTATATCTATGACGTTTTTGGGTTTAAATCTTTCTACATAGGTGAGTGCATCGCAAAGAACTAATCGTCCTTCTGCATCTGTATTAAGTATCTCCACAGTTTGCCCAGACATTGTTTTAACAACATCACCAGGTTTGGTTGCCTTGCTGCCAGGCATATTTTCAGCAGAAGCGACTACTCCAATGATATTAGACTTTGGTTTTATCAAAGCAATAGCCTCCATGGTTCCTAGAACGCTCGCAGCCCCACTCATGTCATACTTCATTTCATCCATTGCTGGGCTTGGCTTTAAACTTATACCGCCAGTATCAAAAGTTATGCCTTTTCCAACAATAACTTCCGGTTGTTCCGTTTTTTTACCACCTTTGTATTCAATAATAATGAACTTAGATTCTTGAACACTCCCATTTCCAACAGACAAAAGACAATGCATTCCAAGCTTTTCCATTTCTTTTTCACCTAGAACTTTCACAGATAGATTTTTATATTTTCTTCCAAGCTCTTTAGCAGTATTTCCAAGGTAAGTGGGCGTACAAATATTTGCAGGAGTATTGCCAAGCTCCTTCATTCTGTTTATCCCAACACCTATGTTAGTCCCAATAGATATTGATTTTCTTAGATCATTAATATCTTTTTTGGAGTTAATAAGTAAATTTACGGACGCAAGAATATTATTTTTTTGTTCTTTTTTTCCATCAAAAATATATTTATAGGTCGATGATTCCAATTGCATTGAAAGGTTTTGCAAGAACCAAGAAAAATCTCTTTTTTCAAATTTAATTTCTGGAAGAAACAAAGAAACTTTTTTTGTATTTGCAGTTTTTGCTAAGGTGCAAATCTTAGTTATCAACTTCGATGCATTATCATCTTTGAATTTATCTGACGTATTACCTAAACCTAATAAGAAAAACTTTTTATCTTTTTGATCCGCTAGAGCAGGGATATAGCAAGAAGTATTAACTTTTCCTGAGAATTCTTTTCTTTTTAACAGAGTGTTCATTAGGCCCTTAGAAGCCTTATTGAATATATTTTTACTGGATTGAGAGTTGCCGTTTTCTTGAATACCAATAATAAGAGTTTCGTTTTTATCAGAAAGCATCTCATTTGGAGAAGTTATAGATAGGTTTATTTTTAAATTTGATGTCATTTATTACTCCTTAGTAAGCCAAATTTCTGTGGGATAATATCACCATAGACAAATTAAAATGTTCAGCATTATATCTAAGTATATTATCAGAAGCTTCTTACAGACTTTTTTAGTTATATTCTCAGTACTATTTTTAGCCTTTTTCTTTCTAAGAAGCATAGATTTCCTAGAGATTGCAGCCAGAGGAGACATGTATCCACAAATTGCCTTGGGTTATATATTTTTTAACATTCCTAGTGTCATTGAGATTATTCTCCCTTTGAGCATCTTCCTCTCAACTTTAATTTGCATTGCAAGAATGAACACAAGTAATGAAATAAATTTCATGAGGCAGATGGGGTTAAAGAGCGGTAACTTTCTTAAAATCCTTGCAATACCAATACTGTTAATGTCTTTTTTTGCACTATTTATATCTCTGATAGTCTCTCCTTATTCTCTAGACTCTTTGTACAAGCTTACAAGTAATCAAACTTTCTCTGATAGATTCAAAATGATGGGGGCAGGGAAGCCTACCTATTTTGAGGATGTGAATACTACCTTTTTTGCCAAAGAATCTAATGACTTTGATTTTGGATTCAGTGAAATATTTGCATCAATTGAACATGAAGATATGGAGATCATTTTAACGGCAGATCAAGTTTCTTCTATACCCACTGACAAATCTACCAACAGATTAACTTTTAAGAATGGGAAAATTGTTGGCCTAGAGATGGAGGGAGACTTTTTGATGAACTTCTCGCACCTAGAATTTATTTTTCCCAGAAAAATTAAAACCTCATCGACCGATCTAAGTCATCTTTCAATGACTAGCTTGATCTCAAATTTAAAGAATAATCGAGAACAATCAGAGCTTTTTAAAAGGCTATCAATTTTTGTATTAATTATTGTGAGTGCCTTCGTTGCTCTCAATTTTGGAATTTCAAATCATAGAATAGGCTTCACAGTATCGTTAATTACCGGATCGTTATTCTTTTTGCTTTATTTTGGTATTTATTTAGGTTTGCAAAACTGGACGCTATCTTCTGAGTACAATCCATCTATTTCTTTTGCTGCTTTTCACTTCGTATTTTTTTTGGCAGGTATTTTCCTTAGTTATTTTCTTAATAAAGAGTCACCCATAAATATTTACAGTAGCGGAGTATCTTCAATAAATAACTTTCAATTAATATTTAATCTAGTTCTCCTAGCTTTTGTAATTTATATGTTTTTTTACTTTTTAATCTAAATGTTTAAGAGTTTATTTGATATAACTGGTTTGCTGATACAGCTTTCAATCCTCAAAAGCATAGGTTTGGTTTTTTTGATCCTTTTTTCTCTTGATTTCATTCTAATGTTGGTAGGCGAGTTACAAAATATATCCGATTATCAGAATTTTGAATCTTTTATAATTTCATTAGCTTTTAGTCTGCCTAAAAGAATTTATGATGTGGTTCCTTTGGCCTGTTTGATTGGTGCAATAGTTTCATACGGAAGACTTCAAGAGTCTGGAGAACTGATTGCCATAAGAGTTTTGGGAAAATCATTCAAACAAATCTTCTCCTCAATGCTTCTTCCAATATTTATCCTCTTATCAATAATGCTCGCGATAGGGGAATTTGTTATTCCAGGTTCAAATTTGATGTCCGAAGTTTATAAAACAAATCCTCAGCAAGCGCAAAAAGCTCAGTGGTTAACGAGAAAGAATGAACTCATTTACCTAGGTGATATATCTAGCGATAAAATTGATAATTTAAGAATTTATGAATTTAACTCTGAAGGCGATATTGATTCAGTTTTTAAAAAAGATGAGTTTGATCTTTCGCTCGATCAAAAAGAAGCATTTTTTAAAGATAGAGCTTCAGATAATCAAATACAAAAAATATGGAAGGCCCCCTCTAAAATTGAGCTTTCAAAATACATTAAGTTAAACAGACAACCCCCGTCTTTGCTTTTTCAGAATTTTAAATTTTCAGATAGCACCAGAGAGAGGAACTTATTTCTGTGGCAGTTTTTAAAAAAAGTTATACAACCAATATCTGTCTCAATTTTTGTGTTGTTAGCCCTCATCTTTTGCCAAGCATTCTTAAGAGATTATTCCATCACTTATAAGGTACTCACAGGAGTGGTTTTAACCATATTTTTCAACTTTACAGAAAAAATAGCGGGGAACGTCTCCATCGTTTTTGGCTTCAGCCCACTTATAACTACTTTTATTTTTCTTCTTGGGCTTGTAAGTCTTATTTTTATATTCAGTAAAAGACTTTAAGAGCGAACTATTTTGGTCTTTGAGAAGATATCGTTGAGACTTCTTTTATCTGATCTAAACAGAATCACAAAAAAATTTAAACCTGCTAATGATCCAAAGAATAAGCCCAACACCAACCTTTGAAGCATAGATTTTATGGAGATTTTTTGATTGTCATCTGCAACTAATTTTATTTTCCAAGCTTGCATTCCAAGGGTTTGTCCATCGTTGAAATGCCAAAAATAAACATAAAAAATAAACGAAATTAAAAAATACGAAAGAAGCATCAAATTGCTTCCTAGGAAAGATGAAATGGCGCCACCGTTAATGATAACGATCAATAAGGTGAAACTGAGCAATATTCCTGCTATTAAAAGCAGGTCATAAAATAACGCCAATAATCTTCTAAAGAACATACTGGAATTATGATATCTTAAAATCCTATATTTATGATGAATCCAGATACAGAAAGTACAGATTCGATTGACCAAGGATTTTTTGGGCATCCAAAAGGCTTAAGAACACTTTTTTTCACCGAACTTTGGGAAAGGATGTCCTATTATGGGATGCGAGGCTTATTAGTTCTTTATATGACTGTAGGGGTGACCGGCAATCCTGGTTTAGATTGGTCCAATGCAGAAGCTAATGCGATTTACGGAATTTATGCAGGCATGGTCTATTTCTTAGCTCTCCCAGGCGGCTGGTTAGCAGATAACCTTTTGGGATATCAAAGAGCTGTTTTATTTGGAGCTTTGATCATAATGCTTGGTCACTTCACTTTAGCGATTCCATTAGAACAAACATTTATTCTAGGACTAATTTTAGTTGCCGCTGGAACAGGTTTACTTAAACCCAACATATCATCGATTGTAGGCCAACTTTACTCATCTAATGACGATAGAAGAGATTCCGGTTTTACGATTTTCTATATGTCTATCAACATCGGAAGTATGCTTGGTTTTGCAGTCTGTGGATGGTTGGGAGAAAAAGTAGGATGGCATTGGGGATTTGGTGCAGCCGGATTTGGAATGCTTCTAGGTGTAATCCAATTTATTTATTTTAGAGGCCAACTCGGAGAAGCCGGTTTGAATCCGAACCCTAATTCTGACGAATATAAAATTAAACTCAGAAATATTTCTTTAGGGATTATTGTGTTAGTTTCCTTAATAGTTCTCTCAGGCCTTCTAGGGTGGTGGTCGGTTGATGCAGTGTTTTTTGCTGAAAGATTTAGAGATTTCCTTGTCATCCTTTCAATGGTTTATTTTGCCTACCTTTTCCTTTTTGCTGGACTTAATTCAGCAGAGAAAAGAAACGTCTTGATGCTTCTATTATTGTTCATAGGTGCTGCAGCTTTTTGGTCTGGATTCGATCAATCAGCCGGATCTTTAACTATATTTACACGAGACTACGTTGATCTAACCTTTGGATCATTTACGGCGCCTGTTAGTTGGACTCAATTTGCTAATCCACTGTTCGTAGTAATGTTCGCTCCGTTTTTTGCCTACATATGGGTATTCTTAGGAAAAAGGAATCTCAATCCAAACACACCTGTTAAATTTGCTATAGGTTTAATCTTCATGGCGTTGGGTTTTATAATCATGCTCTTTGCAGTCGAGTACGCTTTGGTTTCATCCCCGGTAGGTGTCCAGTGGTTACTGTTAACTTATTTACTTCATACCTTTGGAGAGTTAGCTTTATCTCCAGTAGGGTTATCAGCTTTTTCTAAATACTCTCCAAAGAGATACTTAGGACAGATGATGGGATTGTGGTTTCTTGCCTCTTCCCTAGGAGGGGTCTTGGCAGGATTGTTCGGTGGTGAGGCAACGTCAACTGGATTGGATAGCATGACGCCTATATTTTCAGAACTAGTTTATTACTACCTTGTTTTAGCAGTGGTTTTAATTGTTTTATCCTTCTTCATTAAAGGCAAAGTTGAACAATGAAACTTTTTGTAATCTGCCTATTTTTAGCTACTTTATCCTTAGTGCTAATTTCATGCGGAGGCGGATCGTCAAATTCAAATGAGGTACAAGTAGAAATTAATACACAAGCCACTACAGATTCAAGTACTCAAAATACTCAAGAGGATACAAAGAAGGTCATTGAAGAAATTCCTACATTTGAAAACGCTAAATTTGATGAAGCAATATACAATTAAATAAATGAAATTTTTTTTAATACTTTTTTTATTTTTTCCTAATTTAGTATTTTCTCAGGCCACTTCGCCTGGAGGTTATGGTCCTTATGATGAGGTAGTTTGTAATCCAGAGCCAATAAATATTAATGCTGGGGATGTCATCTCTGCCGACGTTTTGAATGAAATATTAACCCGAATAAATAATTTGCAAACTGGAGGTATAAATTCTGAACAAGATTTAATTGGCGAGTGGAGTTGTACCTCAACTTGTCGTTACGGAGCATGCACTGATGACAAAGTTTTCAATGGGTATTGGAAAAATGAAGATGGTATTTACATAGTAAGTCAAAACATGAAAATTGAAAAAGTTGACGATACAAAAGTTTTAATGACTTATCCTCATAACTTAGGACAGAGTTTTGCAGAAACAGGTCCTCAACAATGCTTGGGTAGAGTAAAAAATGGAAAAATTTTTGTTACAAACAATGTCAATGATGGATCTGATTATGGCGATACATCATGTCTAACTGGAGTTCCTGGATCTGATAATCAATATACAGGAAGCTGTAATAACTGTTACAACACAGGCACTTACCCTATAGAGATGATTGCAAATCAGTGTTTTCGAATGGAAAACATTAATGATTCTGTGACAAGTTGTAAAAAAATAAATATACCTCCATCTTCTCCTCTCAATTTAAAAGTTAACTTATCTGGATCTTCTGCATCATTGTCTTGGCAAAAAGGAGACGACAGACACACCAGTTATACCTTGAAAAGAAAACAAACTGCGGATGGTACTTTTGAAGCCATAGCGAGTGTGAGCACTGATTCTTATGCAGATAATTCTATTTCATTTGGAAACACTTACTGGTACAGAGTCTTTGGCACCAACGAATACGGAGAAGGCATGGGCTCAAACGTTGTAACTATTACTTATTCTGAGTAAAACTTTAAAAAAAGTTATACCAAATTACCGATACTAGAAAACCTAAAAAGCTTAATTGCAAAGACAGCCACCATCTTTTCTTAGGATCGATTCCCTTGAAAATAAAAGTTGTTGCGTATGCGATTACATAAAGAGCTAGCCAGGTTAGAAGAAGATTAATGACCATTAATTATTATCGTGAAGGTCTTCGTTTAATTCGTTTACGTTTCGGTTGTCTCGGCATTCAATAGAGCCGGTGATTGAATTTCTAATGAACAATAGATCGGACTTATGTGCCAATTCCATCGCCTTGACAGTCTCTTTTACTTTTCCGTTTTCTATTACTTGAATTTTTGATGAACCAGTAACATATAGGCCTGATTCAATTGTGCATCGATCTCCAAGAGGAATACCCAAACCAGAATTTGCACCCAGCAAACAACTTTCTCCAATGGATATGATCACTTCGTTGCCTCCAGATAGAGTTCCAAGAGTAGAGGCGCCTCCTCCTATATCTGATTTATCCCCGACTATCACCCCTTGAGCAATTCTGCCTTCAACCATTGCTTCACCTAGGGTTCCTCCATTGAAATTAACCGAACCTTCATGCATGACTGTTGTTCCTGGTCCAAGATAAGCCCCTAATCTGACTCTGCTGGCATCTGCAATCCTTACATCATTCAATGCAACGTAATCTGTTAAGCAAGGAAACTTATCAACTGAATACACTTTTACGTATTCGCCTTTACTTCGTTTTTCATTAAGGAATTCATTTAATTCATTTGAATCTATTGGGCCAGCTGAGGTCCATGCTACCGTGTGTAATATGCCAAAAATACCGTCTAAATTAGTTTCGTTGGGCTTTACCAAGCGAAGAGATAGAAGATGTAACTTCAGATAAGCTTCAGGGACTGAAGAGGGTGGAGTATCATCAGAAACTTCTACCTTTTCATATCCTTCTTTAATTTCGGCAGAACTTGTAGATATATCATTAGGTGAAAAATACATTTCAATGTATTCACCTTTTTTATTTTTGGTTCCTTTGCCAAAACCAATCCATTTTTGATTCGTCATTTTTTATAAAAGATTATTGATTCTTTTCAATGCCTCTTCTGTGGTTTCAAAATCATACACTAAAGCAATTCTTACGTATTTTTCTCCAGGGTTAAAACCATTTACCTCGGCGGATAAATAACTTCCAGGAAGTACAATTAAACCCTCTTTTTCAAGAATTTTTTTTGAGAATGATTCACCGTCTCTAACATCCAACCATAGATAGAAAGCACCTTCAGGAATTACGTTGCTTACTTTATCTTTAAGCATATCTGCTGCCAGACTAAATTTATCATTGTAAGACTTTCTATTTTCAGCGACAAAATCATAATTCAGCCAAGCTTCAACGCTCGCTTTTTGAATTGGCAAAGGAACGCTGACCCCATGAAAAGACCTAAACTTCTTATAGGCAGAAATGGTTTTTTTACCGGAGCAAGCAAAACCCGATCTAAAACCAGGTAAATTGGATCTTTTCGATAAGCTATGAAGAGCAACCAATCTATCCGATCTATCTGATGAAGCTTGTAGGATGCTTGGACAGGATTCCTCCGATGTATATAAATCCACATAACACTCATCAGAAACAACATAAAAATCATACTTCTCAGCTAAATCTAAAATATCCTTAAGTTTACTAAGAGGTAAGACAGACCCAGTTGGATTGTTTGGGGAGCAGAGAACTAAAATTTGACACTTTTGCCAATCCTCACTTTTAAGGGAATCTAAATCAGGCTGAAAATTATCTTCTTCAGGACAATCCAGAAACTTTGCTTCTCCTCCAGCAAGAGTCGTTGCTCCACCGTAAATTTGATAGAAAGGATTAGGCATTACAACATAGGGCTTATCTTTAACATTCTCTTTATTAAAAAGAGCCTGAATAATTGAGAATGTTCCTTCTCTTGTGCCAGCTACAAGACAAACTTCATCCTCAGCAACATTCTCTATACCGAAATGACTTTTCAAATAGTGCCGATATGCCTCTGATAATTCAGGAACTGCATTCATAGGAGGGTAGTTTGAAAAAGAATTTGTTTCTTTATTCAAAATGTCCAGGACTTTGGAGTCAGCATTTAATTTTGGCTCACCAATGGAAAGATTGATTACATCTTTTGATGGCTTTATGTCCTTATGAAGAAGATTAAGTTTTTCAAATGGATAAGATCCAATTTTAGACAGTAAATGATTCATAGAGTTTCTTCTGATCTAGCAGTAAGAACTTCGCAGCCATCATCGGTTATAGCCAACGTATGCTCCCATTGGGCTGACAATCTTCCATCAATAGTTTCTACTGTCCAGCCATCATTTTTAGATAATTTGGTTTTATGAGTCCCAAGATTAATCATAGGTTCAATGGTAAAACACATGCCTGCTTTTAATTCCATTCCAGTGCCAGGATTTCCGTAGTGAAGAATTTGTGGGTCTTCATGGAAAACTTTGCCAATACCATGTCCGCAGTAATCTCTGACAACTGAGTAGTGATTTTCTTCTGCATGTTTTTGAATCACATAACCTATGTCACCTAGGTTTATTCCTGGTTTGCATATTGCTATGGCTTTATAAAGACATTCTTGAGTAATACTTACCAGCCTTTCTGCATGAGGTTGTTTTTTTCCAACAAAAAACATCTTGCTTGTATCTCCGTGGTAACCGTCTTTGATCACAGTTACATCAATATTGATAATATCTCCGTTTTTTAGGACTCTGTTGTCATCAGGTATTCCGTGACAAACCACTTGATTTATCGAAGTGCAAATAGATTTTGGAAAACCATTGTAATTTAGGGGAGCAGGAATACAGTCAATTTCATTGACAATGTAATCGTGACAGATTCTATCCAACTCACCTGTAGATACCCCTGGTTGAACGTGTTTTTCAATCATTTCCAAAGTTTGAGCTGCAAGCTTTCCTGCAACCTTCATTTTGGCTATTTCGTCAGAACTTTTAATCATTTTTTGAGATTTTACCTCATAAGTCATAGACTTATTAAGTACTCTTCATTATAGTGTCCTTCTAATGCCAATAGCATTAGAAAACATCCAAAACGCGAGACTAGAAATTTAGTACCGCGTTTTTTTTTGCCTAAATGACAGAAAAAAAAGCATATTTATATCTAGATTCCGAAAGATTTTTTGAAGGTTTTTCAGTTGGGAAAAATGCTGATACTTGCGGAGAAGTCGTTTTTAATACTTCCATGTCTGGGTATCAGGAAATAATTTCCGATCCATCTTATACCGATCAAATTATTAATTTTACTTACCCTCACATAGGTAACGTAGGAACTAATGATGATGATTTAGAGTCCGATTCAAACGGATGTAATGGGGTCATCATCAGAGACCCGTCAACAATTACAAGCAATTGGAGAAAACAGGATGATTTATCAAACTTCCTAAAGACAAAAAATATTTCAGGTATTTATGGAATTGATACTAGGAAAGTCACTCGAATAATCAGAAACGAAGGTGCAAAAGTAGGTGCCATCGTTTCCGGCAAAGATCATAAAAAGAAAGCGCTTAAATTAATTGAAGAGTTTGTGCCTTTAGGTGGAAAAGATCTCGCCTCAGTTGTTTCAACGAAAAAAGTATACGAATGGAAAGAACCCTCTTGGAGGAAGGATTTCGATGATAATAATTTAAAAATAGTTGCGATCGATTTTGGAGTAAAGCACAACATTTTACGAATGCTTAAAGATAGAGGATTTCAGGTGATCGTGGTTCCAGCTAAAACAACTGCTGCAGAGATTATTGCAATGAAGCCCGATGGAGTATTTCTTTCTAATGGACCTGGTGATCCTGAACCCTGCAAGTATGCAATTGAATGCATCAAGGAACTAAGGACAAAAAGAATCCCAATGTTCGGCATTTGTTTAGGCCATCAACTTTTAGGATTAGCTTTGGGAATGAAAACTATCAAAATGAAGTTTGGACATCATGGCGCCAACCATCCAGTTAAAGACTTGGATTCAAATAGAGTTTTCATAACGAGCCAAAATCATGGATTTACCATTGATTCGAAATCAATTCCTGAGGATGTAAAAATTACACACCTTTCTTTATTTGATGAAACCATTCAAGGAATAGAAACATCCGATAAAAGATGCTTCAGTTTTCAAGGACATCCCGAAGCTAGCCCCGGTCCGCAAGAAATACAAGAATTATTCGATAAATTTTTAACAGTAGTCAAAAGCAATGCCAAAAAGAAATGATTTAGATTCCATTTTGCTTATTGGAGCTGGTCCAATTGTGATTGGTCAAGCATGTGAATTTGATTACTCTGGTGTGCAAGCATGCAAAGCTCTTCGAGAAGAGGGATATAGAGTGATTTTGGTGAATTCTAATCCAGCAACAATAATGACCGATCCTGAGACTGCTGACTCAACCTATATAGAGCCTATTAATTGGAAGACATTAGAAAAGATAATCGAAAAAGAAAAACCATCAGCTCTTTTACCGACAATGGGAGGACAAACAGCCTTAAATACTGCTTTAGATCTAGATCAAAAGGGTATTTTGAAAAAACATAATGTCGAGTTGATAGGAGCCACAAAAGAAGCTATCGATAAGGCAGAAGACAGAGAACTGTTTGCAAAAGCGATTAAAAAAATAGGTTTAAAGACTCCAAAAGCTGGATTAGCGCATAATCTAGAGGAAGCACTAAAAATCCAACAGGAAATTGGTTTTCCTTGCATTCTTAGACCAAATTTCACTCTCGGCGGCATGGGCGGTGGAATAGCTTATAACTCTGAAGAATTCGAATCCATATGTTTAAGAGGTTTGGATTTATCGCCAACTTCTGAGCTATATATAGATCAGTATCTTTCGGGCTGGAAAGAATACGAAATGGAGGTTGTAAGGGATAAAGTGGATAACTGCATAATTATTTGTAGCATAGAAAACTTCGATCCTATGGGAGTGCATACAGGAGACTCCATTACTGTTGCGCCTGCTCAAACGTTAACGGACAAGGAATATCAAGAAATGAGAAATGCTTCTTTTGCCATTCTAAGAGAAATAGGAGTGGAAACCGGCGGCTCAAATGTACAGTTCGCTATAAATCCAGAAGATGGAGAAATGGTGGTTATTGAGATGAATCCAAGAGTCTCTAGGTCTTCAGCTCTAGCATCGAAAGCAACAGGATTTCCCATTGCTAAAATCGCAGCAAAATTAGCTGTTGGGTTTACCTTAGATGAATTAAGTAATGATATCAGTGGAGGAAAAATTCCTGCTTCTTTCGAGCCAACTATTGATTATGTCGTGACTAAAATACCCAGATTTAACTTTGAAAAATTCCCTCAAGCTGATTCCACTCTAACTTCTCAAATGAAATCTGTTGGTGAAGTGATGGCGATAGGAAGTAATTTTGCGGAATCATTACAAAAAGCTATAAGAGGAATGGAGAATGGAAAGACCGGTTTTGACAATATTGAGGAAGAATTAACAAAGACTACTTTAAGATCAAAATTAATATCTCCTTCTCCTGAGAGACTTTGGTTTATTGGCGAAGCTTTCAGACAAGGCAGTTCTCTGGATGAAGTGCATGATTTAACTAAAATTGATATATGGTTTCTTCAAACCATTGAAGAAATTATTTCCACAGAGAAAAAGATTAATAAAAAAACTTTGTCTTCTAGAGATTTCCTTTTTAATCTCAAAAAAATGGGCTTTTCTGATCAGCGTTTAGCTGCTCTTTCCGGTCAGTCGGAAGAAAAAATAAGATCTTTGAGACAAAAGTTAAACATCAAACCTGTCTTTAAGAGAGTTGATACATGTGCAGGAGAGTTTGAAACTACCACAGCTTATATGTACTCAACGTATCAAGACGAATGTGAATCAAACCCAACTGAAAATAAAAAAGTAGTCGTTCTAGGAGGAGGGCCAAATAGGATCGGTCAGGGCATAGAATTTGATTATTGCTGTGTTCATGCATCAATGGCAATGAAAGAGGAAGGGTATGAAACAATAATGGTTAATTGTAATCCTGAAACTGTTTCAACTGACTACGATACTTCTGATAGATTATATTTTGAACCAATTACTCTTGAAGACGTTCTTGCAATAATTGAATTAGAAAATCCATATGGCGTTATTATTCAATTTGGGGGGCAAACTCCATTAAAACTAGCACAAGAGCTTGAAAAAAATAAAGTACCAATCTTAGGAACTTCACCAGATAAAATAGACCTTGCAGAAGACAGAGAAAGGTTTCAAGAATTCGTTAATGAAAATAAGTTAAAGCAGCCTCCAAATGGAATGGCTTCAAATAAGTCTCAAGCTAAATCTATCGCACATCAAATTGGTTATCCTATAGTTGTAAGACCTTCATATGTCCTTGGCGGAAGAGCCATGGAGATTGTGCATAACGATAATGATTTGGAAAAATATCTGGATGAAGCCATACAAGCTTCTGATTCTAACCCCGTACTTTTGGATAGATTTCTAGATATTGCTACTGAGTTGGATATTGAAGCGATATCCGATGGAAGCCAAGTTGAAATTTATGGAGTTATGCAACACATTGAGCAAGCAGGAATCCATTCAGGCGATTCAGCTTGTTCTCTACCTCCTTACAGTCTCCCAGACAAAGTTATTAAGAAAATCAAGGAACAAGTGAGAGTCATTGCAAAGCAAATGGATATTATTGGATTAATGAACGTTCAAATGGCATATGCCAACGAGGAAATATTTCTCTTAGAAGTTAACCCCAGAGCTTCAAGGACAATACCATTTGTTTCAAAGGCTATTGGACTTCCTCTGGCAAAAATAGCTTCCAAGACAATGATTGGAAAGTCTCTTAAGCAACAAAAAATAAAAAATCCTTCAAATTTAAATCATTTTTCGGTTAAAGAAGCAGTACTTCCTTTTGATAGATTCCAAAACGTTGATCCTATTTTAGGCCCAGAAATGAAATCCACCGGGGAAGTAATGGGTATAGGTACATCATTCGCTGAGGCATATGATAAATCTCAAATCTCAGCTGGAACAATTATCCCAGATGGAGGGTCGGTATTTCTTAGCGTTAGGGAGAATGATAAACCTCATCTTGAAGAGCTCGCAACCAGGCTAGATCAATTGAACCTATCTATTGTGGCCACTAAGGGAACTGCTAGAGAGATCCAAAACATGGGCATTAAGGCAAGAATAATAAATAAAGTAGCAGAGGGTAGACCACATGTTGTTGATTTAATCAAAAACAATGAAATTTCTTTGTTAATTAATACGACGGAAGGTAAAGAATCTATCCAAGATTCTTCTTCCATCAGAAGAACTGCTCTAGATAATAAAATTCCATGTACGACAACTTTGCAAGGTGGTTTAGCCATATGCGAAGTCCTAGAAAAGAGACTTGATTGGTCTGTCCAAAACATTCAAGATATTCACAAAAGTATTGAATAAAATTGAACAGAGAGCCAATGACAGTCGAAGGAGAAGAAAGCCTTCGAACGGAATTACAGCATCTAATTACAGATGTTAGACCAAACATTACCAAAAAAATTGCCGAAGCAAGAGAATTTGGCGATCTCAAAGAAAATGCCGAATATCATGCTGCTAAAGAACAGCAAGGTCTTACCGAAGCGAGGATAAGAGAAATTGAAGGAAAATTGAGTGCATCTCAAATCATAGATATCAAAAAAATTGAATGTACAGGAAGGGTTATTTTTGGATCTACGGTTTCACTCCTAGATATGCAAAACGATGAAAAAATCAGCTATCAAATTGTAGGCGAGGATGAAGCAAACGTGAAAAATGGAAAAATATCTTATTCTTCCCCTTTGGCAAGATCTCTCATCGGTAAAGAAGAAGGAGAAGCTACAAAATTTCAAAGTCCCTCCGGCATCAAAGAGTATGAGATCCTAGAGGTTTCTCACATTTAAATGTCATATTCAGGAGGCGAGCACTTTAATAAGCTTGCTAAGTCTAGGGGGTATAGATCGAGAGCAGCCTTTAAGCTTCATCAAATAAATAACAAATTCAATCTTCTCAAAAAGGGTTGCTCTGTGATGGACTTAGGCAGTTCTCCAGGCGGTTGGAGTCAAGTAGCAAAAGAATTAGTAGGCAATTCAGGAAAAGTATTTGCTTTAGATATCATTCCAATGAAACCCATTAATGGGGTTGAATTTATAGAATTTGATTTTAGGGATAAAGATATAAAGAAATTTATTAATCTTGATTTTAATGTTGTAATTTCTGATATTGCGCCCAATATAAGTGGTATAGCTATTACAGATAAAGAAAACATGCTTGAATTACTAAATAATGTCGTTGATTTCTGTAACTCCTCTTTAATGAAAGGAGGTTCTCTGATAGCAAAATGTTTTGAAAATTCAAAAAACGATCTAAAAAGATCTTTATTAAACCACTTCAGTAACGTAACTTTTTATAAGCCAGATGCATCAAGAAAAACATCTAAAGAAATTTATGTTATTGCACAAAATAAATTGAAATAAGTTATGTCAGATTTTCTAAGAAATATTTTCCTTTGGTTGGCAATTGCTGGTACTACCTTTTTTGTTATTCAAAGTCTTTCGGGTCCAGCAACTTCATCTTCGATGAATTATTCTGAGTTTGTGTCTCTTGTAAATTCAGATCAAGTTTCATCTGTAGAGTTCAAAGGTGATGGATATACTCTAGAAGGTACTCTTCAAGATGGCTCTCAATTTAAAACAACACGTCCAGTTTATGTGCAAGACAATCAATTGATGGATGATCTTTTCGAACATAGAGTACAAGTATTAGGTGAAGAGCCACAACAGGAAAGCATTTGGACTCAGTTATTGGTTGCAAGTTTTCCAATTTTAATAATTATTGCAATTTTCATGTTTTTTATGAGGCAGATGCAGGGCGGAATGGGCGGCAGAGGTGGCCCTATGAGCTTTGGTCGAAGTAAAGCTAAACTCCTTGAAGGCGGGAAAGTTAAAACTACATTTGCAGATGTAGCCGGGGTTGAAGAAGCAAAAGAGGAAGTACAGGAACTAGTCGATTTCTTAAGAGATCCATCAAAATTTCAAAAATTAGGAGGCAAGATTCCTCGAGGAATTTTAATGGTTGGATCTCCTGGAACAGGTAAAACTTTGTTAGCTCGTGCTATAGCAGGTGAAGCAAAAGTTCCTTTTTTCTCAATATCAGGGTCTGATTTTGTCGAAATGTTTGTTGGAGTTGGTGCTTCAAGAGTGAGAGACATGTTTGAGCAAGCTAAAAGACAGTCACCATGTATTGTGTTTATAGATGAGATCGATGCTGTTGGAAGACATCGTGGTGCGGGTCTCGGAGGAGGACATGATGAAAGAGAACAAACACTAAACCAACTACTTGTTGAGATGGATGGTTTTGAAGCTAATGAAGGAATCATCATAATTGCTGCAACAAATAGACCTGACGTTCTAGATCCAGCTCTTTTGAGGCCTGGTAGATTTGATAGACAGGTTGTCGTTCCTTTGCCAGATATCAAAGGTAGAGAGCAAATACTTAAAGTGCATATTCGAAAAGTGCCAGTAGATAAGGATGTTGAAGTATCCTTTATTGCAAGAGGTACCCCAGGATTTTCAGGTGCTGATTTAGCTAACTTGGTCAACGAAGCTGCTTTGTTCTCTGCTCGAGCAGGAAAAAAGAAAGTCACTATGGAAGAGCTTGAATTGGCAAAAGACAAAGTCATGATGGGTGCAGAAAGAAAGTCCATGGTTATGAATGAAGCCGATAAAATTAAAACGGCTTACCATGAATCTGGTCATGCAATTGTTGGTAGATTGCTTGAAGAACATGATCCAGTTTACAAAGTATCCATAATTCCTCGTGGAAGAGCTTTAGGAGTGACCGTCTTTCTCCCTGAAGAGGATAAATACAGTAACAGCAAACAAGAAATTCTCGATAGAATTTGTGGTTTATTTGGTGGCAGGATAGCAGAAGAATTAATTTATGGTGATAAAGGCATTACCACCGGTGCTTCTAATGACATTGAAAGAGCTACAGATTTAGCAAGAAACATGGTCACTAAATGGGGTTTATCAACTGCAATCGGACCAATGAAATACGACGAAGATTCAGACGAGCCCTTTCTAGGAAGATCGGCTAGTTCACAATCTAAAGGAATTTCTGATCAAACTGCAGAGAAGATTGATAAAGAAATCAAGAAAATTATTGATGATTGTTACAAAAGAGCAACCAAAATTCTTAAGGATAATATTGATAAACTTCATTTAATGTCTGAGTCTTTAGTCGAGCTGGAAACGCTTGATACAGCGCAAATTGATGACATTATGGCAGGGGCTAAACCAAGAAGAGAGTCAGATGATGATTCTGCTCCAAAGAATACTGGCAAAAAAAGCTCCTCTATAGAAGAACCTGCAAACCAAACTTAATATGCCTTCTGTATCTGGGAGCCTCATAAAAGAGTCTCCTAGATTAATGGGGGTAATAAATCTAACTGCTGATTCATTTTCAGATGGTGGTCATCTATTTTCCGGTGATAAAGTTGATTTATCTAAAGCTCTTAGAAAAGTTGAAAAACTTATAAACGAAGGAGCCGATATTCTAGATTTTGGAGCTGAGTCAACGAGGCCAGGCTTCACTGAAATTCCTTCACAAGTCCAAATAGATAGATTGATTCCGGTATTAGAACAGATAAAGGATGAAGATATTATGATCTCCGTTGATTCAAGGGATTATAAAGTTCTCTGCGAAGCTTCTAAATTCGGAATGAAATTTATAAACGATGTTTCAAAGAACATATCTCAAAAGAAGTTAAAGTTGGCAAAAGAAAAAGAACTTTTCATATGCACAACTCATCATGGAAATAAAACAAAAAAAACATCAAATATTCTTTTGGATGTGGATAACTTCTTTCAGGCTAAAGAAAAATCATATCTTTCGAAAGGCATAGATATTAAACAATGCTTTTTTGACCCCGGGTTTGGTTATGGGAAAACACCTCTGGAGAATATATTAATGATGACTAATATAAATTTTTTCAAAAAAGGAAATAGGAAAATACTTACCGGAACTTCAAGGAAAAAATCTTTTGCAGATTTCTTTAAAGATACCTCAAAAACTAAACTATCAGCTAGCTTACTGAGTGGTATAATTTGTGCTCTAGGCGGGAGCAATATAATAAGAAGTCACGAAGTTAAACACCTTCGAGAGGAATTAGAAAAATTAGGTATTTATGAGAGATAGAAAACTAATATTTTTTGGTACCGACGGTGTAAGAGGATCTATAGATAATGAAGTTAACCCAGAGTCAGTCCTTAAACTTGGTCATGCTGCAGGGAGACATTTCAAAAAAAGGGGAATCAACACTTTAGTAATCGGAAAAGATACAAGAATTTCCGGATACATGCTGGAGTCTGCCCTTCAAGCTGGAATTATTTCATCTGGAGTAAATGTCAGATTAGTAGGCCCTTTGCCAACGCCGGCAATTTCATATTTGGTATCTACATTCAAAGGACATGCTGGAGTGGTAATAAGTGCCTCACATAATTCATTTGAAGATAATGGCATTAAATTTTTTGATGAAAATGGAGAAAAGTTGTCCATTGAGAATGAAAGAGAAATAGAAAAATTTGCTGAAGAAGCTTATGAATTCGTGCATCCTGAAAATCTCGGCAAGGCAGCAAGGATTAGTGATGCAAAAGGTAGATACATTGAATTTTGTAAGAATACTTTAAGTGAAGATATTTCATTTTCAGGTTTAAGTCTTGTTATTGACTCAGCTAATGGCGCTGCCTATGAAGTTGCACCCAAAGTTTTTAAAGAGTTAGGAGCCGAAGTTTATTCGATTGCTGATAGTCCGGATGGTTTAAACATTAACAAAGATTGCGGAAGTACCAATATAGATTTTTTAAAAGATGAAGTTTTAAATAAAAATGCAGATTTTGGCATTGCTCTTGATGGTGATGGAGATCGATTAATTATTATTGATTCAAACGGTCGAGAATTAGATGGAGACGATATTTTATATGTCATCGCAAAAAATAAATTTGAGTCAAAAATACACCTTGGCGTTAAAGGAGTAGTTGGTACTCTTATGACAAACAAAGGGTTAGAGAAAGCTTTTAACGATGAGGGCATTGAGTTGGTTAGATCGGATGTTGGCGATAAGTATGTTTTACAAAAGTTAAATGAACTTAATTGGACTCTTGGAGGAGAACAGTCTGGACATATTCTTTGCCTAGATAAATCAAATACTGGAGATGGAATAATCGCTGCGATTCAGTTTCTTCAATCTATTGTAGTTTTAAATAAAACAATACCCGAATTACTTTCAGAGTTTAAAAAATATCCTCAAATTCTTACCAATGTAAAAGTTAAGGATGGAAATAAAGTTTTAAAAAATAAAAAATTACAGAAAGCTCAAAAAAAATCAGAAGAGTTATTAGAAACTTTTGATGGCAGAGTACTCATAAGAAAATCTGGCACAGAACACAAGATTAGAATAATGGTTGAAAGTAATTCTCAAGAAGCAACTTCAGAGCAATCAGCTTTATTAACTGATCTTGTAGAATCAATTTCATGAAGCATTTAGTTGCAAACTGGAAAATGAACTTTGTTAATCTGGATGCATGGTTGCAAGATTTTGATCTGAATAAAATCTCAGATGAAATTAAGGTAGTAATTTGCCCTAACTATCTAGATATAGAGGATTTTTATAAAAAATCATCGAAAACTCACAAAAAAATTTTAATCGGCGCTCAAAATTTATCTTCAGAGACTGAGGGCGCATTTACTGGTCAAATATCAGGGAAAATGCTCAGAAATATTGGAGCTTCTTACTCAATAGTAGGCCACTCCGAAAGCAGGCTTCATGGGGAAGACGATGAAACTATTCTTAATAAAGTTCAAACAGCCTTTAATTGTGATCTTATACCTATTTTGTGCATTGGTGAAAATCAGGATGAATATTCCAAAGGTGGAACAGAAAAAAAAATAAAACATCAATTAACTGAAAATTTATTTCCTCTTAAAAACTTATCAAAAAGTGTTTTGATTGCCTACGAGCCCATTTATGCTATTGGTTCTGGAATAGCTGTTCAAAATGAGCATTTAGAAGAGGTTTCTCTTATCATAAAAGAATTAGTTAGAGACAATTTAGGCAGAGATTTGACACTGGTCTATGGGGGCAGTGTAACTTCAGAGAGTGCTAAGAACCTTGCCAAAGTAGACGGCATCGACGGATTTTTAGTAGGAAATGCTTCTCTTGACCCTAAAGAATTTGCTAATATCGCGCAGAGTTTAGAGTAATGATTCTTTTTTTGATTATATTTCAGGTTATTTCAGCCATATTATTGGTTGGAATAATTTTGTTGCAGCACGGTAAAGGAGCCGATATTGGTTCTGCATTTGGTTCTGGTTCTTCAAATCCAATGCTTGGTCCTATTGATTCAACCAATTTATTAACAAAAGTCACTTGGGTTTTAGTAGCTATATTCTTCGTTGTAACTATTTCTATATCAATAGTTCAAAAAAATGAAATTAATAATGAATTTGATTTTCTTATTGATCAAAATAATATTGAACAGATTGAAGAAGAAATCATTCAAGAATTACCAGAATAAGGGCCGAAGTGGTGGAACTGGTAGACACGCTATCTTGAGGGGGTAGTGGACAACTGTCCGTGGAGGTTCGAATCCTCTCTTCGGCACCAATTTACTTGAAAAACAAGCTTTAAAAACCTATACTCGCGCAGTTTAAGAATATTGCGGGGTGGAGCAGTCTGGTAGCTCGTCGGGCTCATAACCCGAAGGTCGTAGGTTCAAATCCTGCCCCCGCTACCATTTTTTGGGCCCTTTATGGGCCCCTTTTATATGTGGTTATGACAAGTACTATAGAAAAGTTAGAAACAAACATTACAAAAGATATTGAATCTTTTGGTCTTTCTCTATGGGGGATTGAATTATCAGGGAATTCAAGATCTAAATTAATAAGGATTTTTATAGATAAAAAAAACGGCGTTGACATAGATGACTGCCAGAAAGTTAGCAATCAAGTGAATGAATTACTCACAAATATAGAGCTTGTATCATTTGATTATACTTTAGAAGTATCTTCACCAGGACTGGATAGAAAATTCTTTAAATTAGAGCAATTTCATGAATTTATTGGACATGAGATTAAAGTAAAATTTTATGACGGAAATAAAAAAGTAACCAAAACTGCTTTACTGATTAATGCCAACGAGGAAGGTATTTTTTTGAAAGATGAAAACGAATTCTTTATTAATTTTGACAAAGTTATAGTTGCAAGACTTGAACCAATTTTTGAGGTATCAAATGAATAATGAAATATTAATGGTTGCAGAATCAGTCTCTAACGAGAAAGCATTACCAAAAGATACTATTTTTGAAGCAATTGAATTTGCTTTAGCTAGTGCTGCTAAGAAAAAATATGCTGATGAGGTAGATATCCGCGTGGATATAGATCAGCAGACAGGAGATTATGAAACTTTCAGATGTTGGGAGGTAGTCGAAGTTGATGACTATGAAACCCCTGAAATGCACATTCTTATAGATAGTGATGATGCAGAGGAAAAAAATCTTTCTATTGGCGATCTGGTCAAAGAAAAGATTGAAAATGTTGAGTTTGGAAGAATTGCTGCTCAAATAGCAAAACAGGTAATTGTTCAAAAAGTAAGGGATGCAGAAAGGCTTGAGATAATTAAAAAATTCAGATCTTACTTAGGTCAACTTGTTACTGGGACAGTAAAGAAAGTTACTAGAGAAACAATCATTGTTGATCTTGGAGAAGGAGCTGATGCAATTCTACCTAGATCAGATTTGATTCAAGGAGAGATATATCGTATTGGAGATAGGGTTAGGGCTATTCTTGAAGAAACTGTTCGTGAGAATAGAGGTTCACAATTAACTTTATCTAGAGGGTCAAAAGAGATGTTGGTTGAATTATTCAAGTTAGAGGTTCCTGAGATAGCTGAAGAAGTAGTCCAGATAAGAGCTGTGGCTAGAGAACCTGGAGGAAGGTCTAAGATTGCAGTCAAAACAAACGATACAAGAATTGATCCTGTTGGAGCATGTGTAGGAATGAGGGGAGCGAGAGTTCAAGCAGTTTCAAATGAATTAGGTAATGAGAGAATTGATATTATTGTCTGGGAAGATGATCCAGCAAAATTGCTTATAAATACTTTGTCACCAGCTGAAGTTACTTCGATAGTTTTAGATGAAGACGCAGATAAAATGGAAGTTCAGGTCAAAGATGAAAGTTTGGCTCAAGCAATAGGAAGAAATGGTCAAAATATAAGATTATCTTCAGAACTTATTGGATGGGATATCCAGATTCGTGGAGAGAATGAAGATAAAGAATCTTCTGGTTCTGATCAAGCTTCAAATATTCTTGAAAAATACTTAGATATTGATACTTCCACTTCAGAAATTTTAATTTCTAATGGTTTTGAATCAGTTAATTCTATTGCAGAAGCTGAAATATCAAAACTTTGTGAAATAGAGGAGATTACTGAGGAAATTGCTGAAACATTAATTGAAAGAGCCTCTGATGCACTTATTGAAATTGCTCTTTCAGATATGGAAGAAGCATTTGACTTTAATTCTTTAGATGATGTCGATGAAGAAATTGCAAAAGTTCTTTCAGATAATTTATCTAGTAAAGATGAGTTAGCTGATCTATCTGTTGATGAATTAGTAGAAATGACCAAAATAGATGAAGAATTAGCTGCAAAAATTATTATGGATGCAAGATCCGATTGGTTTGAGGAATAGAAAATATGGATGTAAGTGATTTAGCAAAAGTCATTGGATACGAAGTAGATTCATTGTTAGAAGCAATAAATCAAGCAGGTCTATCTCAATCATCTGCCAACGATAATATTTCTACGGAAGATAGAAAAAAAATTCTTGAACATATTAAGAGCACCAAGAAAGGTTCCAAGAAAACTATTTCAATTGCTAAGAAAACAAAGACCGAGACTAAGAATGATGAAGGACAAATCTCTATTACTAGGTTTAAATCTGAGAATCAATCTGCGAATGAAAAAAGTTCATCGGGAGATTTATCTGGAACAATTGATTTTGAGGCTGCTGAAAAAAGGAGAGTTCGGGCGTCTAGTGACAAGAAAGCCCAAGACGAAGAAAGAGAAAAAAGAATAAAAGATTCTTCTACCAAGGTAATAAGGAAGACAAAACAGGAGCAGGCAAAACAAAGTAAAGGTAGTACTTCAGCAAAAAAATCAACTAAAACTCAGAGAAAAGATCTCAAAAGTCCCGCCAAAGATTCAAAACTAGATAAAAAAGAACAAGAAGGTGAAAAGTTTTTAGAATCTCAGCTTGCATCAGTTCAAAAATTTGAGAAGCCTTCTGAATTTATTCAAAAAGAGATATCAATCCCTGAAACTATTTCTGTAGCTGAACTTGCCAAAGGACTCTCCGTGAAGTCTTCTGACCTTATTAAAGCTCTTATGAATAACGGAATTATGGCCACGGTGAATCAATCTCTTGATCAAGAAACTGCAGTTCTTATAACGACTGAACTGGGCCATGTAGGCAATCCGATTCAAGAAAATGAAGCTGAGGAAAAAATGCTCGAGGGATTTGCTCAAGAAGGAGAGCAAATTGGAAGAGATGCTATCGTTTCTGTACTGGGACATGTTGATCATGGAAAAACTTCACTTCTTGATTACATAAGAAATTCCTCAGTTGCAGATAAAGAAGAGGGAGGCATCACTCAAAGCATAGGTGCTTATCAAGTATCAATTGAGGATAAGAACCTCACATTTATTGATACACCAGGCCATGCTGCATTCTCAAAAATGAGAGCAAGAGGAGCAAATTCTACAGATGTTGTTGTTCTTGTTGTTGCTGCTGATGACGGCGTCCAACCTCAAACAGTGGAAGCGATAAATCACGCCAAAGCTGCTGGTGTGCAAATTGTGGTTGCAATAAATAAAATTGATAAACCAGAAGCTGATGTAGATAAAATCAAAGGGGATTTAGCTAAGGAAGAGCTTGTAGCGGAAGATTGGGGCGGTGATATTCAAATGGTTCCTGTTTCAGCCCAATCCGGAGAAGGAGTCCCTGAATTATTAGAAACAATTTTCTTGGTAGCAGAAATCATGGACTTAAAGGCATCTTTTGAAGGACCTGCAACAGGAGTAGTTTTAGAATCTGGAGTAAAAAGAGGTGAAGGTGCAGTTGCAACACTATTAATTCAGCAAGGCAGCCTAAATACTGGTGACTTCATTCTTGTAGGTGATCAAACTAGGAAAATTAGGGCTCTAAAAGATTTTAATGATAAACCAATTAAAACTGCGCAACCTTCCTCGCCAGTATTTATATCAGGTTTGGAATATCCTCCGACAGCAGGGGATCAGTTTTATGTATTAAAAGATGAAAAAACAGCAAAAAATCTATCAGAAGAAAGAGCTACTAAAGAAAGAGAAAAAAGACTTTCTAGAATGGGCTCTCTAAATTCTGAAAATATATTTGCAAATGCTGATGGAACTAAACCTTCAGTAAATCTTATTCTTAAATCAGACTCCAACGGAACATTGGAAGCTCTATCTGGTTCAGTTCTCAATATGAAGGTTGATGAGGTTAATTTAAAAATTGTACTCGATGGAGTGGGCTCTATTAGCGAAAATGATGTCAACTTAGCAATTGCATCGGAGGCAACTATTTTTGGCTACAATGTGAGAGCTGATACCACCGCACTCAACTTGGCAGAAAGCGAAGGAATAGAGATAAAATATTTCGGCATAATTTACGATTTGTTGGATTCAATTAAAGCTTTGATAGAAGGATCTTTAGAGCCAGAGATAAAAGAAAGACAACTGGGTATCGCAGAAGTAAAAGAATTATTCAAATCTCCTAAATTTGGACTCATTGCAGGCTCAATGGTTACTGATGGAAGCATAATGGCAAATAAACTCGTAAGAGTGCTGAGAGATAATATTGTAATTCATGAAGGAAAATTAGACTCTTTAAGACGATTCAAAGATGAGGCTTCAGAAGTAAAAAGCGGTACTGAATGTGGTATAGGAATTACCAATTATACTGATGCAAAAGTTGGCGATGTCATTGAAGTATACGAAAGAGAAGAAATAGCTAGAAAACTTGAATCTTGACAAATAAATACTCATTTAAAAGGTCTGACAGGATTGCAGATCTAATATTCAGGGAAATTTCAAATTTAGTTCAAACGCAGGTAAAAGATCCCCGACTAGAGAATACAGTCATTACTAAAGTGGAGATGTCTGACAATATGAAGATAGCCAAAATCTTTTATAGAAATTTGATATCTTCTTCTGATCAAGCAGACTTAGAAAAAGGTTTTAAAAATGCATCAGGCTTTTTAAGATCAAGTCTGGCAAAAAATTTATCTTTGAAAAGAGTTCCAAGTTTGATTTTCATTTATGATGAGCTAAGCATTTATGATTAATGGTGTACTTCAAATTGATAAGCCAAAAGATGAGTCGTCTGCTTCCCATATAAGAAGACTATCAAAATTAGAACCGGTACTAAAAATTGGACATTGTGGAACACTTGATCCAATGGCTACTGGAATTTTGGTAGTTTGTCTTAATCAAATGACCAGATTTGCTTCATATCTAAGCTCGTCTGAAAAAACTTATCAAGCATGCATATACTTTGGAAAAAAGACTAGCACTGGTGACTCTGAAGGAGAGATAATTGATTCAAAAGAATTTTCATTTTTAGATTTATCTTCAAAAGATGTAGAAAATACAATTCAAAAATTCTTGGGCAAATCTAAACAGAAACCTCCAGCATTCTCAGCCTTAAAACACAAAGGAAAATCTCTATATGAGTACGCAAGAAAAGGCATAAAAATAGACAAAGATGAAAGAGAAATTTTTATATCTTCAATAAAACTTTTATCCATAATTGGAAATGAAGTTAATATTGAAGTCTCTTGTAGCTCTGGAACTTACGTAAGATCCTTAGCAGAAGATATCGGTGAACTATTTAATTGTCCTGCATATTTGAAAGATCTTAGAAGAACCAGATCAGGGAATTTCCATGTGAAAAATGCAATCAAACTCCCTCAAGACAGTTTACCTACCGATAAAATAATTTCACCAAATGATGCACTAAATTGCTTTAATGAGATACAATGCGCGCCAGATATAGTGGATAAATTAAGAAACGGCCAATTCGTCGAATCTAACTTGAAATACGATTCTTCGACTATTTTAAGGCTAAGGGATTCCAAAAGGGGATTCATTGGATTGGTAGAATATGATGAAGGTTTACTTAAACCAAAACGATTCCTAGAAAATTTTCTATCTTTATCTTAAAAACTAGGAGGACTCATTGAGTTTAACAACAGAACAGAAAAATGAAATTGTAAGTAAATTCGCCGTATCGGATGGAGATACTGGTTCACCTCAGGTTCAAATAGCTTTATTAACTGCGAATATTGAATCGTTACAGAAGCATTTTAAAGATCATGCGAAGGATCATCACTCCCGTCAAGGACTTATAAGAATGGTGAATTCTAGGAGAAAATTATTAGATTATCTCAAAGGAAAAGATCCCGAGGCTTATTCTTCTGTTCTAGAAGCACTGAATCTAAGAAAGTAATTTCGATTCAGATTTATAAAGGAAATAAAATGTTTGAAGAGACTTATGCGTCAGTTACAACAAATGTGGCTGGAAGAGAAATAAAATTAGAAACAGGAAAAATAGCACGACAAGCAACAGCATCTATCATTGCTTCTTCTGGTGATAATCAAGTTCTAGTAACTGTTGTTGCTGGAAGAGAGCCAGAAGGCCAATCTTTTTTTCCACTAACAGTAAATTACACAGAAAAATATTATGCTGCAGGAAAGATTCCAGGCAGTTTTTTTCGAAGAGAGGGTAGACCAACTGAAAAAGAAACACTTGTCTCAAGACTTATTGATAGACCTTTAAGACCTTTATTTCCGAAAGGTTATTTTCAAGAGGTCCAGGTAATATGCACAGTTTTGTCTGCTGATAAGAATGAAAGTCCAGAGATTATTTCTCTTATTGGAGCATCTGCTGCTTTAGCTATATCCGGTCTTCCTTTTGAGGGTCCAATTTCTGCTGCAAGAGTCGGATTTGTTGATGGATCATATGTGCTCAATCCTGATAATGAATCACTTGAAAAATCAATGTTGGATATGGTTGTTGCTGGAACGAAAGATGCTATTTTGATGGTTGAATCTGAGGCAAAAGAACTTTCAGAAGATCAAATGCTCGGAGCTGTTTTATTTGCTCATCAAGAAATGCAAAAAACAATTACTTTAATCGAAGAGCTCGCTTCAAAAACCTCTATTCCTGAAATTGAATATTCTATAAAAGAAGATAATTCTGAATTAAAAGAAAAAATAATAAACATCATAAGAGATGACCTAGTGAGTGCTTATTCGATTCCAGAAAAGGCTAAAAGACAAGAATCAGTCTCTCTTGCTCGAGATAAAATGAAAGAGAGTCTTAGTGATGAAGATTTGGAAGATGAAAACGCTATTTCTGGATATTTCAAATCAGTAGAATCAGAAATAGTAAGATCTAGACTCCTTAATGGAGATTCAAGAATAGATGGAAGAGACCTTGATACAGTCAGACCAATAGATATAGAAGTTGGATTTTTAAATAAATCGCATGGTTCTTGTTTGTTTACGAGAGGTGAGACCCAATCTATTGGTGTTGCAACACTAGGTGGGTCCAGAGATGCTCAATTGATTGATGCTCTAGAAGGTACAACAAATGATCCCTTTATGCTTCATTATAACTTTCCTCCATTTTCTGTTGGTGAGGCAGGTTTTATAGGTGCACCGAAAAGAAGAGAAATCGGTCATGGAAAATTAGCACGAAGAGCTTTGGAAGCAGTTTTGCCATCCCAAGAAGAGTTTCCCTACACCATAAGGGTTGTATCCGAAATAACTGAATCGAATGGCTCTAGTTCCATGGCAACAGTTTGTTCTTCAAGTCTATCAATGATGGATGCAGGAATTCCTATTAAGAAAGCTGTGGCAGGAGTAGCTATGGGACTTGTTCTTGATGGCGATGATTTCTGTGTCATAACAGATATTTTAGGAGATGAAGATCATCTGGGAGATATGGATTTTAAGGTAGCAGGAACTTCAGATGGAGTAACGGCTCTTCAGATGGATATTAAAGTTAAAGGAATATCAGAAGAGATAATGGAGGTAGCTCTTGAGAAAGCACAGACAGCAAGGACTCACATCCTTGAAAAAATGGATTCTGTATTGGACTCACCAAGAAAAGAGCTTTCTCCAAATGCCCCGCAAGCCGTAAATATGACTATTGCAAAAGATAAAATTAGAGAAGTGATTGGAAAAGGCGGTTCGGTAATTAAAAGTATTACCGAAAAATCTGGTGCAAATGTGGATATTAATGATGATGGAGAAATTAAAATATTTGGCGATTCACCTGAATCAAGGCAAACAGCCATAGACCTTATTAATCAAATTGTTGCAGATCCTGAAGTCGGTCACATATATACCGGAACTGTAGTTAAAATTGTCGAGTTCGGAGCTTTTGTTTCAATAGATGGTGGAAAAGAAGGCCTAGTCCATGTCTCAGAAATCATGGAAGAAAGGGTTGAGAAAGTTTCTGACTACCTTGTTGAAGGAGAAGAAGTCGATGTTAAAGTCATTGGTATTGATGACAGAGGTAGGGTAAAACTTAGCATCAAAGCAGTAAATTCACCGGAAGAAACTACCGAAGGATAAATCTGGTGGCTATGGGTAGACTTGAACTACCGACCTCTGCGTTATGAGTGCAGCGCTCTAACCAGCTGAGCTACATAGCCAAAGAAAGAGAATTCTCTTAGTCTGATCATTAAAAGTCAAGCAACAAGCTATACATTGAATCTGAAGTGAACTATGTCTCCATCTTCAATGATGTATTCAGAACCTTCGGATCTTAATTTTCCCGCCTCTTTAGCTCCTAGTTCACCATTAAACTCAATATAGTCTTCATAGGAAATGGTTTCAGCTCTGATAAAACCTTTTTCAAAGTCTGTATGAATTGTTCCTGCAGCTTGAGGAGCCAGAGATCCTTTTTTTATTTCCCAAGCTCTTACTTCTTTTTTTCCGGCCGTAAAAAAGGTTTGAAGACCTAAGCTATCAAATGCTGCCCTGATCATGACGTTTAATCCAGGTTCTTTCAGACCTATATCTCGCAGAAGATCATCTTTGTCATCTCCAAGCTCAGCTATTTCAGCTTCTAGCTGATTGCATAGACCAATGACTTGAGAATTATTTTCAGAGGCGAATTCTTTAACAGATGAATAAAATTCATTTTCTTCAAGGCTATCGTCTATGTTTGCAACATATATAACAGGTTTGATTGAAATAAGATTTAAGCCTTTAAGTTCAGCTAAATCGTTATTTTCAAAGTTTATATTTCTTAAATTCTCTTCTTTATTGAGAAATTCCAGTGTTTTTTCATAAACTTTTAAGGTAAAGAGAAGCTTTTTGTCGCCACTTTTAGCTCTCCTCTTAACATTTTCAATGGCGTTCTCAAGAACTTCCATGTCAGCAAGGATAAGTTCAAGTTCTATCGTTCTTATATCATCTAGAGGAGATATTTTATCTTTGACATGAATTATGCTTTCATCTTCAAAGCATCTAACCACATGAATAATCGCATCTGTTTCTCTGATATTTGCAAGAAACTTATTACCTAAACCCTCTCCCTTGGAAGCTCCCTCAACAAGACCTGCGATATCAACAAATTCAACAGTTGATTGAATTATTTCCTCAGGATCAACAATTTCAGCTATTTTATTTAGTCTTTTGTCAGGAAGATTTACTATTCCAACATTAGGATCAATTGTGCAGAATGGAAAATTTTCAGCTTGTATGCCAGAAGATGTTAACGCATTGAATAAGGTAGATTTTCCTACGTTAGGTAATCCCACAATCCCACATTTAAGTCCCATTATTTTTTTGAATGTAATTGCGTCAAAGCTTTTTCCCAATCATCAAAAGCAACAAGTTCAAAAACTTCCAAAGCATTATGCATTGCTATAAGTTTATTTTTTCTTTCACTAGAAGATCCTTTTTTTACGACAAAGGAATTAACTTTTTTTGTATCGCCTGGATGACCTATACCAATTCTTAGCCTCTTAAAATCTTTTTCACCAGACAAGCTCTGCATAATATCTTTTAAGCCATTGTGACCCCCATCTCCTCCCGAGAATTTTAATTTTGATACTCCAGGAGGAAGATCTAGGTCATCATGAACAACAAGAAGATTTTTTAATTTTATATTTTCCCCTTTTACAGTAGGAGCAACACTTTTTCCACTTTGATTCATAAACAGGGTAGGGATAGAAAGGATGACCTCCATATCTTTCAATAGAAATTTTCCTATAGAAGCTTTATATTTTTTCTTTTCTGTTAACTCAACATTATACTTCTCACAAAGCATATGAACGAAATCCGTTCCCGCATTATGTCTTGTATTAGCATACCTTGAGCCAGGATTTCCTAACCCAACCACTAAAAAGGTTTCCATAAATTAGTTATCGTTAGATTCTTCTTCTTGAGGCTCGTCTGTTTTAGATGAATCGGCAGAAGCTTCAGCATCGTCTGAAACTTCTTCACCATCTTCTCCAATCACAGGATCATCATCAATTTCAAGAGAGGCTCTGGTAACAGAACAAGAGAGAACAGGTTGATCTTGAAGATCATTTAATACGCTGGTCAGTTCGACACCTTCGGGTAAGGAAATTTCTGACATCATTACAGATTGATTCAATTCAATGTTTTGAGTGTCGATTTCAATAAATTCCGGAAGAGAGGCTGCAGAGCATAAAACTTCTACTTCGTTTCTGAGGTGAGAAATCATACCGCCTTGTTGTTTGACGCCAATACAAATATCCTCATTAATAAATTTTAATGGGACATTAACAGTCACTTTCGTATCTTTTGAAACAACAAGGAAGTCAACGTGTGAAGGTCTATCATTTCTCGGGTTTCTTTGAATATCTTTCAATAGAACCTCAAAAGGGGATCCATCAATATTCAAATCGATGACTTGGGAAAAAATACTTGGGTTTTCAAGAATTTTTTTAAGATCTTTCTCCAAGACTTTAATATTTGAAGATTTTTCTTCTCCGTATATAACCCCGGGGACTATTTCAGAAGATCTCAAGCTTCTTGAATTTGCCTTACCTGTTTCTTGTCTGGATTCACCAGATATAGTTATTTTTTCGCTCATTTTTTATAAAAACATTTCACTGATTGATTCTTCTCTATTCACTCTTGTTATAGCGCCTGCTAATGTTGAATCCATGGAGACAATCTTTATTTTTTTACAATTTTCAGCCTCTTTTGAGAGCGGAATTGTATCAGTTACTATCAATGAGTCTAGCTTTGATTTGGATATTTTTTCAATTGCAGAACCAGAGAGAACTGGGTGAGAAATATAAGCATAAACTTTTTGAGCGCCATGTTTTTTCAATGCATCGGCAGCGTTGCAGAGAGTTCCTGCTGTATCAATTATGTCATCGATAATAATGCATGTTTTTTTCTTAACGTCCCCAATAACATTCATGACTTCAGATTCATTCGCCTTTTCTCTTCTTTTATCGATGATAGCTAAATCAGTATCCCCCATATATTTTGCTAGTGCTCTTGCTCTTACAACACCACCTACATCAGGAGAAACTACAATTTGGTTTGGATATCTTGATCTGTTTATGTGATTTAAGAATGCTTTTGTAACATAGATATTATCCACAGGTATATTGAAGAAACCCTGTATTTGGTCTGAGTGTAAATCCAGAGTCATGATTCTATTTGCACCAGCAATCTGAAGAATTTCAGCAACTAGTTTTGCTGAAATAGGCACTCTTTCAGATCTAACCCTTCGATCCTGTCTGGCATAACCAAAATAGGGGATCACTGCGGTAATTCTGGATGCAGACGCTCTCCTTAAAGCATCTATCATAATTGATAACTCCATGAGATTTTCATTTGCAGGAGAACAAGTTGATTGGATTATGAATACATCTTTTCCTCTGACATTAACGTTTATCCTTACATCTGACTCGCCATCGCTGAATCTCTCAACTTCAGCTTTTCCTAGATTTTTACCAAGTTTTTTAGCAATCTTTCCAGCTAACATATTGTTAGCATTACCTGAAAATAAAATAAGATTTTTGGCAGGCTTTAACATTTTATCTGGCTGGGGTGGTAGGATTCGAACCTACGCATGGCGGCATCAAAAGCCGCTGCCTTACCGCTTGGCCACACCCCATTATTTATTAAGTTCATCATATATCGGAGACTTGTCTAAACTTCTTGTTACAAAAAACTTACAGTTAGTCGGAACTTTCGTTGCAATTGTATACGCCTCTTCTGAAGAATTAAAATTTAAATACATTGAAGAGCCAGTTCCAGATAATTCTACAGTTCCATATTGAGACATGAGGTTAAAAATTTCATTTATTTCTGGATATACTTTTCTTGCAAAGTACTCAAAATCATTTTTTAAATGTTTTGGAAAATCTGTCTTATTTTCTTCATAAAACTTGAATGCATCAGCCGTGGAAATTTTTATATCTGGATGGATAATTAAATAATAATTTGCCTCTATTTCAATAGTTTCAAGTAATTCGCCTCTTCCTTTAGCAATAGAATTTTCTCCTTTTATGAAAAAAGGAACATCGCTTCCAAGATTAAGTCCAATTTTTAATAACTTCTTATCCGGTAAATTTAATTTAAAAAGTTTATTTAGAACGATCAATGTAGAGGCACAATTTGAACTTCCACCCCCTAAGCCTGCACCTATTGGTATATTTTTATGTACTTTAAAAGAGAAATCAGATTTTTCATTGCATAAGCTTTTCATCAAAAAATAAGCTTTTGTAATGAGATTATCTTCAGTTTTAATTTCATCATTATTGATTTTAAGTTCGAAATTTTTACTTTCTTTTATCTCAAGATAATCATACAAAGATATTAATCTGAACTCAGTTTCAAGATCATGATAGCCATCAGGTCTCTTTGAATTTATTTTCAGACCAATGTTTAACTTCGCTGGACAGGAAACTTTCATTTATTTATTAAAATCTTAAGTTTATAAAATGGATTAGTTGCAACTAATTTATCCTTATCTTCTTGAGCGTCGGATATTTTTTCAATAAGGATAGAATCTTCTATTATTTTTAGGAGTTTGCAGTCTCCAGATAGGCAATCTCTGTAGTACCAATCCACTACAGAATAAAGTGTAAAAATTAATTTATCATTCTTTTGAATTATTCCTTCTGCTTTTCTTCTGAAAGAATTATTGACTAGTAATCGATATGTATCTTTATTTTTGAACACAAGGCTGAATTTTGGATAGAACCTACTACTTTTAAAATTTATTATTATCTTTTCTTTTTGTTTTAAAAAAGTGACTTTTCCGTTGAGGAAAGATTCCCTTGTTGTAAATGAAAAACTTGCATCTAAAAAATCTCTACCATTTTTTGAAGTAATTAAGTCATCTTTAACAGTTGCACAAGACGAAAGATAGGATACTAAAATAAAAATAAGTAGAATTGACCTCAGGATTGAATTTTTATTCATCTTTTAAAAATTTTACAAATGTTAGATTCAATAAAAACAAGATTAACTGAGATTAAGGATAATTTCTCTGATATTCAGACTAAATTGAGCATGCCAGATGTAATAAATGATCAAAAGCAGTATGCATCTTTATCGAAAGAATATTCTAATTTAAAACCTATTGTAGAAAAATTCGAAGAGTACATTCAGTGCGAAAGCAATATTTCAAGTGCTGAAGAAGTCCTTAATGAATCTGATATGGATTTAGCGGAGTTAGCAAAAGAGGAAATTAAAGAAAATAACGAAAGAATATCTGAGATTGAAATAGAGCTGAAAAATCTTCTTATACCTGTTGATGAGAATGATGATAAAAATGTTTTTGTTGAAGTTAGAGCTGGAACCGGTGGCGATGAGGCAGCACTTTTTGTTGGAGACCTTTATAGAATGTATCTAAGGCTAGCAGAAAGAAATAGATGGAAGAGTGACCTCATTTCGTCAAGAGAAAGCGAGCAAGGTGGATTTAAAGAAGTTGTAATAAAGATCTCTGGAGAGAATGTTTATAAAAAATTGAAGTTTGAATCTGGGATACATCGTGTTCAAAGAGTTCCTTCAACTGAATCACAAGGAAGAATTCATACCTCGGCATGCTCAGTAGCTGTTCTTGCGGAAATAGAAGATGTTGAAGAAGTCGAGATAGACAAGTCTGAAATCAGAACTGACACTTTTCGCGCCTCTGGTGCAGGAGGGCAACATGTTAATAAGACAGATTCAGCCGTAAGGTTAACTCACATTCCGACCGGAATAGTCGTTGAGTGCCAGGATGATAGGTCTCAACATAAGAATAAAGCAAAAGCACTTACTTTGCTCGGTGCAAAGCTCAAAGCAATGGCAGAAGAAGAACTAACTCAAGAGCAAGCTGAAAAAAGAAAAAATATGGTTGGGTCCGGAGATCGATCTGAAAAAATTAGGACATATAATTTTCCTCAAAGTAGAATCACTGATCATAGAATTGAATTTTCGGTTCATAATTTGGATGGTTTCCTAGATGGTGAAATGGAAATCATGATCTCAACGTTATTAGAAGAAAATCAAGCTAGATTATTATCAAACCTTGAAAAAACATTCTCATGACGAATCTCAGAAAGTTATTTTCAATTTCTAACCTGCCAACATTAGATAAGGAACTGATTTTGTGTCACATCCTCAAAATTGAAAGAGTTGATCTTTATAAAAAGTCTGATTTTGAAATTCAAGATACAACAAACAAAGCCTTTACCGATCTTGTAAAAAAGAGAGAAGAAGGTTTTCCTTTGGCATATATAACAGGCATAAAACCTTTTTGGGATGATGAATTTCAGGTAAATAAAAGTACGTTAATCCCAAGACCAGAGTCAGAATTATTAGTAGAAACAGCCATCTCTTTTGATCTAGAGAATTGTTCACTTCTTGAGCTTGGAACAGGATCTGGAGCTATAGGTATGTCAATAGCCAAAGAAAAGCCTTTTTGGGCTTGCACCTTAACAGATAAAAGTTTTGAAGCTTTATCTGTTGCGAGAGAAAATATGAAAGCTCTAAATCTAAAAAACTCTGTTCTAATTCAGCATGATTGGCATAAAAGATGGCTTTTTGAGCCGATGGATTTGATAATTTCTAATCCACCATATATTTATCGTAATGATTTAGAAGGAGATGAGGATGGTATTTGGTTTGAGCCACCATCAGCACTTTTTTCTGAGAAAAAGGGACTGGCTGACATTAGTACAATCATAAAAAATAGTGTTACTTTCTTAAAAGAAAATGGGAAGTTGCTTTTAGAACATGGATTTGATCAGAAGGATCCTATTAATAAGATAGCAAATCAAAATAACTACAGTGATATTTCTTTTTTAAAAGATTTGAATGGAAAATGGAGGGTAGCGTGTCTAACCAAGTGAACTTTAGTGAAAAAGAGATGATGAAATATAGCAGAAACATTATGCTTGCAGATATAGGGGTAGAGGGACAAAGGCTACTAAAAAATTCTACTGTCACGATTATTGGAGTAGGCGGTTTGGGGTGCGCCTGCTCGCAGTATTTGGTTGCAAGCGGAATTGGTAACTTAAACCTTTTTGATCCTGACCAAGTTGATCTGAGTAATTTACAAAGGCAAATATTATTTCGCGAAGAGGACCTGAATGCTTTCAAAGTCGATGCTGCTGTTTCATCTTTATTGAGACTTAATCCTGATGTGAATATAAAAAAATTCAGACAAAGTTTTGAAAAAAATAATGTTCCTGATGAAATAACAAAGAGCGAAATTGTTATAGATTGTTCTGATAATTTTGAAACCAGAAGGTATACAAATAACTTTTGTTATAAAAATAAAATACCCTTAATTTCTGGTTCATGCATTCAGTGGAAAGGGCAGCTTATGAAATTTGATTTTCAAAATGATAGCGCATGTTATGAATGCTTATTTGAAGATACATCTTCTGAAGACTTAAGCTGTACAGAATCAGCAATATTTTCTCCAGTAGTAGGAATAATTGGTTCAATGTTAGCTTCAGAATCAATAAAAACCATTACTAAAATATCCAAGAACTGCCAAATTTTCCAAGATTATGATTTCAAAGATAATTTAAGCAGGGAAATATCTTTTAAAAAAAATAACCAATGTAAAATTTGTGGTAAGTGTTAATTATGAAAATCAGAGGATTCATAGAAGGTTTTTATAACAGAAAGCCAAAAAAGAACGATTATAGTTTTAAGAATAGCAATATTACCCATTACATCTATGCGCCAAAAGAAGATTCTTACATCAGGCAAAAATGGCGAATAAAAGATAAATCTCTTGAAGCACGCAGCATTCCCAAAAATATAACTCAAGTATATACACTATCTCCAGGAGCAGACTTTGATAGAAAATCTAAGAAAGATTTCAACCTTCTGTTGTCAAAGTTCAATTTTGCTATTGATAAAGGATTTACCGAGGTGGGTTTATTGTTTGATGATATTGATATAAATAACATTGGAATAGAATCTGATGACAAGGATTTAGGTAAATTTCATGGCGAACTAATTTCAGAGGTAACTACTAAGTTGAGTCTAAGTAACGGATGGTTTTGTCCATCAATTTATTGCCAAAGCTTTTCTAAAAAAGGAATTCAAAATGATAAGTATCTCGAAGGAGTATCAGAAAATATAAATAATGATTTATTTTTTCTCTGGACGGGTCCAAAAGTAGTTAGCGATTTTATTTCTCAAGACCACCTCAAAGAGCTAGGTCAAGTAATAAAGAATCCTGTGGTTATTTGGGATAATTTTTATGCAAACGATTATTGTCCTGCAAGGCTTTTTTTAGGCGACATTACGGGCAGAGATTTTTTTAGAGGTAATCCTTATGGACACATTATTAATGGCACCGGCCTCATAAACACTGATGAATTTTTAATAGGTAAAGTTTTTGATAAGAAAAAAAAGATAAATTTACCCAGTGAACTGCTGCCTTTGTTTAATAGTCCATTCAAAAATATCAATAAATATGAAATCAATAAAATGATTAGAAATTTTAAAGATATTAAGAAAGCAGTGTTTGAGACTACAGAAGATAATTTGTTTTTGGAATGGAAACCTTATTTAGTGCAAGCCTTAAACGATATAGAGCTAATAAAAAATTTTAAATCTAAGCAGACTATTGAAACTTACTTGCATCGAAGATATTCTCCATTAATAAGTCAGACTTTCAATAAATATTAATCAAAAGAGGTAATTATGTTGGGTAATATGATGACTGAACCTTTGCTCATCTCAGGAATTCTTGAGCATGCAATTCAAAATAATTCTAAAACTGAAATAGTAAGCAAGAGAGTTGAAGGAGACATTCATAGATATTCTATTTTAGATGCTGCTAAAAGATCAAAGCAGCTTGCCAATGCCTTAGTTAACTTAGGAGTTAAAGAAGGTGATGTTCTCGGCACGATGGCTGTCAATGGCTACCGACATTTTGAACTTTATTTTGGAATCTCCGGGATTGGAGCAGTATTGCATACTTTAAACCCCAGGCTTTTTCCAGAGCAGATAGATTTCATTGTTAATCATGCTGAAGACAAGTATCTTTTTATTGATCTTCCTTTTATATCAATAATTGAGGCAGTTGCTAAAAATTTAAAAAATGTGAAAGGCTTCATTGTTTTATGCGATAAGGAAAACCTTCCCAAAGATTCAAAGCTAGAAAATTTGATATGTTACGAAGAGTTAATTAAAGGTGAAAGTGAAGAATTTGATTGGCCAACTTTTGATGAAAACACAGCATCCTCTTTATGTTATACGTCTGGCACAACAGGAAATCCAAAAGGAGTTCTCTATTCTCATAGATCTACAATACTTCATGCATGGTATTCAAGTGCAGGAAATGCAATGAATTTAACTTCAAAAAGCGTCGTCCTCCCAGTGGTTCCAATGTTTCATGTTAATGCCTGGGGAGTCCCTTATGCAGCTAGTATGCTTGGGTGTAAATTAGTATTTCCTGGCCCTTTCACTGATGGAGAGTCTATTTACAACTTGATTAACGATGAAGGAGTAAATAATTTATTAGGCGTTCCGACAGTATGGCTCGGGTTACTAAATTATTTAGATGAAAAGAACATTACCCTAAAAAATGTAAACTCAGTATTGGTAGGTGGATCTGCCGCTCCCAAGTCAATGATAAAAGACTTCCAAGAAAAACATAACGTTTTTCTTTTGCATGGGTGGGGAATGACTGAAATGAGTCCTTTGGGAACATTAAATCAAGATACGGCAGAGATGGATTCAATGGAGTTAGATGATCGTTATGAGCTTCAAACCAGCCAAGGAAGAGCAATCTATGGATGCCAAATTAAAATTGTTAATGATGAAGGAGATACTTTGCCTAACGATGGGAAAACTTTCGGCAGATTAATGGTTAAAGGACCAGCAATAATTGAAAGATATTACAAGTCATCAGAAAGCGCTTTAAAAAATGGTTGGTTTGATACTGGTGATGTATCAACTATTTCGCCTGATGGATACATGAGGATAGTAGACAGGAGTAAGGATGTAATTAAGTCTGGAGGTGAATGGATAAGTTCTATTGACCTAGAAAATACTGCCCTTGGATGTCCCGGAGTTTTGGAAGCTTGTGTCGTTGGAGTTGTTCATGAAAAATGGGATGAGAGACCTCTACTTTTCGTCGTTAAAAATTCTGACGAATGTACAAAAGAATCTGTTTTAGAGTATCTTTCTGATAAAGTTGCAAAGTGGTGGTTGCCTGACGATGTGATCTTCATTGATGAGTTACCTCACGGCGCAACCGGAAAACTATTAAAAACAGGTTTAAGAGAAGATTATAAAAATCATTTAATTACGAAAGGAGATTGAAATGGCGGGATTAGTACCAGCAAATACTTTAAAAGATTATATAGGGAAAGATATGGGTACATCAGATTGGTTAGAAATTGATCAAGAAAGAATAAATCAATTTGCTGATGTAACTTTAGATCATCAATTTATTCATGTCGATGAAGAGAAGGCAACACCATTATTCGGTTCCACTATTGCTCATGGTTTTCTCTCATTATCATTGATGGCTGGAATGCCAGCTCCTCAAGTAGCTCCAGAGAACATGAAAATGGCTTTTAATTATGGTTTAGACAAGGTTAGATTTCTTACGCCTGTAAATGTTGGTTCAAAGGTTCGAACAAAAGCTACTTTGTTATCTGTAGATGATAAAGGGGATGGAAGGTATCTAGTTAAAAATGAAATAAAAATGGAAATTGAAGGGCAAGAAAAACCAGCCTATGTTGCTGAAGCTCTTACTATGTATGTAACTTAGACTAATTTCTTTTTTAGAATCTCATTCACCAGCTTAGGATTGGCCTTACCTTTGGATTCTTTCATTACCTGGCCCACAAAAAATCCGAATAAACGGTCTTTTCCAGAAAGAAACTGCTCTTTTTGATCGGGATTATTATTTATAACTTTTTCTATTATCTCTTCAATCTCATTGTCGTCTGATATTTGCTCTAAACCCAGGTCTTTAATGCTTTTGGAAACTGATAAATCTGGATTTTCCCATAAGTTTTCCAGAACCTTTTTCGTAGCTTGTCCAGAGATTTTTTCTTCCTTGAGATAGGTCAGTAGTTCAGCGAATTTGACTGCATCAA